>NZ_JBQAEO010000019.1:0-84157 GCF_051915365.1 Bacillus cereus group sp. MYBK79-1 | reverse complement strand
ACCCATCATAAGAAATCTCTCCTTTTCCTCTTTTTTATCAGTGTTGACACATAAAAAGAGGTTCAGACACAAAAACAGGCTGTGGAGAAGACTTTCTCCACAGCCTGAGAAAAGACACTCCCTAGAGTGTCTTTTCAACCATTTTACTTTTAATATATCGCCTTGAATACATTGTAACATATGTATCTATATATTTTATTGAGAAAATTCAAAATCATTTTTTCTTTCATTTTCAATTATAACATCATGTATTATAGAAGGTATGTCAAATTATTATACAAATTGAGGTGTACTATATTTATGATGTATTTAGGAATTATTCCCCTTATATTGTTTATTATTTTTCTTATTTCTTACTTAAAGGATCCGCGAAAAATAATAAACGGTTTTTTATTTAATGCCTTTTTCTGTTTTTTCCTTCTTTTTTGCACGGCTGCATCTTATGACTCTGGCAATGATGCCCTACGCTACATTATATTTTTACCCATTTTAGCACTTATCATTATGCTTCCTTTTGCAGTTATCGCTTTAATGGTTGGGTTATTTCTTAATGCTAGAATTTTAATGAAACGCGAAGGAAGACGCTTCACGAACTGTTTAACACTTATTGCGGCTTTAGGGATTTTATTCTTGATGTTACTCCCTATTATAAATCCAGCAAGCTTAGTTTCACCGCATTTAACGCCTATTTTTGCTGGAATTTCTCTTATAACCGTATATTTCTTTATACATCTATCTAACTTCTTAACCGCTTATTTCCTATATCAATTCAACAGACCAAGACGTAACCAAGATTTCATCATCGTTCTCGGTAGCGGCTTAATTAATGATAAAGTACCGCCTTTACTTGCAAGTCGTATTCATAAAGCAATCGACTTTTATTGGAAGCAAGCAGCTGTGAATACAGCGCCAACAATCATTTTCTCTGGTGGACAAGGTCCAGATGAAGGCCTTCCAGAGGCAGAAGCGATGCAAAAATACGCTGTTGAAAAAGGAATTCCCCTTGAACATACAGTGCAAGAAAATCGCTCTGTAAACACATATCAAAACATGTCGTTCTCTAAAGAAATTATGGATTCTTTAAAGCCAGAAGGTAAATATAGAAGTATTTTTACAACAAATAATTTCCACCTTTTCCGCGCTGGTATATATGCAAGACAAGCGGGTCTTAATAGCCAAGGAATCGGATCCAAAACTGCCTTTTATTACTGGCCTAATGCAATGATTCGTGAATATGTCGCAATTGTTGTGATGGGACGTAAACGTCATATGAAGTTTTGCGGAGCTATTTTAGGATTCTCCTTATTCGTATCCGTGCTTAGTTTTATCATTTCTTAATAGTCTCCCACCCTTTGAAAGGATGGGATTTCTTATACTCATTTCAAAAATATTTTAAAGATAATATGGTGATAATATTCCCTGCATACATCCATTAAAGGAGAATTTTTTCAAATTAAATGTTAAAATGGAATTTAGGTGTGAATTACGTAACAAATAAGAAACTAGTTTGAAACGAGGCAATTACATGGAGAAAATTATCAAAAACAAGCCCAATAAGCTAAAAATCGCTTCAAAAGCTTTGATGATTATTATTGGGGCATTTATCACAGCGTACGGATTAGAAGCTGTATTAATTCCAAATAACGTATCAGACGGTGGCGTAACTGGTTTAAGTATCGTTAGTTCAAGATTATTTGGATTGCCATTAGGAGCTCTAATCGCAGTTATTAACATTCCTTTCGTTTGGTTAGGATATAAACAAATTGGTAAAAGCTTTGCAATTTATTCTATTATCGGGATTGCTTCATTAGCAATAGGTACCGTTGTTATGCACGGAATACCAGCTATTATTGAAGGCGATACACTACTTGTTACAGTTGTTGGTGGTATTATTATCGGTTTCGGTATGGGACTAGCATTACGTAACGGCGGCGCATTAGATGGAATCGATATGCTAGCTGTATTGCTTTCTCGCAAGTTACCTTTTGGAACAAGTGACCTTATTTTATTCTTAAACATGTTCGTATTTATTTTCGTATCAACAGTATTCGGTCTTCAAGGAGCTATCCTTTCAGCAATTGCTTACTTTATTGCTTCGAAAGTGATTCATATCGTTGAAGTTGGTTTAAGTGGTTCCAAAGCATTTAAAATCATTACGAAAGAGCCTGAATTAATGGTAGAAACCATTCGCGATCGTTTAGGCCGAAGCGCAACATACAATGAAGTTTATGGTGGTTATTCAAGAGAGAAATTCAAAGAAATTTCTTGTGTAATTAACCGTTTAGAAGAAAGTAAAATGAAGGATTTGATTAATGAAATCGATCCAAATGCCTTTATTACAGTTTATGACGTAGCAGAAGTAAAAGGCGGTAACTTTAAGAAACGTGATATTCATTAATCATTATGAATAAAGAGGGTGTGCCAACAATTTGGCACACCCTCTTCTTATTATGAACTTGCTATTGTTGTCAGTTTTTGTCGGTATGTCGATATATTTCGATAATCGCTGATATATTTTGAGTTGTGGTCGATATATTCTGATAATCGCTGATATATTTTTACTCTCCCCATCTTCCTCCTCTCTTAATCCATGCTACGTATTTTTGAAAGGCCGGCAATTCATGTTGAAAGCGAAGCGGAACATATAGAAAGAGAGTGCATGTACATAATATCCATAGAATACCTACTACAAAGTGAAATTTCATCGTTGAGCTAATAAACAAACTGAGAAATAAGACGAGGAACATAATCAAACTAAACCTTTTATATATAGTCATACTAATCTCCTCCTTATAACTTAATTGTAGCAGCTACAAGGAATTAATTTCCATAATAAAAAGACCGAAAAGCAACTTCCACTTTTCGGTCTCTATAACTATCTTCTCTTCGTAATCTTTCCTGAACCACCAACCCTCGTTTTCGGGGGAGATGTATTCTTTGGCGGCGTTTTAATAGATGATTTTGGCTTCACATCTGATCCGCTCGAGCCACCTGGTGTTTTTGTAATTTTCCCTTTGCTTCCAGTCGAAGGCGGAGGTGTACTACTTCCTTTTTTCGTAATACTTCCTGTATCTCCTACAGAAGATTTCGAATCTACATTATCGCCTCGCTTAATGATAGATCCTTTCCCTTCCTTCGTAATCGGAGGCGGGGTTTTCTTTTCTTCTTTCGTAGGTGGTCTCTCTGGAACAACTGGTTTATGATTTTGTCTGTCATTATATCCTCGGTAATCACCTGAAGATGATTTTTTTGAACCGAATATATCGTTTAAAATACTTCCCATAATATATCCTTGCAGAAAGGATGGTTGGTAATTTTGACGAACAAATTCTTCATTACTTACTTCAATTAACGTATCAGATGGTTTCTCTTTATCCTTTTGCAAACTATACATTTTATCAGAATAAACGAGGAACATTTGATTTTCGTCTTCTTTAGATGCTTGCTTCGGTTTCCTTTCAGCTATAAGTTCCTTTGCGACCTCAGGAACTGGCCGATTGGCGGCCCTATACACGTAAGATTCTTGTTTACCTTCCTTAGCGACAGACTCAAGTGGATAACGATCTTGAATCGACTTTGTCTGCCCGCCTTGACAACCTGATAAGGCATATCCAGCAACAACAAGTAATATAACGATAGCAAGTATAGGGATCACGAACGATTTAATCATGGTAAACAATCGGTTTGACATGATTACGCCCCCTTACGTTGCTCGAATAATTTGTACATCAGCAGGAATAATTGCTTCTCCCTCATACATCATTGTGCGACCATTTTGCCATTCAATACGCAATAATTTTCGGTTATCTGATTGGAATTCCCATACGTACTGTTCCTCTGAAGCAGAGAATGGTGTTTTCCCCATCACAACAACACGTCCGTTATATTGCTCTTCCATATGGTACGCTGTATCATCCATTTCAATGGTCGTCGGAATTTCATCAATCGAATCTAAACGACCATCAATTGGTGTATATAATTTGTAATACGTATTTTCACGATCTTCAATTTTCAAATAACGAATATCTTTCCCGTCTTGCAGTGTTAAAACAATTTCTTTACGAGAATGCATACTCGTTTTCCCGATTAATTCGTACATGATTAATGAAACTTCAACCATATCGCCAGGAGCTAACGTTAACAAACTTTTTTCTGGTTTCGGCGGCTCTGGGCTCTTCATTATATTTTTAATTCGTTTAAATAAACTCACGATCTACCCCTCCTTCTCTCTTTATAAACAAGCACCTAAAATAAGTGCACCAACGATATGTAATGATCCGGCCAACATCGCATGCGCAATACTGCCTTCTTTCGTACCTTCTTCTAAATCTAAACCAGCCATTTTCTTTAACACAAACTCGATAAACATTTCTACCACTAATAAAATAACGAAAGAAACTGCTGATGCAAGTAGCGCTTGCCATAAATCATTTGCTTTCGTAATCGATTGAGATAAAATATACCCTTGCGCGAATAATTTCATAACGAAACGAGTTGTTACAGCTGTATTTCCATTCTTTATTTCTTTTAAGTCATTGTATTTCGTAAAGATTGAATCAACCCACATAATTGCAAATAAAAGTACTGCACTTGCTCCAGTCCATACAAGCATGGCTACTACATTCGTCCATGTCATTGCAAAACCTCCTCTAAAAAAATAATAGAAAACCGACATGAATTCTCTTCAGACATGTCGGTTTCTTTGTCTATTCTATATTATTTCTCATACTGCTTCATAATACGAGCTAATTCATCGTCAACAGCAGAATTTTTGTTTAAGCTTGCGAATTCATCATCTAATGACTTTTCTTTTCTATACACTTCGCCGCTTGCTTCTGCTTCAGCCTCTAATTGAAGAGCTTTCTCTTCCATACGGCTTAAACCAGCTTTTGCTGAGTTTGAATCAAATCCAGACATCGCCTGATTAATATTCTTTTGTGCTTTCGCCGCATTTACACGTGCTACAAGTGTTTCACGTTTATTTTTCAGCTCTGTTAATTGCTTACGCATTTCTTCTAGCTTCAAACGAAGATTATCAGCAGCAGCTTTGTTTTGCTCATAGCTTACCTTATACTCATTCATCTTTTGCTCTGCATTTTGTTTTTCTTCAAGAGCACGACGCGCAAGGTCAAGGTTGCTTGCTTGAACAGCCATATGAGCTTGCTCTTCACGTTTTTTCACAAGTGCTTCTTGCTCTTCAAATAATATTTTGAATTTCTTCTCAAGTGCAATTTGAGCTGCTACACTTTTCTCAGCTTCTTGTACATCTGCTTGCATATCGCGTAAATATTGATCCGTCATCTTAACTGGATCTTCCGCTTTTTCAATTAATGAATATACATTCGACATTGTTAAATCTCGTAATCGTTTAAATACAGACATTCTAATTCCTCCTATAACTTACCTCATATTTCAAATTCACTACTTGGAAAACTGAAAAATCTCCCTTAACAGTAAAGAATATTCATTTTTACAACCTACGTGTTTATTATAACAAAACGAAGATGTCCTTACATGTTATTTCCAAAATACATCCAATATAATATGACATTCTAGATACAATATTGTTTTCCCAATATATTCTCATTAACCCTCTTTAGATTTGACTAATTTTTACGTACTTTCACTAAATTACATTATTGTAATGTTACTGTAAGCTAACTCGATAGTTACGTTTCCATATTTCTTATACACTAATACCAGAAGCAGCAAATAAGCTTCTCATCATTTCAGAACTAATACAAAAATGTATTTACTATAAAACATATAAAAGGAGACATCATCATGAAAAAATTAGTAGGAATCGGATTAGCAGCAGCAATTTCACTTGGAGCATTATCAGGTTGTTCTTTATTAGGAGATAAAGCGAACGGTTTTGTACTGTACGGATCAGAAGAACAAGTTCAACAAATTACAGATAAAAATAAAAAAGAAGTGAAAGAAAAAGACTTCTATAAAATGAAAATGACAACATTAGATGGCAAAAAAGTTCTTGTAATGGATAAGAAAACTGGTGAAGAACTGGTGAAGAAAGAGTTACTTAGCAAAGTCGATAAAAACGACGACACAAAACCACTTGATAAATTACCAGCTGTAACAGCGGAACAAGGTGTATTATTCGCAAAAGAGAAAGTTGAAAATGCTACACTTGATGGTG
Source organism: Bacillus cereus group sp. MYBK79-1 (assembly GCF_051915365.1). Classification (NCBI taxonomy): domain Bacteria; kingdom Bacillati; phylum Bacillota; class Bacilli; order Caryophanales; family Bacillaceae; genus Bacillus; species Bacillus cereus group sp. MYBK79-1. Next base: position 78,000 of record NZ_JBQAEO010000019.1, on the reverse strand, counting down.
CGAAATTAAAATATGAAGGCAACACAATTATCGGAAGTGGCCGCGCATATACAGATATGTACGCAATTGTTGATGACGCAACTTACAGCAATGTAAAAGGTGATGAAAAATCTGTAGGTGTATTAAAATTCGATAAAGACCCTAGTAAAGAATTCCCTGGCTACAACGGAGTAGAAGCTTCTCAACTTGTAAAAATTAAAAAGTAAAACAAAAAAGCTTTGCGAAAAAATTCGCAAAGCTTTTTTCTATTTATTATGAGCCACTTGCTCCATATCCGGACTACAAGTTTGCGACTGACATGACTTATTTAAAGAACAGGCTGCGCATTTTCCCTTTTTACTTCTCTTTACAAAATTAACTAACGTGTATGCTGCATAACCAAAAATGATAGCTCCAATTATAATATTGACCATCACCCTAATCCATCTCCTTCTAGAATCCGAGTAAGGATCCAACTTGGTATATAATGAGCGTTAATACATAAGCAACAACGAGTGGATACACAACAGAGAAAATCGTCCACTTCGCTGACCCTGTTTCACGTTTAATAACAGCTACTGTCGCTAAACACGGAACATATAATAAAATAAAGAACATAAATGCATATGCTGATAACGCAGTATAATGTGCTCCCATTACATTTCCTAACACATCTTCTTTCACCGCATAAATAATTGCCATTGTAGAAACGACAACTTCTTTCGCTAAAAATCCTGTTAAAAGAGATGCTGCAGCTTGCCACGTTCCAAAGCCGAGCGGTGCAAATAGTGGTGCGATAAATCCACCAATCATCGCTAAATAACTGTCTCCCATATCAACACCAAATCCTGATGGACCTGCATAGTTTAATAACCAAATGACAACAGAACCACCGAAGATAAATGTACCTGCTTTACGAACAAATCCTTTCCCTTTCTCCCACGTGCTTAGCCATAACGTTTTCGCTTGTGGCACGCGGTAAGGAGGTAGTTCAATAACGAAAATAGATTTTTCCGCTTTTAAAATGGTAAGAGACATAATTTTTGTAACTAATAACGCAAGAACAATACCTGCAACATATAAAGAAAACACAACAGTTGCCTGACTATGAGGGAAGAATACTCCCGCAAATAATGCATATACAGGTAAACGTGCCGAGCAAGACATAAACGGTGTTACAAGGACTGTAAGTAAACGTTCTTTTTCTTGTTCAATCGTTCTCGCTGCCATAATACCTGGAACATTACATCCAAAACCGATAATCATCGGAATGAACGCTTTTCCGTTTAAACCGAAGAACTCCATAATTCTATCCATAACAACTGCAATTCGCGCCATATATCCTGAGTCTTCTAATAATGAAATGAAAAAGAAAAGTGCAAAGATTTGTGGAACGAATACTAATACCGCACCAACGCCGGCAATAATACCTTCTGTAACGATTGCTTGAATAAAATGAGAAGCACCAACATTTGCGAGCCCAGCCGTTACCCAATCCGTAAGCTGTCCGCCAAAAAATCCATCTAAAATATCAGATAAAGGTGTACCGATCCACGTAAACGTAACCTGAAAAATAAAAAACATAACTGCTAAAAAGATTGGAAGTCCTAAAATTTTATGTGTAATTAACCTATCGACTTTTTCCGAGAAAGGAATTTCCCCTTCTTTCTCATGCTTCATAACATTTGTTTTTAACTTTTCAATATACGCTTCACGAGTTTTGTAAATGTGCTCTTCTAACGTACAATCAAGTTTTCCTTCTAGACAAGATCGAATGGCTACAAGTTCCTTATAAATTAGTAATGCTTTCATTTCTTTTTCTACTACTTCGTTATTACTTAAAAATTGAAGGGCTAGCCATCTCGGATGCTTATAATTCGCTTTCTCTAAAAGAGAAATTACCTCTCCAATTCCTTCATCCATTAGTACACTATATGAAATAATGAATGGCGTTTTCTCGCTTTTGTCATTTTCTTTAAGCGTTGCAAGTAGTTCTTCACAGCCTTTTCCGCTTCTCGCAACGACAGGAACGACTGTTACACCTAATCTTTCTGATAACCGTTTTACATCAATTACAATGCCTCGTTGCTTTGCCACATCGACCATATTTACTCCAATTGAAACCGGTTTTCCAAATTCAAGTAATTGCAACGTTAAATGCATATTTCTCTCGAATTGCGAAGAATCCACTATATTTAACATATGATGAAATTCGTCTGTTAGTAGAAAATTCGTAACGACACCTTCATCACGCGAAACTGGATTTAAATCATAAACACCCGGTAAATCAATTAATGTTCCTTGTTTATCTTTTAATTTACCAATCTTCTTTTCTACTGTTACACCGCTCCAGTTCCCTACATATTCATAAGAACCAGTAAGTGCATTAAATAATGATGTCTTCCCTGTATTTGGATTCCCTAGCAATGCTACCTTATTCACGCTAATTCCACCTTTATCATTTTCGCGTCACAATGACGAATACTAATTAACTGTCCACGACACTCCAATGTACAAGGACCTTTGAACATCGCTTTCTGCTTCATGCGAAGTTCGCTTCCTTCAGAAAGACCGAAAGCAGTCAGTCTTCTCTTTAGTAAATAATCTAAAGACTGCATACTTTTCACTAACACTTTCTCACCGATTTTAATATCTACTAAGCTCATAACCTTCCCCCTCCGAAGAGAATGATAATTATTTTCAGAAGAATTATAGCACACTCTATTTCTCGAGCACTATCCCCTTTGACTTCATAATTATTAACATTTTTCTACAATTTTATTTCAATAATTGTCATAATTGATTCGTTTGCCATTCTCATCCATTTCGCTTACAATAAACAATAGCAAATAAAGAATCTCGTTATCACAGGGGGAGCCATGTCGCTGAGAGGGAACACTTCGTTCCGACCCTTCGAACCTGTTAGTTAATGCTAACGCAGGGATTGTGCAAACGTCCGAAATACATACCTCTTTTTTATTTACGTATTTCGTATCCTCCTATGATATCTATTCTTTTTTGTATAACTTGGATTTAGGGGGAGACAACATGCGTAACACCAATTTACAAGCGATGATCGAATCTGCAATTCTTGCAGCCTTCGCCATGATTATCGACATTTTACCATTATCACTTAAACTTCCAACAGGCGGTTCCATTTCATTTGCTATGATTCCTATTTTTATTATTGCATACCGCTGGGGCTTTAAATCAGCTTTCTTAGGTGGTTTAGTTTGGGGACTATTACAAATTGTCGTGGGAGATGCTTACATTTTAACACCTATTCAAGCATTCATTGAGTACTTCATTGCCTTTGCTTTTATTGGATTTGCTGGTTTATTCTATCGTCCAATCCAAAAAGCACTTTTAACATCAAATGAAAATAGCGAAGAACAATCCAGTTTAGGTAGCCGTAAAGACAAACCTTCATCAAAACAAAACGAAGGAAAAAAAGTTATTGGTTACATTATCCTTGCTACATTTGTCGGTAGCTTTGCTCGCTATTTCTGCCACTTTATTGCTGGTATTATTTTCTGGGGACAATATGCACCGAAAGGTCAATCAGCAGTTCTATATTCATTAATCGTAAATGGTAGCACAATGATTGGTTCCTATATTTTATGTACCGTTTTACTTATCTTTTTATTTCTTACTTCACCACGCTTATTCAAGAGCATCAATGCTTATCAACTGAATTCGAAGAAAAAGAGCGCTTAATGAGCGCTCTTTTTTCATATCGTAATATCAATTAAAAATACAATAAATGCACAAAAGAAAATAAATACCATTATACTTAGCCAATTGCTATGCACGGTTCATCGACTCCTTACATAACCTCATTTTCTAACCAGATTATATCGCTTAAAAATAAAGATTAGGTAAAGATAATATGAAAATAAATTAAAAAAAGCGTAGCATGTACCATCTACGCTTTTTTTGGTAAGTAGAAGTAAAATAATACACCGTCTTCTGTATTCTTTACTCCATATTCAGCATCGTGTAGTTCTAAAATGTTCTTTGAAATAGCAAGCCCAAGCCCCGTTCCGCCTTGTGAGCGCTGACGGGATGCATCCACGCGATAAAAACGATCCCAAATTTTGTCTAATTGCTCTTCTTCAATGTGAGTACCTTTATTTTCAATACACACCTTTATACGATCCTTCTCATCTATTGTGGAAATAATAATATCCTCTTTATTCGGTGTATAACGTATGGCATTCGTAATGAAATTCACAATGACTTGTTCAATCCGATTTTGATTTGCCATCACTTCAAATGAACATATATTTTTATGCACACGAAGTTCTTTTTTCTCTATCTCCACAGAAAGGTGTTCACATATATCTTCAATTATCGAATCAATATAAAATACATCCTTTTTCATTTTATATGTGCCTGATTCAAATTTAGCTAACTCTAGCATATCCAAAATTAACGTATCCATCTTATCTACTTCTCGTTCCATCGCCTGAAAATAGTACTCTTTTTTATGTTCTGCTACTCCATCTTTTAAAATGGAAATACAGCTTTTCATAATACTTAGCGGTGTTTTTAATTCATGCGAAACACCAGAAATAAATTCTTTCCGCGTATTTTCTAGCTTTCTTTCCTTTTCAATATCTTGTTCTAGCTGTCCAATATGCGAATGGAGCTTATTGGATAATACATTAATATTTTTTGATAAATCACCAATTTCATCTTTTGAAGTAATCGGTATTTGTTCTGTGAAATCTAAGTGTGCTATTTTCTTCGTTGTATCATTTATTTTTAATAACGGCTTTGCAATTTGTTTAGAGTAATAGAACGAAGCTAGAAAAATGAGAACGAGTACAAATGCAATGATGTAAATGTAGTAATCTTGCACCATTTGTACAGCTTCATCTACAGGCTGTAAAGACGCCATCGCATAAATATATGTGACTGATCCGTCTCTTTCTGTTATCGGTTTCATTAATAATTTATATTTTATATCATTTTTTTCATAGTCCATTGTCTTTGTTGAATATTCGATTTGATTACTCTCTTTTAGTACTACATCCGTTTGAAATTCTTTTATACTATCCAAAAATAAAGTGTTTTTATAAATTGGATTTACGGGGCCTTTTACATCAGGGAACTGCACTTTCGTAACTCGCCCTCCTATGTAAACATCTGATTCTTGGGCAGCTGGTTCCTGAACTGCCGGCCTCTTTTCCTTACTAACTTGCTCCCCAACTGCTTTCTTTTTCTCTTGATCTAATTTACTCATCTTCTCATTAAATGCTTTTTCTAACGGTTTATTCGATCCACTTAAATTCCGCTTAGATAGTGAGAAAGAGAATGGAATATAACTATCTTCTTTTCTCACTCCAGAAAAATATATTTCTTGGCCTAAAAACTGATTTGATGGTTTATTATCAATCTCCTCTATATTGACGAGATTGTATAGGGGAATTTTGAATATTTGTTGTCCAAAGCTCTTTTGTTGACTACGATCTATCGTTACCTCAAAATAAAAATCATCCACATGTTTTAAATTCCCATTCTGATCCAATGTCGTAATCCACGTATTATTTTCTCTAAAAAAGTCTTGCTCCAGCTTCTGAATTCCTTCTGCACTTCCTGCATAGTTCAAATAATTCTTCTCAAAAGAATTTAAATTCACTTTAATATCTTCCACTTTTCGATTCGCGTAATATTGCTTAAAAAATATCGTTTGTCCAATAAATATCGTCGCTAAAATTAACATACATAATACTGTTGTGAGCGTAAATAATTTTAGTACAATCCCTTTTCTCATACATTCCCCTCAAATTTATATCCTGTTCGTACTACAGTTGTAATGTATTTCGCTTTCTCTCCTAACTTATTTCGCAAATTACGAATATGACTATTAACCGTTCGATCATCACCAGCAAATTCATATCCCCAAATTCTTGAAATTAATTGTTCCCTTGTTAGTACAATTCCTTGGTTTTTCATGAAATACACTAATATTTCAAACTCCGTATGCGTTAAACTAACATCTGCCTCATCAACAGTAACAGTACGTGACGGAAAATGGACGTGGATGCCATGAATCGATAACGTATCATCTTCGTTCTCTAAAGGTTTCTTCGATGCTTTTCTACTTTCTAATAATCGTTTTGCTCTTGCCAATAGAATGGGTGGACTATACGGCTTCGTCACATAGTCATCTGCCCCAAGTTCAAAACCAAGTAACGTATCGTCTTCATCTACACGTGCCGTCAGCATAATAATAGGGACCCCAGATGTTTTACGAATTCTTCGGCAAACGGACCACCCATCGAGTTCCGGCAACATAATGTCTAAAATAACTAAATCAACCTCTTCTTCCTCAAATACAACTAAAGCTTCTTTCCCATCTCTTGCTTCAAACACTATATATTGCTCGCTCAAAAAATAATCTTTTAATATTTCACGTAAAATATCTTCATCTTCTACAATTAAAATGTTTTTTGACATAACTTATGTATCCCCTTTCCACTTTCAAAAACTACAATCTTATTTTGCGTAGCTCGCAGTTAACTTCGCTTCGATAATATATCTATCTGGTGCATCCCCTATATAATCAAACGGATAGCAAGTCGTCAGTGTTAATATCGGTTCTTCTTTTTTTATAATAACAGTACGATCATCCGCATGGGTAATCCATATTTTTTGAATTTCGTATGTGTAAGTTTTATTATCATACTCTAAAACAAGAGTGTCCTTTTCTTTTAACTCTCCTAAATCTGTAAATACAGTATCTCTATGCCCACTTAGTACAGTATGTCCCCCTCCAGATGGCGTTGTCGTTAAATCACTAACGAACATTCCAACTCCTTTCTTCAACGTTGTATCATTTGCTCCCCAATATATAGAAAACTTCTTCTTTATTTTCGGTATATGTAACATCGCTACCTTTTCTCCTTCTTTATGTTCTGTTTGAGAAGAAGGCACTTGGGAAGTTACAGGTGTTTCATGAGAAAGCTGATTATGTTGTATATTGTTAAGGCTCTTTATTTCTTCTTTCGTCAATTGCTGAGCAGAGCTTTTCCCTTTATACCATTCCATAGCGTAATATGATCCCATACATAGTCCTATGGCCATCAATATGATACCGATATAATTGAGTAACTTCATGTTTCATCCCTCCATGCCAAAAATGGTAGGAATAACCTACCATTTTTAATATATGAAATTATCCCATTCTTTATAGGAGAATATTTTATTTATGCCTTAACTTTATTGCGACGCTTCAAACCAAATAATGTCCCTACCCCTACAAGGCATGCGCTTAGTGCCATCATTGCTACATTATTGGATGCTGTGTTTGGTAATTTTTCACCTTGTACAACTGGCTTTGCTTCTTCTTTTTTAGCTACTTCATTCTTTTGCTCAGCTTTTATAGCTGCTTCTTTTTTTGCCATATCATTTTTCAACTGTTCTTGCGCTAGTCTCTTTTTCTCTTCTTCACTTTTTTGCTGTTCCTTAATCGCTGCTTCTTTTTTCGCTTTATCTTGCTGCATTTGCGCTGCTTCTTCCTTTGTTACTGTTCCAGTATCCGCGCTTGCTACCGAAGAATATCCCACTGTTAAAAGTGCCATTGCACAAATTGGTAATAGTTTCTTTTTCATTTCATTTCTCTCCTTTTATACGTTTTACATCACTTCGCATCGGATGTATCACTAGAATAAACAAGAGATATAAATATAAGATGCAGATGAAATATATTTCATTTAAAGATTTCATTGTAAAAAAATAAAAAAACATCGCAATATATAACGATGTTTTTTCGGGTGTGTGTCTCAATATTTACATGTTACTTTCGCGTGATTTAGAAGTAGAGTGGGCTGGAGCGATAACTAATTGTCTCGGCTCAGTTTTCTTTAAGTGATTTTTGACGTTACACTTACGACGTTGAACAACCCAGGCTTTAATAGGGTTAGTCAAAATAATCTTTTGCTCTTCGTTAGGGGTCTCTTCTTCAAACCTACAACTTTCGCTCCATTTATTCCATTTCATTGTAAATTTAGAAGAAGAATGATCGTTTTCTCGATCAAACAAGTGCAAAAAATCCATTTCGCCAGCTAGCATTACGGTATTGCTAGTTGCTAAAAAAGAAAAGGTCGTCCAACGTTTCTCCATGCCCTCCTACTCCTTTTTCACATATAGAGTGCCTAAAACTTAATTTACCTAAAAATATGCTTGCCTTTTACCTTACACCTATAGTTTATCCAAAACGCCATTATGCAACTATCGATTTGCCTTACAACTACCTTACATTTTTGTAAGAAACAAAAAACCTTCACTCTCTATACGTGAAGGTTTCTCATTTCTCATCTATATGATCTTTCATATGATTGACTTCAGCTTCTTGCAGCTGTGACATCATACCGTGGGAAATTGCGCCTAATACTAAAGTCATTCCAATTAGTGAAATCCGAATTGCTGGTACATCAATTATGTAAGCCAAACTACCAAGAACAATTGTTAAAAGTAATGCTTTTATAAATGTTGCACTTGTATACTCTTTCTTTTTCATCATAATCACCCTTTTATGGAAGCGTTTTCTTAATGTAATCAGTATATCATATCATCTGACTATTTTGTGGGGATTTCTGTAAAAAACTTATATCTTCTTTGACTTTTTCCTTTCTATCCTTTACAGTCGAAATGTTCGCAAGTTTTACACTGTAGGAGGACTCCAATGAATATTGAAATAAAAGACACTTTAATTTCTGAAGAACAATTACAAGAAAAAGTAAAAGAACTAGCACTTCAAATCGAACGTGACTTTGAAGGAGAAGAAATCGTAGTAATCGCTGTATTAAAAGGATCTTTCGTATTCGCTGCTGATTTAATTCGTCACATTAAAAACGATGTCACAATCGACTTTATTTCTGCATCTAGCTACGGAAATCAAACAGAAACAACTGGAAAAGTAAAACTATTAAAAGATATCGATGTAAATATTACTGGAAAAAATGTAATTGTCGTAGAAGACATTATCGATTCTGGTTTAACACTTCACTTCTTAAAAGATCACTTCTTTATGCATAAACCGAAAGCATTGAAATTCTGTACGTTACTTGATAAACCTGAGCGTCGTAAAGTGGACTTAAAGGCTGAATATGTTGGCTTCCAAATTCCAGACGAATTTATCGTTGGCTACGGTATTGACTGCGCTGAAAAATATCGTAACTTACCATTTATCGCTTCAGTTGTAACGGAGTAATATAATAGAATAAACTTCCATCAATTACTGATGGAAGTTTATTTTCTATCACGATTCGTACAAGACAAAGGGAGAGAAAAAAATGACAAAAACAAAATTTGAAAAAGTACTCCTCATCGTAAATCCAAAAGCAGGACAAGGTGATTTACATACGAACTTAACGAAAATCGTACCACCTCTTGCGGCAACCTTTCCTGACTTACATATCCTTCATACGAAAGAACAAGGTGATGCAACAAAATATTGCCAAGAGTTTGCTAGTAAAGTAGATTTAATTATCGTCTTTGGTGGTGACGGCACTGTATTCGAATGCACAAATGGCTTAGCACCTCTTGAAACTAGACCTGCACTTGCAATCATTCCAGGCGGAACTTGCAATGACTTCTCTCGCACACTCGGCGTTCCGCAAAACATTGCTGAAGCAGCAAAACTTATTACACAAGAACATGTAAAACCAGTCGATGTTGCACAAGCAAACGGACAACACTTCTTAAACTTCTGGGGCATTGGACTTGTTTCTGAAGTATCGAACAATATTGATGCAGAAGAGAAAGCAAAGCTTGGTAAAATTGGTTACTACTTAAGCACTATTCGAACTGTCAAAAATGCTGAAACATTCCCAGTAAAAATTACTTACGACGGACAAGTATATGAAGACGAAGCTGTCCTTGTTATGGTTGGAAACGGTGAATATCTTGGCGGGATCCCGTCCTTTATCCCAAACGTAAAATGCGACGACGGAACACTTGATATTTTCGTCGTAAAATCAACAGGCATTCAAGCGTTTAAAGATTATATCGGAAAGAAACTATTTGAAGACTCAAACGAAAATGACATCTTCCACGTAAAAGCGAAATCCATTCATATTGAAACAGAAGAAGAAAAAGAAGTAGATACAGATGGAGAAAGCTCGCTTCATACACCTTGTCAAATTGAATTATTACAAGGACACTTTACGATGATTTATAATCCTGCGGTTGTGTAATAAAAAAACGAGTGCTAGCACTCGTTTTTTCTCTTCTAATCTAGTTATATCGTTGAATCATTTCTTGTATTTCTTTCACTCTCTCTAAAGTAATTCCATTTCTTTGTTCAATCGCTAAAGGATGCTCGGTTGGCTCTAATTCAACATACGGTGCCATTCCAACTTCTCTTATATGTATATTTGTTTTTAAATTTAATGTTTCTGGATAAACTGGTATTTCTACAGATAACCAACCAAAATGGGGATCACTATTTTCTCGTCCTCTTTCATCCCACTCTTCCAGTACTTTATCATAACTTTCTTTACTAAGTGATACCCAAACAGTCCAGATAAAATTTTCATGGTAATCAGTTATAGGAATCTCTAAACATCCTCTAATAAAGTAATGTTCATCGTCCATTACGCAAAGTTCTGATGTTAAATGGAAGCGTTCCTCTCTTTCATGAGGCGCTACCTCATAATAATAATATGGCGCTTCACTTCCGTAACATAAAGGAAGTGTAAAACGATTCATTTGTACTTTTTCTCCAGATTTTCTTCTTCTTTTCATCTGTTATTCTTTCTCCTAGTCTTTTCATTCACACTCAGTATTCATCAATATTTTCAAAATCAAACTCCACCCAATTTTTCCAGTGCGTATTAGAATCCTTATTCACAATAATGGTTGGATTTTTCTGCTCTATCGCAGTAGCTACTGATTGGAAGAATTCATTTTCACTTACTTTCTCGTCTTCAACATGTTGCCATTCTTCCGTTTCATACACAACTTCCCAATCACCTTCTAAACCGCACTCTTCTAAAATTTCTTCTTTATCCCACCATACTAAATTCCGAGCTTCGTCATTAGTAGCAAGCATACGCATGAAATATGTGGGATAAGACTCTGTCGTTTGTACTTCTATTCCATGATTCACATAATCTTCTTCTGTAAATTCATATTCAAAACAATGATCACGAATTTGCAAACTACCGTTATGAATATCAAGTATAAATTCACCTTCATCATCAAATAATTCATAATCTCCATCATTTAATTGCAAAATAGCATCATCACCAATTAAATGATTCACTCTATCACCATATACTTGAATATCATTACATACACCTAATGATCCTACTCCAACAAATTGAAACACCATTAACCAATCCTCATTATCTTTAAAGAAAAGAGAGAATTTCACTTGTGACATATTCATCTCTGCATTATCTAGGGTAGGGAATTCATAATTACTTTGCTTTTTATCTAATAGTTTCAAAATATCCTTTTTCATCTGTATCATCTTCACCTCTATATAATTCTTTCAATCTTCCAAACTAAATTATCTGGATCCTTTTTCTCTAAAAAGGTTAACATCCACATAGTTTTTCCTTTGCTGTTCATCAACATCACTTTATGGTTTAACTTCCAAGCCATGTCACTAACATGATTAGACATTTGATACATATCTTCTTCTCTCATAAGCTTTTCCTTTTTGATTAACCGTCTCGTTCTATACTCTCTTATTTCTAAGTACATATCCGCATAATCCACTTCATGCTGCCAAATTATACTACATACATATTTTTTATTTGGATTACTCTTCTTTATATATACAAGTTCATTTTTATAATCCACATCCAGTATCTTATTATATGCTTTTTCTAACATCTCTATATCCCAATCACATTTCACAGCTAAACTCTTCATTTCAGTATGAACGATTTGGAGGGCTAATTCTTTTTTCTCTTTATCTGATAAAGATGGAAAATCCTTTACACTCCCATACTCTACAAACACATTCATATATTCAGGAAAAATCCGATATTTTTTCTCCCACTGATTTAATAATGAAATATCATCCACACAGTGAATCCAAATACCTTTTTCATAGTCTGTTCTTAACTTTGGCATATATCGCTCATATAAAGAAGTAATACAAATCGTTTCTTTAAAAAAGGATATCTCTTCCTCGTAGTTGCTTGAGGATGTTAATTGTAATACCTCTAGACTACTTATATTCTCTTTTCTTTTTAGAAAACTTAATCGGATATCTCTTATAATTGGCATCTACTTTCTCCTTCTTCATACTACGACTATATAATTGGTTCTCTAGCGCTAACGAATCCATTTAAACCTTACTATATACACCCCATTTTAACTAAAACAAACGAAAGAGAACATCATTTTCTCTTTCATTTTTCAACATAAAAAATCCGAAACCATACAAGCTAATTTCGGATTTACTTTCGTTAAAATATTAAATTGCATTTCGAACAAAAAGGAGCGGAATTTCCTCTTCTAATTTTCGCATCACATTTTGGGCAATATACATATCGCTCTTCTATCTTTTCTCGCTCTATCATATGTAAAGATACGATTCTCATACTACACATAATCCCAATTAATATAAGGCTAACGATGAGTAGCATAATTCTCACTCCTCCCTTTTATATTTTACCATAAAATAACAAAACCGATTCCCACATTGAGAATCGGTTTTATATCTATATACCCTAACTTCATCTTTGCTCCATCAGGAATTTTATGTATCCTTACTTGCACTTTATCATATAAGAACTTACCTCTCGTAAGCACATGCCAGTATAAACCTTTTGGTAATTCATCTGCTCCGTCAATTGTAACTTCTTTTTCCTTACCATTTTCATCATAAGCTTTCACTTTATATTCACGACCTTTATTTCCATCTAATTCTTTACCATCTGTATCAATAATTGCATAATGATTCTCTATATCAAGAAATGGATTCATTCTATCAATCCCAGTACTCCCATTTAATAAATATGCCGCTCCTGCGACGATAACAAGTAGTGATCTAAAAATAAATCTTTTCATCTATATTCCGCCTTTGATTATCTTTTCTTTAAGATGTTTCTAAGTATAGGGCGTATTTCTTAATAAAAACTCGCACGGTTTCTTAACATTTTCTTAAACTAGAAGTGAAATATTAATTAGTAAGCTCAAGAAATAAAAAAAGAATTCCCCACACCACAATTGACAAAATTACACCTTTAGTGTAATTTTACACTATAATAAAAAAAGGAGATGCATGATGGATAAACAAGAATTTATTGAACTCGTTAATTCAAAATTAAAACTCATCCGTGTTGAAAATAATTTATCACAAGATAAAATGTCAGAAATTATTGGTTTATCAAAGAAAACATTAGTAGACATTGAAAAAGGGAGACGCACGCTAACATGGTCAGGTGCCGTTTGTGTCGTAACACTCTTCGAACAGTGCGATACAGTCCAAATGACATTTGGAGATGATGTGAATGAAATTATAAAAACAATCGCTTTTACACATTACAATACGAACTTCCCGAAAACGTTAGGAGGAAAAGTGTGGTGGCGACAAATAAAAGAATTAAACGGCTATCAAATACAACAAAATATTTTATCTCAGCACTATCGAATTTTAGATAATGAAGACCGCAGAATATGCCATTCATTCGAATTGAATGAAATTGAAAAGCGATTTATGGAAATAGCAAAAACATCTCAATAAAGTGAAACTTTAATTTGTGAGGATTTTACTACCCACAAATAGAAGGCTAAAATAAATTCCGGAGTATAATTCAGATGAAGAAACAGATACATATCACTATTTTAAATACGTTAATCATTAGCACGTTAGTATTCAATTTATTTATTTTCACATCACGAATGAGCTTTTTACCTTGGTATATTGAAGGTAGTTGGGGCTATTTAGGATTTTTATTTACATCCTTTATTTTCTTACTTTGTTTCTTTCAATCTTCAAAGCTTCATAAAGATGGAAAGTTAACGACTCTGCAAAAGTTTATTCCACTTGCTTCTGCCATACTTTCAATCTTCGTCCTTATCATCCCATCAAGTGATTTTATGACTGTATTAGCCAACTTGATTAATACGATTATATTAACAATTTATATAACTGTATTTCAGACAAAGCCTAATGTAAGTAATAAGGAGCTATTACATTAAAAGGGAGAGTTATTCTACAAAATAACTCTCTCTAAATATAAACCTATCTTCTATTTACTCATCACCGTACTTCTTCTTTGCTTGTACAAATATGCACCACCCGCAACAACAAAAACAATCCCACCAAAATACACGCCATACTCTATCGCGATCGCTACAATCTTGTTAATATGTTGTCCAAATAAAGAACCAAGCACAAAGTAAACGAGTGTCCAAACAAATCCTGTCGCATAGGAATACAAAGCATACATCTTAAATGACATGTTATTCATTCCAACTACATACGGTACGATGTGTCTTACAACTGGTATGAAGTAACTTGTGACTAACGCATAATGACCATACTTCTCTACCATTTGTTGAGATTTCAATAGATATTTCGCCTTTTTCTTTTTCATTAGCTTATCAAGTACTTTCGCACCAAATATTCTCCCTAATATATAACCTAGCGATAGTCCTGATACAACGCCTAAATATGTTAATAAAAATGCTGGAATGACACTTAATATCCCTAATGAAGAGACAAAACCACCACTCATTACGATCATTTCATCTGGAATTGGCATACCGATAATACCTAACCATAAACAGAAAAATAATGCCCAATAACCGTATTGTTCAATATAAGATAATAATTCATGTAATTCCATTATGCATATACTCTCCCTAGCTCTTTTTTACAACTAAAGACGTACGCTGGTGGGAAATTGAGCCACACTTTCTCTAGCGTAATTTCAGGAAAGAAATGCTGTATAAATCCTTTTTTCACAAGTGAATATTGAAATGTAATAAATGCACCTTTCTCGTGTATCGCTTCCATGACATTGTTTAAAATTCGCTTTGAAACTTCTTCTGGTAAAGAAGCAAAAGGTAATCCTGATAAAACGTAATCCACACACTCTATATTGAATTCTTCCATATACTTCTTTATATTTTCAGCTGAACCGTGTACAACAATGACGTTCGGTTCATCTTTAAACTTTCTCTCTAACTCTTTGCAAAACACTTCATTAATTTCAATAAGAAGAAATATCGTTCCCTTCTTCTTTCTCTTCATAATTTCTTTCGTAAAAACTCCTGTACCAGGCCCTAACTCTACGATACATTTCGCTCTATGAAAATCTATTACATCTACCATTTTCTTTGCTAATATTTTTGAACTTGGCGCAATTGCACCAGTATGTTTCGGATGTTTTATAAATTCATGTAAGAATGTTATGAGCTGCATGTAACCCTCTCCCCATTCGTTCAATAGTTTTTTAACTTGCTTCTAAGTATAACTATCGTTTCTTAACAAAAATTGAGGAGATTTCTTAAGATTTTATGAAGAATGAAACATTTCGTATTCCATATATAAATACCTCTTTTATATTTATTAATTTGGTATAATAGATATAAAAAGGACTTTTATGGAAGGTACCATCACTATGCCTATTTTCATACAACATATGTGGAAATTAATTTGTACATTACCTTTCCTGTAAGTGGAAAAATTCAAATAATAAGAAGTTTATATTTTATAGAAACGAATGTAGATCTAATTGACATTTCGTATTCAAAACGATTGAAAAGGAGAAAATAATGAATAATTCTATCGACCTACAGCACTTATGTGATCTTGTACATAGAACGTTTCATGTACCTGTTCAGTTTCTATCTACTGATAAAAAAATTGTATACGAATCTACTTCTCATACAATTGGTAGTCCGTTTTATTCTTCTAAAGAAGAACATCTTAATGAAATTTATCAAGAAAACGCTCCTTATAATTTCCCAATTTTCAAAGGGAATAAGTATCTTGAGAATTTCATTAGCATCCATATAACAAATCATGAACATATAAAAGGAACCATTATAATCGGCCCAACTACCTACCCAAAAGTATCAGATGAAATGGCTATTAAACTTATGAAATATTTCAACTGTAATAATAAAATGCAACAAGGAGTAGACTACTATCAATTTCTACCCGAGATTAAAAAAAGTACGCTAATTGATATAAGTATTTGGTTACATTACGTAATTTTTAATGAAAAATTAAATCGCGATACTGTTTGGGAAAAAAATAAATTACTCGAAGAGGTTTCTTATAAAATCGTAAATCCTGATCTATATATTTCAAAACGTCGCCGGCATGATCCGCAAAATTATGATATATCATTGGAACGTAAATTTTTTTCAGCAATTAAAGAAGGCAATAAAGAAAAGGTCATACAATATGCATATTCATATCCACAAGAAGATGCAGCAATCTCATCTAAAGGAGATCAACTGAGAAACCAAAAAAATAATGGCATTATCGCCATTACGCTAGCTATCCGATATGCGATAGACGGTAATCTTCCATCACATATTGCTTTTTCACTCGGTACTTTATATATACAAACGATTGAAAAACTAGATAACATGTATTCCGTAAATAGGTTAATTGAAGATGCATTATGTACTTTTGCAGAACGTGTGAAGGAATATAATGATCAAGCATATTCTAATTCGATTACTACGTGCCTAAATCATATTAATAAACATATTTACGATGAAATATCTCTCAATGACCTTGCTAATCTTTTACATATTTCCCCTACTTATTTATCCAAACTGTTTAAAAAAGAAGTGGGAATTCCTTTAATTGAATACATCCAGAGAGAACGAGTAGAAGAAGCAAAAAAATTATTAACATTAACGACCTATCCATTATCAGATATTTGTACCTGGCTTAATTTTAATGATCAAAGTTATTTCACAAGAGTCTTCAAAAAAATTACTAGTATGACTCCGAGACAATATCGTGAAAATCATACTGTGATATAGAAACGCTTTCTTAATAGGAGGTGAGAGAGTTGTCATACTAGCTCACCTTCATCAAATCTATTTATTTATTCTCCTTCTTCCAAACTCACCTTAATAAAGTTTTAATCCCCTTCAAAAAAGTACAAAAATGACAAATAAATTACTATAAATAAATTCATGAATTTGATAATTTTTTAGTGCTGAGTAAATTCGTCTTTCAGCTACTTCCACAGTGATTAACCTTCCTAGTATAGAAAATATATTGTTAGGAGAATAGAAAGCATGAGTAGTACAAATATATCAAAATCGGCTGATATGAAAGAATCGCGAAAAGTATCACCATACGACGATAGAGAAAGAATTGAAGACATTTTATTACGCTCATTCATTTCAGAAAAAGAAATATTGATTACTTATTATAAAGACCGTTATTTCCCTACAAGTTATATGACTGTAATTGAATTAAATCCTTTGAAACGTTCTTTAGTATGCATAGATGCCTTTGACCGTAAACATACTTTTAGTTTCATCGACATAATCGATGCACGGTAGTATTTAGAACGAAAAAAAAGCCATTTACCTCATAAAAAATTAGGTAAATGGCTTTCTTATTTTCACTTATTATTTCGCACTCACAATCTTATAATAAGAACGAACTGTGATGAAGTAATATCCGAGATAAATGACAACGTATACTCCGATACTAATTAGGAGCGGAATCATAATCTGAAATGATAATATATTTGATAAACCTTTTAATGCAAATAGGCTGTGTAAAATACCAACAATTAACGGAATAGCGAAGATAAAGCTCACTTGTTTTGCGATAGCTTTCTTCATTTCTTGCTTCGTTACACCAACTTTATGAAGAACAACGTAACGATCACGGTCAGCATTTGCTTCTGTAAGTTGCTTAAAGTAAATGATTGATCCTGTCGCTAATAGGAAAACTAATCCTAAGAATAATCCGATGAACATCATTAATCCAGATCCTTCTAACCCCATATGGAAACTAGTATAGAAATCTCTAAACGATGGTACCATTTCTGATTCACCAGCCGGCATCACTTTTGTTAATTTTTCTGTTAACACTTTACTATCTTTTTCATCTTTTACATCAATATTTTTTACAACGCGTGTTCCAAATGCTTGCTTCGCTTGTTCATACATTTCATCTGAAACGACAACAACTAATTCACCTAAGTTTGTAATGGCAATATTATTTGCACCTTGGATTGTTAATTTTTTCGTCTCGTTTCCAACTTGGAATACCGCTTTATTCCCTTTATAGTGAGGGCTAAACTCATGCCCTTCGATATACGAACTATCATATATATATGCTTCGCCAGCAGCTACATTCACTGTTTCCGCATCGATTTTTTTAGCAAGTTTGTTAAATTCCGACTGAGACATAAACTGATATTTCTCTGAAATCGTATAGCTCATATTCAGAGTGAAATCAACTTTATCTCCTTCAAACTTCCCTTTTACAGGAACCATCTCAACTTCAAATTGATCTTTAACAGCGTGATCCTGCTTCTCTTCTGCAAGAATCTCATTTACTTTCTTATCTAGTGCTGCTTCTTTCTTCTCATAGGAATAACTGTACGGCATGAATGCTTTTGATTGCGTAAATGTATTGTAATACATCGTAACTGACGTACCAACCGCTGTTAATGTTACCGCACTTAAAATAGAAATTGTCGCAAGTGACTTTGCATTTCCTTTAATACGATATAGTAGCTGTGATGTCGTTACCATATTCATGCCGTTATAAAACGATGATTTATTCGTTCTTGCACGTTTCAATACGAATACTGTAAAGAACATAAATAGTAAGTACGTACCTAATACTGTCGCAAGTAAAATATAAAGTGCAACTGCCATAAAGTCTGCATATTGAACCGCCTTCATGAACATTAACGCTAAGAAATAACCTGAACCGATTAAGACAACTGAAATTAATGCCATAATGACAGATCCTTTTGGCATTGCTTCTCCTTCACGTTCTGCGCGGAAAAGTTCAATTAACTTAAAGCGATAAATTAAACGATATCCTTGAAGTGATGTATACAAAATAATCACAAAGAAAATAATTGCTGTATCAATAATGGCAGCCATCGGTACTTCAAAATGAACGTTTAAATTTAATCCCATCATACTTACTAATAACTCAAGGAATAATTTTGAAAGGACACTACCAATCGCAATTCCGATAATTAAAGACATTAATCCCATTAACATATTTTCATAAAAGAGCATTTTACCAATTTGTCTTTTACGGATACCTAATAAGGAATATAAGCCAACTTCTTTTTTACGTTTACGTGTAAAGAATCCGTTCGAATATATAATAAACACTGCTACGAAAATGATAAGCATGACACTTGAAACTTGAAATGCTCCGCTAATTTTTTTGGAACCTTCCGCTGCTTTTTCCATTTGTGAATTATACTGCAGTGCCTTAAATGTAAAATAAATGACGATACTAAAGATCATAGATGCAAAATATACAAAGTAGTCTTTAAAGTTCCGCTGTATGTTGCGGAGGGCAATGCTAGATAAGGTCATCAGCCATACCTCCAGAAATAGAAGACATTACGTCAACGACTTGTTGGAAGAATTGTTTACGTGTTAATTCACCGCGATGTAATTCTTTATATAACTCACCATCTTTAATGAAAATAACTCGTTTACAATAACTCGCCGCAAACGCATCGTGCGTTACCATTAAGATTGTAGAATTATCGTATTCATTTAACGACTTCATACTTTCAAGTAAATCTGTTGCAGATTTAGAATCAAGCGCTCCCGTTGGCTCGTCCCCGAAAATCATACTTGGATTCGTAACAATTGCACGCGATGCCGCGCATCTTTGTTTCTGTCCACCAGATACTTGATATGGGAACTGACTTAAAATATGATCAATACCGAATTTCTTTGAGATTTCAAGAACGCGGCGATCAATCTCACTCGCTTTCACCTTTGATAACGCAAGAGGTAACGCAATGTTCTCTTTCACCGTTAATGTATCTAATAAGTTATAATCTTGGAAAATGAACCCTAAATGATCGCGGCGGAATAATGCTAACTTATCATCATTCATTTTCACAATATCTTTTCCATCAATTAAAATTTCACCGTTCGTCGCATTATCAATTGTAGAAAGAACGTTTAGTAAAGTCGTCTTACCAGAACCAGAAGGTCCCATAATTCCAACGAACTCACCTTCTTTTACTTGTAAATTAATACCTTTTAACGCTGCAAATTTATTACCACCCGTGTCATATACTTTTTCAATATTTTTTGCTTCTAACACTGTTTTCATCTCGACATCCCTCATTTCTTCTATTCTCTATCTTCAACTATATACACTCTCTACTCTTGCCACTATCGATGTTTCTTACACAAACATGACAGTTATGTAAGGCACATAAGTAAAGACATCAAAAAGTTAACGTAATGAACCAAAGTACTTTGTTACTATAACATTGGGATATCATGCCATCCATTCATTCTCCTTACAGGAACATTACAATTTTGTAAGGTACAAAATGTACCCTACAAAGTTGTGCATGAAATGTCGGATGGAGCTATTTCGTTCCTGCTATTCTATGTACAGAGGAGGTCATCATATGGATTCACTTAAAAACATGAATGCTGCAATGCGCTATATTGAAAACAACCTAACAAATGAAATTAATTTTAAAGAAGTTGCGAGGCTAGCTCTTTGCTCTGAATATCACTTTAAAAGGATGTTTTCATTTCTAGCTGGCATATCACTATCTGATTATATTCGTTGTAGACGTCTTACTCTCGCTGCCTTTGAACTAAAAAACAGCAATGTAAAAGTCATTGATGTCGCTATAAAATATGGGTACAACTCACCGGATTCTTTTGCACGTGCCTTTCAAAACTTGCACGGCATAACACCTTCAGAAGCCCGAAATAGTAATCATTCTTTGAAAGCTTATTCACCAATGACCTTCCAATTATCCGTTCAAGGAGGAAACGAAATGAATTATCGAATTGAAGAAAAAGAACCATTTCGAATTATTGGTATTACAAAACGGGTACCGATTGTATTTAACGGTGTAAATGAAGAAATCTCTTCTATGTGGAAAAGTTTAAACCTAGAGTCCATTCAAACATTAAAAATGCTTTCAAATATGGAACCGAATGGATTCATTAGTGCTTCTACTAACTTTTCTGAAGGAAGAATGGAGGAAAAGGGAGAACTCGATCACTACATTGGAGTAGCCACAACGAAAGATTGTCCAGCGCAATTCGCGCAACTTGAAGTCGCAGCCTCAACGTGGGCCATATTTGAAGCTGTCGGTCCATTCCCTGAAACATTACAAAATGTATGGGGACGCATTTATTCCGAATGGTTTCCTTCCTCAAACTATGAACTAGCGAAAGGACCGGAAATATTGTGGAATGAACAGAAAGATGTATCCTCTCCAAACTTTAAAAGTGAAATTTGGATACCGGTTTTGAAGAGATAAAGTGAAACTTTAATCAGTGGGGGTTTTGTCCATCCCCCACTGATTATTAGTTGAACCAATCGGGCTTTTACGGGCAGTTGATCTCCCACCTAACTCCTCCGCATTCGCCGAATTTTGAGGTGGGAGTCTTACTGCCCGTTAATGCGGGATAAAAAAATAAAGCTGCTTTTCCTTTGTGGAAAAGCAGCTTTATTTTTTTACCTTTCAACGTTTATTGGACACTAAGTTAGGTGAATTATAAAGTTACTTTGCGTGTACAATAAATTGAGAGAACAAGGCTTTTATAGGTATACCACTCATCGAACAGGATCATAGACATATCAAGTAACGTTTTTCCAAATCCTAGGACTTAAAAATTTTCACTATTCTTCACATCCCTTGAAAGAAATCAAAATCATTCATACTATATATAAACAAAACCAAATTTTTCTTTTTCAACGTACAATAAATTGCAAAAGTTACTTATAATCGCATCCACCCTAAATTTATAGCCGTTAAGAAAATTTGCAACAACACCGAACTAATTATGATAGAAGGGGAAATATATGAAAAAACACTTTCGAGTAGGAGAAGTATCCAGAATGTTTTCCATACCACAGTCAACGTTAAGATATTACGACGAGATTGGATTATTTAAGCCGAAATATACCGATAAGGAGAATAGTTATCGGTACTATACAGCTGACCAGTTTGTATATCTTGATGCAATTATTTTTTTACGAAAAATCGGCTTCAATATTCGAGATATTCAAAGGCATATGGAAGAGAGAACAGTAAAAAATACACATGAGTTATTTCAAAAAAAATTTCAGGATATCAAACAAGAAATTCGAAATTTGGAAATGGTTGCTCAAAAAATAGAGCATAAAATGAATACGTTAGAAAATGGTATGTGGCTAGCCGAACAACAAACGGTTACCTTCAAGACATATCCCAAAAGACCAATTTCATATTTATACCAAAACGATCCCATCGACTTAAACATTCATTTTGAGGATGTATATGTTCAGGAACTAAAAAAGAGAATTTCTGAACCTATAAATAGTGGCGTATTCACAGGGGACATTGGTGTTGTTGTTGATTTAAAAAGCCTTTATTCTAATGGACCAATCATGTATATAGGCATCTTCAAACTATTATGGGAGCAACTTAGCAAAAGTGCAGAAGCTTATTTACCAGAAGGACTTTATGCCTGTTATCGCCATACAGGCCCTTATGAACATGTGAGTACTAGCTATAAATTTTTATTAAATGAACTACATACCTCAGGTTATGAACTAGTAGGTGAACCGATTGAAATCGGAATTATAGATGAGTCTGTAGTGAAACACCCCCAACACTTCATAACAGTAATAGAAATTCCCGTTAAAAAGAAAAACACCATTGACCTTCAAGTAACCTGAAGGTATAGAATCTCTCTTGTAGGAAACAACATGAGAGATTCTAGTGGAGACAACCATTCAAAATAAGTTAATTAAAGGAAACACTATATTTTTATTTTTCATGAATGAAAAGAATCTTAAATTACCAAGCCCTACTTCCATTAATCTCATCATTATTACTATTTTAATTTAGTTATTAGAAAGGACTTACCCATGATGACAAAAGAATTTAAAATTGAACCACCAAAAGTCTTAGCAGATTTAAAAGTAGCAAATTTTCAAGATATTTTTCATGAAGAAGATCCATACCTATCAAACTGTATCATTACAAATGGAGTAAATGATAACGAGAATATTGATAAAGTAGTTTTATCCAAGGTCATTATTAAAAATACAACTTTTATAAACACCTCTTTTACTAGGATTGATATGACTGATGTCGTTTTTGAAAACTGTGATTTATCCAATACTAACTTCAATGAAGGGATTATTCATAGAGCCACTTTCAAAAACTGCAAGTTACTAGGTGCTGATTTTTCAGAAGGTAGTCTTGGAAATGTTTCTTTTGAAAATTGTATTATAAATTTCAGTACCTTTGCAGGGGCACGGTTAAAACAAGTAATATTTGATAATTCCTTGTTGCAGAGTGCGAACTACTATGATTGTCAATTAAGCAAGGTTAAATTTTACAAGTGTGATATCAATGATGCTGATTTTACTGAAACTTTACTCAAAGGAATAGATATTAGTACATGCACATTTAACAAACTCAATGTCTCTTTAGATAGTTTAAATGGTTGTGAAGTCTCTTCTGAACAAGCAATTGGATTTGCAATGTTATTAGGGTTAAAAGTTAAATGATAACGTCAAAACAATATTTTAATAACTATATAAAAAGATAGATAATATACTTTATTAGATAAGGAGATTAGAATGAATAACATTGTATTAAATATAAAAATTATAGTTTCATTAATACTCAGTTGTATTGCTGGTGTTTTGGTAGCCGTAGGGATTAGTAGTGCAATCGAATCTATAAGTATGAATACACTATCCAAAGAATTGACTACAATACTTGCTTTACTTGGTATAGGAATTATTCTTAGTTTATTTGCAATAGTAATTAATAAGAAAGATATATATAAGGTTTTGATGAGAAGTACTTTGATTATGGGCATATTGTTGGTATTTATTACATTAGGGTTTATTATGAAAAATAATACAGGGCAAATTACTCTAGCTACTATCTTCAATGGGATTGCAGCTGTAGTTTCCTTTCGGCTTATGAAGTTATGTATTGAGATTGAAAAAAAAGTAAAAGGGTGATCCATATTGGTCATGTATCACCTTTTATTTTTTATGTAATTTTACAAATTAGACATTTAAATTTTCATCTAAATATTTAATCTTCTATCTTCATTTTTTAATCTCATCCTGTATCTCCTTTTTACTTTTCCAACTTTTAACCTATACTGTTTACTAGCTTATCTTTCAACATAATGAAAAGACTTGAAACACATGATACACTATAGCTACAATTGTTTTTTTAGGAGGAATATACATATGTATAAAATTTTAATCGTTGAAGACGATCCAAATATTTCATCATTACTACAATCTCACATCCAAAAGTACGGCTATGAAGCTGTTGTTGCAGAGAACTTCGATGATATTATGGAATCGTTTAATGCAGTGAAGCCACATCTTGTTTTACTTGATGTAAACTTACCGAAATTCGATGGTTTCTACTGGTGCCGTCAAATTCGTCATGAATCTACTTGTCCTATTATTTTCATTTCAGCACGTGCTGGTGAGATGGAACAAATTATGGCAATTGAAAGCGGTGCGGATGATTATATTACAAAACCGTTCCACTACGACGTTGTAATGGCGAAAATTAAAGGTCAATTACGTCGTATTTACGGTGATTATGCACCAAATATTTCTGAACGTATCGTTGAAGTAGAAGGTTTAAAACTATTCCCAGAACGTCCAGAAATTCATTTCGGCGCGGAGCAAGTTCTTTTAACGAAGAAAGAGGCAATTTTAGCAGAAATGTTATTATCTAAATTCCCTCGTACAGCGAGCCGTGAAGACTTATTAGCTGCCCTTTGGGACGACGAAAGCTTCGTTGAAGAAAATACATTAAACGTAAACATTACGCGTCTTCGTAAAAAGTTCAATGAGCTTGGCATTGAAAATGCAATTGAAACAGTACGTGGACTTGGGTATCGTTTTAACGCAACTTGGAGTGAATAAGCATGAAGCTATTTTTACGTGATCATTTTGCATTTTTCCTACTGTACGTATTAAACTTCGGTATCATTTTCGTTCTTTATGATGCAGTAGATGGATTCCAAAATAATAAGTTTTATTTCATCGTTTTAAGCTTATACTTATTCATCTGTTTCCTTGCTTACCGTTACGTTCGTAACCGTAGAATGTACCATAGATTAAGTGAGCAACCAGAGAAAATGGAAGATGCGTTTATTGAGAGAGCAACTGCTCCGATGCCTCACGGTGTAAACGAGCTCGTGCGTACGCAGTACCGTCTCTTCCAAAAAGAGCTACAATCGTATGAAGTAAAACAACAAGAACATCAATTATTCATTAACCACTGGGTGCATCAAATGAAGACACCTGTTTCTGTTATGCAACTTATGGTGCTCGAAATGGAAGATGAACATTTGATTCCGAAATTCAAAAAAGAATTAGAACGATTAAATCAAGGACTCGATATGGCTTTATATATGGCAAGGTTGAATAACTTCCATGAAGATTTCCATGTTGAGACGATTTCATTAAAAGATGCGGTAACAAAAAATATTAACGGATTAAAGGAATTATTCATTCGAAACGGAGTCTTCCCTGTTTTAGAAGTTCATTCCGATTTAAAGGTTGCTTCTGATGCGAAATGGCTAAAATTCATCATTTATCAGTTAATGACAAATGCAGTTCGTTACTCTGGTGAGCGCGGAAAGAAAGTTTTCTTATCTGCTTACCGAAACGGAAAGGATATTATTTTAGAAGTTCGCGATGAAGGCGTTGGGATTCCGCAAGAAGATGTTCGAAGAGTATTTGAACCATTTTACACGGGGAAAAACGGTCGTACATTCGGAGAATCGACTGGTATGGGACTGTATATTGTAAGTAAAATTTGTGATTATTTAGGTCACTCTGTCAAACTGGATTCTGAAGTCGGTAAAGGAACGACGATTAAAATCATCTTCCATAATGCTGCAAATAATCAAGCAGAATATACAGAGAAGGTGACCGAAGCATGATCGTAACATATGCAAGCAAAATGTATGAGAACTCACTCTCATACATTTTTTGCAATAAAACTACTTCTATATCTTCTAACCGGAGGTATAATCTATGACATTTTGGCAATTCGCATTTAAAAATGTAACACGCAACTCAAGAGCTTATTTTGCTTACTTTGTAAGTAGTTCCTTTTCCATTGCTGTTTTCTTTTCATTTGCTGTTTACTTATTTCACCCGAAATTACAAAACTTTAGCATCACCTCTGAAATTTCAGGATTAATGGTATTTTCAGAAGTAGTAATTGTATTTTTCTCCTTCTTCTTTTTACTATATTCCATTGGTACTTTTTTAAAAGTTAGAAAAAAACAATTCGGCGTTTTGACCGTTTTAGGAATATCGAGAAAACAATTACATCGTCTCGTTTTTATGGAAAATATGTTAATCGGTATTTTATCTATCTTTTTCGGTATGCAGTTTGGACTTGTATTTTCACAATTTTTCTTATTAGTCACAGCAAAAATTACGCACGTACCAGGCATATATTTATACTTGCCTATTAACGCTTTTGTTTTAACGACCATCGTTTTTCTTAGTCTTTTTATTATTGTATCCACATTCACACCAATGCTTATCCGTACAAAAAAAGCGATACGCCTTTTAAAGACAAATAGCGGAAAACAAAAAGAAAAAAAACCATCCATACTCGTTTCTTTATTTAGTGCGATTTGTTTATTAGGTGGTTATGCTTTAGCTGGAAATCCTAAATATTTCGTCTCAATAAACCCGCAAGTAGGCGTTATATATATGGTTTCAAGTATTTTTGTAATTCCAACACTTGTTACAATTGGGACATATTTTTTCTTTTCGCAAATTAGTTTCTTACTTATTTACATTTTAAAAACGAGAAGAAAATTTTATATGAAACGAATTAATATGCTTTGGATTTCTGATTTAGCAAGCCGGATTCGAACGAATATTAATATGCTTTTTATTGTGGCTATGCTATCTACTGTCGCTTTTACGATGATTACGTTTTTATATGGGCTCGGTAAATTTACGAAATTAGAAGTTACGAGAAACTCTCCCTTCCCAATTTCTTATTTTTCTTATGATGCGAACCCTTTTGTTAACGAGCATTTAACTTGGCTTGAACAACAATTACGAAAGGAAAACTTCTCTTATAAGAAAATAAAAGCCGATTTATATGAAACACCATTAAAAGAAGACGAAGATATAGCCATTTATAATGACGTATACGCCATTAAGCAAAGTGACTATAACAAACTTGCAAATTCTTTACGTATGAAAGAACTATTCATGAATGATAACGAAGCATACGTCTTAACAGGAACATCCTATTTCACTATATTCAATGAGTTTGAACAAAGCTACAACAGAGACTACGTTACACTCTCAAACACAAATACAAAATTGCGGGTAAAAGGCTATGAATATGTAAACGCCATTCCATCTACCTTCTCTTATCAAACGGTAGTTTTACCTGACGTTGTTGTAAACAACTTCCCAAATACAACAAAACATGTATCAGCGTACAATTATAAAGTACAAAACTGGGAAAAGACGTATAAAATCACTGATGCTTTTATAGAAAAAATACAAAAAGATCGTGAAAAATTCCAATATGAAGGGCCTCTCATCCGCTCCTTTGAATCAGCAAGTGCATTATATAAAATAACGTCCGGTAGTGCCGCATATTTCCTAATTGGGACATTTTTAGGAGTTATTTTCTTCATTGGAGCTGGTAGCGTTCTTTACTTTAGAATGTATACGGATTTAATGAACGAACAAGAAAAGTATGTAACGATTTCAAAAATTGGTGTAACCGATGCAGAAATGAAACGTTCTGCATCCATCCAACTTAGTATTTTATTTTTCATTCCATACATCATGGCATCCATTCATACGATGTTTGCTACAAAAATGCTACAAGATGTAATTGGTTTATCACTGTTCAAAGAAATTGCAGCTGTTCTTATTATTTTTGGATTCGTTGAAATTGTATTTTTCTTATTCATTCGTTCGCTTTATATGCAAAAATTATCACAGTACACGAGTGAATAAAACACTTAAAATAAACTTAGTGAAAAGAGTATCTCTCATACTCTTTTCATCTTCAATCTATTAGGAGGCCTAGGTGAATGACATTTTGGCAGTTTGCATTTAAAAACGTATCGCGGAACGCCAGAGCTTATTTCGCCTATTTTGTAAGCAGTGCGTTTTCCATCGCCATTTTTTTCTCATTTGCAGTTTATTTATTTCATCCGAAATTGCATATGACAGACGTAAATTATGCTCTGAACATATTAATGACAATTTCAGAAGTTGTCATTGTGTTCTTTTCATTTTTCTTTTTACTCTATTCAATTGGTACGTTTTTAAAAGTGCGAAAAAAACAGTTCGGGATATTAACAGTACTTGGCATATCCCAAAAACAATTAAAAAGACTCGTCTTTTTAGAAAACATGTTAATCGGTATTCTTTCCATATTTTTTGGCATACAACTCGGACTTGTCTTTTCACAGTTCTTTTTATTAGTTACCGCAAAAATTACACATGTGCCCGGTCTATATTTATATTGGCCCACAGGCGCTATTATTTTAACAACTGTAATCTTTCTCGGTCTCTTTATTCTCGTATCATCTTTTACACCAATGCTGATTCGTACGAGAAAAGCTGTACGACTTTTAAAAGGAGGGAAACAACATCAAGAGCGAAAAGCATCCGTGCTTATTTCTTTATTTGGTGCGCTATGTTTAATATCTGGATACGTATTAGCAGCAAATCCTTTATATTTCATGTCACTTGGCACTGTAATTGGACTTTTGTACGCCGTCTCTAGTATATTTGTCATTCCATCACTCGTTGCAGCTGGAACATATTTTTTCTTTTCACAGATTAGTTTTTTACTCATTCGTATATTAAAAACGCGAAGAAAGTTTTATATGAAACGAATTAATATGCTTTGGATTTCTGATATAGCAACGCGCATTCGAACAAATATTAATATGTTGTTTATAGTCGCGATGCTATCAACGCTCGCTTTTACAATGATTACATTCTTATATGGATTCGGGAAATTTACAAAGTTTGATGAGATTAGGCAAAACCCTTTCCCGTTTACATATTTATCACATAGTGAAAATACGTTGGTTAATGAACATTTAAACTGGTTAGAACAAAAATTTAATGAAGAGCACTTTACTTATACAAAATTTAAAACAGATATATATGAAGTATCTTCAGCTGAAGATAACACGCAGCTCTATTATGCCATTAAACAAAGTGACTATCATATACTTGCTAAAGCATTAAATTGGGAAACTCTCACGGTGAATAAGAATGAATCTTATATTCTTATGAAAGACTTAGATGATCAAGTCTTTGGAACACTTCAAAATAACGAAAAGAAAAATACTCTTACGCTTACTCAAAACAATTTACAACTACAAGTGAAAGAATATAAAAGTTATAACCCATTCCCAAACAGCTTAATATACCAATTACTCATACTATCTGATGAAAATGTAGAAGCATTATCCACTGTTTCAAAACAGATGAGTGTATACAGTTTTAAAGTTTACGATTGGGAAAAAGCACATAATATCGGTTCAGCATTTATAACAAAAATCGATAACGACAATGCAGCGATTCAAGCAGAGCACCCACCGTTCCATGCCAGTGAAGCAAGTGATTCGTTATACAACACAAAACTAAACGTTGCTTCGTTCTTCTTAATTGGTACTTTCCTTGGTGTGATTTTCTTTATAGGTGCTGGTAGTGTTCTTTACTTCCGGATGTATACGGATTTAACAAATGAGCAAGAAAAGTATGTAACGATTACGAAAATCGGCTTAACTGAATCTGAAATGAAACGTTCAGCGACAATTCAGCTTGCTATTTTATTCTTCGTCCCTTACATTATGGCATCGATCCATACGATGTTTGCGACAAAGATGCTACAAGAAGTTTTACATCTCTCGTTCTTCGCTGAAATTACAGTCGTACTTATGATTTTTGGAACAGTTGAAATTTTATTTTTCCTTTTAATTCGTTCCTTTTATATGCAAAAATTATCACAGCACATTAAGTTTTAAAGATAGAAAGGTGATTACTATGGAAGAAGTTTTACACATAAAAAACGTCTCAAAAGTGTATGAAGGAAAAGTCCCTCATACTGCTTTAAAAAATATAAATTTACATGTAGATAAAGGGGAATTTGTCGCTATCATGGGACCATCAGGGAGCGGTAAATCTACATTTTTAAACGTTATCTCTACAATTGATTCCCCTACTTCTGGTGATGTCGTTATTAACGGAAAAAAACCACACACATTTCGTAGAGAGAAGTTAGCTATTTTCCGCCGCCAAGAGTTAGGATTTGTTTTCCAAAACTTTAACCTACTAGACACACTGACAATCGGTGAAAATATCGTACTACCTTTAACATTAGATAATGTTCCATTAAAAGAAATGGACGAAAAACTTGATAACATTTCAAAAAAACTTGGCATTGATCATATTTTAGACAAACGTATTTTTGAAGTTTCTGGAGGACAAGCACAGCGTACCGCAGTAGCACGTGCTGTTATTCATCATCCGTCACTTCTACTTGCCGATGAACCAACAGGAAACTTAGATTCAAAAGCGGCAATTGATGTAATGGAGTTATTTACGAAATTAAATAAAGAAGAAGATGCAACAATTTTAATGGTTACTCACGATCCATTTGCAGCAAGTTATTGTAACCGCGTCATTTTCATTAAAGACGGCGAGCTTTACAACGAACTACACCGCGGACTATATCGCGAGAAGTTTTATCAAGAAATATTAGATGTTTTAGCATTATTAGGAGGAAGACGTGGATGACATTTTGGCAATTTGCATTTAAAAATGTCTCGCGTAATTCGAAAGCATATTTCGCTTATTTTGTAAGTAGTGCGTTTTCTATCATGGTTTTCTTTTCCTTTACTGTATACGCATATCATCCACGCTTACAAATTATGAATAAATTGCAGGAACAAGATCCGCTCATGAACTTAGCTGGCATGGCACAGTTTGTTATCGTTTTGTTCTCGTTCTTCTTTCTCTTATATTCTATCGGGACATTTTTAAATGTCCGGAAACAACAATTTGGCGTTTTAACTGTTCTCGGTATTTCACACAAACAATTAAAACGGCTTTTGTTTACTGAGAATATGATTATTGGAATACTAGCTATCTTTGCTGGTATTCAAGGTGGTCTTGTATTTTCTAACTTTTTCTTACTCGTTACTTCTAAATTAACAAATGCTAAAGGCCTCTATTTATATTGGCCAACAGAAGCAATTATCGTTACAACAGTAACGTTTATCATTTTATTTTTCATCGTTTCTACGTTTACACCGATGTTCATTCGTACTCGTAAAACAACACAGCTCATTAAGAGGACAAAAAAAGGAGACAAAGAAAAGAAACCATCTATACTCATTTCAATATTCGCTTTAATTTGCTTAGCATTATGTTATTATATCGCTGGTTATCCGCAAGGCTACGTAACAGAAAAAAATGTACGAAATGGATCGGTAGCCTTTATTATATTATCTATTTTACCGCTTGTAGTAGTCGGGACATATTTATTCTTTTCGCAAACATTTCTCCTCTTTATCTTTATCTTAAAAAAGCGGAGAAAGTTTTATATGAAACAAATAAACATGTTATGGATTTCAGATTTAGCTAACCGTACGCGTAGTAATATTAATGTGCTCTTTATCGTTTCTATGTTGTCAGCACTTGCATTCACAATTATCATCGGGTTATTTGCTGCTAATAATAATACGAAAGCATCGACATTAGAACGATATCCTTTCCCCTTCACCTATACATCCAAAGGGGAAAATCCATTGGAACAAAAGCACGTTGCTACAATTGAAACGGAGCTTACAAATGCTAATTTTCAATACAATAAGTATAAGGTTACTATGTTACAAGATACAGCTTTAAAAGAAGACGTTACTCTTATGAAAATGAGTGATTATAATACACTTGCGAAACAGTTAAAGAGGCCGGAAATAACCCTCGATTCTACACAAGTCTATATGATTTCTCGGTACTCGCCAGAACTATTAAATCTTGTATCCAATCCATTTGCAAAACAAAATACAATTACAATCGGATCGAATAAAAAAGAATTTCATATTAAAGGATTTATTAATAAAGGAATCGGGCCAGTCTTTCGTTTCCGACATATAATTGTTGTACAAGATTACGTATTTGATAATATGATTCCTCATATTGAAACGACTATAGTGTATAACTACTTCGTTGAGAATTGGGAAAATACAATTGTTCCGACAAAAAATATGTTAAAACATATTTGGAATGATGCGGATAGCTTCCGTGAGGCACATAAAAATACGGACGTCCCATTTGCTCTTTATACAGCAGCTGATGATCTATACTACAGTAAAGGAAATTCAATTGCTACTTTCTTTATTTGGACATTTCTTGGTTTTATGTTCTTTATCGGGGCAGCTAGTGTTCTATACTTCCGTATGTATAATGACTTAACGACTGAAAAACAAAAATACATTACGATTACAAAAATCGGGCTTACAGAATCAGAAATGTTTCGTTCTGCAACGATTCAATTAGGAATTTTATTTTTCGTTCCTTACATCGTTGCTGGTGTTCACACGTTATTTGCGGTTAAGTTTTTACAAAGCATGTTTTCTTTCTCATTACTAAAAGAGACATGTATCGTACTCACCTTTTTCGGGATTATCGAGATTATTTTCTTCTTCTTAATCCGCTCTCTTTACATCAATAAGTTATCACAGCACATTAAAATATGAATAAAATAGCCTTGTGCAATATGCACAAGGCTATTTTCAATAGTTTTTAATCATTAGCAGCAATATCCACCATAGCCGCCAGCATAACCGCCGTAACCACCATAACCACAAGAACCGCCACCGCCGAAGCAGCTAGCACCGATGATGATTAATAAAATAAACAATACGATTAGAAGCGCAAAACCGCCACCGCATCCTTTTCTACGGTTACAATCATCATGTCTGTGTTCATAATTTTCGCCCATTACTCTATTCCTCCTTTAGTATCATTCATAACAAGTTCATCTTGCTCTAAATGAGGGGATTCCATTTATAGTATGTTTTCAGGGCGAATAGGAAGCTTGGCTTACGTAAAAACGGGCTTGTTTTTAGAAATGGGCTTTATCAAAAGGCGAATTAGCCTTATCAAGATATAAGCATAAAGCATTTGACATAATTCAAATTTCTCACTAAAATTTAATTGAACGACCAATCAATTTTTTGACTTAACATTCAAATTATATAAATCAGGAGTTGAATAGTATGACTGATTCTTTTATTGCAGAGGCTAGACGCGAACAAATTATTCTTGCATGTATTGATACATTAGAAGAGGTTGGATATAACAACTTAAGCTTAACTAAAGTAGCGAAGAAGGCGAAGATTAGCACTGGACTTATTTCTTATCACTTTAACGATAAGCTTTATCTTATGAATCGTACATTACAGTTTTTAGTTAACAAACAACATGAATTTATTAGTCATCGGGTGATGTTGGCTCAATCTGAAATAAAAAAACTAGAGGCCTTTATTGAAGCGCATTTGGCCTATCAAGAAACTCATTATAAAAATAATATTGCCTTAATCGAAATTGTCTTTACTGCGCGAAATGAAGATAGTGTTCCTTATTACAGAATTGAAGAAGACGACGATGATGTTATTAGAACGATGTTATTGGATATTTTAAAGACCGGCCAACAAAATGGCACGTTTTCTAACTCTTTTCAAACTAACATATTAGCTTCTTTTATTTTAGGAGCAATTGAAGAAAGAATGTTGAAAGCAAATTCCTCTATATCTATAGAAAATTACTCAAATGAGCTTATAAAGATGGTGAAAAAACTCATTAGTTAAACATGCCATAGTCTTGAAAATTAATTAAGAAAGGATGAACTACCCATGAAAAATACATCTGTCATTGGATTAGGCTTTTTAGAAAAACTACTTGCTATTGTAAGCCCAATCCTTTTAGGAATAATCGGATATTTTTCACCTAAATTAATAGGAATTATAAAAAGTATCCCTCTTTTTTCTGATTCAAAAATTATAGAACTTTTAAATTCTATTAACCCTTTCTGGCTTCCAATTATCCTCATGTTCATTGGTGTCATTGCTGGAATTCTATTTTCTCTAATTATTTATAGTGATGCTTTAAAGATGAAAATTAATTCAGAAATTATTCATATTAGTAAAGGTGATCAAGAAAAACAAATTACCAAGGCGAAGGTAAAAGCGGTTTTTGTAGAGAAGCGTCAAGTGGTGGTCATTGATCACAAGGACCGAGAATGGTTACGTGAAACGTCTGATATTAACCCAAATAAAATTAAAGATACCTTCTTACTGCACGGATTCCAATGGGTGGAACAAGATCCTTATAAGGAGGATTATAGCCTATGGAAATTAGAAGATGAGCAATTTAGTAAAAGTGTAAATACAATTTTGTATGAAAGACGAAATGCCCTTCGAGAAGGAAATTCGAAAAAAAATAAGCATTTACGTAAAGATTTGCATGAATTAGGGGTCTTTGTCAAAGACGAAGGAGAGGATCAATATGTCCGTTCTATTAAAGAATAAAATGCGAGAAAAACAAATATACAAAACAACTCGTCCTGTATAATTGTAAGTAACTAGGCCATGAAAAATAGCTAAACCCACAGAAAAATTGAATTTCCTCTGTGGGTTTTATACATTTAAATATTTTTCTCTCCTAAATAAACATATCCAATAAAAGCGCAAAACCAAATGCAATAAATGATAACAATGTCTCGAGTACCGTCCACGTTTTAAACGTTTCCTTCACCGTTAATCCTAAATACTCTTTTACAAGCCAGAACCCTGCATCATTTACGTGAGAAAACATTAATGATCCTGCCCCCGTTGCAATAACAAGCAACTCCAAATTTACACCTGACATGTGCTGAATAACTGGTGAAACAATACCTGCTGCTGTCGTTAATGCGACTGTTGCTGAACCTGTTGCAATTCGAATTAATCCAGCTACCATGAAAGCTAAGACGATTGGTGATAACGATATATGTTCTGCCATTTGCGCAATCGCCGTTCCAACGCCGCTCTCAATTAATATTTGTTTAAATCCACCGCCTGCACCAATAATTAAAATAATAGAACCGACTGGTAGTAAACTTTCATCCGTTAATTTTTTAATGACCTTTTTATTAATTCCTTGTCTTATTCCAAGTAAATAGAACGCTGCGAAACATGAAATAAGTAAAGCAATTACTGGACTTCCTATAAATACAAAAAATTCAGTTATCTTTTTCGGTAATGAAATATATGGTGCAACTACTGATAAAATCATTAGTACAACTGGTAATAAAATAATAAAAAATGAAACTTTACGACTCGGTAAATCTGTTGATACAGTCGTAACTCGAACAAGCTCTGGTTCATTTTCAGGTATAACCCTTTTATGTACCCACT
The DNA here is from genome assembly GCF_051915365.1 of Bacillus cereus group sp. MYBK79-1. Lineage (NCBI taxonomy): Bacteria > Bacillati > Bacillota > Bacilli > Caryophanales > Bacillaceae > Bacillus > Bacillus cereus group sp. MYBK79-1. The sequence goes on along the minus strand of NZ_JBQAEO010000019.1, from coordinate 42,351 downwards.
TTGCAAATATCGGTCCTGCGATAATGGCTGCTGGTAACGCGATAAGTAACGAATATAAAAGTACCGTTCCTAAGTTGGCGTTATAAATACCGATTGCTGTCATCGCCCCTGGATGTGGTGGCACGAGCCCGTGAACAATAGATAATCCAGCAATAACAGGTAACGCAATTAATAATATATTTTGCTTCGTCGTTTTCCGAATTGAAATAACAAGTGGTAATAAAATGACGATCCCCACTTCAAAAAATACTGGAATCCCTATAACAAAACCTGCAAATAACATAGCCCACGGTAGCTTCTTCACACCGAAAAATCGAATAAAGAAATCTGCCACTTGCATGCCAGCCCCTGAATCGGACATCATTTTTCCTAAAATTGTTCCGAGAGCTAAAATACCGACTAAATGCCCTAGTACACTACCAACACCAGTTTCATAGGCAGTCACTATTTTCGTTAAATTCAGTCCAGACATAATAGCTAAAAATAAACTAGCAACTGTTAAACTAATAAATGCATGCCATTTCCACCATGATACCCCTAAAATAACAATCGCGATTGCAAGTAACGTGACGATTAATAAGTATATATCCATCTCTCATTCTCCTTACTTTTCCCTCGTATTTATGGACAGTAAACATCCGATTGGTGTGGGATGCATCCAATTCATGTTTCACTTTATAAAAAAAGAGGGACAATCCCCTCTTTTTATACGTCGTAATTCACTACATAATGCTGCATTTCTGTATTGTAGTAGCCTTCGCTATATTCAATTACTTCGCCAACTTCATCGTAAGAATAGCGCATACGTTTTAATAGCGGTGTCCCCTCTTTTTCACCTAACGCTTCTGCAACAAAACTAGGAGCGGCTCCGACTGCGAATTCATCTCTGAAGTTTTCTAAATGTATGCCTCGGTCTTCCACTAAATCGTAAAGCGATTGCAAGTCAAAGTCCGATAAATCTGTACTTGCCATGCGTGCTGAGAAATAGTGCGTATAATGAATGTACGGTGCATCATTTAAAGCGTATAGACGCTCAATACGAAAACTCGCCTTACCGAATAATCGAAATGGCACTGTTCCTTCTTCATTATGAACGACTTCTGCTTTTAACAATTTCTTCTGTACTTTATATCCTTCTTCCACTAACACTTCTGTAAATTTCTTACCCTTTGATAATTTTGTCGCAGACGTATTACGGATGACTTTCGTTCCTTTACCGCTTTTCTTTTCTAAATACCCTTCTTGAACGAGTTCTTTAATCGCATTTCGTACTGTAATTTTACTCACTTTGAACTCTTCTTCTAACTGCGGTTCGGAAGGAATATTTGTATGAATTGCATATACACCATGCAATATTCGATCACGAATAATATTTTTTATTTGTAAATATAATGGACCTCTTTTTCTCGTTACGTTCACCGTTACACCCACTACCTTTCTACATCACCTACTGATGCCGTCATCGCCCGAAGTATATCTTTCTCTGATGACATTGGCGTATCACCGACGATTGTATGTGCAAGCATTCCAGCTGCTGACGCAAATGAAACAGCTTTCTCTGGTGCAAACTCTTCTATCTCGCCATGAATAATCCCGCTCGTATAAGCATCTCCAGCACCTATTCTATCATATACAGAAAACGTAAGTGTTTTTGCAAAAGTGAACGCACCATCTTTACATATAAACCCGCGAAGCGAGTGTGTATTATCGCTATTAATAGAGCGATGTGTACCAGCAATTGTAGCGATATGATATGTTTCAGCAACCTTTGGAATAAGGTCAACAAGTTGCTCCTCTCGCTCTGTCTCTTCTGTTTTCATTCCAAGAACAAACATTGCATCTTTTTCGTTCATCATAACGATATCAGCAAGAGCTAACATTTCTTCATAATGCGGTTTCGCCTGCTCATATCCGTCATCTCCCCAAAGAGATGGACGATAATTGCAATCAAAAACAACAGTACCTCCGCTTTCTTTAACTGCTTTCGCTAAAGATTTCATATGATGGCGCACCGTATCATTCATCGCAAGTGTAATCCCGCAAAAATGAACGATATCAATTTCCTTAGCGATTTCTTCAAACTGGTACATCTCTTCACATGCTGTATTGAAGCTACTTTCTAATCGATTCGAATATGTAACGCGGCTTGCACGCGCTCCAAATCCATTTTCTAAAAAGTACATGCCGACGTATTTACCGCCTCTTGAAATAAACGGCGCCTGAATGCCTAACTTTTGAATATGTGATACCGCAGCATCCCCAACCGAGTTTTCTGGTAAAGTTGAAATAAGAAAGCCTTCATGCCCGAGATGAGAGAGTGCTGCTGCAACGTTCACACCTGTGCCAGAAAATGAGTAATGTAATGTGTTAGCTTGCGATAACAATTCATATCCTGGTACTTGCAGGCGCATCATTACTTCGCCAAATGCTGCAATTTTCTTACGCATTTTGATCAACTAGCTTCTTCACTACCGCTAATAATTCGCGAACATCTTCTACTTTCGTATTACCAGTTTCTTTATCAATAATAGAAGAGTATACGTGCGGGATAACTTGCTCTACATTTGCCTCTAATGCGATACGTACAATTGTTTCAAAGTTTTCTTTATCAATTCCGCCTGTTGGCTCTAATGCAAAGCCTTCTTCCGCACAAGCTTTCGCAACTGCGCGATATTCTTCTTCATGAGCCAAGCCTTTCATTGGGAAGTATTTCAATGAATTTCCACCCATATCACGTACAAGTGCGATCGCTGTTTTAATTGGAACGATTGCTTTTTCTTCCCCAGCTGCACTAATTGGACCAGTAGAAATATTTACGTACCCTACTTTTCCTGTTGGTGATACTAAACTATTAATCCAGCTATCTTTTCCGCCTAGATTTGCACGTGTCGCTCCAACTGAAGGGAACACTTGGTTAATATGGCTACCAGGGTAATGCTTCGCAATTTCAGCTACAACTGCCGCTTGGCGATTATCTCCTGCTCCTAGTCCGATTGATACAGCGTCATCAATTTCTTTTCCGTATGCTTTCATCGCTGTCACTGCTTCTTCCACTGTTGGGTAGTCTTTTGATAACACTCCCACTACTACATAACCTTCTGCTGCTTCAAAAATATCTTTCGCATTTTCTATATTGTTCGCTAATACATTTAATGCTACGCGGCCTTTATAAAAACGTTCTTGAATGTTTGTCATTTTAATTTCCCCCTACAATTTCTCTCAATTTTTCTTCAATCACATGTATGTCATCACCTTGAAGTGGACGTGGATCAATATCAAAGAATCCTTGTCTTACTCCATAATCACGTGTGTAAATGGCAATTTCCCCTTCTCGTAATGCTGTTACAACGTCTTTTGCTGATTTATTTAACTCATTCTCGTTAATGTGAATACGAGCTCTGAAGATTGCTCTTCCCGCTTCATCTTGCACGATCGTTACATTTACACCGTTTAATTCTTTCAGCGGTATAAGTACTTGTAACAACTCTTTTTCTTGCTCACTCTTATCTTCTTTTACTCCGTACTCATCAAGCGCTTGAAGTAAACCGAAAGTCGTCTCTTTCCCAACCTTCATACTTCTTCCGATGCAATGTAATTGCACTTTTAGCCATTCGATATACTTTCGTTTACCACCGACAATACCAGAAGTCGGTCCTTCAATTGCCTTTGAGCCACTATAAATGGCAAGGTCTGCATACTTCACATATTTTTGAATATCTTCTTCAGCTGCTGCATCGACGATCAGTGGTACGTTATTTCGCTGCGCAACTCCCCATGCTTCTTCAACAGAAATCATATTTTTTTGCACGGCATGATGGGATTTCACATACAGAATCGCTGCTGTATTTTCACCAATCGCATCTTCAATATGCTCTGCTTTCCCTTCATTTGCGTAGCCAACTTCTACAAGTTTACCGCCGCCTAAATAAATCATCGTTTCAACAGGAGCACCGTATTGAACGTTATGACCTTTTAACATAATCACTTCGTTTTTCGCGATGACCTCTTGATGAAGTCTTTCACTTTTACGGCGATTTCCTTCTGTAACGATACCAGCGATAGAAAGCGCAATTCCGCTCGATGCTGAATTCACAACGACCGCTGCCTCTGAATCTAGAATTCTCGCAATATGGTCTCCCGCTTTATCTACTAAATCTGCAATTTCCACATAATTTTGTCCACCATGTTTCATCGCATCCATAACTGTATCTGTAGGAGCGGATACACCTAAAATACTCATCCTACCGCTCGCATTAATCACTCTTTTCAATCCGTACTTAGCATTCAATGAATGACCCATTAATTACAACCCCTTTCGTATCAATTCTTCTTTCAGCAATGCGCTGATCCCCTTCTGAATCAATTAACGTAACCTTCTCATCTTTCACCGTAAATAAAGTTAAATTTGCAATATCGCCTTCTTGAATACGGCCAAGCTCTGGTTTTTTCAGCCACTCTGCCGCATTTTTCGTCACCGCATCAATTACTTCTTCTAGCGGATACCCTAAGTAAAGGAATTTCGAAAGAACGTGAGCCATACTATACACTGGACCGTGTATACGATTCTTTCGGTAAATATCTGTACTAATTGTATTAAAGGCAATACCGTGCCGCTTCGCCGCCTCTGCTACTTTAAAAGAAAAACTAGCATTACCGTGACCAACATCTAAATGAACACCGCGTTTTACTGCATCTAGTAACACTGGTAGCGGTTTGCCTTCTTCATCAAATAAATTATTTTCTTTCCCGTTTAAGTAATGTGTAATCACATCATCTTTTTCTAAAAGAGGTACAACTTCCTCTATGCGAGGAGGTGCTGAACCTATATGTACCATAATCGGCAATGATGTTTCACGGGATAAAGAGCGTGCAACATGAAGCGGTTCAATTCCACTATCACAAACGACACTTTTACTCATTCTCGCCTTTAATCCAACGATTACATCTTTATACTTTTCTACTGCTTCTATTACTTTCTCTTTATCTATCCATTCCATGTTGGATAATTCATCAATTCGTTTCAAACCGATGCGAGAAATATTTAAAAAGGCAAATAAATTCGTTTTTGCCTGCTCTCTATTTTTTACTAAATCTGCAATACGATCAGCTCCGCAGCTACCCGCATCAACAATTGTCGTTACCCCTTGCTTAACGCCAATTTCATCCACCTCATCGCCATACGGATCAAACTCTGGAAAAGCATGAACGTGTAAATCAATCCAGCCACTCGATACGTAAGTACCTGCGTAATCAAGAACCTTTCCACCCTCGCCAGCACCAGCTTTCGTCACCTGTGCGATTTTATTATTTTCAATTACAATGTCAATCTCTTCCCCGTTCACACGTTTCACATTACGTAGTACGAATCGTTCTGTCATTGTACTTCCACCCTTTTCTATAAGAAGCCATAAGAATACGCTTACATTGAAGTTTCATTTTTATTTATCTCTTTCACATATTTAGAGTAGCACAAAAAAAGGGAGAAGTAAATATAACGTTATAATGTTTAGTCGTACATTGCTTTCTTCACTAATTTATATTACGAATGTAAAAATCAAATAAGAAAAAATTCAATAAATATGAATAAAATATAGATTTGAATAACCTTTCTCCATTTGTAAAACAACTTAACATGGTAAAATAATATTCGGATGGGCGTCCAATACATATAAATTAAGATGGTTCAATTCGAAGGAAGGCACCTTATAGTGTCTTTGCTTTATGAAAAAAACCTCCAATAAACGGAGGTTCTTTTTTCATAAAGAAATATTTTTTATGTATCAGTAATTCGATATATTATAAAGGATTTACATTAAATACAATAGCCCAAGTGATACCAACATAAACACCTTTACCTTTATTATTAGCATCAACTCGAGCAGCTAATAAAGCATAATAACCGCCTGTTACCGCTACACCCATACCAATAATAGGCATTACTCTCGATGCTAATGTTCCAACAATAGTTCCTGTACTTGCAACCGTATTTAATTCAGAAACATATGTCTTTGCTTGAGAATTATTAAACTTTCTTTCATACCCCCACCAATTATAAGTCCATGAACCATAAACAGCAGCATACGCTACAGGACCCGCAGGAGTTACATTTGTAATTGTTAAATCCGGATTAATAGTAATAGTATTTAATTCAACTTGAGAGTTTAAAAAATTAAAATGCTCCTGTAATTTATCTAGTTCAAACTTTTGGTATACATCTTGAGGAACAAATTGAGTGAAGCCAATTTTTCCATCTTCTTTAAGTTCAACATATTGCTCTACAGTTTTTATCATATTTTGTTCTTCAAATGATAACTGTTCAACATTATTTTGTTGAATATTCAATTCTTCTTTCACTGGAGTTACTGCATTAGGCGTATCTGCATGAGCAGCTCCAGCAGCAACAGACGAGAATACAAGCAATGAAGATAAAGTAGAAATAGTAATTTTTTTCATAAATTAAGTCCCCTTTTTTTACATTTTTGTATTTTTCTAGTATAATATATAATTAGTTGGTTATAATGTCAACTATTAAATAAAAAGTATTTTTTTTACATTTTTTTTGGAGGTGATAATTATGTTAAATATGCTAAGAATATTGCTTACTAGTTTAGTAACTCTACTAGGTCTATACGCATTATTAACGCAAGACTTTAAGCTTCTTCCTTTAACCTTCTTATTCTTGGGACTATCTATTTTAATTAACGGTGTGACAGATCTTAAGGAAAATCGTAATTTTACGTCTTATACTAGTTTTTTAGCTGCAGCTTTCCTTATTTTTGTAGCAATTTACACAGCTATAATTAGATAAATGAGATAATAGTGCTATTAAAATTATCTATATAAAATAAAAACCTCTTATCTAATTAAGAGGTTTTTATTTTTGTAGTAGACATTAAAATAATATAATTTAATGTTTACATATTTAGAAATTCATAACAAGTCTAGTTATCTATGTATTTTTTTGATATAATTTACTTGGGAAAAAGTGGAAACTTAACCAAGTTTATAATTAGTCATATGTAAATATTCCGAATAATCCGTTCCAGTAATTCTATATAACATATGGTTATCACGTCGGTGGAAGGCATCTGAGGGTGTCTTTTTTTCTAGAAGTCCTCTATTGTAGACTATTTAATTGAGGGGTACTGCAAAAAAACTTTTTTATTATTTGAATATAGGTTTAAATTTTATGAGCTTGGATATACGATTTTACTAACTTTGTTCTACTTGAATTAGAATAAAGTTTAATATCATATTTTACATAAACATTATAAGCATCTTTGTCTACATATTTTTTACTGTTCACCAATAATTTGTACCTAATTTTAAATCTGAAGAAGCTTTTCAAACTAGATCGCCAACAACACCTGACCATACGAATTATTTTTGCATCCCATCTTGAAATTCCATCACTAGCAGGTGTTACAGTAAGAATACTACATTACTACGATAAAATCTGCTTATTAAAATCAGTATCCAAAACAGAGGGCAGCCATCGTTTGTATACAATAAAAACTAGAAGAATTGTACCCATTCTTCTAGTTTAAAGAAACATCTATTCCTGTACCGTCACAATAACCCCATCTATATTATTCCCCGAAATTTCATACTGCTTATTCGCTGGAACATTCACTTTCCTGCTCCCGGACACTTTATAATAAGAAACCGTATATTTCTTACCTTCCACATCAGTTGAAATTTCTTTTTCATCTTTTAAGAAGTCCAAATATTCCTCTAGCGTAATTTTCTTTTTTTGCATAATCGCACTATGAGGTAAGCCTACATAACGTATATGCCACGGCTCATATTGAATGCCTGTAATATCACTTTTATTTTTCGGATAACGTAAAACAAAGCCGTACTTCCATACGTTCTCTTCAATCCACTTTCCTTCAGGCGCTTTCTCCATTTTCTTTTGCGTAGATCCAACGTCCAGTGATAATCCTAAATTATGTTCACTGTATCCTGCTGGAAGTGCATAGTCAGAGCCCATTTTTTCATATAACTTTTCTTGCTCTTTAAAATCTCGATATCCGCTATTCATTAAGAAATGCTGTATGCCATCTTTTCCAGCTGCATCGACAACGTTCAAAAACTTGCTCACAACATCCTTTGATAAACGAAGATTTCTATCAAATATGACGTAACCTCTTACTAATTCACTATTGTGATTTACATTTATAATATCAGACCTAATACTGTCTTTTTTAACTGGGTAATCTTTATTAACTAATAACAGATCGCCTTTATAAATTTCTTCTTTTGTAATCTCTATCTGTTCCGTATTCGCAGCTCTTACCGCATTATCTTTGTCTGCAACTTTAACATCGATCTCCTTTTGAAATAACGGTGATATATAAAAGCCTACGCAGATTGTGCATACTATAAAAAGAGAAATAAATACCCACTTTTTCATTTCTAGTTCCTCCTTAACGTAACTTACGTATAGAATAGAAAAAACTATTAAAATAAAAAGTGGGGTAAAGTTTAAATTTTTATTAAATTGCTTCGCTCTCTTCTTTTGGCAATCTCACTTCAAATATCGTTCTAATTACATTACTTTCAGCAGAGATCGTCCCGTCATGCTGTTCAACGATATTTTTCGCAATAAATAGCCCCAGGCCTGTACCACCTTGTTGCTCTGATCTTGCCTTATCACCTGTATAAAACATATCAAAAAGATACGGTAAATCTTCTTCTGGAATGCTATCTCCGTAATTAATAATTTGAACGACTACTTCTTCACTCTCAATATATCCATTCACATCAACAAACTTCCCATCATACCCGTAGCGAATCGCATTCGTTAAAAGATTTTCAAATACCCTTGCTAATAATTTCCCGTCACCGTTAATAGGTAAATGCGGCGTGATATGCAATCTCGCTTCCAAACCCTTCTTTTCTAATAACGGATATAATTCTTCATCCAACTGAATAAGCAATTCCCCTATATCAATTGATCTTTTTTCCAGCTGCAGCATCCCATAATTCATTCTTGTGATTTCAAATAATTCATCAATTAAACTTTCCAGCCTTTCAGATTTCGTAAAAGCAATTGTGGAAAAATGTTTAATTTGTTCCTTCGTCAAATTCTCATCTTTAAGAATTAAATCTAAATATCCTAAAACAGATGTTAACGGTGTTCTTAAATCGTGAGCTAAGTTAACAATAAGCTGATCTTTACTACTTTCCGCAAAGTCTCCTCTTTCAACCGCTTCCTTTAATTTTTCACTTGCTACATTAATTTCGCCAGCGATATATCCAAACTCATCATTTGATGAAACGCGTACTTCATTTGTAAAATCTCCGTTCGCCAAATGATGAATCCCATTTGAAATCTCATCAAAATATTTTAAATATGGTCTAGTAAGGAAGAAGAAAAACATAATGGATAGAGGGATGAAAATAATTAAAAAGAAATTAACATCCCCAATTTGTCTTACCATTGAACGGAATTGGGCTAATGGATCTTCAAAACGAACGACTAATTTATAGTAGATCCGTAATCCTTCATAAATGATATACGTTACCCCACCCGCTAATATCATACTTAACGCAAATAGCATAACCATCTTCGAGCGAAAGCTTCTCATCTTTTTAGCCATTGAAAGTATACCCTACTCCCCACACTGTTTTTATTAACTTATTCTTTCTTTTATCTTCCCCAAGCTTTTTCCGCAATGTACGAATATGTACCATAACTGTATTTCCACCTTCAAAATAATCATCGGCCCATACTTGCTGAAAAATATTTTCCACATTGTATACTTTCTTCGGATGGCTCGCTAATAAATATAAAATATCAAACTCTTTCGGTGTTAATTCAACTTGTTCTCCGTACACATTTACTGTTCTTCGCTCAGGATCGATAACGACTCCGCCTACCGCTAAAGCAGATTTACTCTCCGCTACTTTCGGCTGATTTAACGTAAGAAATCGGCGTAATTGTGCATTTACACGCGCAACTAATTCAATCGGTGTAAAAGGTTTCGTCATATAATCATCTGCACCTAATACTAAACCTGTCACCTTATCAAAATCAGACGTTTTCGCACTTAAGAAAATGATTGGCATATGATGCTTCGCGCGAATTTGACGCGTCACTTCATAACCATCCATTTTCGGCATCATAATATCTAGAACCACTAAGTCGATTGACTGCGTTTCAATAATATGAATTGCCTCTTCTCCATCAGCCGCTTTTACGACGTGATAACCTTCTTTTTCTAAATGTATCTCAATTAAATCAGCAATTTCTGCCTCATCATCCGCTATTAAAATTGAAATGCGCTTCATTTTACTCCCCCTTATATACGCTCGATTGTAAACTAGTCTATCCAATTTGTACAATATGAAAAGGTTACCCGCGGGAGTAACCTTAGTAAATGAAATTATATCGGCGATTTTTCAATTATATCGACCGTAACTTGAATTATATCAGCGATTATTGAAATATATCGACTTACCGACAATTAACGACAAAATCCTCCCGCTATTTGCGAGCATCCTGATTAAAGATTCAATTTACCGCTCCAAAACAATCCGCTGCTTCGTAATTTCCGCCAGCCTTCCGCGATTTACTTCATACTCAGTATCAACGCTTTGCGGTACAATCACTTTTCCGCCCTCAAGCATAACTTCCGGCGAAATAATATCCCTCTCCCAGTGCCTACTAGAAGCAGATATATCGCCAGGAATCGTAAAGTTCGGTAACGAAGCAAGCGCAACATTTTGTGCTCGTGAAATCCCCATCTCTACCATACCGCCGCACCAAACGGGTATGTTATGCTCCATGCAATAATTATGGATTTGAATAGACTCTGTTAATCCACCCACTCGCCCTGGTTTAATATTAACGATGTGGCAACTGCCAAGTGTAATCGCAACACGTGCATCTTCTAAACTATGGATGCTTTCATCTAAACAAATTGGTGTTTCTATTTTCTTTTGCAACTGTGCATGATCGAGAAAATCGTAGTCCGCTAATGGTTGTTCAATCATCATTAATTGAAATTCATCTAATCGTTTTAGTTTCTCCGTATCCGCTAATGTATAGGCTGAGTTTGCATCAGCCATTAACGGGATGTGCGGGAACTCTTTACGAATCTCTTTCAATAATTCGTAATCATGCTCTGGCTTTATTTTCACTTTAAAACGCTCGTAGCCTTCTTCCGCATACTTCTCGATTTGTTTTAACATAAACGGAATTGTATTGATACCAATTACAACACCAACTTCAATTTCAGCCCTAGTTCCGCCAAGTAACGTTGCTAGCGATTTCTGTTCACGCTTCGCATATAAATCCCAAACAGCCCCTTCAATTCCCGCCTTTGCCATTCGGTTTCTCTTGATATGCTGGAACAAACCAGGTACTTCACTCGGATGAGTAATCTCCGCCTTTAATAAATCAGGTAATAAAAAATCTTGTAGTACATGCAGCGCTGTCTTCACTGTTTCTTCCGTATACCACGGTTCAGAGAACGCAACGACTTCCCCAAAACCAATGCACCCGTCCGTATCTTCTAATTCAATGACGATACTCTCACGCTTTTCATAAGTGCCGTAGCTTGCAGTAAACGGGATGACGAGTTGCATTTCTGTTATATAAAGGGTCGCTTTTTTAATCTCCACTTACATCTCCTCCACTAATTGTCTTAACTCTCGTCTTAACAATTTTTTCGAAGCATTTCGTGGTAATTCCTCTAAGAAACATGCTTTTTTCGGCACTTTATATTTCGCTAACTTCTCCTCGCAAAAATGAAGAATTTCTTCTTCTGTTACCTCTCCGCTTTTTACAACAAAAGCAGCGGGTACTTGGCCCCATTTATCGTCAGTCATGCCGACAACACCAGCTTCCGCTACCATCGGATGAGAGAGCAACACTTCTTCAATTTGAGCCGGATATATATTCTCTCCGCCAGAAATAATTAAATCACTGCGTCGATCTAATACGTATAAAAATCCTTCTTCATCTAAATAACCGAGGTCGCCAGTATGAAGCCATCCGTTTTGAATTGTTTCACGCGTCGCATCTTCACGGTTAAAGTAACCGCCTGTTACGTTCGGTCCTTTTACTACGATTTCGCCTTCCGCTAACGGCGGTACTACTACGCCATCTTTTTCAATACGAAGTTGGCACTGAAATAGTGGTTTCCCAGCCGATCCTACTTTCGTTAACATGTAATCTGCTGATAACGTACAAATTTGCGACGACGTTTCCGTCATACCGTACGTTTGATACACAGGAATTCCTTTATCTACACATGTTTCGAGTAACGGTTTCGGCGCCGGTCCTCCGCCAAGTAACATGCATCGTAAAGAAGATGGATATGTCTCTTCTCCAAGTCTTTCTAATAGATCTGTTAACATTTTAGAAACGACAGAAATAATCGTTACGCCTCTCGTTTGAAGTGCTTTATGAATAAAATCAGCATCATATTTCGGAACGAGTAAAATGCGCATGCCGTACATAATATTTTTCATTAAAAGAGATAACCCGCCAACGTGGAACATCGGCATACAAGCTAACCAGCAATCATCATCACGAAGCCCTAAATTAAGCGAAGAACCAACTGCGCTTGCCCAGTGGTTACCGTACGTTAAAATAACGCCTTTCGGTTTCCCTGTCGTCCCAGACGTATAAATAATTGTCATCGCTTCTTCTAAAGAGAATTCTTCTTGTATAGAGGCTTCCGCCTTCGGTCCTTTCATTATTTCAGCAAATGAATAGACGGCAACACCCTGAGCCTCAAAATCTTGATCCGTCACTAAGCATGCAACTTTAGCATCATCCATTTGCCAAAGTAGCTCTTCTCTTGAAAGACGCGTATTTAAAAGTACAGCTACTGCACCTACGTAAGATAGGGCATGAATAACTGTAATCATCTCCATACCATTTTTCATCAGAACAGCCACCTTTTGCCCACGCTTCACTCCTACATGCGTGAGGTGTTCACAAACAGATACTACTTTTTCATGCAGCTGCACGAAAGTAATTTTCTCTTCCTCTATTTCAATTGCAGTGCGATCTGGTGTTAAAAATGCACGTTGCTTTAACCAATTTGGCATTGTCTCCATCATCCATTCTCCTTTCATGAAAGAAAGAGACTTGATATGACATCAAGTCTCTTAGTTGTTTTGTTTCCGGTTTGATCTCATCTAGCTGCGCCTCCTAGCCCCTTCCGTCTAAGAACCTTCCGCACGAGAAAGTAAAAAACACTTTCTGTGCGAAAGAACCTTAGCCTACGAGGCTAAGCAGTTAGCTTCGCTTTTGGTTTCATCTAGCTACAGCAGCTAGAATGTTCGGTAGCTAGAACAGTCGGTCGTTTCACGCCTTCCTACGCCCTCTTGTTCTAAGCGAGCCGCTTCCGCTTTTGATCACGGAAAACGAGGGAATTGACCGAAGTCCGGACTGCGTTTTTCTTTGAACGCGTCGCGACCTTCTTTTGCTTCGTCAGTTGTGTAGTACAATAACGTTGCATCTCCAGCTAATTGTTGAATACCAGCTAGACCGTCTGTGTCTGCGTTGAATGCAGCTTTTAGGAAACGAAGTGCCATTGGGCTGTTTGCTAAGATTTCTTGTGCCCATTGTACTGTTTCTGCTTCAAGCTCTTCTAATGGTACTACTGTGTTTACCAAGCCCATATCAAGCGCTTCCTGTGCGCTGTATTGACGGCATAGGTACCAAATTTCGCGAGCTTTCTTGTGGCCTACCATACGAGCTAAGTAACCAGCTCCGTATCCACCGTCAAAGCTTCCTACTTTAGGACCTGTTTGTCCGAATACAGCGTTGTCTGCAGCGATTGTTAAGTCACATACGATATGAAGTACGTGTCCACCACCGATTGCATAACCTGCTACCATTGCGATAACTGGTTTAGGAATTGCGCGAATTAGACGTTGTAAGTCTAATACGTTTAAACGTGGGATTTGGTCGTCACCTACATATCCACCATGACCGCGAACTTTTTGGTCGCCGCCTGAACAGAATGCACGTCCACCTTCACCTGTTAAAATGATAACGCCAACATTTGCATCATCACGAGCGTGTGCAAAAGCATTGATTAACTCCATTACCGTTTTAGGACGGAATGCGTTATGTACTTCAGGGCGGTTAATCGAAATCTTTGCGATACCATTGTATGTTGAATAAATAATATCTTCGTAATTGCCTTCTTTTACCCATTCAATAGCCATTACAACTACCTCCTTGTATATTTCTGATCTCCTCTATAAGTGTAGCTTCCTTCTTAGATGAAAAAGCATCACTGCATAGTTTTTAGAAATCCCTTTACTATTGTATCAAACTTTTCCGGTTGTTCCACATGAATTGCATGGCCAGCACCATCAATTTTGAAAAATTTTGCGTCAGAGACGCATTTTTCGATGTTTTTTAATATGCGAAAGAACTTTTCATCATGCTCCCCGTTCATTAAAAGAACAGGCATTTTTAAGTTTTGAAGCTCGTTCCACCATGAAGGCTGAGCCCCTGTTCCCATGCCGCGCAAGCTATTTGCAAGTCCTTTTGGATTGTTAGCAAGTCTTTCTTTTCGCACTGCTTCTTGTACGTTTTTTGCTAAACTTTTTTGCGTTTCAAACAGCGGAATATTTTCCCACATCGTTACAAAACTATTGATGCCTTCTTGCTCAATTTTATTGGCAAGTCGCTCATCTTTTTCACAGCGTTCTTTTCTAGCTTCTTCACTTTCAAGCCCTGCTGTACAATTTTCTAATAAAAGAGAATGTACATACTCTGGATATAGGCATGCCATCGTAATCGCCAGTCTACCGCCCATTGAATAGCCAAGTATATGCGCTTTTTCAATATGAAGGTAATCTAGTAGTTCTTTCATTTGCAATGCTACATTTCGAATATCATAACGAGTCACACCTTCAGGACTTTCCGTTTTTCCGTGCCCAACAATGTCTACTAAAATGACTTGAAATTGCTCGCTCCAAGAAGGAACGAAAGAACACCACGTTTCCATACTTCCCGTAAAACCATGAAGAAGTAGAAGTGGTTCCCCGCTTCCGACTACTTCATATTCATACGATACACCTTGCAGCGTTACGTTCATTTTGATTCACCTTGCAACGATGTAGTAATTACGTCCTGCGTTTTTGCCCATAATTTACGGTGCAATGTTAAGTTTTCATCACGGTTCGTACAAATTTCTACAACGTGTAAACCTTCCGTTGTCGCTCCTTTTTGTACCTCTTCTCGGAATTGCTCCCAACCATTTACACGACTAAATGAACCACCATACATTTTGACAACAGGCTCGTAATCAAGCCCAATTGGCGTTCCAAATAACGATTCGAAATGTTCCTTTTTCTCATATTGTGGTAAGAATGAGAAAATACCGCCACCATCATTATTTACAACGACAATCGTTATGTTTAATTCATGTAATTTTGCGGCTAACAGTCCATTTAAATCGTGATAAAATGATAAATCACCAATAACTAATACGAGCGGATCGCAAATCATGCTCGCTCCTAAAGCTGTCGAAATGATTCCGTCAATCCCGTTTACACCACGGTTTGCCATCACTTGAATATTTTTATCCGATGTGAAGAAGAATGAATCTGTATCACGAATTGGCATACTATTACTCGCAAATAATGTTGCCCCTTCTGGTAGTACGCGGACGATATCCGTAATCACTTTCCCTTCAAATGCAGTTTCATATGTTTCCATTTCACGAAGCGTTTCCTTCGTTTTTTCGTTTATATGTTGCCACATTCCGAACCAATCATTCTTTTTTATAACTGGCATTTTTTCTATTAGTGCACTGCAAAATGCAATATCACTTGCCTGTACAACTTCTGTCGCAACGAGAGCTGGGTCTCTCCATTGACCAGATTCTTCAACAACGATATGAACGGCTTTCGCTTGTTTTTTGATGAACTGCGTTAACGCTTTAGAAACAGGCATACCACCAAAGCGAATAATAACTTCCGGCTTCCACGTTTCTTTTAACAGTTCATTTCGTAAAAATGTGTCATAACAGTCAATTACCATCGTTTTATCGTGCTGTCCGCTACGCATGTTAGAAAGTGGATCCGCTAATATTGGATATCCCGTTTTTTCAGCTAGTTCTGCCGCAAACGCTGCGATTTCTGAATGACTATCATCTCCACAAATAATAAGCCCCTTTTCCATGTGTGAAAGGCGCCCTACAAGAGAATCTACATATTCACTCGGCATCATCACGTTCCCTTGCTGAACTACTCCTGTATATTCCCCGCGTCCTTTATCCCATAAACTTTCTAATGAAAAGTCCGGAATAAGCGGTTCGCGAACTGGAAAATTAAGATGAACAGGTCCTTGCGGCGCTAGAAGTGCGCTGGCTATCATGCGCTGCGTCGTCATGCGAGCGTAATGATAGATCGCTTCACTCGCTTCTGGAAGTGCCATCTCTGTAAATTGCTTCACAAACGTACCGTATAAATTAATTTGATTCATCGCTTGTGGTGCACCGACATCTCTTAATTCATGCGGTCTATCAGCCGTTAAGACGATAAGCGGCACTCGCGAATGAAAAGCTTCACATACAGCTGGATAATAGTTCGCTGCTGCCGTTCCTGACGTACATAATAATGCAACAGGACGTTTTTTCGCCTTTGCGATACCGAGCGCAAAAAATCCTGCAGATCTTTCATCTACATGTAAATATGTGTTCATTCCTTCATGTTGTTCCATTAGTAGAGCAATCGGCGTTGACCGTGAGCCTGGACTAATGACAACATCACATACATTTAGACGCGTCAGTTCATCTACGAACGCGCCTAAATAATATGATAATGCTTCTATATGATTGTTCATTTCATTAATTCCTCCAAAGCACCAAGCATCGGTCTAAATTTCAAACTTGTTTCTTCATATTCAAGTTGCGGTACAGAATCAATTACAATCCCGCAACCGGCAAATAAGGATGCTTTCGCGCCATTTAATAATCCGCAGCGAAGTGCAACCGCAAATTCACCATTTCCTTCATCATCTATCCAGCCAATCGGTGCGCCATATAATCCTCTGTCTAACAATTCAACATCACGAATCAGTTTCATCGCTTCCAAACGAGGTGTCCCGCCAAGAGCTGGTGTTGGATGTAATTCTTCTACCATTGTTAAAAGACTCGCATCGCCTTTTGCCTCTACAGGCGTATATAAATGAATTAAGTTTTTCGTTGTTAATAAACCCGGACTTTCCGGAATATTAACGGATTCGCAGTGCTCATTTAATACTCCCCTGATCATGTTCACAACATAACCGTGTTCAGCTAAATTCTTTTCATCATGAAGAAGCGCATTACTATTTCGTTTACTTTCTTCTATAGATTGACCATGACCAGTTGAACCAGCAAGACACATCGAAGTAAACTTCTCATCTTCTTTGCGAATTAATCTCTCTGGCGTCGCTCCTAAGAAGCATGCTCCTTTATAATCAAAAGAAAATACGTAACAATCCGGTTGCCCAATGCGAAGTGCTTCTAAAACAAGAGCAGAATCAATACGTTGATTCATCTCTACTTTTAGCTCCCTCGCTAATACAACCTTCTGCACGTTCCCCTGCTTCATTTCATCTTGCACTTTCTCAATGGCCTTCATCCAGCCTTTCGGATCCACTTCTACTTTAGAAGTAACAGTTAATTTCGATCCTTCTAATGCACATTTGCTCTCCACAAAAATTTTCTCTTCTAAAGAAATAATTTCGTTATAAAGAGTTTCTGCACAATCCGTTGCTGAAACGAATGTATTCATTGTTAACCATGCTTTTTCATTTTTTACAGTTAATAAAAATGCTGGTAGTGAAAATGTCGTATCATCAAATTCTTTCCATAAGTCCGTTTTCTCTTTTTCTTGGTCAAATGAAAATCCACCAAATAAAAGAGGACCTGTTCCAAATTCGTATTTTTCTCTTTGTACAAATGCTTTCTCTTTTACTTTATCCCATTCGTCACGAGCCATTTGAAAGCGTTTGTGAGAAGCAGTTGCTATAGTGAAAACAGAGCCAATTCCAGCAAATATTACATGCTGAGCTGGGTCTGCAAAATAACATCTATTTTCGAATGCAATCCTTTTTCCTGCTGCATAAAACAGAAGCGGATCCATCCAGTCTATTTGTTTTACAAAACTAACCAATATTTTTTCATCAGTTGCACGTTTAACGGCCGCACTAAGAACTTCTTGCAAGCCTATTTGTTTCGTTTGAATCACAATTGTCTCCCCCCTATGGGCGAAAAATAGTCATAATTACGCTTGATTTTAAGATACACCTCAAACGAAAGGCCTGTCAACGTTTAGCATTTCTGAGAAATTCACCTTCTCTTCCTAGAAAATAAACGTTGACACTAAATGATGCTTTTTCTACACTTAGTTGTGTACAATATGTGACCAAAGGAGGATTCAACATGGAAATGAACGTCGAAACGAATTCCTCTCCTACGGCGCCAAAGCCAAGTAAGCAAACAGGCTGGCGCATTTGGTGGAGTTTACTACGTCCCCATACATTAACAGCAGCTTTCGTTCCTGTTTTCATCGGAACAGCCTATGCGATGCAGGTCGGAGGTATAAATCAAATACATCTCCCTCTTTTCCTTATGATGCTTCTTGCTTGCCTTCTCATTCAAGCAGCAACAAACATGTTTAATGAATACTTTGATTATAAAAGAGGACTCGATCACGAAGGGTCAGTTGGTATCGGCGGCGCTATTGTCCGCGATGGTATTCAGCCAAAAACAGTGCTTAACTTAGCATTTGGATTTTTCGGCATCGCAATACTATTAGGTGTTTATATTTGTATGAATTCTAGCTGGTGGCTTGCGGCAATCGGTCTTGTTTGTATGGCCGTTGCTTACCTTTATACAGGTGGCCCACTTCCAATTGCCTATACACCATTTGGAGAGTTAACAGCTGGATTATTTATGGGTGTCATTATTATTGGAATTTCATTCTTTATTCAAACTGGAACTGTAACATCAGAAGTCATTTTACTAGCTATTCCAAGCTCCATTTTAATTGGTGCCATTTTACTAGCTAATAACATTCGTGACTTAGATGGTGATAAAGAAAATGGCCGTAAAACGTTAGCAATTCTCGTTGGACGCGAAAGAGCCGTTGGTGTACTCGCTTCTATGTTCATCGTTTCTTATATTTGGACAATCGCTCTAATTATCGTTAACATCGTATCACCATGGATGCTTATCGTATTTTTAAGTGCACCGAAAGCATTTAAAGCGACGAAAGGTTTTATCGGCAAAAGCATTCCAATGGAAATGGTACCTGCGATGATTGCAACAGCAAAAACAAATACAATCTTCGGTCTCCTCATGGGAATCGGATTATTGCTTGGATATTTCCTTTAAAAGGAGCTGCTGACGCGGCTCCTTTTTTATACCGATTTCCGAGCTGAAATTCAGCTCATAATTCCTACTCTCAACGCTCATACTATGTAAAGAAACTGAATTGTAGGAAGGTGGACGACTATGTTAACTCCACAACAAATAAATCAATTTAAATCGATTTTAGAAAAACAACAGCAAGAAGTTGAACAAACAATACAAACTCATGAGAATACAGATCGTGCTTCTGAACGCGATTCTGTTGGAGAATTATCTAGCTATGACAATCATCCAGGTGATATGGCTACAGAATTGTACGAACGTGAAAAAGATTTCGGGCTCATCGAATTTTGGCATAAGCAGCTAGAAGATACGAAACATGCTCTGCAAAAAATTGAAGCAGGTACGTATGGAATTTGCGAAGTATCTGGCGAAGAGATTCCGTTTGAAAGATTAGAGGCAATGCCAACCGCTACAACGTGTATTCAGCACACTACAAATAAATTAAATATGAACACGCGACCAGTTGAAGAAGAGGTGTTGGCTCCTTCTTTTCACAAGCACGATGAAAATCATTCTGTAGAATACGATGCTGAAGATGCATGGCAAGATGTCGCAAATTACGGGACATCAGAAACACCTTCCGATTTAGAAAGACAGGATTCCAAAAACTATAATGGCATGTACGTAAATAGCGAGGAAAATGTTGGGTATGTAGAGGATTTCGAAAACTTTATAGGAACAGATATGTATGGCAAAAATCCGCAAGTTTTCGCCACAGAAGAACATGAAGAGTATGAACAAATGCTTGATGACTTTGAAGAACGTACGTTTAAAGGCGAGTTAACTTCAAATGAATCTAGCTCCAAAGAATAAAAAAAGCATTCCGAAATTCGGAATGCTTTTTTTCGCTAGCTAATTAGTTTTTTGTAACGTTAGCTGCTTGTGGTCCGCGGTTTCCTTCAACGATTTCGAAAGAAACTTCTTGACCTTCTTCTAAAGTTTTGAAGCCTTCGCCTTGGATAGCTGAGAAATGTACGAATACGTCTTCTCCGCCTTCAACTTCGATGAAGCCAAAACCTTTTTCGCCGTTAAACCATTTAACTTTACCTGTTTGCATGTCATGTACCTCCTAAATAAAAATGAAACTATGAATCCACATGAAAAGGTGGATATAAAGGACATGAATGTATAACAAGCTTACAGCCTTTAATTCAACGTGCTTTATTTCCGTACCACATTATGTAGCTCAATAGTGCTTTCACTATATCACGCTATATCAAAAACGTCAAATGAGAACACTTTCATTTCATTATTTTTTTATAATTTTAATATAATGTTGAATTTCCATATTCATATTTTATCACGCTATTCGCGAGGGAGAGCCTAAACTGATTAAAGTTCCACTTTATTTGAAAATTAACAAAACTAAAGTATTCTAATCCTATTAAATTCTGTACAATATAAGTATCTATTACATACGAGGTGAAAAAAATGAGAGCACACGAAATCGAGTATAAGTTATACGGCGATGATATGCAGTTCGTTGAAATTGAATTAGATCCAGAAGAAAGCGTTATCGCAGAGGCTGGCGCAATGATGATGATGGAAGATCATATCGAAATGGAAACCATTTTCGGTGATGGTTCTGGCCCATCTAGTGGTCTATTCGGTAAATTAATGGGCGCTGGTAAGCGTCTTGTTACAGGTGAAAGTATGTTTATGACTGTCTTTACAAATACAGGTCATGGCAAGCGCCACGTATCATTTGCTGCCCCTTATCCTGGTAAAATTATTCCTGTAGATTTAACACAATATCAAGGGAAAGTCGTTTGTCAAAAAGACGCGTTTCTTTGTGCAGCAAAGGGCGTTTCTATCGGAATTGAGTTTACGAAAAAAATTGGAACTGGTTTCTTCGGTGGTGAAGGTTTCATCATGCAGAAACTTGAAGGTGATGGACTCGCTTTCATGCATGCAGGAGGGACTGTATATAAGCGTGAATTAAAACCTGGCGAAAGACTTCGCATCGATACAGGTTGTCTCGTTGCCATGACAAAAGACGTTAACTACGATATTCAATTCGTTGGAAAAGTAAAAACAGCTCTATTTGGCGGTGAAGGTTTATTCTTCGCAACGCTAGAAGGTCCTGGAACAGTTTGGATTCAGTCCTTAACACTTAGCCGTTTAGCAGCACGCCTGACAAGCCCAGCAGCACAAAGCAGTGGTGAAGGCAGCGTTTTAGGTGGACTTGGTCGTTTATTAGATGGGAAAGAATAAAACAAAAAAGAGATAGTCTCCTTTATAGGGAACTATCTTTTTTTTTGACTGTATAAACCACTTTGAATTCCATAGCCTCATTTGGCCGCGCTTCTTCTTCATATTTATAAAGGTTCAAGCCTCCTCAAAAGAATGAATCAAGTCCCTCACCGCATATATTGAACTATACCTTTTCGTAAGGAGGGCTTCCTTAATGCGTACTCCTTTATCCTTCGATAAAGATACTGCCATATTGTTAGCTTCTTGTTGCGAGTTAACGTATGAACAATATAAACAAAATGGGATTTTCGAAATACCAGATGGTTTTCAATATGTACAAGGCTTTCAAGGAAAAACGATTCAAACGACAGAATGGTTCGGATTCATACTAGAATCTGAGGATACGATTATTGTAGCTTTTCGCGGGACACAAACAGATACAGACTGGATTATCGATTCACTCGTTAACCAAAAACCATACCCATATGCTTTAAATAGCGGAAATGTCCATAACGGCTTTCTTTCCATTTATGAATCTTGCCGAGATTCTATTATGGATATGCTCGTATCACTACCAGCCCATAAAAAACTTCTTGCAACAGGCCATAGCTTAGGCGGCGCGCTCGCCACACTACATATACTCGATGCGCGTATCAACACCGCCTTCGCACAGTACGGTCTTTATACATTTGCCTCTCCCAAAGTGGGAGATATTGCATTTCGTAATTATTATAAACTACAAGTAGCTAGTAGCTTTCGCTTTGTTAATTTATTTGATGTCGTTCCTCTTCTCCCTCCGCGCAATGTCCATTTTAATGAACAAGACTGGGAATATGCACACGTTCATCACAACATGACTTTTACAAAAAACACAAAATCTATTACAAATAATCATGCCATGAAAACATACAAAACATGTCTGACTTCTCATTTTTAACCAGTAAACAATTGGAAATAAAACATCCTTATACTATAATAATATATGAAATTATTTTCGGATGAGGGGACCTTACATGCTAAAATTTATCTTTGCACTTTTTCTCATTATAATTTTTTCGTTTACAGGTTTCTTTACATTTTCATACTTTGCGACAGGAGAATATGGTGGAACAGGTATAATATATACCGCTATTCCATTTCTTTCTTAAGCAAAAAAGGAAAACCGAGCTTAATGAATTTAAGCTCGGTTTCTTTATTAGTTTCAATTTTTGTCGGTAAATCGATATATCTTAAAAATCGCTGATATATTCAAAAAATCGCCGATATATTTTCATATCGTCTTTTCCGACGTAGCAACCACTTTAATACTGTGTAACCGCATTACCAATACCCCAAATCTCATTACTATACTGCAAAATCGTTCGATCGCTCGCGAAATGACCAGATTGTGCAATATTTAAAATCGACATTTCTAGCCACTTCGTTCGGTTCTCATAAGCTCTACCGACAGCTTCTTGTCTTTCCGCATATGGACCAAAATCTCTCAGAACGAAGTATTCATCATTTTGAATTACGAGAGAATCGTAAATCGCTTCAAATTCAGCTCCCGAATGTGCAAAGAAACCATTCGTTAACTGATCTACTACTTTTTTAATATGCATATTGTGGTGATAATAATCACTTGCACGATACCCACCATTTTGATAGTAATGAAGAACCTCTTCAGCCGTTAAACCGAAAATGAAACAGTTATCATCACCGACTCTGTCTTTTATTTCAACATTAGCACCGTCTAACGTGCCGAGTGTGATCGCACCATTCATCATAAATTTCATATTACCTGTTCCTGATGCTTCTTTACTCGCAGTTGAAATTTGCTCACTAACATCCGCAGCTGGGAATATATCTTCTGCTACAGACACTCGATAGTTTTCTAGAAAGATAACTTTCATATATTGGCTTACGTACGGATCATTATTCACTTTCCTTGCGAGTTCATTAATTAATTTAATAATTTTTTTCGCATAGTAATAGCCAGGTGATGCTTTCGCTCCAAAAATAAAAGTACGCGGATAAAATGTAAAACTAGTATCCTCTTTCAAACGGTTATACAAATATAAAATATGAAGAACATTTAATAATTGTCGTTTGTAAGCGTGCAGTCTTTTTACTTGCACATCAAAAATAGAATTAGGATCAATTGTAATCCCCATTTTATTATGAATACGCTCCGCTAAAATCTCTTTACGCTCTTGTTTTACCTCTGCAAATTTCTCCTGGAAACTCGTATCGTGTTGAACTAATTGCAGCGCTTGAAGCTTAATCGGTTCTTTCTTCCACTCTGTTCCAATCGCCTCTGAAATAAGGTTCGTCAGCTGCGGATTCGCCTTCATTAACCAGCGTCTATGAGCGATTCCATTCGTTTTATTATTAAACTTATCTGGATAAAACTCATAGAATAATCGCATTTCACGTTGCTTTAAAATTTCCGTATGAATTTTTGCAACACCATTTACGCTATGGCTACCGACAATTGCTAAATGAGCCATTTTCACAAGATCATGCGCAATAATCGCCATCTCTTCAATACGATGCCATTCATACGGATAACGTTCCCAAAGTTCATGACAGAAACGTTCATTAATCTCTTCAATAATCATATAAATTCTCGGTAATAACGGTTTAAAAATGTGAATTGGCCATTTCTCAAGTGCTTCTGATAACGTCGTATGATTCGTATAAGAAATCGTTTGCGTCGTTATGTGCCAAGCTTCTTCCCATGCTAGTTTTTCTTCATCTAATAAAATACGCATCAGTTCTGGAATCGCCAAAACTGGATGTGTATCATTAATATGAATCGCAATTTTCTCATGTAATTGACGAAGGTCACCATATCTTTCTCTATGCATCCGAACAATATTTTGCAAACTTGCTGATACGAGGAAATACTGTTGTTTCAAACGAAGTATTTTCCCCTCATCATGCGTATCATCTGGATATAAAAACTCCGATACCGCCTCTGTTTCACGCTTATATTTCAAAATATCTTTGCAATTTTGCGGGAAAGGAACTGGTTCCGCATTCCAAAGTCTAAGTGTATTTACAGTGCTCGTCTCATAACCTACTACTGGAACGTCATACGGTACTGCCATAATCACTTCTGCATTCGTATGTCTGAACTCTAAACGCCCATCAATGTATAGCGATTCAACATTGCCGAAATAACTTACTTCTACAGCTTGATCATGCCTTCTTACTTCCCATACGTTTTCATGAAGAAGCCACTGTTCTGGAAATTCAACTTGATAACCATCAACAATTTTTTGATCAAATAAGCCGTGTTTGTAACGAATTCCACAGCCATGACCTGGTAAGTTTAAAGATGCAAGTGAATCAAGGAAACAGGCTGCTAATCGTCCAAGTCCACCATTTCCAAGACCTGCATCTGCTTCCACCTCTTCTAATTCTTGCAATGAAATCCCAAGCTCAGAAAGTCCTTGTTCACATACATCCCTAATGCCTAAATTTAATATATTACTTCCAAGTAAACGCCCAAGTAAAAACTCAATGGATAAGTAATACATTTGCTTTTGCTCTCCAGACCGATAACTTTCGTTCGTTGCAATCCATTGACTATTCATATACTCACGTACCATGTACCCAAGCGTATTGTATTGATCACGAGTTGTAGAGTCTTTGAAACTTTTACCATACATCGTCTCTAACTTTTCTAGAAAAGCTGATTTGAAACTTTCAACATGAGTAAACATTTCTTCACCACCTACATGTTATTCCATGAGACTTTTATATAATTTCTTATAGGCAAGAGCTGATTTCTCCCAGCTATAATCTTCAGTCATCGCTTGTTTTACAAGTTGCTCCCATACTGGTTTATCATGATAAAATTCAATTGCACGAAGAACCGTGTGCAACATGTCATGTGCATTAAAGTTCGTGAAACTGAAACCATTTCCTTCTCCAGTTTCTTCGTCATAAGATTGTACAGTATCATTTAATCCGCCTGTCTCTCTTACAATCGGAATCGTACCGTACGCTAATGCGATAAGTTGTCCAAGTCCACACGGTTCAAATAGTGATGGCATTAAGAATAAATCACTTCCCGCATATACTTGGTGAGCTAATTCTTCATTAAAGCCGATATACACTTTTACCTTCTCAGGATACTCGTATGCCATCCACTCAAAGAATTGTTCATATTCAGAATCACCTGATCCTAAAATAATACATTGCACATCTTCCTCCATTATTTCGCGGAATACAGTACGTACTAAATCAAGACCTTTTTGCTTCGTTAATCTCGTTACCATCGAAATAATTGGTGTATCTTCTTTTTCTGGCAAACCAAAATAACGCTGCAATGCGCGTTTATTTTCATTCTTTTCCTCTAATGACTCTGCATCATATTGAGCAGTAATATACGAATCCGTTTCTGGATTATATACGCTCGTATCAATTCCATTTACGATGCCGCTAAGCTTACCATTATGTTTTCGTAACAACCCATCTAACTTCTCACCGAAAAACTCATATTGAATTTCCTCTTTGTATGTCGGGCTAACCGCTGTAATTCGATCAGAAGCGATAATCCCACCCTTCATAAAGTTCACATTTCCATAAAACTCTAGCTGCTCACTACGGAAATATTCATCACCAAGTTCTAACAAGTCGTACATCACTTCAGGAGGAAATACACCTTGGAACTGCAAGTTATGAATCGTATACACCGTTTTAATATGCTCATATAATGGGTTATCTTGATACTTTTCACGCAGTAAGAAATTCACCATAGCTGTATGCCAATCGTGGCTATGAAGAACATCCACTTCGAAATCAAGATGCGGAATACACTCTAAAACCGCTTTCGAGAAATAAGAAAAACGCTCTCCGTCATCATAATGACCATACAGAGAATCTCTCTTAAAATAATATTCATTATCTATTAAGTAATACGTAATCCCGTCCTGCTCACCTTTTAAAATTCCGCAATATTGATTTCTCCACCCAAGCGGGACGTTAATTACTTTATGTAACGTACATCCATCCCTTAATTTTTGCGGAATAAGACTATAATTTGGAAGTATAACGCGAACGTCCACGCCTAATTTTTTTAGCTCTTTTGGGAGCGCACCTGCTACATCAGCTAATCCTCCCGATTTAACAAATGGTACACATTCTGATACTGCAAATAAAATATTCACTTGTTGTCCCACTGCACGAAAAGCTTATACGACTTCCCTTGCAGCTTCCTCCCTTCGAGTTTTCATTTAAATGAATGCTTTAATCAGTGGAGGAAAAACCCCCACTGATTCTTTTAAGAATAACTATTAATCGTACTGTTTTGAACGCTTCCTTTTTCTACAACATATGGCTCATCGGCGTTTCCTTTTAATACAACACCGTCACCAATTTTCACGTCTTTATCAATAATAACACCGTCTATTATACAGTTATCTCCAATTTTGCTCTTTTGCATAATAATGCTATTACGAACAATGGAACCTTTTCCAATTTTAACAGAACGGGAGACAACACTATTTTCTACTTCACCTTCGATAATACTGCCGTTTGCAATCATTGTGTTTTTCACGGCTGCACCCTTCAGGTAACGAGTTGGTGGTTCATCTTTTACTTTCGTAAAGATTGGTGCTTCTTTCTTAAATAATTGCTTCCAAATAGCAGGCTGCAAAATTTCTAAGCTATGTTTATAGTAACTTTCAATCGAATCGATAATAGCTACATATCCTGTATGCTCATACGTAGCAATATGCAGTGATTTTCCGCGCTTTTCTCTCACTACATCAAATAAACTGTATTGCTCCACATCTTTATATGTCTCAAATAAATCTAACAATAATTGTTTCTTTAACACGTATGTTTGAAGCGAAACCCCTTCATGGCAAACTTCAGTAATATCAGCTGCCGTATGTACATGTCGCTCTAACACTGCTTGAAAATTTAATGCTGTTACGAGATGGCTATTCGTAATAACAACGTACTCTTCTCTAGCTCTTAAAAAATAATCAATATGTCTTCTAAAATGTGCAAAAGACCCAAATTCATCTTGATCACATTGGCAATTTGGCGGGAATAAAAACAGTCCGTCTCTTTTTCTATCTAAATCCCACTGTTTTCCTGAACCGACATGGTCCATTAGTGAACGGTTTTTATGACTTGTAAAAACCGCTACACTATGAATATTAGAATTCACCATATTTGAAAGCATGAAATCAATGAGTCGATAACGGCCCCCAAACGGTAATGCCGCTAATGAACGATGCCCTGTTACTTTCTTTAAGGAAGGAAAACTTCCCGTTGCATTAATAATTCCTAACATTTTTTCTCCCATTCATTCCATCCCCCTTTTCTATTTCCCTTCAGCAATTAGTACTACATCGTCGACATTTTTTTCTGGACGAATAATTGTTCCATCTTCAATAACCATTTCCGATCCAACGATCGCTCTTTCAATCACAACATTTTTACCAATCTTCGCTCCTGGCATAACGACAGAATCAATAACCATACTACCTTCTTCCACCGTCACCCCTTGGAATAACACAGAATGCTTCACGTCCCCTTCAATGACGCATCCTTCGTTAATAAGTGATTCTTCTACTTTTGCCTTTTCTGCAATATATTGAGGTGGCTCATTTGGATTCACAGAATAAATACGCCAATTACGATCGTTTAAATTCAGCGATGTTTCATCGCGAAGTAAATCCATATTCGCTTCCCATAAGCTTTTCACCGTTCCAACATCTTTCCAATATCCTTCAAATGGATACGCCATTAGCTTCTTACCTTCATCTAATAAAAGCGGAAGTACATCTTTTCCGAAATCATTACTAGATTCAGGATTTCTTGCATCCATCTCTAAATACTCTTTCAAAATTGCCCAGTTAAAAATATAAATTCCCATTGACGCAAGATTACTTCTTGGAAATTGCGGTTTCTCTTCAAATTCAACAATCTCCATCTCTTCGTTCGTATTCATAATGCCAAAGCGGCTCGCTTCATCCCAAGGTACTTCAATAACAGAAATCGAAACGTCCGCTTCTTTTTCAATATGGTAATCTAGCATTTTACTGTAATCCATTTTATAAATATGGTCGCCAGATAAAATTAGAACGTACTCTGGTTCGTACTGACTTAAATAGTTTAAGTTTTGATAAATGGCACTTGCCGTACCTGTGTACCACTTCACCCCTGAAGACTCCGCATAAGGAGGTAACACTGTGACTCCACCGCTTACTCGGTCTAAATCCCACGCATTGCCGATTCCGATATAATTATGAAGTTCGAGTGGTTGATATTGCGTCAAAATCCCAACCGTTTCAATACCAGAATTCGCACAGTTACTTAGCGTAAAATCAATAATGCGATATTTACCACCAAATGGAACAGCTGGCTTGGCTAAATTTTTTGTTAATGCACTTAAACGACTACCTTTTCCCCCTGCTAGTAACATTGCTACGCACTTTTGTTTTTGAGCCATCTTGTTTTTTGCTCCCCTTTCTCGTCTTCACTGGTCGTAATATGGATACGCCAAATGGTGGAATTGTAATTTCTACATGTGCCGCTTGATTATGATACGGTTCTGGAATCGTCTTGAGACGTTTCTTATTCACTTGCCCTGATCCGCCATATTGCTCAGCATCACTGTTTAAAATCTCGTTATAATACTCGAAATCTGGCAAACCTACTTTATAGTTTTCATATGTAGCTTTCGTAAAATTACATACGACAACTAACGCATCTTCTTGTTTATCTCCTTGGCGAATAAACGAGAAAATACTTTGCTCATGATTATTAGCATCTATCCACTGAAATCCTTCAGGTGAATGATCAAGCTGCCAAAGTGGTTTGGAGCGCTTATACAATGCTATGAGCTCTTTAAAGTAATCATGCATATAACGATGCATTTCAAAATCATGTAAATTCCAATCTAAATCTTCAAGGTCTTTCCACTCATCAAACTGCCCGAATTCTCCACCCATAAAGAGTAGTTTCTTACCTGGGTGAGTAAAGAAATATCCATATAATAAACGAAGTTGAGCAAACTTATCCCAG
The DNA here is from genome assembly GCF_051915365.1 of Bacillus cereus group sp. MYBK79-1. Classification (NCBI taxonomy): domain Bacteria; kingdom Bacillati; phylum Bacillota; class Bacilli; order Caryophanales; family Bacillaceae; genus Bacillus; species Bacillus cereus group sp. MYBK79-1. The sequence continues at coordinate 12,721 of NZ_JBQAEO010000019.1, read as the reverse complement.
TAATCTCCTGGCATTTTATTTAATAACGACTTTTTCCCATGAACGACTTCATCATGAGAAAGCGGTAATATGAAATTTTCAGAGTAAGCATATATTAAAGAGAACGTCATTTTCTCATGAATATACTTCCTATGCTCAGGCGCACACTCCATATATTTCAGCACATCATTCATCCAGCCCATATTCCATTTGTAATTGAACCCAAGCCCACCTTCATACGTTGGAGCTGTTACAAGTGGCCAAGCTGTTGAATCTTCTGCTGTCATAAGAAAATCTTCATCTTCTGCAAACACTGCTTCATTTAACTCTCGTAAAAACGAAACAGCGTGCTCATTACTTTGCTCTTGTCCTTCTTTATTCCAGTACAGCATGTTCGCAACTGCGTCCACTCTGAAACCATCAATGTGGAAATACTTCATCCAAAATAACGCATTTGAAATTAAGAAATTACGTACCTCCCTCTTGCCTAAATCAAAATTGACAGTTCCCCATACCAGATTTTCTTGTACATCTATATCTTTATATTCATAAGTCGGTGTCCCATCAAACAAATATAAACCGTGAGCATCTTTACAAAAATGCCCCGGCACCCAATCTAAAATGACACCGATTCCATATTTATGACATTCATCGACAAAATACATCAAATCATGTGGCGTGCCGAATCTACTTGTCGCTGCATAATATCCCGTTCCTTGATATCCCCAAGAACGATCATATGGATGCTCAACAAGCGGCATAATTTCAATATGTGTAAATTGATGCTCCACCACATACGGAATGAGCTCTTCGGCCATTTCTCTGTAAGAATACAGAGCGCCATCTTCTTTCTTTTTCCAAGAACCAAAATGTAATTCATAAACTGTCATCGCTTCTTTATAAATCGATTTTTTCTTTCTCTTACGAATCCAGTTTTTATCATTCCATTCATATCCCTCTATATCAAAAACTACAGATGCCGTATTTGGTCTTACTTCTGCATATACTGCGTAAGGATCTGCTTTTAAAATCACGTCACCGTCCATCGTTTCAATCGCATACTTATATATCTCATTCTCTTCAATATGCGGTACAAACAAGGACCAAATCCCCTCTTCTGTCACTTGTAGCATCTTATGTTGCTCATAATCCCATTCATTAAAATCTCCAACAACACTCATTGCTTTCGCATGAGGAGCCCATACTGTGAATCGTACACCTCGCATCCCATCTTCCGTCACAATATGTGCCCCAAAGATGTTATAACTGTCATAGTACTTTTCTGTATGAAACTCATCTCGTTTCACTTCTTCACAATTTATTACATCCAATATGTTCACCTCACTAAGATGACAGAAATTTTTTACTCTTTATCATTTCTGCGAAAAACTGAAATATCCTTGTTATTTTTTAAAAAATATTCGTTTTTTTCTTTAATTTCGCTTAAAATATTCAAATTTACTGTGTAAAATATCGAATTTTGACGAATATTCATTGCAAACGCTTTATTTCCTACTAGTCTTTCATCCTATTATTTATTTCTCAACCTTTATTTCATTAGATTTATCCTATTTTACTCGCTAGTTATCACTTAAAATCGTAACAAAATAATCTGTCATAAAAAATGTTTCTCAACATTTTTTTGTCACAATTTTATTGAAATGGAAAATTCATAAGCATATACTTGTTCTCAATAAAGAACGTCAAACTCTCGCAAATATAATTCATACTGAAATACTATGTTTACTCTATCCATACTCCAGGCGAAGGTTTGATAAAAAATTAAATTAGGGGGCTTTCTTATGTCATTAAAACAAAAGGTTGGAATGGGAGTTGTCACAGCTTCACTTGGCTTATCCCTTACATTTGGCGGTGTATTCGCCTATTTCAGTGATTCTGAAACATCTAGTAACTCATTTCAAGCTGGTACACTAGACCTTTCTATTAACCCAAGTGTAATTGTTAATGTGAAAGATTTAAAACCAGGCGATTTGATTGAAAGAAATTTCAAGCTTGAAAACAAGGGGACATTAGATATTGCAAAAGTAGCACTTGAAACATCCTATGACGTTACAGATGCAAAGCAAAATAATGATGGTGAAGATTTAGGCGATCACATCATCGTCAAATTTTTAGTGAATGATGGCAAGCCATCTAACCCTAACGATGATCATGAAATTTTGTGGGAAACAAAACTATCAGAATTAAAAACTATGAAGCCTGAAGATGTAGCTACTTCTCTAGAACGTCATAACTTAATAGATGGTATTAAATCCGGTGAAACAGATTATTTACACGTACTCTTCTCTTTTGAAGACAACGACCAAGATCAAAATAAATTCCAGGGTGATTCCTTACAGCTAAACTGGACATTCCATGCAGAGCAAACACCAGGCGTGGAGAAATAAAGTGAAACTTTAATCAGTGGGGGTTTTCTTCATCCCCCACCGATTATTAGTTGAACCAATCGGACTTTTATGGGCAGTTGATCCCCCACCTAACTTCTTTGCTTCCCCTGAATTTTGAGGTGGGGGTCTTACTGCCCATTAAAGCGGGATAATTTTTAAAATATAAATTATCGGAGGCCTATACATGAAAAAGAAAAATCGTTTTGTTACCGGAATTGTGACGGCTGGCGTTCTATTTTCAACTGCCCTTCCGTTCAATGTACTTGCTGAAAACCCTATTAACCAAATTGACTCTTCAAACGCCCAGTCTTTACTATCAAAACTTTCTAAAGAACAGCGCCAGGCATTACAAACGTTAGATGCCAACCCTGGTTTTACTATCTCGCCAGATATTAATACGAGTAGTTCTGAACCAGTAAATATCATTGTAGAATTTCAAACTGCTCCAGTAAAGATTAATGAATTAAAACAAAAGGAAAAAGGGTTACAAGCTGCTCCTGAAAATATAAAAGCACGTATTGATCAAGAACATGCGGAATTCCAAAAAGGATTAAAACGCCTTTATCAATTCAGCCCATCAGTAAAATCAGGGAATTTCCAGTCTGTACAAATTAAACGTTCTTATAAGCACGCTATAAATGGCGTTGCACTGACATTACCGGCAAATACAGTTGAAGAATTGTTACGAATTGGCGTTGTAAAACGTATTTGGAAAGATTACGAAGTGAAATTAAATTTACCAAAACAAGCAGAGCAGAAAGCACCTCAAAAACTAACCGATAGCATCCCGCAAATTGGGGTAGATAAGTTACATAGCGAGGGCATTACCGGAAAAGGAATTAAAGTCGGTGTATTAGACACAGGCATTGATTACAATCACCCTGACTTAAAAGACGTGTATAAAGGCTATCGCGCAAAAACAGGTGAGGATTCTAGTAAGGTAGACCCAAATTCCGTAAAAGGTTGGGATTTTATTAATAACGATGCAGATCCGATGGAAACAACTTATGCAGAGTGGCAACAATCTGGTGCTCCTGAATTCGATGATCGTGGTTCTTCCTTCTATACTGCGCATGGTACTCACGTAGCAGGTATCGTTTCTGCTCAAAAGAAAAACAAATCAGATTCCGCAGTAAAAGGTGTTGCACCTGATATTGAACTGTATAACTATCGTGTACTCGGCCCTTACGGAAGCGGCGATAGTTCAGGTATTATCGCTGCAATCGATAAATCTATTTCTGACGGTATGAACGTTATTAACTTATCGCTAGGTGATGATAGTAACAATCCGCTTGATCCAACATCTATTGCTGTCAATAACGCGATGCTTTCGGGCGTTGTTACAGTCGTTGCTGCTGGAAACTCTGGCCCAAATCCAGCGACACTTGGATCACCAGGCGCTTCTCCATTTGCTATTACAGTTGGAGCAAGTGATAGCTCTATTTCCTTACCTAAGCTATCAGGTCATGCTGGACAATTACAATTCCCTAATCTCATTTTATTTGGCAAAAACTTCATTGATAAAATAGAAGATTTCAAAGGACAATCTCTCCCTATTGAATCTGTAGGAATCGGTACTCCTGACGAGTTTAGTAAAAAAGATGTAAAAGGAAAAATTGCTCTCGTTGCACGTGGTACAATCTCATTTGATGAAAAAATCGCAAATGCGAAACAAGCTGGTGCAAAGGCAGTTATTATTTATAACAATGTGGATGGAGAAATTCCTTACTACATTGGTGAAAGCACAAAATACATTCCAGCATTCCGCCTAACGAAAGAAGATGGTGAAAAACTAAAAGCTCAAATCGAACAAGATAACAACTCCTTTACTTTTGGCGAAATTAGTTATATTCAAACAGAAGGCGACCATCTTGCAGACTTTAGCTCACGCGGCCCCGTTACATCAAATGATGATATTAAACCTGATATTACAGCGCCTGGTGTTGCTGTACTTTCAACAGTACCTGAATATATTAACGACCCACAAGAGGGCGAAAACTACGATGTTTCCTATGAACGTATGCAAGGAACATCCATGGCATCTCCTCATATCGCTGGCGTTGCTGCTCTTATTTTGCAAGAACACCCAGAATACTCTCCGTTTGATGTGAAAGCATCTCTTATGAACACGGCTGACGATTTAAAAGAAAAGTATTCTGTATATGAAGTTGGAGCCGGGCGAGTAGATGCGTACAACGCCGTTCATACAGAAGCAAGCTTTAAAGTATTAGATACGACAAAAACTGTTGTGAATAATGAAGTAATTGAAGTACCAGAGGAAACTGGATCTATTGCATTCGGTAAGTTTTATCAAAAAGACGGTGAAGCTCTTGAACAAAAACGAAATATAAAAGTGGCCAACCATAATAAACAAGAGAAAAAAGAATTTAAAACAGAAATTTCTTATACACCAGCTTCTTCTACTATTAACGATGCTACCGCAAATGGTGTAAAAGTTTCTATTGCAGAAACAATTACTCTTGATGCTGGAAAGTCAGATGAAATCGAAGCAAAAATTAATGTTCCAGCCGGTGTGAAACAAGGCCGATATGAAGGATATATCCATATTACGAACACGAAAAATAAAGAAGAAACATATCAAATTCCGTTCTCTATTCGCGTATCAGAGCCCGGTATTGAAAATGCGATACTATCAAGAAAAGCAATTTCAACTGATACATCTAAATTTAATCCATACGGTGAATCATATGTTCACGGAGCGTTCCAATTAAACAGCGAACTTGAAACGTTAGATCTTATCGTGAAAGACTCAAAAACAAATAAAGCGCTCGGCTTCATCGGGACATTAAACACAAGTGGACTAAAAACGGATGTGTATTACTACTTAGATTCATTCTTTAACGGAAAAGTATATCCTTTTACAAATGATCCTGCAAAACCAATTGGTGATGAGAAAATCAACTTACCAGAAGGAGACTACACAATTGAGTTTGTCGGCTATGATAAAGCTGGAAAAGCACGTGTAAAAGGTGATTATGTCGTAATTGATAATACACCACCGGAAGTGAAATTAACTGGATTACAACCTGGTATTTATGAATTAAATGAAGAGAATTATACAGTAGAAGATGGTAAAAAGGCATTATGGATTAAAGGTAATGTATACGATTCAAACGTTGACTACTTAAAAGGAAAAGGATTAAACATTACGCAAGAAGCGAACGGGGTTATGTACTATGACTATTCCCCATACTTGCATAAGTTTTTACCTATTAATGCAAATGGTGACTTTAAAGTTGGCATTACTCCTGAATCCTTTAAAGTGGAAGGTCCGATGAACACAGGTGTATATATTTTCGATTATGCGACTGCAGCTCTTGATTATCCAAGCGGTGTAAATAACTATTGGTTTATCCCGCAAGGAGCTCAATATGCGAAAACGAGCTATGATAAAAAAGAAGTATACAAAAATGATGAACTTACTGTAACACTAAACGCGAAACACGTAAAACAGTTTGTTTCTGGGGAATTTAACGTGAAATTCCTAGAGAAGAACTTCAAATTTGCAAATGCGAAATTCAATCCTGCTTTTGAAAAACTCCTTTCTGAAAAAGGTGTAACCGCAAAAGTGAACGCACCTAAATTAGAAGAAGGTTCTGTTACAGTTGGCGGAGCTATCGATGACAAAAACTTCGCTGGATTAGATGGTGATTTCCCATTCATTGATGTAACGTTCAAAGTAGAAAATGATGAGTTTTATGAAGCAAACGCCCAGTTAGATTTACCAGTGTTTGCTTACTGGAAGCAAGGGCAATCAGAGCCAAATAGAATGCGTGTCCTTCAAGATCAAACATTCTCAGTTATGTCCTTAAACTCACTAGTAGAAGGCAATATTAAACCTGGTGCATTCGTAACTGAACGTGGCTATTTAGATGAAAAGTTCGATTATACAAAGCTTGGTGTAAAAGTATATGCAACTGATTCTTACCGTCATAAGTTTGAAGGCTCACTTGATAAATATGGTTACTTCAAACTGAATGGACTTCCTGTTAATAAACGCGACTACAACTTATATGTAGAAGTACCAGGGCACTTAACAAGCCGCCTAACTACGAAACTAGGTACTGAAAAAGATGGTAAACTACTCGGCCAATATTATTATGCACGCCCTGACGAAAACCTTGCTGGTGATGTAAATGGTGATAAAGTAATTGACATTAAAGATGCTGAAATTATCGCTAGCAACTACGGTAAAAAAGGACTCGCTGTAAAAGATGGTGACCTTAACAAAGATGGTATTGTCGACGAAAAAGATATTCGCTTCGTTGAAAAGAACTTCTTGAAAAAAGGTCCAGATGCAGCAAAATCACAAACACCTGTTGAAAAATCAAAAAGCGGTACACTTGCAGATATTTTAAAGAAATTAGGATTAACGCCTAAAAAATAATAATAAAGAGCACTCTATATAAAGTAGAGTGCTCTTTTTCTATAAACTACCCTTATCCAGCAAAAGGGGTATATTGGGGATATACAAGGGAAACCGGAAAAGGAATTTATATTAAATTATATAAAAACTCAGAGGTAGGAAGCAGTTTCCCGCCTCTGAATTATTTGGCAATGATTATAGTACTGGTGCCATTGTTTCTTTTAATACTTTTACAGAATGAGCGAATTTCGCTTTTTCTTCTTCATTTAGCTCAAGTTCTACGATTTCACGTACACCTTCGCGGTTAATTACAGCTGGAACACCTACGTAAGCATCTTTCTCACCATATTGACCTTCAAGGTATGCAGATACAGTTAATACGCTGTTCTCGTTGCTTAAGATCGCTTTAGTTACACGAAGTAGTGACATACCGATTCCGTAGTAAGTTGCGCCTTTACGTTCGATGATATGGTAAGCTGCATCACGTACATTTTCGAAGATTTTATCTAAGTCTTCTTGTTTGTACTGTTCGTTGTTAGCTAAAATTGTTTCTAGTTTTTGTACACCTACAGTAGCGTGGCTCCACACTGGAAGTTCAGTGTCACCGTGCTCACCAACGATGTAAGCATGAACGTTACGTGGATCTACATCTAAGTAGTCACCTAACATGTAACGGAAACGAGCAGAGTCTAAAGTAGTACCAGAACCAATTACGCGCTCTTTTGGTAAACCAGATTCTTTCCAAGTTACGTAAGTTAAAATATCAACTGGGTTTGTTGCGATTAAGAAGATTCCATCGAATCCGCTATCCATAATACCGCGAACGATTTGTTTAAAGATTTTTGTATTTTTCTCAACTAAGTCTAAACGAGTTTCGCCTGGCTTTTGTGGTAATCCAGCAGTGATAACAACTAAATCTGCATCTTTACAATCTGCATAACTACCGCTCCAAACTTTTGTTGCTGCTGGAGAGAATGGTACCGCATGGCTTAAGTCCATTGCTTCTCCTTCTGCTTTTGCTTCATTAACATCTACTAATACGAATTCTTCAGCTACACCTTGGTTGATCATTGAGTAAGCGTAACTACAACCTACAGCTCCTGTTCCTACTAATACTACGCGATTGATACCTTTTTTCATGTTAATTTCCCCTCTCTATTGTTCACATATATTTTTTTATGATTGTTTAAGTAATTAATTAAAATACTAATTTAATGTTGTTTAACTTCTTTACATTCATATTGTAGCACGTATCATTGTGAATTACTTCACAAATTATGACCTAATTGTGAACTTTTTCACATAGAGTGTAAAGTTATTAAATCAAGTATGAAATCAATCTCAATGAAGGCGTTTTCTTTAGATTGTGAATAAAAAGAATGTGATTTGATTATTCCCTACAACTAAATTCAATTTCTATACACATTATCCCCTTATAAGCTGGACGTCAGTTGACCTATATAGAATACGGTGAAATAAATGAATTAGCCTATACTTTATCACCTCCCTTTTACCCATTACTACATATTAAAAAATATCCGTTAAAATTACACGTTCTTTTCTAGTAATAAACCATCCAATATAAGTGATAGGCTATGCAAAGCTTTAGACAACTGCATCTCTGCATCTTCAGAATTCGCAATCCAACAAGCAAGGTCCACTAGTCCGCCATTTATGAATCTTGCTAAAGCTTCACAGTCCGTTTTTTCAATAATAGAGTCCTTCATTAATTGTTGAAGTATCTCCGCCATTGTCGTTAAACATTGCGACTGTGATGATTGATAATAACTATTTCCTAATACTGCTGGTGCATCTCGAAGTACGATTCGCTGAATTTCTGGATTAAGTGCCATTGTTAAATACGCACGACAACGCCCAACAAATCCTTCCCATTTTCCTTCGGCCTCATCTGATACTTCCCCTAATTTATTATCCATTTCCATGTCAATTTCTTTTACAACCGCTTCTAACAATCCTTTTTTATCACCAAAATGATGATAAATTGCACCACGTGTTAAACCGACAGATGCTGTAAAATCATCCATAGACGTGTTTACATATCCAACTGTACCAAAAGCCTCTCTTGCTGCACTCAGCAATTTAGCACGTGTTTCAGTAATCATTTCTGCTCTCGTTTTTTTAACCATCTTTTCCTCCTATTTCTATTCATTCTCTTTATTCAAAATAAATCGCATTATAGTATCGTTCTCTATGTAAAAGAATAACTCCTTTGAACGTCAGCTCTCTATCCAGAGATAAAACATTTCAATTGACATACGCACCGTATGTTAATATGATATTGGCATACGGTGCGTATGTCAATTATTTCTAGCCTACAAGATAATATAACGTCTTACCCATACCTACATTGACTCACTGTCCCTTTTTATAGAAGGTATTAATGAAACAGAGGAGGAGTTAAAAGAATGAAGAATGTATATGTAAACGTCAAATACTTTGGTGATTATTATGTTTAATTCCTACCGTGAAATTTTCAGTGCTCCTGGTACAAAAGGATTCTCATTAGCAGGATTTATAGCTCGGATGCCCATATCAATGATGGGCATTGGTATTGTTACAATGTTATCTCAGTTACGTGGTGACTATTGGCTTGCTGGAGCTGTTGCAGCCACCTTTACATTATCATCCGCTTTACTAGCTCCTCATATTTCTCGGATGGCCGATCAATTAGGGCAATCTCGCATACTTCTTCCGACTACAGGTATCAGTGTTTTCTTTACAATCCTCTTACTTCTATGTACGAAATATGAAGCTCCTTATTGGACGCTATTTCTATCCGCCTTATGTGCAGGTTGTATGCCCAACATGTCAGCCATGGTGCGTGCACGTTGGACTAAACTATACCGTGGATCCCATAAATTGCATACAGCATTTTCCTTCGAATCGGTCGTCGACGAAATTTGCTTCATAATTGGTCCTGTATTATCTGTCAGTTTAAGTGTTATGTTCTTCCCAGAAGCAGGCCCACTTTTATCATCTGTTTTTCTCACAATTGGGGTATGCCTATTCACCATGCAAAAAAGCACAGAACCGCCTGTACACCCTCACGACATTACAAACAAAGGAACAGTGTTTAAAATTGGTTCTGTACGAGTACTAGTATTCACACTCATTGCCATAGGTACTATATTTGGCACAATAGATGTCGTTAGTGTAGCTTTTGCTGAACATCAAGGAAACACGGTAGCTGCTAGCTTTGTGCTTTCTGTCTATGCAATCGGTTCATGCCTTGCAGGTCTAATTTTCGGTACTCTTAAACTCAATACTCCACCCTATAATCAGTTTTTAATAGCAGTCACACTTTCCATGATAACAATGCTGCCACTAGTTTTCGTAAACACTATTCCTTGGCTAGTAGTTATTGTTTTCTTTGCAGGGTTATCTGTCGCTCCTACTATGATTATTACTATGGGTCTTGTGGAAAAAATCGTACCTGAGTCAAAAATAACCGAAGGAATGACTTGGGCAATTACAGGACTTGGTATTGGAGTCTCCCTAGGATCAGCGCTAGCTGGTTTAGTTATTGATAACTTTGGAGCTCGGGCAGGATTTAGTGTGGCTATTATAGCAGGAGGCCTTGCCTTAACTATTGCACTTTTAGGATACAAAACTCTCCACTCCGCATATAGTCATGCTGTTATGAAACCGGATGAACATTCAGCAGAGAGTTAAAACATATAAAAAGTAGGATTACCTTTTCATACTCCATCGCTCTCTCCTTTCTATTAGTTAGACGATTCAAATAGAAAAAAGTATACAAGAAATCCATAAAAAAAGCAGACTATTCAAAGTCCGCTTTTACACAACAAAAAAGAGATAGCAGATTATGCTATCTCTTTTAGTATGACCCGTACGGGATTCGAACCCGTGTTACCGCCGTGAAAGGGCGGTGTCTTAACCACTTGACCAACGGGCCAGTTCTGGCAGAGAAGAAGGGATTCGAACCCTCGCACCGCGTTCGCGATCTACTCCCTTAGCAGGGGAGCCCCTTGAGCCACTTGGGTACTTCTCTATAATATGGCTCCGCAGGTAGGACTCGAACCTACGACCGATCGGTTAACAGCCGATAGCTCTACCACTGAGCTACTGCGGAACAATTATGGTGGGCCTAAATGGACTCGAACCATCGACCTCACGCTTATCAGGCGTGCGCTCTAACCAGCTGAGCTATAGGCCCATAATTGAAAAGCGGGTGAAGAGAATCGAACTCTCGACCAGAGCTTGGAAGGCTCTTGTTTTACCACTAAACTACACCCGCATTAAATTGTAAATGGTGAGCCATGAAGGATTCGAACCTTCGACCCTCTGATTAAAAGTCAGATGCTCTACCAACTGAGCTAATGGCTCATTTTGAAAGTGGTGCCGACTAGAGGACTTGAACCCCCAACCTACTGATTACAAGTCAGTTGCTCTACCAATTGAGCTAAGTCGGCTTGCGACTTCAAAATGGTGGCTCGGGACGGAATCGAACCGCCGACACGAGGATTTTCAGTCCTCTGCTCTACCGACTGAGCTACCGAGCCTTTATGTAAAAAAATGGCGGTCCCGACCGGGGTCGAACCGGCGATCTCCTGCGTGACAGGCAGGCATGTTAACCACTACACCACGGGACCATTTGGTTGCGGGGACAGGATTTGAACCTGCGACCTTCGGGTTATGAGCCCGACGAGCTACCGTGCTGCTCCACCCCGCGATGATAAAATATTTAATTTAGAAAAAATGGAGGAGGTAGAGGGATTCGAACCCCCGCGCGACTCTCGCCGCCTGTCGGTTTTCAAGACCGATCCCTTCAGCCGAACTTGGGTATACCTCCGAGATATAAACCTTTAGTGGTGGACCTTGTAGGACTCGAACCTACGACCGGACGGTTATGAGCCGTCTGCTCTAACCAGCTGAGCTAAAGGTCCTTTATGGTAGCGGCGGAGGGGATCGAACCCCCGACCTCACGGGTATGAACCGTACGCTCTAGCCAGCTGAGCTACACCGCCATAAATGAAATTAAAATAAGTGGAGCCTAGCGGGATCGAACCGCTGACCTCCTGCGTGCAAGGCAGGCGCTCTCCCAGCTGAGCTAAGGCCCCATGTTTTTGGAAAATCGGGAAGACAGGATTTGAACCTGCGACCCCCTGGTCCCAAACCAGGTGCTCTACCAAGCTGAGCCACTTCCCGTTAATAAAAGCGCGCCCGAGAGGAGTCGAACCCCTAACCTCTTGATCCGTAGTCAAACGCTCTATCCAATTGAGCTACGGGCGCATATGGTGCCGAGGGCGGGGGTCGAACCCGCACGGTGGTCACCCACCGCAGGATTTTAAGTCCTGTGCGTCTGCCTGTTCCGCCACCCCGGCATGTCATATTGAAAATTGGAGCGGAAGACGGGATTCGAACCCGCGACCCCAACCTTGGCAAGGTTGTATTCTACCACTGAACTACTTCCGCAAGACATGTATGAGTTATTTTATTAAAAGTGCGGGTGAAGGGAGTCGAACCCCCACGCCAAAGGCGCTAGATCCTAAGTCTAGTGCGTCTGCCAATTCCGCCACACCCGCATATTAATGATTTAAAGAAAAAATGGGGCGACTGATGGGAATCGAACCCACGAATGCCGGAGCCACAATCCGGTGCGTTAACCACTTCGCCACAACCGCCATGATTTTCTGGTGCCGACTAGAGGACTTGAACCCCCAACCTACTGATTACAAGTCAGTTGCTCTACCAATTGAGCTAAGTCGGCTAAATGGTGGAGGATGACGGGATCGAACCGCCGACCCCCTGCTTGTAAGGCAGGTGCTCTCCCAGCTGAGCTAATCCTCCATTTGCCTGGCAACGTCCTACTCTCACAGGGACAAGGTCCCAACTACCATCGGCGCTAGAGAGCTTAACTTCCGTGTTCGGTATGGGAACGGGTGTGACCTCTCTGCCATCATTA
>NZ_JBQAEO010000018.1:0-85399 GCF_051915365.1 Bacillus cereus group sp. MYBK79-1 | reverse complement strand
CTACCGGTTCTTCACTTTCTACTTCTTCTTCGATTTCTACCGGTTCTTCACTTTCTACTTCTTCTTCGATTTCTACCGGTTCTTCACTTTCTACTTCTTCTTCGATTTCTACCGGTTCTTCACTTTCTACTTCTTCTTCGATTTCTATATGCTTATTGTCAATACCGGATTCCCCATCTTTTCCATCTGAATTTTCTTCTCCATCTGCACCGTCTGTACCATTAAAATTTCCCAGTTCAGTTAAGATATTACTAGAATTTATTTCTTTGATTATCAACTTGTTAAACGCTTCTTCTTTCAAAGAAAAACCTCCTTTTCATTCTATTTTTCAATTCATAATATCTTATGTGAAAAAAAATAGCTTGACTAAGCTTTTTAATTAAATAGAAGTGTTACAAACCTCAAAATATAAAAACGAATATTACTACAATAGCTAGATATTCTGAATAAACAAAGGCGAAGTCTTCAAAGAGACTCCGCCTTTTCAGTGCACAATGAACTTCAACAATTACTAGCTACTCTTGACTGTTAATCAGTAATCACTAACTCCTCGATTACTTTCATATTATTAAGGGTCTCCTCATCCGCTGGTAAGAAACTAAGAACCATTTTATTATGATGATAAGTTTGTTTATAGTCTTTTAGTTGAAAGTAACAAAAAGCTAATTGCTTATGTGGTAACCAAGTTTTAAAGGGTTTTTGTTCAATGAAAAGAGCAGAATGAGCTGAAGGTGCTTCTATAGCTTGTTTATACCAATAAACAGCTTGAGAAAATTGATTATTCTTAAGAAAAAATTCACCTAGGCGACAGCTGAATTCGGGTTGAGGAACATCGTATTCTAAAGACTGAAATGTGATTTCTTTTTCTTTTTTTAAATTTCCGATTAGATGATAACAACTTGCTAATTTATGCATAACAAAAAGCCTGTGTTCTAATTGAATATCTTTGTAATCTAGGAACTTGTTATAAAATTCAATAGCCTGTTTATATTTTTTATGTTTATGTAATTCTCTGGCATAATGAAATATATCGTGAACCGTCATTTCCCCTTTATTTTCTTTCAAAAATTGTTCATACAGTTTGAGATTTCGATCTGATTCATTATTAGTATAATTTTTTTTATGAGTGACTATGATGTCACTGTCGAGAGAATTATACTGATCTTGAGTACTTAGATTTTCATGAACAACTCCGTGCCATTGAAAATTTTTACTTCTTTTAACTAATCTATTACGGCGAATACTTGTTAAAATATTATTAAATTTATCAATTTCTGCATGATAAATCATAGAAACCGCATCAATGTTTTGAGCGAGTGATTGTTTTAAATTAAGTAGCTTTTTACGTTCTTCTGGTAAAAGTATATCATCTGCGTCTAACCACAAAATATAATCCATTGAAGCTTGTTGGAAAGAATAGTTTCGAGCTGCTGAGAAATCATTTATCCATTTAAAATCTAAAATTTGTTTCGTCCATTTACTAGCTATTTGTTTCGTTTGATCCGTTGAGCCTGTATCTACAATAATCATTTCATCTGGGATACCTTTAACTGATTCTAAACATCTATTAAGAGTTTTTTCTTCATTTTTTACAATCATACATAAACTAATTGTAACCATCTGAACACCTCTGTTATAGATATCTTTCTTTAATTCGAAGGCTTTACCTATACCTTAGTACCTAAACGAATCTCAATAAGTGGGGATATAAGTAGTTCACGTTGTGGTTCTCGAACTGATTTTATAGCACTCATTTCAAGAACCATATTCCGCTACGTATTCACATCATCTAATATCTCTGCTCCATTTTTACAATCATCTAAATTGGCACAACATCTACTCCATCTTGTTTGACTTTATCAAGGTTTATCCAGTTTTCGAGAATGATCCGTCCACAACCTAAATGGAGCTTTTTCTCTTCCATAAAATCACCTCATTTTAGTTTATTTTTATTAATGTTGTTCAAAAAAAATGCTACATGTAATTTTTAAATGAGATATTGGATTAATTTTGAGTACAATCCATGACCCAAAAGCTAAATACGGAATCATAATGGAATCAATTATTGCCAGCATACTATCTAACTGTATAAATAAAGTTATGAACTATACCTGATCAAATGCCACTCCTTGCAGAATCTCATGTGAGTTAAACTCATTTCTTCTGACATACGTTACCTCCACAAATTACTTATCATACCTAATAAATACAGTGGGATGACAAAATGACATTAACAATGGCTACGGCTCTCTTTTTCTTATCAATACTAGATATAATTTAACATAGTAAAATAATAATCGGATGAGAGTCCAATACATATTATTAAAATTACGATGGGTCAAGTCGCAGGAAGACACCACACATAATTAATAAATCACTTTATACGTCTAAAAACTTTAAAAGCCGTTCCAAATAAAGGACAAGTTGCATTTATTAATAATGACTCTACTAATGAAAGGAGAATTGTTTAATAGGATGGGTAAATACAACTATTACGAAAAATATAATAATTGCTCATGGAATAAACAACGCAAACAATATCATTTTGAGGATTGTAACGATTATTCATCATATAAAAAATGTGACGATCCTTATATTAAGGTGCATGTAAATTGTTGCAATTCTAACAGAGAGAATACACGGGAATCAGCATTCAGGGCTACTAGCGCTACTAACCAAGCAGTTGCAGCAAATGAAACAATCCAAGTATTATATCAAAGTGAACAATTTGATTTAGCAAATGAATATAGTACTACTACATCCAGCTTTATTCCTAAAACAGATGGAGTTTATAACATTATAGGATCTGTTCATTTTCAACCAACTGTTCTAACCACTCCTTATCAAATAAATGTATCTATTTCAGTAAACGGTGTGTCTATAGGCCCTGATAAAGAAAGCCATGGTGCAGTAAATGTAGGAACTATTACAAGAGATAACATTGTAGAAACTGTTGATATCTTACAGCTAAACGCCGGAGATGTAGTTGAAGTTGTTGCTGTGTCTAGTTTAGCTGGTCTATTCCTAGCTGGTAACGGAACGCGTTTTGCAGCATCTAGAATTCCATCTCCTGCCAACTAACAAATACAGTAATTCAAATTGTGAAAGGCACCTTAGGGTGTCTTTTTTTATCGAAAATGAGATGAAATATGCAAATTAAGATATGAGTATTCATCGTCCCACTAATCACGGATACGTCGTTACTTAGATTGTTCATTACGTAGATATGTACCGGTCCTGTTGGTCCTGTGGAATAAGTGGGATTGTCGGACCAATTAAATTTGGATCAAATGCCACTCCTTGCAGAATCTCATTTGAGTTAAACTCATTTTCTTCTGACATACGTCACCTCCGCAAATTACTTATCATACCTAATAAATGCAGTGGGGTGACAAAACGATAATAATAAAAGCTGCGGCTCTCCATTTTTATGTCTCTTTTTATATATTAAAAACTATAGCGTTAATGACTTACCGTTTAATCGCATCAACAATTAACGATGGGAAACCAAGTGGATCTCCTTTATTTCTAAAATCATATCTTTTTGAGCGGAAAATAACGCCATCATTCGCATCCCATTCTTTGTAATAAAATTGCCCATTTTCATCACAATACTCAAGTAAAACCACCTCAAATCCAGCAGTTTCAAACATTTTCGTTAATGTTTTATTATTATGAACGATTTTATAGCGAACACGATGAACGTGCGGAAGTGTAGAAGGACATACTCATATACTTACTACTTTTTTTATTAAAAAGCTACTCCTTCGATGTGGTCTAGAACAAGCCCCCTATAATTAAGCCAGTAAAAAAGAATTCAAATTATCCCCAAACAATCCCTCGCCGCTCGTATTCCATTCTATATTCAACTGCAGCTGCAATTTTGGAGCTTGCAAACCTTTCCGTAATCCAAAGACCTAAGTCAACTCCTGAAGTAACCCCTCTTGCAGTGATAATATCACCTTGATCTACAATTCTATAAGGAAGAAGTTCAGCTCCGTATTTACTGACTTCATCTTGTGCCAAATGATGCATCGTCACCTTTTTACCATTCAATATACCTGAGGCTGCTAGCAGCATACCTCCTGTACAAACTCCCGCAACAATCGTTCCTTCATTATGCATCTCTCTAATCGTTTCTGTCAGTGTTCCAAGCTCTGCTTGCTTTCGTGCCCCATGTTCAGCCTTATGATTCCAGCCACCACCAGGTACAATTAACAAATCTGGGCGATTATCCATTCGTAAAAAATCATGTAGTGTAACCGTAACACCAAACGAGGTAGTAACTTCTTGTTTTCGTTCACTTGATACGAGTTCAACTGTAAACGGAGCCCCTTCTTCTATTGCTCTTTTCAGTATTTCAAAAGGTGCAAAGGAGACAAGTTCTCCAAAACCGTCAAACAATACAATTTGTATTTTCATTTTTTGAACACCTCATATGATTTCTTTTTCGCATCCAAAATTAAGAGAATAAATGTTATCTACAAATTAACAATGACGACAGTCTTTCTCCTCTTCTTTTATAAACTCTCAAATGTTCCTCTACTTTTCTCTCGTCACCTAATAGACTCATCGTCTTTTTAACAAAGTTCCAATTTAGACTACCGGATAACCATAGTAACGAAGAAAGTCTTTCATACTCATTTGAAGTTAAAATGTTACTAGCTTTATACCCTTCTAAAAATGCTCTAGCAACTTTTGGACATACTTCATGCGACTCTATTCCTTCTGTCCGGGAATACCATTTTATTAAAAAGGCTAAACCTTCAATACGATCTACATATCCAATCGATTCAAAATCTATAATTCCTTTGACACATCGATCAGAGTTCCATATGACATTTAAAGGATTTAAATCTGTTTGCACAATAAACTCCAAACCATTCGTATGTGCGCATTCTAAATGATACTTAGCTAGATCCATATACCTCTGCAATTCCTTACAGGTGCCACCCTTATGTTCTAATAGCTTTATAAACTCACCATATCCATCTAAATGAGATTTCTTTTGAAAAATCGAACTTTGAAACGTACTAGAAATATCATGTATCTTTCTTGCTTCCTTTCCGAAGACTTTTGCTATAATTTCTGTACAATGAGTAACATGTTCCCCTTCAATCCAAGTAGACAATACAAACCGGTACTCTTCATTATTCCAAGTGAGTAATGTAAAAGAATCCCCCGCCCTATTCTCCTTTATCTGCATAAATGGAATTTCATGCTCTCGTAAATAATACGTAAACCGTACTTGCTCTTTCAATTGTTCATTAGATAACGTCCCAAAGGCCGGATTGCTTGTTCGATCGCTATTTATAAACCGTGCGGAATACCGATTTCCATTTACGATGATTTTATAGTGTAGATCTGTATGCCAACTGTTCTTATGTAGTTCTTCTTCCACTACTAATGTATGAATTTCTTTAAAATAATTTATTACTACGTCTTTTATTATGTGTTTCATACTTTTTTCCTTTCATGTGAAAAAAATTTTTATTACAAACTATTTTTTATAACCACTATCTCGATTATTATAAAAACCTAATTTTATTCATTATTAACTATCAATAGTGTTTTATATGTATAAATTTAATAAAAGGGGATGACTATTCTAACTATATCATCCTTACATAATATTCTACATTTGTTGAGATAGTTGTTGTAAACCAATATAGTAGTGACTACCTATAAAAAAAGAACCAATCCCCTATACAATAGAAGATTGGCTCTTTCCGTTATTTACTCCCCTGTTTCAGAGAATCGCTTTATACGTTCTCCAATTTCATCTCGAACACGTTGAAATTCAGACCATTCTTTTCCTGCTGGATCATCAAATCCCCAGTGAACACGATTTACGTGCGGAGGTGTCGAAGGACAAACAGAATCCGCATGACTACAAAGGGTAACGACTAAATCAGCGTTATTTAAAATATTTGCATCAATCATATCCGATGTTTGATTCGTTATATCAATATTTACTTCATTCATTGCTTTAATAGCATTTGGATTTACTCCGTGTGCTTCGATTCCTGCAGAATATACATTCCATTTATCACCTAAATATTGTTTGCCCCATGCTTCTGCCATTTGGCTTCGGCATGAATTTCCTGTGCATAAGAAATAGATTGTCTTTTTGTTTTCCATGTTGTTTTCCACCTTTGTTTTTAATTATACTGGTTGATCATTAAAATATTTACGCTTAAACCAAAAAGCGACGTTTACAAGCGCAATCATTACAGGTACTTCCACTAACGGCCCAATAACAGCTGCAAATGCTGCACCTGAATGAATACCAAACACACCAACTGCTACAGCAATCGCTAACTCAAAGTTATTACTACCTGCTGTAAATGCTAACGTTGTAGTCACCGGATAGTTTGCACCAATTTTTCTTCCCATAAAGAAAGAAACAAAAAACATTACAATAAAATAGATTAATAACGGAATCGCTATCCTTACCACATCTAGTGGCACGCTAACAATCATCTCTCCTTTTAAAGAGAACATAACGATGATCGTAAATAGTAATGCAATCAATGTAAGTGGACTAATCTTAGGTATAAACACCTTTTCATACCACTGTCTTCCTTTTAACTTAACAAGTACAAATCGTGTTAACATACCTGCTATAAAAGGAATGCCTAAGTAGATAAATACTGATTTCGCTACTTCAACCATTGTAATATCGACGATAGCTCCTTCAATTCCTAACCATTCTGGAATGACTGTTACAAACACGTATGCATAAACGGAGAAGAATAACATTTGGAATACTGAGTTAAAAGCTACTAAACCTGCTGCATACTCTTTATCCCCATCTGCAAGATCGTTCCAAACAATTACCATTGCAATACAACGTGCTAAACCGATCATAATGAGCCCGACCATGTATTCTGGCTTATCAGGAAGAAAAATAATTGCTAAAACAAACATAAGTACAGGTCCAATAATCCAGTTTTGTACTAAAGATAAAACCAATACTTTTACGTCTTTAAATACGCGGCCCATTTCCTCGTAACGAACTTTCGCTAACGGTGGATACATCATGACAATTAAACCGACAGCAAGCGGGATAGACGTTGTTCCAACTTGTAATGTATGTAGTCCGTCTACTACACTAGGAAACACAAACCCTAAACCAATCCCAACAGCCATAGCTAGAAAAATCCATAGTGTTAAATATCGATCTAGAAAAGATAAACGCTTCATTTTATTTTCCATCTCCTATTAACAACAAGAATTTTTTTCTACTACGTTAGAAGTCGTGCAACAAGATGGCTCTTCTATTTTATGAACATCACTCTGTGCTTTTGTATAAAAGAATTCCCACTCGTTCCCATCAGGATCTGTTACCCAAAACTTATCTTGAACTGCATAGCAACAAGTCGTATCCATCTCATCACGCGCAAAGAAACCTTCTTTTGTTAATCTTTCTTTATGAAATGTAATTTCTTCAGCTGTATCCACTTGGAAACCGAAATGATTTACCTGATTTCCCTTCACTTCATCTCGTACGTTGAGCGTGAAATTAATTCCTGGCGTCTCTAATAAAAATTTTGCATAATCCACTTTCACCTTAACTGGTGACACACTAAATACCTTTTCATAAAATTCAATAGACTTCTCTAAATCCGTAACATTTATACCAACATGAACATATCTCATAACTTATTCCTCCTCTTTACATATTATTAATCAATTTTTTTTGATTAATAGTATAAAATTTTAACAACAACTACCTTTGCCTGTTTTTCTAAAAATACAGCATAATTCTTCTGATAATAAATTATTTACTTCCGCATCATTTAAATCATAATAACTCCACGTACCTTTTGTTTCTTTTACAATTAAACCAGCATCTAACAAGATCTTTAAATGATAGGACAACTTCGATTGCGTCATTTCAAAAATCTCTGTTAAATCACATACACAAGTCTGGCCTCGCTGGCAAAGTTCATACATAATCTCTAAACGCTTCTGATCCGCTAATGCTTTAAACTTTTTCTCATATAACTGAAAATCTTGTGCCATTTTAGTTCACTCTCCCTTCATCAACTTTTTTTGATGTTTATAGTATATACGTTGTTGAGTTCTTTATGCAACCAGTTAATCAATTTTTTTTGATTAATATATTCTTCTCTTCTTTCCCTTAACAGAACTTTTAAGTTCTCAAATTACAAAATACCCTGCATAACAGGGCTATTTTGTAGAATTATGTATGTTTGTATTTGAAATCATACGAAATACTTTCACATAGAGAACTGCACTAACAAGGGTACAAAGTAATATAATTCCGAACACAACAATTGGAGATAGCCATGTAGAAAATACAATCATTATTGGTGCAATAAAACGCCCAAATGAGATTTCTTTTGAAAAATCGAGCTTTGAAATGTACTAGAAATATCATGTACCTTTCTTGCTTCCTTTCCGAAGACTTCTGCCATCGTTTCTGTACAATGAGTAATATGTTCTCCTTCAATCCAAGTAGATAATACAAACCGGTACTGTTCATCATTCCAAGTAACAAATGTAAATGACTCTCCCGCCCTATTCTCTTTAATCTGCATAAATGGAATTCCATGCTCTCGTAAATAATACGTAAACCGTACTTGCTCTTTCAATTGTTCATTTGATAACGTCCCAAAGGCCGGATTGCTTGTTCGATCGCTATTTATAAACCGTGCGGAATACCGATTTCCATTTACGATGATTTTATAGTGTAGATCTGTATGCCAACTGTTCTTATGTAGTTCTTCTTCCACTACTAATGTATGAATTTCTTTAAAATAATTTATTACTACGTCTTTTATTATGTGTTTCATACTATTCTCCTTTCATGTAAAAACCCTCGATGATAGGTTTGTAAAATACACTTCATTTACTCAAACGGAAAATAATAACCTACATAATTAAACACATTTGAAAAACCTACATTTTCTACAACGGCCACAGAAGGCTTATTAATTTCCATGCAGGACCAATATGGAATGATATTATTCTCCAAACATTCTTTTACAAAACTATGAGCTATCGTTTGAGCTAACTTTCTCCCTTGATGACCTTCTATCGTTTCAATATCTATACAGTGTATATTTTCAAAAACGAACCCTGAAAAACATACACTTACAATCATATTGTCAAAAACTATACAATAGCCTATTCCCTCGTTAAAAAATTCATCAGGTGAGGACCAAATTTCTAAAATTTTTGATTGTAAAAATTCAATATTCTTCAATACGTTCCCTTGATTTTCATAGAGAACTTTACTCATTTTTAGCACTGTATACCCTTGTTCAATTTTAGGTTCATAATTACCCTCATAATCCTCTTCCTTGAGCGTATACACTCTTTGATTCTCACTCTTTAATTTACGATGTTGAAATATTTTTTCTTCTTAATCCAATTAACTACTTTATCTATCTCTAATGGTGTTTTCGTATTATTGTTTGTCACTATTTTTTCGATATTCAAATGCAAAACGAATTGATGGGCATGGACTTTTTCTCAAAAATCTCATAAAAAAAGGGAGTAGTCCAATCGAGGAAGCTTTCGCTTTTTTCATGTATAATGATTGTACTAATTCTAGGTGGTGTCTCGGACGACTTCAAAGTATTAGTATAATCATTTTCACCTTTATTTTTGTTATTTTATAAAAACAGTTTCCCATCCTTTGTTTTTAAGATATCTGCAAGGAATTAAAGCAAGCTTTATTGTTATAACAATAAAGCTTGCTTTAGGATATATATGTAACTACTCGGAAACCATCAATTCAGTCTTATAGTTCTCATTAGGACATCCCCAACCTACTTCTTTTATTTTCAAAACAAATGGATGCCATTTACATAATGTACTATACCATTCTCCTCCTTTTTCTCCCTCAATATAACGAAATCTATTATTTTTTAATTCTACACAAAAACCTTCAACTCTTCCTCATATTCTGTAAGTGCCTCATCTAAAATTGCTAACCCATCATCAATCTGATCTTTGTTTATAGAAAGCGGTGGAATCATTCGAATTACTTCACTTGAATTTCCACAGAAGTAAAATAGTACACCTTTTTTTAATGCGATGTCTAATATTTTAAATAATCCCTCACCATTAGGTGTACCTGTTTCAGGGCTAATAATTTCAATTCCAATCATTAACCCAACTGCTCGTATACTTCCAATAACAGAATGTTTTTGTTTTAAGTTATACAATTTCTGAACTGCGTAAGCACCCATTTCTTTCGCATTTTCAACCAGCCGTTCTTCTTTCATTACCTCAATAGTTGCCAATGCCGCTGCACATGCAATTGGATTCCCTCCGAAAGTTGTACCATGTGTTCCTAATGGCCACTCCTGCATCAACTCTTTTGACGCAACCGTTGCACTAAGAGGTAATCCTGATGCAATTCCTTTTGCGATTGCCATAATATCTGGTGTTACTCCAAATGTTTGTGCTGCAAACCATTCACCTGTACGACCAAATCCTGTTTGTACTTCATCAAAGATTAATAGAATTCCATGCTGATTACAAATTTCACGAACTTTCTTTAGCCACTCAGCTGGTGGAACAATATATCCCCCTTCCCCTAGCACAGGCTCTACAATTACACATGCAACTTCTTCTGGTGTAACTTGATGATTAAACAGAGTTTCAAAATCTCTTTCTAGTTTTTCAACACAGTGCTTCTCAGGATCAATCCCTTCCGGACAATCTTTAATATTTGCATATGGAATTTGATACGTTAGCCCATTAGGTTGCAAAAACTTACGATATTTACTTTTGGAAGTTGTTACACTTAATGCCCCCATTGATCGCCCATGGAAACACCCTAAAAAAGAAATAACATACGGTCTTTTTGTCACATACTTTGCTAACTTAATCGCCCCTTCAATCGCTTCTGTACCACTATTTGCAAAAAAGAAACAATCTAACTTAGGAGGCAATACCTTCCCAAGTTCTTCCGCAAGACGTAAAATTGACTCATACATGATAACTCCAGATGGGCCGTGAGTCAGACACTCTGCACTATCCTTAATTGCTTGTACGACCTTTGGGTGACGATGTCCAACATTGGTCGTTGCAATACCTGATGTAAAATCAAGGTATTTCCTCCCATCTAGCCCAAAATAATAACATCCTTCTTCTTTCACGACCGGTAAATTCGGATGGTCTTTTGCCATACTTGGTGCTAGTAATTGTGGCATTCTTTCAATTAAATGATTCCAATTTGTAGTCATTTGAACTCCTCCTTATCATTGTACATCAGTTTCCCATTGCATATAAAAATCATTGATTCATCTGCTTATGCATCTGCATCTGCATTTGTGTGCTGTTCTTTCCACTCTTCATATTTTTCAAATTCTGGTGACGTTAAATACGAAATGATGAAAATTGATAAAACACTACATACCATCCCATATAAGATTGGATCTGTAGCCGAAAGACCTTGTACAATTAAACCAACTATCGTGACAATTGCACTTAAAATAATAGAGTAAAATGCCGCTTTGTCTGTTACGCGTTTCCAAAACAGCCCTAAAATTATCGGAAAGAATACCGATCCAGATAATATTGCATATGCAACATCTAACGCTACAATAACATCCTGAATCCAGACAGCACTAATTATTACGAATATTCCGATAATTAATGTTAAAATTCTTGAAGTTCTAATTACAGCCTTTTCACTCATATTCTTAGATGTAGTACTTTTTATTATGTCGTTTACAATTAATGTTGAAGACGCTAATAGTGTTGCAGATGCAGTTGACATAAGAGCTGAAACAACACTTGCAATGACAATCCCTAATAAGCCTACTGGTAAAATTGTAATGGCCATTGTTATAAACGCACTTTGTGGATCACTTAAATTCGGAAAAACTACAGCAGCGCACATACCAATTATACTGATTGCAACAGCATATAAAAGACAGTATACCCCTGCGCCAATTGTACCTTTTTTCGCAATCCCTACAGTCTTGGCAGTAAAAATCCGCTGCCATATATCTTGGCCGATTAGTACCCCTAAACAATATAAGAGAAAGTACGAGAAAATTTTATCTCCACCAATGTTGGCTATTTCAAAATAACTATGTGGTAATTTTTCTTGAAGAGCAGACCAACCTCCAGCCTTCTCTAAACTAAGAGGTAACATAATTGCAAATACTCCAATTGTCATTACAATAAATTGAAATATATCGGTCATCGTTACAGACCACATGCCTCCCAGTAATGTATACATAACAACTACACTACCGCCTAATAACATACAAAGTTTAATATCCCACCCTAGTAGTACATTTAATATAGTCCCCATTCCAATTACTTGCGTTACAGTAATCATCGTTACATATATAAATGTAATTAATGAAGTAATTACTCTTGTTTGTGAATTAAAACGTAACCCTAACAGTTCACTGATTGTAATGATTTTAAATCTTGATACTCTCTTCACTAAAAATATTCCTAATAGAATAATTCCGATTCCAATCATAACAACGAGCCATATCCCTGAAATACCAAATTCATATCCTAATCTTGCAGTTCCAATTGTAGATGCCCCACCAAGAATTACTGCGGCTAAACAAGCTAGATACATTACTAAACCTAAACTACGACCAGCAACCATAAAATCTTCAGATGTTTTTGCTTTCCTTGCCCCTATAAAACCAATACCAATAATAATTATAAAATAACCAGCCATTAGTAATATATCTACTGTATTCATAACATCCTCCTTTACAATACATACTATTTTAGCCTTACTAAATTACGTCTTTTTTGCATCGCTACAAGAGTAATCATTTCATATGCAATACTTGATGCTGCAATTGCTGTAATTTCTCCACTATCATACGCAGGTAACACTTCGACTAAGTCAAATCCAGCAATATGTAATCCATCTAATCCTTGCATAAGTTCCACTGCTTCAATCGTTGTAGGTCCACCAATTTCAGGCGTTCCCGTTCCGGGTGCGTATGCAGGATCTATAAAATCAATATCAAATGAAACGAAAGTCACTGCATCCTTTACTCGTTCATGAATTCTCCGTAACACTTCTGTATATCCAATTTTCCGCACTTCTCTCATTGGGATAACTTCAAAACCTAACTCTCTTGCATCCTCTATATCATTTGGTCCATACAAAGGACCACGCATTCCTACTTGAATAGAATGATCGACATTAATAAGCCCTTCTTCAACCGCCCGTCGAAATGGAGTTCCATGCATATATTTTTCCCCATAGTAATGATCCCATGTATCACTATGCGAATCAAAATGAACAAGAGCTATAGGGCCAAATTTCTTTGCGAATGCTCTTAAATTTCCTAATGAAATAGAATGATCCCCGCCTAATATAATAGGTACAATCCTTTTTTCTAATAAAGGTGTTAAACCTTCTACGATATTGTCATATGTACGATGAATATTACCAGGTACAATATCTAAATCTCCATAGTCTACCCCTGAACAATAATCAAAAATATCAATTGCCTGATCTGGATTATATGGACGTAATAAACTTGAAAAATTCCGAATATGATTCGGTCCTAAACGCGCTCCCACACGATACGACTGTGCAGTATCAAAAGGAATTCCTAGCACTGCAAAATCTACATTTTCAGTAGTATTTTTTTGTTCTAGTCTCATAAACGTTTTCACTCCACAAAAACGAGGTGACATAGCAGAGTCCTTAGGTTTATACATCTTCTCACTCCTACCATTTATTTTTCTACAACTTTAAATAAAATAAATCTTACATTAGGATATTCTTTGCCTCATACTCATAAAGGTTGACTTATCAATTTATCCCCTACTTATTTTTCTTGTGCTAAATCTTAAAGCATTGAAAATAAGTATTGATATAAGGCAATGTTCTCTCCTCCTTTGTATTGTTTATTAATGCAACTATCATGCCAATTTAGAAAAAAGAAGAAGATGGACGAAAATATTTCATCCATCTTCTCACAATTCATAACTTCAATTTATCTTATACTTCTTCAATTTTCTTACTACAGAGGGCTGACTTATCGCTAAATTCTCTGCTATTTTCACAGTCGTTTTATATTTTCTCTTAGCATCCAATAATACTTGCTTCTCTACCATTTCTAGTATTTCTGTAAGAGTTTGAGACGATTTTGTAACGAATTCATCACCACTCTTAGATTTATAGTAATCTGGTATATTTTCAATCGTAATAAGCTTTGAATGTGATGTAATCACGAGCCGTTCTATTATATTCATTAATTCTCTTACATTTCCTTTCCACTTTTGCTGTAATAAAATTTGTATGACCGCCTGATCCAATTCCCTCTCCCTTTTATATTGAGTACAAAATTTATTCAAAAATAAATAAATCAAATTCATAATATCTTGAGGTCGTTCACGTAATGGAGGAATCAAAATTGGTACAACGTATAAACGAAAATATAAATCTTGTCTAAATTTTTTATTCTCTACCAGCTCTTCTAAATCACGATTTGTTGCGACAATAAGCCGAAAATCTGCATTCTTCAGCTTTGTTCCACCAACTCGATAAAATTGTCTTTCTTCAATTAGCTTAAGAAGTTTTACTTGTTGTTCAAGTGAAAGCTCTCCTACTTCATCAAGAAACAAAGTTCCCCCATGAGCAAGTTCTGCAAATCCGGGTTTTCCATTTTTTTTCGCCCCTGTAAAAGAGCCAGCTTCGTACCCAAAGAATTCAGCCTCAAATAAAGACTCAGGTATAGCAGCACAATTGACTTCAATAAAAGGTCCATATGTTCTTGGACTTTTATCATGAATATAACGAGCAATAGCTGTTTTTCCTACTCCTGATTCTCCAAGTAGAACTGTATTTACATCCACCTCTGCAACTTGATGTATTGTCTCCATTGCTTTATACATAGCAGGATCATCGGCAATTAACCCTACTGATGTAATTTTTTCACGCAGTGCAAGTTGAGCTTCCTCTTTCACACGTTCCAGTTCCTCTTGCATATGATCTAAATATTTCTGAATTTCTATCAAATCCGAAACATCATAAGAGTAGCTTACAACTCGATATACTTCGCCTTCCTCATCCAATAGGGGTACTCCCGTTACTAGCAATTTATTACCTGTCTTTGTAAGCTGAACAACTGTGATTTTCTCTTTTTTTTGTATGATTAACGGTGTCACAATCGGAGTAATAATACCTGTTCGTTCCAATTCATAAATAGAAGCACCGATTAAACTTTCATACTTAATTCCATATCTATCAGCGGTAAATTGTGTCGCTTTTAGAATCGTCCCATTTACATCTGTTACGATTAAATCATCCATTAAAGATTCCAATATCGTCTCTGTTTCAGAAATAAATTCTGTATATAACAATTTTTCACCACCGTTCAAAATTAAGAAAATTCAATCTATTCATTAATGAATATTTTATTTGATTTTGTATAGAAATGTAAAGCATAAGTTTTCTCATAAATGAAAGAAACAAGGTAAAAAAGCATAAGAAACAGGCGACTTTCCGTTCAAGTTTGAACGAAAGGCCGCCTTTTTGCATTGTGCATATGTTTTACGAAATGAAAAACGTAAGTTTTTCATTTCCCTCGTCAAATTCACTCCTTTTTTTATCTATCCCTGATTCCTCTGCGCCTCTTTAAACTCCTCCTTCACCTTATCTAACAATCCTTCTTCCGTAATTAATCGATACGCCGTATTTGCTAGTGCTTTTGCTGATGTAATTAACGCTTTGTCTCCAAGTTCTGAACGTGCTGCTTCTCTAAATTCATTCGTATGCGCAATTAAGTCATCTGGGCCGATTTTAATGTACGGGTGAATGGTCGGTACGACTTGGCTTACGTTTCCTGCGTCCGTTGATCCGATTCCAACTCTTTCTTTACGGTTTACGTCTTCACCTTGTAATTCTAGTTCTTCGGCTACGACGTCGTTATATGTTTTTGTTACGAGTAGTTCATCGATTTCATTTTGGAATTGATGGATTTTTACTTTTGTGCCTGTTGCTAATGCTGCTCCCTCAGCGATATTTCTTACTTTTTCTGTTACTTCCCCACATCTCTGTCTCGTTGCTGCACGAATAAAGAACCTTGCTGCGGCGTAGTCAGGAATAATGTTAGGTGCTTTTCCGCCCTCTGTAATAACACCATGAATTCTTACATCTGACGGAAGCTGTTGGCGAAGTGCGTTAATACTGTTGTACAGCTGGATAATTGCATCTAATGCGTTAATTCCTTCTTCTGGTGAAGCTGCAGCGTGAGCGGTTTTTCCGTAGAAATGAAAATCAAGTGGATCGACTGCTAGTGAAGGACTCGTTGTCGCTGTTTTTCCGCTCGGATGAATCATAAGCGCCGCATCAATATCTTTAAACAAACCAGCCTTTACATAACTCGCTTTTGCACTACCGTTTGGTCCTCCTTCTTCAGCTGGTGTTCCAAACACGACAACTTCTCCTCCAATTTCTTCAAGCGTTTCTGATAATGCGATTGCTGCCGCAACGCTAATTGTCCCAATTAAATTGTGACCACACGCATGACCGAGCCCGGGTAAAGCGTCATACTCAGCTAAAAACGCGATAACTGGCCCTTGCTTTCCTGAACTTTTCCGCGCAATAAATCCTGTTTCATGTCCAGCTATATTGTGCTGCAATTGAAATCCTGCACTCCCTAGCAATAAACTTAACGTTCTTGATGCGTAAAACTCTTGATTACCGATCTCCGGATTCGCATGAATATTATGACTTGTTTCTATGTACTTTTCCTTATTTCTTTCTATACTCTCTTCAATTGTTTTTCTTTGTGACGTTACTCCAGTCGCTCCCATTGTTCTTCCTCCTTTTATTTTCACGTAAAAAAGCCTCTTTCTAAAAGATAGAAAGAGGCTTCTGCATATACAGTCAAAATGAGCTTCTTTCTTATCTTTCAAGTTACCTTGCTGGAATTGGCACAGTATTCATAAAGAATCCGCTGCCGAGGTATCATAGGGCCAGTCCCTCCACCTCTCGTGATAAGAATTTTCATAAAATTATATTAAATTATTTTTATTCTAAGTTCATTCCAGGTAAAAGTCAATGAATTCCTATCCGAATTTACCGAATATCTAAAAATCCTTTTAGTACACCAATTGTTTCTGGTGCTTGCAGTCTTGCACATACGTACGGAAATTCCGTACTACCTTCAAATATCATTTGTGATGTGAGCGGTGCGCCTGCCCAAAAGATTTCATCATCGATTACGATAAACGGGAATGCTTTATTTTGCCTTTGTAACTTTACGTTTTTCAATGGAACTGGTCCATCACTATACACCGTTATTTGCGCATTTGTACGCATTAACGCTTGCCATACTCGTTTATCCACTTGCTTTGTACTTGGTAGTGAAATAATGATTTTTCGTTTTGCGGCTAAAATATCTTTCAATAATCCTTTCGGCTCTTCAAGATTCATTTCCATAAACCAGCGTAAACGTTTCGAAATTTTTCGTTCCCACAATTGTCTTGATGTCGTGCGATCATACACATCTCCGTGACGTTCTATATGAGCTGTTAATTGTGATAACGCTTGTTTTCTCGAAAGGTTTTTACGCATATAATGGCAATCTGATAATTGAATGAACTTTCCTCTCGCTCTCGTCACTGCAACGTTGACGAGGCGATGGTTTTTATGGTCAAAGAATAACACGCCAGGTCGTTCTTGCGGATAACTATCGACTGTATCAAATATCATCATATCTCTTTCAGACCCTTGAAACTTATGAACTGTCGCCGCTAAAACTGGTATGTTTTGATATTTCGTTCTCTGCAACATTTCTCTAATACACGTTGATAAAAAGCGGGATTGTGCCCTGTAAGGTGTAACAACACCGATCGATTGAACACCATCTAACAGTCCGATTAACATCATTTGCATCGCTACTAAACCAGACATAATATTAAAACGAGATCCAGAAGCAGCGTCTTTTAAAGAAAAGGCTCCCATTAAACTCGTATCAAATAAAACACTTGCCTCATTTGCGAACGGTTGCAATTGCGCAAGTTCTGTACGCTCTGAAACAGACGGATGATCATACACTCTATTTTTATAAATAAATGAATTTGTAAACTTCGATATATCCGCATGCATACGTCTTTGTTCCTGCAGCATAAAGAGGTTCGGATGTGCTTCTGATTTATTGACAGACTCAACAATTCCGGCATGGTAAAACATACCTTCCCCGAGCCATTTTCGAACGAGTTCATGGTTCGCCATCGCAATTGGAGGTAACTGCAAAAAGTCCCCACATACGACGATGCGTTTCCCAAGTGAAGCCGCTAATGCAATTTGCGGAACATATGCCATACTCACTTCATCTACTACAACTAAATCAAATGTACGCTCATAAATAAGTGAATCAATGGCACATTTCGATAACGTTGCGCCGATTACTTTCGCATTTTCAATGTATTCTTTTTCTACTTCTTTAATTTTCGCTTTTTGCTTTCGAAGATCACTTTCAATCTCTTGTATACGCTTCTTATCAGCAGAAGTCGCTTTATATGATAAAATCTTTTCACGAAGATCTTGGCGTGTTTCTTCTAAATAGAGTCTTTCTTCTCCCCAAGATCCGTTCGTCGTTTCAACTAACTTCGACGCAAGTAACGTTTCATGATTTCGTATATGATCATGCTGGCTATAACCGTAACGAACAATTTCACCAGGCGTCCATTTCTTTTTCTTCTCAATTTGCTTCGTTACTTCACTCATTAATACGTCCACTGCTGCATTACTATGAGCTAATACAAGTACCGATTTTCCCTTTTGATAATGCGCTGAAATAATACGTGATAAATTGTAAGACTTCCCTGTTCCAGGTGGTCCCCACACGTACGTTGTCGGATTGTAAAACGAACGATACGCCAATTCATTTTTCGGATTTTTCATCTTCTCAATATGTTTCGGACTGCTCGTCCCATCAACAAGACGCTTTATACGATTACGTTTTAGCTTATCTTTATGTGCCTCTTTCAATCGCTCTTGTAGTTGCTCTAACAATTGCCACGGTTCACTGTATAAAACAGCTTCTCTTATTTCACCTTGTATATAATCATTTAATTTCAGTTCTATTTCTAATCCGTGTACAGATAATACTTCTCCTGTCGCTTCTTCACCATCAAACTCAATTCGAATTGGTGAACCTTCAGGTAAGCTTACTTCCGATATAAGCTGAAATACGTATACTGTACTTTCATAATCTGTATATAAAAAACGACCGTTCATGATAGAAATTTTACTACCACCTATCGTTTTCCAATGTTTAATTTCATACGCTAATGCATAATGCCACTCTTTCATCGTTGCCGATAATGAAGGAGTTTGAGTAGGTGTATTCATCGTATAATCTCCTTCCTTCTCCCCAAACATACTTTCTCACTATACCATATAACACGCTAAAATTTGTAAGGTTTTTATCTTGCTTATTTTCTTAATTTTCAATAATATATTGTATATAATTTTCAGAAAGAAGGAATCTACATGCCAGTTAGAAGAATTGAACACGTTGGACTTATGGTTGCAAACTTAGAAACATCTATTTCATTTTATGAAGAGGTAGTCGGCTTACAGCTCATTAAACGTATGGGGCACCCGAATCCAAACTTAAAACTCGCTTTTTTAGGTGTGGAAGAATCGAAGGAAACGATACTCGAATTAATTGAAGGCTACAACTCTTCTCTTCCGGCAGAAGGAAAAGTACATCACATTTGCTTTAAAGTGGATTCATTAGAGGATGAAATCGAAAGAATACAAAAACACGGCGTAACCTTCCTACTAGGAGAAGAAATTGAAACATTACCAGATGGAACACGTTACATATTCTTCGCTGGTCCTGATGGAGAGTGGATTGAGTTTTTTGAGACGGAGAGATAAACAAAGCCGGAATTCCGGCTTCTTTTCTATTACAAGTACGAATTAACGTATATTCTATAGTTACTTTCACAATAAAAATTAGAACTCCACTCAGTTTTAGCAATAAGTATTGAGTTAGGGGGTAAAATGATGAATACAGTTTTTATTATCGTTTTTTGGGTACTTATACTATTTCCACTTCTTTATATAATCCTGCTAAAGAAGTGGAATATAAAAGTAACTGCTTTATTTGTTGGAAGGATTCTATTAAGTATTGTCTTTTTCATAAATGGCATGGTGTTGGGACTGCAACGAAATTGGTCAGAGCCTCCCTATGAAAAAGAATGGGATTTCTTTATAAAGTCTTTGCAAAATGGGAAAACTGATGCACTTATAGAAGTATTTCTTCTAATTATTATCATTACTTTAGATTTAGCAGTTATATTTTTTTATAGAAATAAAAAGAAATAGGATATTCTCTCCTATTTCTTTTCTTACTGTTATAAAAATCTTTCAAATAGTTCTAACTTGCACAATGCTTCCCGTTAATATAATACGCTGATTCTGTAAAAACCGTAAATACAACCTCTACTTCTGGAAGTCCAAAATCCATTACATATGTAGTAATGGCCTTAGCAAATCGATCACGAATTTCCTGTCCACGCTCAAACCATTTTACTTCAATAAGAGGAAACGCTTCTATTTCTTCTCCATTGAATACAAACGTAGAACTTGGTAGTTCCAAGGTAAAATTATCCGTACCACACTCACAGATATCTGCAAGCTCTTCTACTAATGGCTTGCTTATGCTTTTTAATTGTTCAGTAGTAATTCCACGAAACACAACATGCGGCATGTGAATCCCTCCGTTACATAGCTTTATATTTGCTCACATCATAACACAATTTATTTTGCTGCACTAACATCTATTGGTACATTTCAATGACATTCTTAAGAATGATTATATGTTATTGAAGCAATACATGTATTGTAACCTGAAAAATAATAATGAGGTATTGTCACATCGATATCAAACTATCAAAAAGAAATGCCCCTAAATAAAAAAACACGCTATTCTTTCTATAACATCAATTAAAAAAAGAAGGGAGTATCCCCCTCCTTTTTTCAATTCCGTGTCCCTTATTAGTTACTATAACCACGATTCAGTTTCGTTAACTTTTCATTTATGGCAAAAATTCTTACTCTAATATCTTTAACACCAAATGTTTGAAGTCTGTTTTTGTGCATTTCCGCGTATTTTTCGGCATCTTGTTTTTCTTCAAATACATAGATGCCTCCAGCTTCATTCGTTTCTTGATTCTCCGTCCATATTTTCCAATGGAATCCTTCTTCTTCATTAATACTTTTTGCTAAATCCCGAAATGCTTTTTCCATTTCTTCACCAAAAGGACCTTCAAACGGGAAATCAACTTGCAATAAATATGCCATCTTCACTCACCCCTATTTTTAATATAAAATTCATCAGGAATTCCTTTGTATAAAAATCCTTCCCATTCTTTTACTGATTATGATTCGAATGATAGTAATGTCTAAATTCGTATTGCTATTATTATTCAAGCACTAATTGGAGAAACACCCTATTTGTAAAATAATCACAAAACGATAGTAACTTGAACGCATAAAGTGAAACTTTAATCAGTGGGGGTTTTACGGGTAGTTGATCCCCCACCTAACTTCTTTGCTTCCGCTGAATTTTGAGGTGGGGGTCCTACTGCCCGGCAAATAGCGGGATAAATAACATCATTACATTAATCTTTTTTCGGGAGTACAATTCCTTTATATAATTGAACTGTAATCAAGTAATAAATCGAGTAAATTACTACAAAAATAACAAGTGGTAACCAAATACGAAAGTACGGATCGATTACAAGAGGACTAAACATGTTCATACCAACTAATATATGAGTAATCCCCACAATTGCTGGGAATAAGAATATGAAGAATAACTCTTTATAAATTGATTTTTTTAATAATTCTCGGCGGACACCAATTTTATGAAGCATTTGATAACGTGTTACATCTTTTGATGCTCCCGACAGAACTTTAAACATTAAGCAACTTGCCATCATTGCTAAAAATGCAATTCCAACGAAGAAGCCCATAAACATTAGTCCGCTGGCAAAATCATGACCCCTAATATATGCTTGATACTTACTATCCAATTCTTCCGCTTTCACATTTTTATATTTTGCTATTTGTAATTCATCAAGTTTTTTCCATTCTTTTATGTATGATCCAAAATCATTTGTTTTCCCCATAAACACAGTACTTTCTTTACCCTTCAACCCATCGTATATGTTTTGATCCACAATTTTCATTTCATAATCAGGATATAAATAATTGGGCTGGATCGTTCTGAAAGCCTGAATCCACTGTTTTGTGTCGGTCTCTCCTTTAACCCGTTTTATTGAAAATACACCAATTGGTAATCCCTCTGAAACTTTTTCTATCTTCAAACCTTGTATGAAAGGGCGATTTTTCTCTACATCTTCTTTGAGATAATAAACATACCTATCATCAACTTTGTAATGATATTCAAGTTTTTCTTGAAATAAGATACCATCCAAAATTTTCTTTTCTTCCGCTGTTGGATTATGAATGACTGAATCGTAAATTCGCATTTGATCTGTCATGTTTAAGATGTTGTTTTTAAATGCCATACCACAAGCAATTCCGCCAGCACCAAGAGCTACTAAGATCGCTACTGTTGCAAGCACATTTGTTAGACCATTAATGCGGAAATTTAATTGTGCAAAAGTAAAAGCATTGAGGCCTTTTTCACTACGTTTTTTATTACTCTTTAACTTGTTTATCATAACTGGGAGAAGTGATCCAAATATAAGGTAAGTACCAACAGTTGCTGTGATTAATCCAACGGCCATTAATCCCAAAGCAATTAGCGGATTTGCATGTGACATATAAATCAATGATGCATAACCAATACCTAATAAAAGAATACCAAGGAATGCAATTACAACTGTCATTTTTCCTTTTATGGCAACACGTTCTGTTTGTTCATCTGCATGTACAAGTTGCAGTACAGAAATACGAGATAATTTAATACTATTCATAATTGCCGATAAAACAAATAGTGCAAAGAAGAAGAGGCAAGTAATAGCTATAGATGGCAGATAAAATGCTTTATACCCTTCGCCAGCAAACTCGAGTTGTTTCATTAATAGATGACCGATACCTTCTGCAAGTCCTACACCAATTGTAATTCCAATCAAAAGAGATGTGGCACCTAATGTGATTGTTTCGATAAACATAAGTAAGGTAACTTTATGCTTTTTTGCTCCTAACATCATATACATACCAAATTCTTTTTGACGAAGAGCTGATAAGAAAGAGTTTGCATATAAAATATAGAAAAATGTGATAACCGCTAACAAAAAGGAACCGATTTTAAATACAGACACAATATCTCTAATAGAAGAGTTAGATTCAAGGAATGTTTTATTGGATGCTAGCGTTTGAAACATATAAAAAGTTGAAATAGAGACAATAAGACCAACAAGTAAGACAATGTAATCTTGCAACTTACTTTTTAGGCCTGACATAGAAAGCTTAAATAACATGATTGAACTTCCTTTCTTACGCTTTTTGTGTGCCTAAGTTTGCAAGCACGTCTAAAATTTCTTTATAGAATTCTTCACGGGTACCACCGCAATGAATTTCTTTATATAACTCACCATCTTGAATGAATAAAATACGCTGACAGTAACTTGCGCTGTAAGGATCATGCGTAACCATCATAATGGATACACCTTGCTCTTTATTTAAGCTTGTCATGGCATCAAGTAAACTCGTTGCATTTTTAGAATCTAGAGCTCCAGTCGGCTCGTCTCCTAAAATAATTGCAGGTTCATGAACTAACGCACGTGCTGCTGCGGAACGTTGCTTTTGTCCACCAGATACTTCAGATGGATACTTTTGAAGTATTGCTGTAATACCTAACATATCAGCTACTTTTTCTACTTTCTTTCCAATATTACGAGATGAAACACCTTGAAGTGAAAGTGGGAGTGCAATATTTTCATATATAGATAAATTCTCTAATAAGTTAAAGTCTTGGAAAATGAATCCTAATTTTTGCGAACGGAAATCAGAAAGCTCACCTTGTTTCATTTTCGTTATATCCGTACCTGCAATTTCAACAACGCCGCCTGTCGCTTTATCTAACGTTGAAATTACATTTAATAATGTTGTTTTACCAGAACCAGATGGCCCCATAACACCGACAAACTCCCCCTCTTGAATTGAGAATGATACACCTTTTAATGCGTGTGATTGATTCTCACCTTTTTTACCGTACAATTTTTGAATGTTTTTTACATCTACAACTGGTTTTATCATATATATCCTCCTACGTTTGTTTTTTCTATTTCATTGCACTAAGCTACTATTTTTATTTACTACTAACAAAATAGTCATGTTGCATCCACCCTTAAGCTACAATGAAAACTTTCATTTTATCTTCTTCACTCACCTCATCACTTTGAATACACCCATGATAAACTATGAAAATTAGGAAACACCCCGTAAAATCCTTAAGATTTCTTAAGTTTTAAAAAAAAAAGCTTATGGAAACTATAATTCCATAAGCCATTCTATTTAATTGGATGTTCAACAATAAAGGACATCCAGCCGTCTTTATATTCTGCGTATATATTACCATGATGAAGTTCAACAATTCTTTTTGAGATAGCAAGCCCCAGACCATTTCCCTGGTCATCTTGTCTTGCCTTGTCCCCCCTGAAAAACCTTTCAAACAATTTATTTGGATCGCTGACAGGCGGTTTCTCGACTTTATTTGATACTTTCAAAATTGCTTTGTTATCCATTAATTCAAGACATACGGATAATTCAGATGGTTTTATACTGTACTTTATAGCATTCATAAAGAGATTTTCATATACACGTACCATTTTTTCTACATCTATGAAGATAGGTATTGTTTCTTGTGTGATTGATTTTTGAACGATTAAGCTTTCCTTTTCAAATATAGGAATGTATTCTCCAACTATTTGCTCCAACAAACCTGATAAATCAACTTCATTAAGATTTAACTTAGCATCTATGCCTGATAAACGAGTATATTCAAACAGCTCATCAATTAAACATTTCAG
Organism: Bacillus cereus group sp. MYBK79-1; assembly: GCF_051915365.1. Taxonomy (NCBI): domain Bacteria; kingdom Bacillati; phylum Bacillota; class Bacilli; order Caryophanales; family Bacillaceae; genus Bacillus; species Bacillus cereus group sp. MYBK79-1. The sequence continues at coordinate 60,391 of NZ_JBQAEO010000018.1, read as the reverse complement.
TCTCTGTGACTTTGAATAAGTAGTTTCAAGGTATTCCTGTAATTGTGTTTCACTGTTGTATTGCCCTCTTTTTAATAAATCTATATAGCCAATAATAGATGTTAACGGTGTGCGTAAGTCATGAGATACATTGGTTATAAGTTCATTTTTTGTACGTTCTAATCGTCTTTCTTGTTCAAATGTATTTTCCAATTCCTTGGACATATAGTTGATATTTTGAGCAAGTTGGGTCAATTCGTCCTTCCCGTTAATCCCAATAGTTAAACCCAGTTTTCCATTGGCAATATCATTCACATTATCAGAAATGAGCTTCAAATATACTAGTTTCTTTCGAACCAATATCAAAAAAATTATTATAAAGTTGAAGATTGCGAACGTGAATAAGAACAACATTACAATTCTCAATTCAAATATGCCAAAATCTTCGTGTTTTATAAATAATGGATCTATGACGTATAACAAAATGAGGATTGTTAAGCCAAATGAAATAAAAAAACTAACTGCAACAGCAGCAAGAAGTTTTATAATAATCTTATTTCTGAAACTAACTTTCTTCATATTTTATACCCAATTCCCCAAACAGTTTTAATATAAATGGGATGTTTTGAATCCTCTTCAATTTTGTCTCTTATTTTTGTAATATGCACCATAACTGTATTATCTGATTTATAAAAAACCTCTTTCCAAACTGCTTCATATATTTTTGCTATACTCAGGACAATCCCTTTGTTGCGGGCAAGTAGTTCGAGAATAGCAAACTCTTTTGGAGTTAACCTTGTTTCTTTTCCTCTTACCCATACTTGACGTGTATCTGTATTCACGGTTAAGTCACCAATTTCTAGAATGCTTTTATTATGTTCTATTGATGAATTGTATTTTTTAAATCTTCTTAATTGAGATTTTACCCTAGCGATTAATTCCAATGGGTTAAACGGCTTTGATAAATAATCGTCTGCGCCAGAGGCTAGACCCTGAATTTTGTCTATATCCTCAGATTTTGCAGATAGCATAATGATAGGCATATTGCAATCTTCCCTAATTTTTATACATGCTTCAATGCCGTCCATATTCGGCATCATAATATCTAAAATAATCAAATCAAATTCTTTTTCTTCTAACAGTTGTAAAGCTTGTATAGCATCTTCTGCCTTTTGAGTTTTTAGGCCTTCATTTTCCAGATATACAGAGATAAGATTTCTAATCTCTTTATCATCATCAACAATAAGAATTTTCGACTCCATTTTATTCCTCCACATTAAATGCAATAAGTATCCAATAAAGCATATATTTGTTATTACTTAATTAATAAACTTAATAGAGATGGTTTCTATCTTTTTTCTTTACTTCAGACGATTCTTTGTAAAGTACACAAAAAGGCCGTCACAGTATTGTGACGGAAAAGCAGGAAAATTTCAATAACTAATTACTATTATTATTTATTTTTAGCTTTCAAGGCATCTAACACTATTTTGGTTGCGTATGCAATAAGCTTATCATCGTATTTAGCATCCTCTTTATCATGATTAGAAAGTATCGCAAGAACAATTGGCTTTTTATTTGGTGGCCAAATAATTGCGATATCATTTCTGGTTCCATAAGATCCCGAACCCGTCTTATCAGCTACTTCCCATCCTCCTGGAACTCCAGCACGAATTAAGTTATCTCCCGTAGTATTCCTTTTCATCCAATCTATTAATAAATCCCGTTTCTCAGTTGAAAGTACATCTCCTAGCGCAAAAGCCTGAAGACTAGTAGCTAATGCCTTTGGGGTACTAGTATCATGTACATCTCCTGGATGCACTTCGTTTAATTCTGGTTCAAATCGTTCAGGATTTGTAACGGTATCTCCTATTTCTCTCAGTGATTTTTTGAATTCACTAGGTCCACCTAATTGTTTAAGAATAAGATTTTGTGCAGTATTATCACTATATCGAAGGGAAGCATCTGCAAGCTCTTTCAAAGTCATACCTGCATCAACATACTTTTCGGTAATTGGATTGTAATTAACAAGATCTTCACGATTATACAAAACTCTTTGATTTAGATCTTCTATTGATTTCTTTTGTAAAAGTACTCCCACAGCTAAAGCTTTGTGAGTAGATGCGTATGCAAACCGTTCATCTGATTGATACGTAACGGTTTGATTCGTACCAGTGTCCAATGCATAAATACCGAGTTTAGCATCAAATTCTTTTTCAAGTTTAGCAAAAGAATCATTACCAGTAGTTTCTTGTTTGATTTGATTTGTTTGTTTCGTTTGTTTAGGTGATTCAGGTTGAGTATTACTATCGGAACAACCTATAAGCGTTGCACATGAAAGAAATACTACAGGTACCATCTTTTTGTAATGTAAAATGTTAAAAAACTTGTTTAAGACTATCATCCATTTTCAACCTCTTTCAAGAATATATGTTTTTTCTAGGTGTTATACATACCGATACAATTAAAGAATTTATAAGATATCATTCTTCTTGTATCTCACTTTTCATAAAATGAGCAAACTATCATGAACACCTGTTTTATACGTATACTTAATAGACAACTTAAGTAACAGGTTTGTTCCATATCAGTCCAGCTTATTAAAAATAAGAAAATCCCGTATTCAATAAAAACACGGGATTTTTATAAATAGGTTTATTCACTTACTCGAAAGAAGTTCATTCGTCACATATTACTTATCTAATTAAGAAGAATTTAGATTCCAGCCCAAACATCTTTTCCATATCGCCCTTCATCTTGCACACGATTCAACCAATTCCTTGCTTCTTTTTCACTGACTTCATGAATTTCCTGATATGCTTGACAAAGGGTATCTTCTACATCAGGAGCCATTTTACTTCCATCACCACATATATAAAGATGAGCTCCATTATCTAATAACGAAATTAAATTGATTCTATCTTGTTTTATTAAATGCTGTACATATGTTTTAGGATATCCTTCTAGGCGAGAAAAAGCTGTGTGTAAAGAGATCAATCCATCTCTTTCATCATTTTCTAGTTCTGTACGATAAAGATAATCCTTTTCAGGATGACGACAACCAAAGTATAGATGTGCTTCTCCTAAGTTAATACCTTTTTGCTTTTGAACACGACGCGCTTGCAAGAATCCACGGAATGGTGCAATTCCAGTACCTGGTCCAACCATGATAATTGGTGTTTCTGGATTTTCAGGTAATTGAAAGTTTGATTGTGGCGTTCGAATGAAACAAATAATCTCATCTTTATTATGACGCTGAGCTAAATAATTAGAAGCGACTCCTTCATATGTCCCTACCCCACTCCATGCAGGTGCATGAACAACACCAACCGTAATGCTCAGACGTTCCTGTGCAACGAGTGGAGAGCTTGAAATAGAATAGTAACGCGGTTTGAGCGCAGGAAGAAGTTCTAAAAAGCGTTCAAATCGGATTTCACAAGCCTCATACTTTTCAAGAAGATCCAACATTGACATACGTTTCTTTAATATTTGTTCATGATAAACTCCCTCTTCCAATAATGATTCCAATTCCTTTTTATGAGGAGGGCATACTGTGAATGTCACCATTTCTCGTACTTGTGCTCGAGTGGCTGCTTCTTGAACTTCTACACTATAACTAAGAAGGTCAAATAAACTAACAGGACTGTCTAAAGGTATGTGATTTACACTACGCCCACTTGCGCTCAATATGACTTGATCCTTCCCATTTAGTCCAAAGCGTTTTAAAATTCGGTTGACATTTTTCTCACTATTAATTGGCAGCACCCCAAGATGGTCTCCTTCTTGATACGTAGCGCCTTCTGGCAAGAATATCTCAATATGTCGCGTGCTTCTTTCACTGCTAGATGATTGAAGTTCACGATTTTCTAGTATAGATGCATAAACTGCTTCATATGTTCGCGCAAGAGGAGATCCTCCAAGACGACTAACAAATTGTAAACTTAATGTACTGCGTTCTTTCTCAATGTTTTTGTTAAGTTCCAATCCAAATGCCTTCATCGCATCAGACCACATACTTTGTTTCCATTGCTCGAGCTGTTCCTCGAAATCACCACTTGCATCCGCTTCTCCACGTGTAGAAAATCTTGTTGCTCCTTTTTGAGCCATTTGCTCATCAATGTATCTTGGAATTCGTTGATAAGTACTCGCCCAATTATGATCTCCACAACCAAAAACTGCGTATTGAACACCTTTTAGCTCATCCGGTTTTAATTCCGCCAACCACTGCACAAACTGTCCTGCATTACTTGGTGGTTTTCCATTATAAGAAGAAGTTACAATAAGAACCGCCCCTTCTTTTGGCAGACTTCCAATTCGATCGTTAAGAGCAACCACTTCCGTTTGAACACCTTCTAAACTAGCTGTATCTGCTAGTTCTCTTGCAATACCTTCTGCTACCCCTGTATCCGATCCATACAGAACAAGAAGCGAAAGATTATCGGCTCCAATAATAGAAGGAGTCTTCTGAACTTGCTGCTTAATTTCATGGTTTTTCAGTTTCTCCTCTATAGGCGCAAGAACAGTAGTATGGTTAATAGTTTGATTTCGGGGTAGAATCCTAATTTTAAAATCACCAGGCTTTAACGTTAATGTTTGTTTTACGTCCAGCTGATAGTCTTGATAATCAATGAATTCAAAATGTTGAAGAAGCATTCCCATTACGAGTGTAGCTTCATGAAGTGCAAACTGCATGCCGATACATGCCCGTTGACCATTTCCAAATGGCTTATAAGCATGATGTGGAACCTTATCCAGCTCTTCAAATCGTTCAGGTTGGAATTCTTCCACGTTGTCTCCCCACGCGTCTTTATCCCTATGTAACTGTGGAATAAGAACAGAAATACGATCTTCTCCTTTCTTAATTGGATATTTCCCACCAATCACTGTATCTTCTTTTGCATAGAGACTGAATGCTGGGGCAGTAGGCCATAGACGTAGCGATTCATTTAAAATCATCCGTATATACTTAAGTTTCATAACTTGTTGGTATGTTGGAGTAGGATCTGTTAAAACTCGATCTACTTCTTCATAGGCTTTTTTCAATTTATCTGGATTCTTTAATAAAAAATAGATTGCAAAAGATAATAATCCACTTGTTGTTTCATGCCCAGCTATTAAAAAAGTGATAATTTGGAAACGAATATTTTCATCATCTAATTTTTCACCAGTTTCCGGATCCTGCACATTTAACATACGGGAAAGTAAATCATTTTCTTCCTGATTTCCACTACTTTTACGTTCAGCAATAATATTATCTACTAAAGAAAACATAGATTGAATATCATGCTGAAATTGACGTTTCGTTCTCCACATGAGTTTATCTTCTATATCCAGCCGCTGTAATTGGTGCATCGCCTCATCTAGAGCACGGCTCATGCTAGTAATAAAAGGATGAGAGGTCTCACGATAAAAGCTATTAAATCGATAATTAAAACCACATAGACCAATTGTATCCAATGTAAGGCGAGTCATATCCTCCGGAACATCTACGTTTTCATTCGGATTAAGCCGTGCCCATTTTTGAACGAGTTGTACAGCAAGATCGACCATCATAGCATGATAATCTTTCATTGCTCGTTGGCTGAATGTAGGCATCAAAATATTATGAGCTTTTTTCCAGTTAGGCTCGTGAGTCTCGCTTGTAAATAATCCGTCTCCAGCAAAGGCGCGAACTTTCGCTAAAGCACCCTCTATACTTTTATCAAATCTTGTTTCATCACAAACTTCTGCTACCAGTTCATGTCCAGAAACGACAATGATAGCATCACTTAGAGTTTGAATTCGGAAAATGGGACCATACTCTTCCGCCAGCTTGATAAACGATAAGGTCGGTTTATCTTTATCGATTAATGGGAGATTACCCAGCGGTCCATATGTTTTCGGTTGAGGAATGGCAGATACTTTTTTATCCATTAAAAACACCCTTTCAAAAAAACATGAAATAAAGTGAAACTTTAATCAGTGGGGGTTTTCTTCATCCTCCACTGATTATTAGTTGAACCAATCGGACTTTTATGGGCAGCCCGACCCCCACCTAAATTCTTTGCTTTCGCTGCATTTTGAGGTGGGGGTCTTACTGCCCATTAAAGCGGGATAAAATATCCCATTCAATAAAAAGAAGATAGCAATGAATCGCCTGGGATAAAGATATGTAATTGATTACCTTACTTTATCTTTTCCCTAACTATTCACGATTATGATTTTGCTTATAAGGTTGGTAATCTAAGTTGTTTGTTGATATTAGATTTATAGCTTGCAGAGAAAATACTAAATTAAAATGAAGCGTATTATTATAACGTTAATCCGAAATTGAGAGCTAAAGATTGTAGTATTGGGAAAACCAGTAGTTTCTAATGTCAATTCAAACAAATACGATAAGCAAGTATACTGTGTTACTAATGAAAAAGGATCTGATATGAATATCAGATCCTTTTTACTATATATAATTATTTCACTGGTTCTTTTCCAGATTTAAATACCAGCGCCTTAGCAGCAGAAATTTGCATTTCTTCATAGTCTAACTAAACAGTAAAAACTTATAGGAATCATGATCTAAAGTTTTATTTTACTCTACCGATTTAACCTCTCGACAGCTTCCGCGCTTGTATCTACACGTTTAACGAAAAAAACTAATAGTAGTGCAACAACATTCATGCCAAGCGCTACATAGAATGAATATTGAATTCCGGATAATAAAGCCTTCTGAGTTAACATTGCCTTTGTAGCCTCTGTGAAGGTTGTTGGATCTACATCAGCCATTAGACTTTCAGCTTTTGTTTTTGTTACAGAATTCATAATCGTAACAAGAATAGCAGTACCAATCGAACCAGATACTTGTTGAGCTGTATTATTAACAGCTGTACCGTGCGGATTTAAGCGCGTTGGCAATTGATTAAGACCATTTGTCATAAGTGGCATCATCACCATTGCCATCCCAAACATCCGCAGTGTGTAAATAAGAATAATATGTGTGTGACTAGAGTCGATTTGCAGGTTTGCTAGCATATAAGTTGAAACAGCTGTAATGGAAAGTCCTACTATACCAAGAATCCGAGGGCCGTATTTATCAAATAGTTTACCTGTAATTGGTGACATAACCCCCATTATTACCGCACCTGGAAGCATCATTAGTCCTGAGCTCAGCGGCGAAATACCACGTACGTTTTGTACATAAGCTGGTGTTAAAATCATACCCGAAAACATCGCCACTGCGTTGACAATCGCAATTACAGACGCAAGTGCAAACATTGGGTACTTGTAAACACGTAAATCCAATAACGGTTCATTCATTTTTAATTGACGGATAATGAAAGCAATTAGGGCAATAGCGCCTATGAATAAAGTTGTTAAAACAATTTTATTCGTCCACCCATCGGAACTTGCAGAGCTGAATCCATATAACAAACCGCCAAAACCGACAGAAGATAATAGTAATGAGAGATAATCAAGTTTTGCATTTTTATTTTGCCTCATGACATTCTCCGATTTCCAAATCCCTAACAATAAGCTAATGATTGCTAACGGTAAAATCATTTCAAAAAGCAAACGCCAGTCATAATACTCTACAATATAACCTGATAGTGTCGGTCCAATTGCTGGAGCTGTAATCATAACTAATCCAAAAATCCCCATCGCTGTTCCCCTTTTTTCTCTCGGAAAGCTTACTAGCATAATATTCATTAACAAAGGCCCCATGACTGAAGAACCTGCTGCTTGAACCATCCGACCAGTAAGTAATAAACTAAAGTTCGGTGCTAAAGCCGCTAAGGCCGTACCAAGAATAAAAATCAACATAGATGTAATAAATAAGCTCCTATTGGAGAAGCGGGTTATTAAAAATGCTGACGCTGGAATTAATACGCCACTTACAAGCATATACCCTGTAGAAAGCCACTGAATCGTTGAATAATCTTTAATGTCTAAATCCTTCATTATTGATGGCAAAGCTACATTTAAAAGCGAGTTATTTAGAAATGAAACAAATGCCCCAATAAAAAGGATTACAAGCATTAAATATGGGGGTTGTCTTTTATGTAAGGTTTCACTCATATATTCATTTGCCCCTTCATTATAAATTCCATTGATCAGTTTAAATCGTTTGCATATCTGCATAAGGATACATTGTCCTTGCAGTATTTTGCCAAACTCTACGAATGGATATTCTCTTTTTAGCAATTCTACTTGCTCAACATAACATTTTTAAAATTTTTTGTTGATTAAACCTTTATAAGCGCGTTTGTTAACCGAAATTAAATTAGGCTGAATTTTGAGGTTGAGGTATCTGACTTTACTGCCCACAAATTGCGAGATAAATCAACAAGCCCACACACCCATTCCTTTAAATACAGGCTTGTAAATCTAGTTATGTAACCATCCATAAAAGGGAGGATTACATAGGTTAAGTCTAACATTACATTTTTAAAATGAGGGGAATAAGCTTATGTACCAAAATTGGTATTTGAATTCAGAGGGCAACGGTGAGCAATATACTAACCAAATTGCAATGCCATCATTATATTTACAGCCCCAAATAGCTAAAGCTGAGGGAATGAATGATTTGAAGATTCCTGAGAATTGGAGTTGTCGAGTCTATCCATTTGGTTGGGATTCGTCAACCAATTATACAGGTTTCAATCCCGAGCCCCCTCCCTTGTCTTTAGGTCAGCCAATCCATTATGCAGGGACGATGCCCCAAGGACATCCCACTAATTGGACTCCCTTACAAGGCCATGCAGGTTTTAATTTTCAAAAACCTCCCTTACCCTGGGCTCAACCATTCAATCATACAGGGATGTTCGCACAAGGCCATCTTGCCGCTTTACTATCGCCGCCAGCCAAGCCTTTTAATTTTCATACCAATAATAACTGGGGTGTTTTTGGAAATCCTCCAGGATGGGGCGGACAAGGAAGTCCTATGGGATGGGGGAATAACGGTCAGCCAGGAATGCTTGGAAACTTACTGACAGCAGGAAAAGGCACCATGAATGGAATCGGTATGCTTAGTAGTCTAATCGGTATGGGGAAATTCTTCTTTTAGTTAATTAGAACGGGAGGATAGGTCCATATCCCAGAATAAAAAAAACATTTCCTTTTAATCTTCTCAAACATACTCCCTTCAAGTTCGTTTCCTCGTTTTTCAAATTATAAAAACATCAAGAAAAGACATTCCAAATATGGAACGTCTTCTTTCACTTTATAAAACCATTCAACAATCTGAAATATTCTAACCAACATACTCACTCATTTAACTAAATAAATTGGTTAATTGCATAACGCACGTCTAACTTTCCTTGCGAAACTTAGCGGATCATCAACGTCCTCGATATTAACGTAAATTAAATTTGGATCATCACATAACCACTCATTGTGTATAGACGAAACGATTATTCCTTGTTTAATAATTGTAGCAACAAATCCATTGACTTCTTTTTGCAATAGCGCTACCCGGCCTAGACATAATGCTCGTCCAGTTTTATTATCTCGTGATTCGAATGAGAAGGAAGTTGTTACTCTAAAACGTTTTCCTAAAATAGTTGCTTGTATTTCATCCCGATTTATTGTTGCCACACATTTTCCACCGGTAAATCCTTCTTGGCCACCGATAATTCTTGCAAACTGTTGACAAATTAATTCATCATTACACGCCATACCTTTAATCATCCCCCCTTTTACTGTTAGGTTATGAATGAATACTTAGGCCTGAAACGGTAATGAATCTATTCTATTACAAAAAAATAATAGCAATCTAATGAAATCTATTAACCCAGATTCATATGTGAAGACATTTTTAGAGAACTTAAAAAAGACACCCTAAGGCGCCATCCTCCGACTTGAGAATCATATCTATGTACGGAAAAATTCAGAAACTACAAATACTAAAGATAAGATACTAACTATAATCCATAGAGCTCTTATGCCATTAATTCACTACATTATTCACCATAAAAAGAGTCCCGTTACATTACCTTCTAATCAGTCTCGTTAAAGCCATTCCAATAAATCCAGCGCCCATTCCTATTAGCCATCCAGCATGGGTATCACCTAATATAGATCCCACTCCTCCACCAAGAAACATGCAGCCAACAAATACTAATCCTCCAATCCCCCAATTCGGCCGTTCCATAGTCAATCACATCCCTTCCATAAAACATATGCGATTAACTAGCCTAACTTTCTTGCATGGGATAGTTATTTTTCGCTAATGTTCAGTGTCTTCATGGAATTCATAAGATGCGAAGATTGGCCAATTTGAATGAATTGCAGAATGTGAATTTAATTTTTTCATATTATAATAACTTAAGAGTTGTGGAACAATTTATGACTCAGCCGATCACTATCAAGCTAAGAAAAGCAAATCCCACAAAAACGAAAATTATATGCATCATTGACTACTGTTAATAATGCGTTATGTCATACAATGGAATTACTATTAGAAAACTGTGAGGATGATTAACGTTGATAAAATTTGTAATTAGTTATGCTGCAAGTCTGTTTGCTTTTATTTTTGGATGGTTCTTGATTTCATATATTTCTCACCCTAGCTTTATTCACCCGAACGTTGTATTAGAATTTTTTAAATCGATCGTCACTTATGGTAGTATACCGGCTCTTGTAGCTTGTCTAATTGGAGAAGTGCTATACAGGAAAATCCAGCGATGTAGAGAATTCCAATTTGGAATTCCTATATTTATAGGACAAGCAGTTATCTATACACTTATACCATTTCTTTTCCTTTTTCCTTTTAATTTATCCCATTTCTTTGATTTCGTTGCACCTGTTATTATGGGGTCCTTATCTTTCTATTTAGTACGTAGAAAAATATAATTAAATTCAAGAGTGTGGCAAATAGAAGCAGGGGTAATAAAACCACACTGTATAACCAAACAGAGCTTAAAGAACGCATCAATTCTTGCGAAATAAACAAGAAAAAGAATAAAGGGTTTGAGGAAGAAAATAAGTAATTGCGTGAAAAAGAAAATGTAAAGCTTACTGATTACTTCAAGAAGTAATTAAATTAGGACCGTACATATTAGACATATCTAAAATGTACGGTCCTTTTGTTTACTAGTCGTTCACTTGTCTAACCTAAAGATAAGCATGTGGCCCTTTTACAAATTGAAATTCTTTTTAAACTTCTTATATTTTCTATACGAATGTCTAACAATATTTAACATAAAATACGGTATTTTAATAGGAAAAGGAAATTTATAAATGAAAGGCAAATAAAATATAAAATATGCCTTCTCTAGGTCTCTCCACTTACTATCTTCTTTTGTTTTTAAGAAATCAGATACATCGACTACATATCCTCTTCCGTTCTCCATCATCACATTTTTCCCGTGAACGTCACAAGGAGTTAATCCTTGTTCCCTTGCATACTCTAAAGCTTCATTGATATCAAGGATTACCTGCTTAGGAATTTTAATCCCCTTATGAATAGCATCGTATAAAGTAATTTCTTTTAAACGTTTCAATACTATGAAATTTTCTCCTTTATATATGAGCTTCGAATAAGAAGGATGGTCTCCGATTCTTCGGTATACTTCCGACTCTTTTTCAATTCCTTCTCCTTCTCGTGCGTAAACTTTCACTACCCAACCTTTGTATTCTTTATGCATGAATACTGCGGCATAATTACCTATCCCTAAACACTTCCAAAGTCTAGGAATATCTTTAACTACTACAGGTTCGAATTCATCCTCACTTCTAATGCTTACCTCTTTTAATAATTCGTCCTTTATCAATCCCACAAAACTGTTTATACTCATCATTTCCACTCCGGTTTTGCTAAAAGGGGTCCCACCCACATTTTAACGAAAATATACACTAAGTGAATTTTAACATAGAACGGATCATTTTTTTTCGCTTCCATTGATTTTTCATTTCTAAATGTCCACATAGGAAAAAGCAGCTTTTTATATCCTTTACTTTTTAATACTAAAATTTCATCCTAGTTTAGTTCTTTTATAGATTCTATACATACTTTTAATACCCAGGCTAATAAAAGTAATATATTTTATCCTATATGTAAAAAAAACTTTACTTTAGGTCAAAAATATATTACCTTTCTTAATATAAGAGGTGAGCTGAGATGCCGTTAAGTAACGAAAGAAAGATTCGTAATAGGATTGTTGTATTAAGAGCTGAACGGGGATTATCACAAAGAGAGATTGCTGATAAGCTCGGTGTAAGTCGCCAAACAATTATTTCACTTGAAAAAAACAGATATAATCCATCTTTAAAATTAGCTTATGACATAGCACTCATGTTCAATGTGGATTTACATGAAGTTTTTCAATATGAAATAGAGGAGGAGAAATAAATATGGAAATTTTTCTAGCTATCCTTCGTATTAGTTATGTAATTATTTTCTTTATTGCAGTCTTTATTTCACTGAAATTCGAAATGGGCGAAGAGAATAAGGATGAGCGCGGGAAGAGCATTTCAAATAAATCCTATGGTATTGTATTTCCTTTAATGCCTTTGGGATGGTTTTTGATCGAATTGTATGACCAATTCATTAGTCACCTGGATTATGCTACATACAAATTAGTTATTTGGTTTTTAATCTCAGGTTTAATGATCCTTCATACAACCATCATAACGGTACTAAGAAGAAAATATTAAGTTACTTCTATATATCGTAAGAAAGGGGTTGGCAGTATGAATATTTGGGCTTGGATTGGGATATTAGGAATTTTAATTACCGCACCTTTGCCTTTACTAAAAAAAGAGAACAGGACAAAGGAGGAAATTAGAAAAGTTATTGTGACATTAGTAATTGTGCTAACAATTATCATTGCGGTTTTATTTTTCAATGTAAATTATTTACTTGCAGTTGTGGTCGGTTTTGTTGCAATGATTGTATTCGATAAAAAAACATATACAAAGAAGAGATTACTGATTTATGGTTCGATTATTCTTATGTTAGGAATTGCAGCCTACTCTGTATTCCGAGATGATCCTGATTACGTTCTGAATCATTTGAAAGACAACCCGCAAACAACATCTTTTTACTTGGCGGAAAATGGTGTTGAATTAATTACTTATCAATCAGATGTCGTTCGACCATTAGCAAGCACAGTGAAGATGCTAATAGCTGTAGAATATGCGATGCAGGTTGATGCAGGCTTGTTAGATAAAGATAGCACTGTGTCACTTGATGAGTTAACCCGTTATTATTTAAAAGGAACGGATGGCAATGCACATGAAGAGTGGCTGAAATCGATTGATAGTGAAAAAAAGATTAAAAATAATGCAGTAAGCCTACATGACGTTGCAAAAGGAATGATAATCTATAGCTCTAATGCCAATACAGATTATCTTATTGATGTGCTTGGCGCAGCAGCTATCAATGAGCGAGCAAAATCCCTTGGACTTACGCAACATGAGGAAGTCTATCCGATTGTCAGTGCCCTCTTAATTTCAGAGCACTTGAAAAGTGAAGCAATGGAGAACAAACAATTAGTAAAAGAGCTTGAAGCGATGCCGATTGAGAAATACCGGAAATTAGCGGAAGATTTAAGTGAACAAATGAAAAAAGGAACGATCAAAAGTGAAGACTATTCATTTGATTTATCCTTAGATTTACAAAGAGTATGGTCTGATCGTTTAATTGGTGCATCAGCCAATGATTATGGGAAGTTATTAGCAGTTATATCAAATGATCAACTTCCAGTGAAAGCTGCTGAAACAGCAAGGGATTTACTTGAGTGGCCAATGCAACTGAACGAAGGCAACCATAAGCGTTTTGTTCATCTTGGTGCAAAAGGTGGATCAACTGCATTTATAGCAAACGACGCATTATACTCAGAAAATCATAATAGCGATAAGATTGAAATGGTTATCTTAACAGACAAACTAAACTTGTGGCAGGGAATGCTCATTCGAAATAATATGAATTCGTTCGAATCAAAATTACTTGGTAATAAAGACTATCGTCTAAAAGTCCAGAAAGAACTCTCCGAATTGTAATTCATTAAGAAAAGCGATTATTAATTTGAATAACCACCCTTTTTCATTTTATTTCTTCTAGATAATAAAACGTTTGAATTCAACTCATCACAAATATACACTTGGATTGGACCGATACTTTTCCTATGATTATTCAGAAAGAATAGCGTATTTTTTCATATTAGGTGGTATTTTGTTTTGTTAGTTTGATGGTGATGTAGCGGTCCTCCTTTTAAAATAGTAGAGTATAAACATGAAAAAACTCCTAACAAATTTTGTTAGGAGTTTTTTCAAATATGCGATATTTTTTTAATCCTCATTATTGATTTCTATTGTACCTGTTCTAGCACTAACATTTAAAATATTTAACAAATTATCAGGTGTCTTAATTTCCACTTCATATTCAAATGTAGATTGTGTTAAGTTTTCATCTTCTAATTCGAATTCTTTTTTCACATTAATAATTTCTCCATTTGTATGTGCTAAAGAAATTTCACGAACTTGTTTCTCTGTGTAGTTTTCATTCTTTTTTGCATAATTGTAACCCAAACCATAATATCCACCAACAATAGCAATACCACTTACTAAAATAGCAATTACACTTATCATTATTTTCTTTTTATGTTTTAACATTTTCATCCACTCCTTAATGATTAATCATCTATTCCAAATCTTGCTTCAAGCGCATTTTCTGCTTGCTCTAATTGATCTTCCAATATATCGTGTTCTTTTTCTTGCGCTTTATATTGTTCAATAGTTATCGTTCCAGCTCGATAATCTGCTTCAAGCTGATTATCAGATAGATCTATCTTGTCATCTAATTGATCAATTTCTTTTTTTGTTGCTAAGTACGTATTTAAGTTTACTTCTTTTACTCCAACTGGTTTCGTGTTATTTGCCTTTTCAACGATAGATGTGACTTCGTTTTTGAAATCTTGTATTTGCTTCGTATCATTCGTAGCAGGCCCTGTTTTGTGTGGTTCTTGTTGTAGTTGAGAACTTTCTTTTTGCAGTGTATCATTTTCCACTTTCAGTTGTTGTACTTCTGTATTGTTATCAGCTTGAGTAGAGCAAGCTGTTAACAATAAACAAGACATTGCTCCAATCAACATCCACTGTCTCATTCTGTTTTCCTCCCTTTACATGCGCACCTTATCCTTGCCTTTATATTACTGAACAAACATTAAAGGAAGATTAATGTACAAAAAATAAAGTGAAACTTTAATCAGTGAGGGTTTTATCCATCCCTCACTGATTATTAGCCTTCACCAATAGGGCTCTTACGGGCAGCCCGACTCCCCCCTAACTAACTCTCTCGCATTCGCCGAATTTTGAGGGAGGAGTCTTACTGCCCGTTAATGTAGGATAAAATGATATAATTAAATCGTTTCTAATCTTTCTTTAATGTTTTGTAATTATACTGATACATATTAATAAGAAGAAAAGGAGAATGTTAATGCGAGTTCTTATTGTCGAAGATGAACAAGACTTACAAAATATATTAGTAAAACGTTTAAATGCAGAACATTATAGTGTCGATGCATGTGGGAATGGAGAAGATGCCTTGGATTATATAAACATGGCTACCTACGATTTGATTCTGCTTGACATTATGATTCCCGGAATAAATGGTTTGCAAGTATTACAAAGATTACGTGCGGACAATCATACAACTCCTGTCTTGCTTCTTACAGCTAAAGATACAATTGATGATCGCGTAACAGGACTCGACTTAGGTGCGGACGATTATTTAGTAAAGCCGTTTGCTTTTGACGAACTGTTAGCAAGAATTCGAGTGTTAATGCGAAGAAATACAGGAAACACATCTAATGTGTTTGAAATCGCTGACCTAGTAGTAGATTGCAATATGCATAAAGTTACAAGAGGAGACCAGGTTATCACTCTTTCCAGTAAAGAATTTGCTATTTTAGAATATATGATTCGTAATAAAGAAGTTGTGTTGACACGAGATAAAATAGAGCAACATGTGTGGAATTACGACTATGAAGGCGGCTCGAATATTATTGATGTTTACGTCCGCTATCTTCGCAAAAAAATCGATAGCCAGTTTGAAACGAAGTTAATTCATACAGTACGAGGAACTGGTTACGTATTGCGAGTAGAATCATGAAAAGACTATCAATAAAAATGAGAGTAACCCTGTGGTATACGGGGCTAATTGTAATTATTATGGCACTCGTGTTAGCTTTTATTTTAACTTCTTCAGATAAAGTTTTGCTTTTTAATATGAAAGATCAATTGAAGAGCACAGTAAAAGAAAGCATTGAAGATATCGAATATAAGCATGGACAATTAAAAATGGACGATGATTTTGAAACCTTTGAAGATGGAGTAAATATCATCATTTTTAATAAACAAGGTGAGCTGCTGGCAGGAAATAGTCCAACAAGCTTTAATAAAAAGCTATCGCTTAAATCCGATGAAATACAAACCATTAAAGAAGGTAATAAAGAATGGATTGTATATGATTTTCTCCATAATGCAGGCGGCGATGAGCAAGTCTGGGTTCGTGGAATAATGACTATGAACCAATTATCATCAACGATGAATACACTTATCGTGATAACACTCATCTCATTCCCATTACTTATTCTCATTGCCGCAGTGGGAGGATATTTTATTACGCAAAGAGCGTTTCGACCTGTGCAACAAATGAGTGATTCAGCTAGTAAAATTGGTGATGGTAAAGACCTTTCGAAGAGAATTCATTTACAAGGTTCACCGAAAGACGAAATGTATCATTTAGCACAAACCTTTGACAAAATGTTTGAGCGATTAGAGACATCATTTGAAAGTGAAAAACAATTTACATCTGACGCATCTCATGAATTAAGAACACCAACATCTGTTATTATTTCGCAATGCGAATACGCTTTATCACAGAGGAATAATCCGAAAGAAATGGAAGAATCGTTAGAAGTAATTTTAAAGCAATCACGTAAAATGTCCGCGCTACTCTCACAACTCTTATTATTAGCAAGAGCTGACCAAGGAAACCATAATACTTTCCAATTTGAATGTATCAATATGAGTGAGTTAACGGAAATCGTTGTAGAAGAGCTTTCATTAATGGTTCAAGAAGCTTCGATTGATATCATAACTCATATAGAGAAAGACCTGTTTATGAAAGCAGATCAAACATTGATGATGCGTTTATTAATGAATTTACTAACGAATGCGATTGCTTATAGCAAAGCGAACGGCACTGTGCATATGCAACTGTTCCGTGATGAAACCAACATAATAGGTAAAGTCTCCGATAATGGCATAGGCATCAGCGAGCAACATATTACGAAAATATGGGACCGCTTCTATCGAGTTGACGCAGCACGAACATCTTCAAACATCGGAAACACAGGTTTAGGATTGTCGATGGTAAAATGGATTGTCGAACTACACGGAGGAGAAATTACGGTTGAAAGTGAATTAGGAGAAGGCAGTACTTTTACCTTTAAACTACCAATTGAAAAACGAGCATAATTTATGAATGTTTGTAGCTCCACAGTAAAGATTCTTCCATCTTTATATAAAAGTAATCGTTGCATTTTGTTCTGTTAAGTTGATATGCATACGGGAAAAATACCGAAATAAAACCCCAGAAATCCAAAGGTTTCTGGGGCTTCATTATATATTTAGCTCTTTTTGCTTTTTGTTTTGTTTATGTCTATAAAGTAATTTTCGACTTATTAGAGAAATCACTAATAAAGTCAGGATTAATACGATAAGTTGCATAAATGACAAATCAAAATATTTAGCACCTGTAACGATTAAAAGTGTAGAAATCGTGCCTTTTACAACGAAAAAAATAATAACCCATAATCCGCCTTTTTTCCAGTTCATTTTCTATTACCCTTCCCTACGTTTAAATTCATAAATGGAGCACCTTAATAGAAATCTATTATATTAACAAAAAATACATGTCTAATTAAATGCGACGATTCTATATTAAGTGAAAATGATATTCATTGTCAATTTTGTGGACTTTTTTAATTCTAATTGTCTCCATAATGTGACGATTTGACTATCCGTTTTATTTCATCTCGATCTATTTCTGTTTTCTTCCTTATCAGCTTCAAACAAAAAACACCTCCATTGAATGTGCGCACTTAGTATGCGAATTCAAGAGGTGTTTTTTCATGGACCATCAGGTAAAATTTCCTGCTTTGTTTATTCGTATAAGTTTTTAATACATAACTATTTTCTAATACACAATAACTGGATCATACGTGTTCAAACTCTCATACACAGTTTTTGCAACGTTAGGCAGAAGGTTCACACACCCGCCTGATCCCCCTGTTACATAAGCATTATTTGACCAGTCTTTTCGCCAGCCGGCATCATGGAACCCTTGACCGCTATTTGTGAATGGAACCCAGTAGTCTACTTTCACTGCATAATCAGCTTTCCCTACTGCGCTTCCTCTCAGCGTGTATGGTGTTCGTTTATATAGCACGTACCACACACCTGGTGATGTATCTTCACTTGTGCTATGTTTACCCGTAACTACATTTGTTGTGAGAACTAGTTTTCCATCTTTATAAATCCAAATTTGTTGATCTGCAATTGAAACTTCTGCATACGTGCCTCCGATGCCATTATTCGCTGTTGTTTCGTAGCCGATCCCTTCTTTCTTCCAACCATTTCCGTGAATATTAGAAGCAGAAAGCGATTTTTCGCCTTTCTCAAAGGCTTGTTGAACTTGTTTTGTTTCTTTTTCCACATCTAGTGCCCAGCCGTAACCTTGTCCTTTTACTGATATGACCGAACCAGAATGTGTTTTAAAAGCGAAGTCTTTATGTAATGTAGATTTTGCCTTATTAATTTCAGTAATCTTATTCTTAATGTCGCTCGCATCGATTGTCACTTTCATATCCTTTGACATAGAGGCATTTTGAATTAAGTCTTTTGCTTTTAATGAATACACTTCGTCCTGCACTTTATACTCAACAGACTGCTGAAGAAGATTCTGTAATGCTTTCTCTTCTTTTTTGATGATTGGATCGTCTTCTTTAATAGGTTGTATGTATGCAGACTTTAAATGAATTTCGCTTTTATGCTTCTGCTTGTCGTAATCTTTTAGTAGATTCGTAACGTCATACTGTTTTCCATCAACGCTCTTCGAAATAACAACTTTTCCTTGTTCGAGCTTCGCCATAGCATCTTGAGGCGCTTTTAATTTTTCATTCATAAAAACAAGCTTTTCTTCTACCAGTTTTTTCATCGTTTCACTACGATACTGATCCGCTTCTTTCGGTAGCAATGAATAATCTTTTTCCTTTGCGGAAGGGAAAAATGTCCACTGGCTTTTTAATAATTTCTTAACTTGTGGCATATCTTTTTCCGTTAGTTCCGTTTTTGTATCTTGTTCATCTAAAATTTGTTGTTGATCAATATAGACTTTGTTTGCTAGCCCAGATGTTTTTAATTTCTGTATTGCCTGATCAGCGCTCAAACCACCGACTTTTGTATCGTTAATCGTAACATTTGAATTGAAATGAGTTGCCTGATAATAACTCATTCCCCCAATAAGAAGTGCAACTACACCTCCACCCGCTGCGATTAGCTTCCAATTTGTAAAACGTTTTCTTGATCTTACCCGTTTTTTCTCAACTTCTTCAACAGATTCATTTACTATATTGTTATTCATCAATCTTTCCCCCGTATACATAAACGTCAATTGATTTTAAACCAAAACCATAGAATAGTTTACCTTATTTTCCCTAAAATTTCATTGTTTTTAACCAGATTTAATTTCATTTAATTGTTTAAAGTAGATTTTTTAATAGAAAGATATATAAAGATGGTAAATAAAGCGAAAAAGAACCATAACAATCGAGCTATTAAGTGCCCCTCGCATTCGCCGAGTTTTGAAGAACAATACTACTTAACTTGATAAAATAATTTTCGAATGGTTCAAATTAGAGGAAGGCACCATAGGATGTCTATTATTTATGAAAAATATCCACAAAAAATGGCCTACGTGTAGACTCTTTTTTGTGAATATTTTAATGCCGCATATTTTATAAAATTAAATGCAAACCATGCTCCTGCTTTTCGCTAGGTTTCACAACATTTACTATCGGCCTAACTAATTTCACCTTATAAGCTTTATCATCAACAATTTCAAGATTCTTTAAACTATTATATATGTTTGTACCACGCTTTATTGATACGTTTAATCTTTACAGGTGTTGAATTTTTAGACTCATCCTTTGTTGTAACCCTATTATTAGAACATCCTGCAATAGCGAGACAGCATGTAGCTAATAAAACTAATACTATTAATTTCTTCAAATAGCCACTCCTATATAAGGGAAATATTATATTAAGAAAACTAAACATAACATCGAATCTTTATAAAAACAATATATTTCCTAGTTTTATTATCCATTGGTAGATTACTGAATACCTTAAGGTGCATTAATCCGCTTATACGTGTAGAACCTCATGCTCATCGAGTCAATGTCCAATTTCCATTTTATCCGATTTTCAATGTTTATTCCAATATAAAAAGATAGCTATTTTTGTAGAAAACTAATTATCTCTCAAAATGAAAAATACGAGTTGAATTCTTATAACCTTATATATATTTATTCAGCTAACTTCTCCCCTGTAACAATCTGAAACAAAGTGGCCGCATTTTTTTCTTCTAATTGAGCGTACCGATTATCTCCCGAGATGATTTCCACTTTATCCTTATTAGGGCTTACCCAAATTTGATACAACACTGCTTTCGCCTCTATTTTCGGATTTTTAAATTGAAAAATAAAGTGATAATCCGGTGGACGAGACATTTCCACTTTTTTATTCTCAAAAGAAGTATCATTTAATATTTTCTTTACTTGCATCACTTCATTATTATCTGTCACTACCTTAAAATCTTTATATTCATTATCACCAATATTTTTTTGCACTTCGATTCTTTGCCCTTCATTTCCTACTACATTTGAACAGCCGGTTATTATGAGTATACAGATGCCAATAAAAACTAGAGACAAATTTCTAACTCTCATATGAATACCCTCTTTTCAATACAAAATATCTTCAATTGTAAAATAAAGGTAATTAATTTAAACTTAAAAATATAAAGTGAAACTTTAATCAGTGGGGGTTTTCTCCATCCTCCACTGATTATTAGTTGAACCAATCGGACTTTAATGGGCATTTGATCCCCCACCTAACTTCTTTGCTTTCGCTGAATTTTGAGGTGGGGATCTTACTGCCCATTAAAGCGGGATAAATAATAAAGAGAAAGGTGTGTCGTTCTATGCAGTTACAAACATACACTTGGAAAAGTTATGCATTTCTCATTGTAAGTATATTCGTTACTATTAATCTCTCTCTCTTCACACCTATTTTAGACCGAGTTGGAGTAGAATATGTCGTGCCTTTCGCCTACTTCATATTAGCTTCGGCTGTTATAGCAATCCTATTAGCGGTCATCTCTTTTTGTAGCCGAACTGAGAAAAAAATTTTAGCCATTATCGGGTTATGTTTTACTCTATTTAACACAGCGATTATTTTATTTTTCCTTTGGTTTGGTTACCATTTCACTTAAGTGAAAGATAAATAAACTCCATAAGCCACAAATGAAATTAATAGAATAGAAATGCCGAGTACCGTGTATATAATCCATTTTACATTTGAACTCATATACAGCCTCCTCTCAACCCCTAATAATTCCAGTATATAGCAAAAAGCATTGGATACCCAATGCTTTTTCACACTTACGCAAATAAAGATGTATTCGCATATAAAGCTGGTGAACCACCTGAATGTACGAATAAAATATTGTCTTCTTTATTAAATGTACCTTTTTTAATTAAGTCGATTAGTCCCGCTACCGCTTTACCTGTATACACTGGATCCAGTAAAATTCCTTCTGTTTTCGCAAGTAATTGAACTGCTTCCACCATTTCTGGCGTTGGCAACGCGTAACCTGGTCCTACATATTCATCAAAGCATGTAACAACTTCGCGCGGGATACAGTTTGGAATACCAACGTGAGCTGAAGTTTCCTCTACAAGTTTTGCTACTTTCTCTTCTTGTTCTGCTTTTCCTCTACTTACGTTGATTCCGATTACAGGGATGTTACTTTGCGTTCCAGCAAAACCAGTAATTAAACCAGCGTGCATACCAGCGCTACCACTTACGCAAACGACTGAACTGAAATCAATTCCTTGATCAAATGATTGCGCCATAATTTCTTGCGCACAAGCAACGTATCCCATTGCGCCAGTAGGATTTGACCCTCCAACTGGTATTACATATGGTGTACTACCTTTCTCACTTACTTCTTTCGCTACTTTATGCATCTCTTCCATAAGATCTGCTCCGTTTGGTACAACAATTACATTTTCAGCACCTAGTAAATGATATAAGAAATAGTTTCCGTTAAAGTCTGGCTTCTCTTCTGGCTCAAGCCCTTCTTCTAATACAAGAATACATTTCATTTTTTCTTTTACCGCAGCTGCAAGTGTTAGGCGGCAATGATTGGACTGAATACCACCAGCTGTAATTAACGTATCTGCACCTTTTGCCTGTGCATCTGCAACTAGAAACTCTAACTTTCTCGTTTTATTACCGCCAGCTGTTAAACCAAGTAAATCATCTCGTTTAAAGTAAATAGTCGGCCCACCAAGTGCCTCAGAAAAATTGTTTAATTTTTCAATTGGTGTATATGACTCTGTATATTTTTTTCTCGGGAATTTAGCTAAATTCATTCATAACGCTCCTTTGTACTTCTTTCACAATGTATGTAACGATACTATTATTACATGTAAAAATGATGAAGTCACCTTTCTGAGGTAAAAATGTATTGGAATTCGGTTTTGGTGGATGAAATTGTATTAAGGATTTTAAATTTAATACGGTACATGAAATTACATTAATGATTTTAATTTCGGTACATGAAATTTATATCGATGATTTTCAAATTATATCGACCGATACTTAAAATATATCAGCGATTTTTCAAATATATCGACTTACCGACCAAAACCGACAACATAAAAAGACCCACTCATTGAAAAGTGGGCCCTCTCCAATCACTTATTTGCCGAAAATCGAAGAAGCTGCGTTAATCCTGGTTCTAAATTCATTTCGCCTTTATGGCGTACGTATACAGTTTTGTTCCCAGCAAATTTTGGAGGGTTCCCTTTACTGTATGTGTACCACTCATTCGTTCCTTCTATGTTGTACTCCATATACTCTGTTGCACCAACAATTACATTTTTACTATCATCAGCTGTTACATCTGGTGCGATTTGTGCGACTTTCGCATCACTAATTAATAACTTCTTTATATCCTTATCACGTTTATAATCGTAAGCTGTTACAATTACATCGTTACCGTGCGCGTTTATTTGCAATCCTTGTTTAAACGAAGAACCATCTGGAGCATGGATCTCGCCGCCATTAGGACCAGCTGATCTCCAGCCTGTTTCAATACCGCCCGTATTTACAACTGTAAATCCTTTTTCATCTCCGCCTGCAATTTTCTTTTTACCAGCCCAGTCCGGTAAGTTTAAATCCCAATGCGAATGGCTCGTGAAAAAGACAACTTGCGGGTAATCTTTTAATATATCGTACAATTTATCCACGTCTAAATAGTCATTTAAATACGGTGCTTGTCTTGATCCAGATACAGAATCAGGTAAAACGTGATGAGAGAAAATAAAAATTGGCTTATTTTTATCTTTTTGACTGTACTCTTCTAAGTTTTGTTTCAACCAACCTAATTGTTCCTCACTTAAGTACACTTGATCTGACATTTTTGAATCATGGTATCTCATATATTTTTCTGTCCCTAAAAATAAAAGCGGATAACCATCTAACTCTTTTTTATGGTACACCTTTTCTTGTCCGCTAAATTTCAAATATCGATTAAATAATGTTTCTTCTGTTACACCATTTGGCCATGTACTTTGAGATAACTTTCCATCAGCTGTCCATTTTCCAGCGTAAAACTCATGATTCCCAATAGCCGACCATACATTTTCCGGATGCTTATTTTTGTTTAATACACGCTTCACATCATCATATTGTGACTGTTGTCCATCTGGCGTTATATCTCCATTCATAATAAGCGCTCTAGATAGCGGTGTCACTTTGTTCATATCTTTTAAGACGTGATCAAAATCCCCTAAATCCCCTTGAATGTCACTAATAACATTAAATGTTGTAGCTGATTTTTGGACTTGTTCTTTCCCTTCTGCATTCATAGAAAACGTTGGTAATAACACGGCGATAACGGCTAAAGAAGTAACTGCCTTTTTCATACACTTTTTCCTCCTTATATTAGAATATATAAACTGACATGTTCTGCTTTCTCTTAGATGCCTGCCCAATTCACATTATAAGGAGGGATTGTAAAGGTAGATGACGTTAATAATTAATTGTTTTTTAAGAGATTTTATCGTTTTTAATCTACCTCTTTAACTTTTCTTCATTTAATCCGAACAACTCTGGTAAAGTAAACTCCCCATCTTTCCTGATTAATACATCATCAAACCAAATTCCACCACCGCCATACTCTGGTCTTTGAATGTTTACTAAGTCCCAATGAATCGCTGACTTATTTCCGTTGTATGCACCTTGTAGCGAATCCCCAATCGCTAGATGGAAGCTACCATTTATTTTTTCATCAAATAACGTATTATTCATCGGGTGTAATATGTAGGGGTTAAAAGCTAGTGCAAATTCTCCCACATATCTTGCTCCCTCATCCGTATCAAGAATTCGATTTATTCGCTCTGTATCATTTGCATATGCCTCTATTATTTTCCCATGCTTCATATGTAACTTTATATTTTGAAACGCATAACCTTGTTGAACAGATACGGTGTTACATGTTATTACGCCATTCACTGAATCTTTGACAGGCGCTGTATATATTTCGCCATCCGGGATATTATCCGTACCATCCCCCTTTAAAACGCCTATTCCATCAATGGAAAACTTCAAATCCGTACCTTCTCCAATTATCCTCACTCGTTTTGTCTTTTCCATTAATTCTTTTAACGGCTCCATCGCTCTCGACATTTTATTGTAATCTAACGTACATATATCATAGTAGAATTTTTCATAAGCCTCCGTGCTCATATTCGCTTCTTGTGCAGAAGCCGCATTCGGAATACGAGTTGTCACCCATCTCGTTTTATACACTGCTTCACTATGAGCTTTTCCAAATGTCTTTTGATATAACTTCATTTTTTCTGCTGGTACATCTGCTAATTCATATGCATTTCTAGGACTACGGAGATTAATATACACTTGCATCTTACTTAATCGATAACACTCCCAATCTGCTAATAACTTAAATTGTTCTTCAGATCCTGATAAAATTAATTGCCTTGTTTGTAACAGAAACATCACGCATTGATACATGTGCATATCCACCTGCTTTTTCCACTGACTTAATAATTTCACGAACGACTATAGGATCTATTTCAGTAACACTTTGAATTAACACTTGGTCACCAGGCTGCACTTTCGTAGAATGATTGACTAACACATCTGCTAATTTAGATAATCCCCTCTTCATTACGCTCCTCACCCTTTCATTCCCGTTTCAAAACTTAGGAAAAAAGAGAAATACTCTCTTCAAGCATTTGATCGCTATAAGAATAAAAATACTTATAACTGCAACTATCCCATCGCGAACATTTAAACGAAAATATACGCTAATCCGAACTAGTGTCATTCAACTTCCTGTTGTTTCAGCGGTCACAATGAATTGAGAGACGTATCCTGCTTGAAATTGAATTTGTATTTGCCTAGGTGATTGATGTGCACTATCACTATTGTTCATATTGTCTGACCATCTCCAGGAGCTTGCTTTGTATTTGTTCGCGGACCACATGGGGGCGCTTCACGTTTGCCTCCATGCCCAAGCCGAGGAAAAAATGTACCGCCCATGGTGTATATGATGCGCTCATCTTTGTATGAATCGCGCCGGATCCGTCTTCATGCAGCTTAATACCCTCGGTTAACCATAATTCTGATCGGCATCGTCTCACACCCTCAGGCGTCAAATCCACCTCAAGATCCAACGTATCACTCTCATCCTTTCGCATGATCCACGTTTGAATGTGTTCCTCATCCATATTTAATTTCCTGCTTTGATCGGCCTCAAGCGAAAAATCCTTCACTCGGTCCACACGAAACACTCGATAATCTTCTGCCAAGAAACAATAAGCCTGGCAGTACCATAACCCATTCATCGTATATAACCCGAGTGGCTGAATCATCCTTTCTCGGCGGGAAGAAGCTTCGTATATAATAGTGACAACATACTGCTCCAATGCAGCTTCGAGCAGCTCCTTCAAGAAAAGAACTTCCATCTCATGTGGAGGTATCCAAAATATAAGTCGCTGTTGCATTTGTTCTATCTTTTGCTTTAGTTCACTCGAAAGAAAATGAAAAAACTTGTGCAAGGCGGTATCCACTTCATTTTTAAAAGGAAGGGACTTGTAATTGTGTAACGATTGACAGGCAAAAAACAATGCGATTGCCTCATGTTCAGTAAAACTAATAGGCGGCAGCACCTTCTCACTCAGAACACGATAACCGCCCCTAGGTCCTGCCTCGGAGTAGAGCGGCACACCTAGCTCACTCAGTTCCATCAAATCGCGAATCATCGTTCGGCGTGAAACACCGCATTCGTCTGCCATCTCCTGTATTGTAAACTTCTTTCGTTCATTGACCAGCATGATAAGTTGAATGAGTCGCTGAGCTTTGTGCATAGACTGTTCCCTCCATGTATTTTTCAAAAAAATAATAGTGTCATTACCTGGCACCATTATCCTGTATGCTTAATCTCGAAGTCAATATTTACATACCAAGGAGGAGTTGCAACATGGGAGATACATTTGCGGGCAAATATAATCTGGATTTTTTTAACCAATTTATAGACATCGTCAAACTTAAATATCCTACATTTGATTCAACAAAGTTTTTGAACTTAATTTACGATGATCGCTGGGAACAGAAACAATTAAAACAGCGTATCCGGCATATAAGCACCTCTTTGCAATTAACCCTTCCTGTGTCCTATAGTGACGCTTTAGAGGTCTTAGCCCAAATCGCTCCCCAATGTAAAGGAGTCGAATATTTGTTCTTTCCTGATTTCGTGGAAGTATACGGACTTGACGATTGGACAAATTCCATTCCTGCATTGGAACGATTCACTCCCTTTTCCAGCTCAGAGTTCGCCGTTCGTCCTTTTATTGTGCAAGATCCTGTTAGAATGATGGATCAGATGCTGCAGTGGGCAAGCCATCCCGATCATCACATCAGAAGGCTTGCCAGCGAAGGCTGTCGTCCTAGATTACCTTGGGCAATGGCCTTAAATATATTCAAAGCTGATCCGTCGCCAATTATGCCAGTATTAGAAAAACTCAAACGGGATTCATCTGTCTATGTGCAGAAAAGCGTTGCTAATAATCTAAACGATATTTCTAAGGATCATCCCGAAATGATCAAACAACTCGCCAGCAATTGGTACGGAGAGAGCTTGCAAACCGATTGGATTGTCAAACACGGCTGTCGCGGTTTGCTGCGAAAAGGTGATCCAGACATCCTTTCATTGTTCGGTTTTGGGATTTCACCGGATGTGACGGTAAGTGCTTTGTCACTGGACAAAGCGGCGCTAGCGATCGGCCAAACTCTCAACTTTTCTTTTTCAATCCGGGCCAACTCCTCTGTCCCCCAGCGGTTACGGGTCGAGTACGCGATTGATTTTGTCAAAGCGAATGGTACGACATCAAGAAAGTTATTCAAAATAACAGAACGCAACTACAACAAAGTAGAGCAGCCATACGTACGAAACCACCATTTCAAGGATTTGACGACCCGCAAACATTATCCGGGCAAACATAGGTTATCCGTAATCATAAATGGAAAAGAGCTAGCAGCAACGGATTTTCACGTTACCTCTATCATAGAGCACTCGTGAAGCTGGCTTTAATAATAGTTTTCCATCTTTTCCCTAAGAGCTTTTCAAGAAGGCCCTTGATGCAGATTACGGACAGGAGGAACTTGGTGCCTTTTATTAAAGTAATGCGATAGAATACTTCCAAACATCATAATGTGCAAAGAGGTCTTTCTCCATCACTATCAAGCTTTGAATTTGCACTACCTATAAAGCAAAAAGACGTTATCCATTCTTATAATTCTATAGAAAGGATAACGTCTTTTTACTATATCTTATTATAATGAGCAGCTCTCTCTTTCATCCGAACGATAGATATAAAATAAATCGTTAAAAATATAATGCATAAATTCCATAACGTAGGTATTGCAGCTATACTCAAATAAAGTGAAACTTTAATCAGTGGGGGTTTTCTTCATCCCCCACTGATTATTAGTTGAACCAATCGGACTTTTATGGGCAGTTGATCCCCCACCTAACTTCTTTGCTTCCCTTGAATTTTGAGGTGGGGGTCTTACTGCCCATTAAAGCGGGATAAAGAGTTCCTGGTAACATCCAAATGCTACAAATAATCATGAAAACCTTATGCCTTGCCACTGCCGCAATTACTGCTAGAAAAGAAGGAAATAAGAACATGAAAAATACAGTGATATATACTCCCTTATCAAGCTCTTGTTTGCTATAAGGATTGAAATATAGAAAAACAATTGAAAGGATAAAGATACTTATAGCAGCTACTAGTCCTATATAATTTTTCATCATTCCCCGCCTTCCAATAGCTATGTACTTAATACTTTCCATTCCTGCTATCTATATCTTCCGCTCCATACAGAACTCTCTTTGGGTTCACAACAATTAAAACAACTGCAACTACTAAATAAAAAATCGCGTTATACATAATTAGATCGATTAAGTTCCCGTTTATGATGCCAATAAAGAAATTAAAGAATTGATGGATGATAATCGGGATAATTAAATTCTGATTTAAATTGTAAAATGCAGTCATAACGATTTTTATAGATATGATGGAGATCATAAAAAATATAATATATTTAATTAGATCAATTCCCACAAATCCTGTAGTAAACCATATAGGTAGGTGCCACATTCCCCACCAAAAACCA
The DNA here is from genome assembly GCF_051915365.1 of Bacillus cereus group sp. MYBK79-1. Lineage (NCBI taxonomy): Bacteria > Bacillati > Bacillota > Bacilli > Caryophanales > Bacillaceae > Bacillus > Bacillus cereus group sp. MYBK79-1. The sequence continues at coordinate 31,381 of NZ_JBQAEO010000018.1, read as the reverse complement.
ATAATTAGCGAAGCTTTTAATGGTGAATATTTCTTTTGAAGTTCAATTTGTGCAAAGCCTCTCCATCCTAGTTCTTCTCCCAATGGCCCCGCAAGAAAGTTTTTAACAAAGAAATAGATTAGCATTCCCCATGTAGTGACAGTAAAAATAGAGTCTACTTCACTATTTTTAGACACGACACATAAAATCATTAAAAATATGAAAGTTTGAATCACACTCACAATAAGTATTACAGAAACTTTAAGTTTATTTTTGAACTTGTCTTTTACAAATTGTATAAAGCTCTGCCCTGGATAGATTTTTTTAAATAGTACGGCAAAAGCAAAAGTTGAAGACCAAGACGATATACAAAACATTATATCAAAAACCCATGCTGGAAATCCTAGCATACTTATAGCTCCTACAAGCAAAAAAAGTGGCAGAAAAATGATATTGGTTAGTACAATAAAACTCGCTATTGGTTTTTTTAGTTCCTTTTCCCTATTCATGCACAATCCCCATTTCAAACTAAGTATTTCGTAAATATAATAGTATTTATACTTACGGATACTTTCAGCTTAAACCTGGGGGTTACTCACAGGTCAATACATGTCTGCACTATTTTACAGGTGCATAAATTTCTAAAAATATACGCTCAAGTTCATCTTCATATGTGGTAAGTAATATATTTATATACACTAGCCCCAAAAGTTCATGCCCTTGTTCTATCTCTGCTTTTCTTAAACTGGATTCCACATTATGGTCGATACTTTCCCCACCAGTTGCCCACCTTCCATCTTCAATAACTGTATAAATACATTTTGGATGCGATAGAATTTCACCTTCTAAATCTTTATCAAAGTCCTCTACCTTTCTTACAATTATAAATTTATCTTCTATAATACCTTCTTCGTTGAAATTTATAACTCTTCGTAAAGATGTTAAAGTAACTGCTTTTTTTAAACTATCCGTATTCTTTTTCAAAGATTCAAATTCATCATACGCAGTAAAATGCTCTATTTTTCCGTTTACTTCTAAAGGCTTCATGTCTTTTACTACGTATTTCCCTAAGAATTGCTTTATTTTTTCGCAATCTTCTTTTAGAATTTGAAGCTTTTTTAAAAGAAGTTTTTTATATTCTATCTCCTCTAAAACTTCTTGTTCTTTCTCTTCCAACAATGATTTTATTCCCTCTATACTCTTACTTTTTCTTAATTCCTGAATTTTTTTTATTTCGATATCCATTTCCCTATAGAAATTGACCGTTGTTATATCATATATATCAAAATGATTATATTTTCTATATCCATTCTCAATATTTTGCTTCGGCTTGACCAAACCTTTTTCCTCATAAAACTTCAAAGTATCTCTAGATACATCTAAAAATTTAGCAACCTGTCCAATTGTGTACATTACGTTCTCCTTTACCATTGCTACTTTACTTTTACATTCATACTACATATTCTTTAAACCAGCGAATTCCCCTTCCAATAACCATTCACTTACACCAACTCACTCTCTTATTTTTCATAAAAAAAGACACAGAGATTTCTCCCCATGCCTATTTATAGCTTTAAAAGTTAACTACTGAATATTTTTATTGCGCTCTAATTGGTTTTGAACTCCTAACATATCAATTTGAATCCAATACTCTGCAATTTTCCCATCTTCTACTCTATACACTGCACTTGCTATTTGAATGATTGGAAGTCCTGTAGGTTCATATCCATCGATTTCTCCTACATGCATACCTACTTGTTTCCAACGTACATATACTTTACTTTCTTGTACTAAAAATTCTTGAATTTCTAAAGAAAAATTACCGTATACGTCAATCATCTCTCTTACATGTTCAGCATAATCTTCAGGTGTTCTACAAACTGTTTGTTCTTCTTCAGATACAATTTGATGTGCCAATACTTTTTCTGCCATTAATTGATTTGAATAGTCAGGATTATTCCCCGAACGTACTTCATCAAAAAATTCTCTAACAATTTGTTCTGGCGTCATTTAAAAACCCCCTTATTAAGAAATCCAATACTAATCATATCATAGTGTATTTTAATCTACCTATTAAAGTAAACTGATTCATTTGTACAATAAATATACACAAGTTTTCGAATTATTTACCCATTCTTTTTTGAGCAGTATTAGTATCTTGAGATACTGGTATATGTTCGGTAGCTCTAGATAAACCTGTTTTTGGCATATTAACATAGATTGCTTCAGAAGCACCTTTTTCTATTTGATATGTTTCGTGAAAAACACCGACACTCCCATTATCTTTAATCTTATTATTGTATGATTTCCAAGCATTTGAATGATTTTTTCCGTGGGCATAGTTTACTAATTCATCGAATCCCTTCCAGTATTGAATTAAGATCACCTTTCTCCAACTAAAGAAGAATTCTGTATGTAAGAAACCCCATTGTGGGTTTTGATACAATTCTTTAATCATAGGTCCCATAGCATTAAAAACTGGTATCCACTTCCAAAATTTTAATAGGTTATTAATACGCATACCAATAATAAAAACAACAAACTCTTGATCCTTGCTATTGGCTATATGTCTGCCGTTAAAGATTTTAGCTCCCACTTTACTCCCCCTTTTTTACTGAACATAAATTATGTAAATCTCCCAAGTAAACCATAACACTTTTCCATGAATTTTCCAATTGGTTCAACATAAAAGAAATCGTGCATCTTGCTAAAGTTTTATCCCCTACTTCCAACTAAGAGAATTACATAATGATAGATTATTATGCAAATACTTCCTCTAGACATCGTACATGGTATATAATGATGTAATAATCTATTTTTAAATGCTCAATTTTACACAATAGAGTGTATTCATAGGAAAGAGGTACAAAAATATGAAAACAAAACAAACAATTGCTGCGTCTACACTAGCTTTAGCAATGATTGCTGGCGCGAACTCTGCTCATGCGGAAGTAACTGATGCTACTCCTCAGCAAAGTACGGGAGATCGATTAGCTGAAATTAAGCAACATAGACAAGAGTTAGATGCGAAATTGCAGCAGCATAAAGAAAATGTGGATCAAAAGTTGAATGAACTTAACCAGGTTAAGGAAAATGTTGATACGAAGGTGAATGAACTACACGAGCGTAAACAAGTTGCTGATGAAAAAATTAACGAAATAAAGCAACGTAAAGAAGAGTTAGATGCAAAACTTCAGCAAGACAAACAAATTGCCGAAGATAAAATCGCTGAAATGAAAGAGCATAAAAAACAAGTAGAAGACAAAGTTGCTGAAGTGAAAGAACATAAGCAAAATATCGATAACAAAGTGAATGAGATTAAAGAACATAAACAAACTGTCGATGAAAAAGTGAATGAAATTAAGCAACATAAAGAGAACATCGACCAAAAGGTTAATGAACTTAAGGAAGTTAAAAAACAAGTAGATGAAAAATTAGCTGAGTTAAAGAAAGCGAAACAAACTGCTGAGGACAAACTTGCTGAGCTAAAAGAAAATAAGCCGAATACTGAGAACACGTTAGAGGAACTTAAGAAAATTAAAGGCAATTTAGATAGTCTTTCCGCTAACTTAGAACTAGCGAAACAAGATGTAAAAAACAAACTTGCTGAATTACAAAAAGCTAGAGAAGATTTACTAAATAAAATTAACGAAGTGAAGCAATCGAAACAAACTGTTTTAGACGATTTAACAAAGAAAAAACAAGAATTAGATATTAAAATAAACGACTTTAAACATACTGAGAAAAAAATTGATGACAAATTAGCTGAGGCCCATACTACGAAGCAAAATGTAGATAACAAAATTAATGAAGTATCTCAATCAAAACAAATAGAAACAAAGACTGGTACTACAAACACAAACAATAACGCTAGAGAACTTCCTAACGCTGGTAGTGAGCAATCAAACAATATGGCTTTAGGTATGTTATCTGTATTAGGCGGGGTTTTATTAGTAACACGAAATAAACTTAAATCATTATTCTCAAAATAAGGCACTTATAATTATATTTTATAAAAAGGACAACCACACATTTATGTGCTATTGTCCTTTTTTCTTTATATTAGCTGTCCATCTCTAAGCGTCAATATACGATCACATACGTCAAGCATTCTTTCATCATGCGTAATCATAATTGCTGCTTTTTGACTTTCTTTCACTTCACGTTTCATCATTTCAACGACTTCACGTGCGCGTTTTGAGTCTAAGCTTGCAGTTGGTTCATCCGCTAATATTAAATCAGGATTGTTCATGAACGCGCGCGCGATTGCTACCCTTTGCTTTTCTCCACCAGATAATTGATTTGGATAATGACTTTTTCTTTCTCCTAATCCAAATGCCACTAATAAATGATCCGCACGCTTTTCTGAGTCTTGTTTACTTTCTTTTTTTAGCTTTGCAATGTAAAGTAATTGTTCTTTTACATTTAAATATGGAACGAGATTTGCGAACTGGAAAATGAAGCCGATTTTTTTCAAACGAATGTCTGTCATTTCCTTTTCTGATAACTTCGTAATATTTTGCTCACGAATGTAAATATCCCCTTTTGACGGTGATAATAATGCACCCGCGATTGATAATAACGTACTTTTCCCTGATCCAGAAGGACCGACGATTCCGATAAACTCTCCAGCTTTCACATCAAGCGACATCGGATGAAGGGCTGTTACTTCCGTATTCCCTTCTCCGTACACTTTACTTACTTTGTCTAATTTTAATAATGAAGTCATTACATCCCGCCTCCAATTGCTTCTAATGCATCAACTTTTAATACTTGGTATAACGAAATAAGTGTTCCTAAAATACTAATTACGATAAAGATTGCTGCGTATTGTGCAATCATCGGTGTTGTTAATAAGAACGGCATACCAGCTGGTAAAATTTGTTCTAATCCTTGTACAAGAACAATACTGATTACCATCGCAACAACTGATAAGAATAACGCCTGCACGACTAAACTATTTGCTAAATAAGAATTCTTTGTACCGATTGCTTTTAATACACCTAATTGCTGTGTTTTTTGCAGTGTAATGACGTAGAAGAATACACCGATTAGTAACGCTGCGATAACAAGTAAGAATGCAATGATCATCGTTAATGTTCCTTGCTCTTCTTTAAATCCTGGAATACTTTGCAGTACTTCTTTTTTGTCGATAACATGCGCATTTTTAATTTCTTTATCTGTATTCAGTGCAATTGCACTATAATCTTTTTGGTTTGGTTGTGAAATAGATCCCCATACGTCTTCATTTACATAGACGACTGGTGTATGGCTAAACATTTGATCTTTCGTAAATCCAACGATTGTAAATTCTTTCTTTGAAACAGGATCGATAATTGTATCTCCAATATCGATTCCTTTTTCTTTAATAGATTCATCAGCAACCATTTCGTTGTTTGCTGTACCTAATTTCTCACCTTTTACAATGTTCGGTTCTAAAAATGAATCACGTTCACTTGAGAAAATAGCAACATCCACGTTTTTCGAACTATCTTTCTTTTCATACGTTGAAACTTTCACGCGAAATGGAACGGCCTCTTTCTCGCCTACTTGATTTACTACGTTATCTACATCGTCTTGCTTAATTTGTGAACGAAGTAATTTATTTTCCGCATCATCCGCTAGTACAAATTTATTTGCCTCCATATTTTGAATCGATGAAGCATTATCATAAGATAGTCCATTTGCTAATCCTGAAATTACAAGGACTAAAAATGATAATAACACCATAATCAATCCGATTAATCCGTATCTTAATTTTGATTGTTTTAATTCACGCAGAGCTAAAAACATTTCGCTCGCTCCTTCCTCTTTCTTTCTATGCACTAATCATAAAAAAGAAATATGAACGGAATATGAACAGAAGATTACAGAGGGAAAGATTCAATTTTCAGAAAGTATTGAAAATAATTAAAATCCTTGATACAATTCAGTCAAATAATCTTGACCGAGTAATTTTATTTAAGGAGTTGATCATTTTGAAGCCCATGTTAACACTCACTACTTATAGCCAACTAAAAGCAATAAGCGATCCACTACGTGTCGAAATGATGATGCGTCTATGCGAACGTCCTTATACAGGACAATTACTATCTGAGAAATTCGGCATTCCAAGGGCGAAAATTCATTATCATTTAAAAGAATTAGAAAAGAATGGTTTTATAGAAATTGTTTATACAGAAGAAAAGAATGGCATCATTCAAAAGTTTTATCAATCTGTCGCTAGAGGCTTCACCCCTGCCGCGGACCTATTACCTCATTTAGAAATGTTAAGCGAATCAGGTCGCCAAATCTTTTTACAAATGACGGAACGAACGAAAAACCATATTCTCGCTGCACCAGAAGAAGCTTTCACATTACGAAAAGTAAGCGAAGATCCAGCTGAGTGGAATTACGTTTCATCTTGCTGGGAGTTTGATGCCACGCCAGAACAATTTCAAGTGTGGGTGAAAAAGTTTCATGAATTAATGGCTGAATTAAACGATATCGCAAAAGATGCGGATAAAGATCCAAACAGTAAATCTTATTACATTTCTACTACTGCACTGCAAATCGACGAGCGAGCAATGCAGCGATTTGTGAAAAAAGAAGAAAAATCGTAATACGATTTTTTTTACAGCAACGGTCAAATTTATTTTACCGAATAATTTTTTTATAAAGGAGTAGATTAAATGGACATATTAAAAAACCGGAATTTCCTCTTACTATTTTTAGGGAGAATTTTTACGAACATAGGAGATAGCTTGTATTATGTAGCTGCAATGTGGCTCGTATATGAACTTAGTGGTAATCCTTTTTATTCTGGATTGGCTGGTTTCCTTACATTATTACCTTCTGCACTTCAATTTCTTACCGGTCCATTCGTTGATAGATGGTCAATTAAAAACACACTCGTCATCACACAAATTCTGCAATGCATCCTTATATTAATCATTCCTATTACACACTACTTCGATCTATTAACAGTTCAACTACTACTCATCATTATGCCCATCGTAGCCTTTATCGAACAATTCGCCTATCCCGCACAATCAAAAGCTTTACCACTTCTACTGCATAAAACACAATTATTAAAAGGAAATTCACTCTTCTCATTTGCATATCAAGGCATTGATTTAATTTGCACGACGCTTTCTGGCATATTAGTAGCACTATTTGGCGCAATCACTTTATATGTAATCGACTCTTTTACATTCGCGATTACTGCCCTTTTGTTCTTTTCATTAAAAATGCCAAAGCAAGCAGAAACCAATACATCACTTTCAACTAAACAATATTTCTCTGATTTAAAAGAAGGCTTTTCGATCGTCTTCCGTTCATTAATGGGAGTATTCTTAATTGGTACCGTTGTCGCTAATTTTTCAATCGGTATGACGATGGCCATACTCCCTTCTTTCGCTGATTCTTTAGGGGGCGTGAAATCATATGGCTTCTTCTTAGCTGCTATATCAGCAGGTAGTCTCATCGGTGCATTATTCAGTTCATGGGTTGGCAAACGGAATGTGGGCCGTGTTTCTATTATTGGCTTTACGACTGGCGCTATCTTTTGGTTTCTCTCTACCATTGTACCGTTTCAATGGCTCTCTATTTTCTTATTCGGCCTAGCTTGGATTCCAATTGGTGCAACCAACATATTATTTGCGACAATTAGTCAAATGGTAATTCCAAATCAATATATTGGACGCATTAACTCAGTCATGCGAAGTATGGGCACAATTGCTATGCCATTCGGTTCCTTAATTGGCGGATACACCGCAAATGTATTTAGTAGCCAACTCATTTTCGCGCTCGCTAGCATCGGGATTTTATTTATTTCTCTCGTATGGCTACTTCATCCGAAATTACGAGCTTTGCCGAAAGCTGATGAAATTACAGCGGATACTTTTGGAGTTCGGTTTAAGGAAGAGCGCGGGAAAGGTGCGGCTTTATAACAGGAACAAACATAACCCCGTTCTAAATTTGGGACGGGGTTAAAATGTAGTAATTTAATTTTGGATGTAAAAACCTTCACTAAAAATATAACAATAGCACCAACTAAAACGTTCAATTAACGATTTGATGGCCAAGACCCTTGCATTTTCCTTAATTGAATAATTTGGCCTGTATGATAAGCATCATGAAGCATGATGTCCAGTAATTTCCCCTCTAGTAAATTTTGCTCAAGCTCTTTTTCGGAAATTGCACTTAATACCTGTCTTAAATTACGCTGAGCATTTTTAGAACGTTCAACAACTTTCTTCCATTTCTCATCATCATTAGATTGCTCAGTAAGATAAAAGGTGTCATTACCGTCAAGATTATGTTTCCATTCACGGCCTTCTAAGTTTGCAGCAAGTCTCTCTTTGTAATAAATGAGATGATTAACGTTCTCCCAAATGGTTTTCGTTCCCTCACCAGATGGTTTCCACATAGCCTGTTCGGCTGTAAGTCCTTCTATAGCATGTTTAAACGGTGCATACCAACTCTCTTTTTCGAATGTTGCATCTAGTACGTTTAATAACACGTCAATTCGTTTCAAAGTAATTTCCTCCCTAAATAGTTACAGTCTCAATAAAATCCTTATAACTCTGTAGAGATTCTACATTTTCAAATAAACTTCCTCCTGAGCTCACTCCATAAACTCGTCCGATTATGTAATTAAAATGACTCGCATTTTTTCACTTTACACGTATACTAGAGACAAAAAAAGAAGAGGCCGTTCCCAAACAGCCTCTTCCATCTATTTCGGAAGCTCCACCTGAACAGTAGTCCCTTCCCCTTTTGTACTATACACTGAAACGTTTCCGTTATGCAGTTCAACAATTTTCTGCACAATCGATAATCCTAATCCACTACCTTCTACATTTCTCGCTCTTGCTGTATCCACCTTATAAAATCGATCAAATATACGGTCCATTTCTTCTTTTGCCATACCAATTCCGTTATCGGATATAGAGATAATGATACTAGACTCTAACTCTTCGACAAAAAACTCAATGGTCCCGCCATCGTTTGAAAACTTAATACTATTCGTAAAAACATTACTCCATACTTGATGAAGTAAGTTTTCATCCCCTTGTATTGTAATGTCCGGCACATCAAATTCAACAGCGATATCTTTTTCACGCCATTTCCATTCGAGCATAAAAATGACGTCTTTAATTTGTTTCTGCAAATTGAATTTTTTTATTTGCAACACTTTCTCTTCTTTATCTAATGACGCTAGCGTAAGTAACTGTTTACATAAACTAGACATTCGCTTGCTTTCGCCCTCAATAATTTGTAAGTAATGGTTTCTTTCTTCATCACTCATCTTTTCTGTTTGCAACGTCTTCGAAAAACCTTGTATAGAAGAAAGTGGTGACTGGAATTCATGTGAAACGTTCGAAACGAATTCTTGTCTCATTTCATCAAGTTCTTTAATACTTTTCGTCATCTTTTGGAAGCTTGTAGATAACGTTCCTATTTCATCTTTTCGTTTTACGTCTAATTCAATTTCATATTCACCACTCGCAATTTTTTGCGTAGCCTTCGTAAATTTACGAATCGGACGAACGATGTAACCAGCTGCAATCGCTATAAAGATAATACTTAATAGTACGATAAACCCAAGTAATACCGCTAGAAAAATTCGCATCTCGCCAAATTGGTTCTGAATGTCAGGACGAATAAATAATGCGTACTGTTTATCACCGTGTTGCACTGGTACACCGACGCTATTAATTAATTCATTATCGAAAAATCCTGTAATAAAGAGGCGCGTTGGATATGTGGAAACACCATTAAATGTCTCCCCCCGCAATACTTTATGAACGGTATCATCACTAATGGACGTCTTACGAAACGCATTACCGATACGCTTTCCATTCTTTTGATCATCGACAATATAAATTTCATATCCTAATTTTGCAATAGAATGTAAATATGCCTCTTGATTTCCTTCACTTTGCTTTTCATATAATGACTTAACTTCTTCCGCATACGTTAAAATCTTCTCACTGTTATACGGTTTTAACTTCACTTGATAATATACGTTCGTTAATAAAAAGCCGATAATACTACTAAGCAGCATAATACCGACTGTCATAAATACAAACCTAGAATATAGTGATTTCATTTTATTTCAACTCCAACTTATAACCGAGTCCGCGCACCGTTGTAATTTGAAAATCATCTGTTCGTTTTGAGAATCGATCTCGTAGTCTCTTCACATGAACATCAACTGTTCGTTCATCCCCTTCAAAATCCATTCCCCATACTAATTCAATTAGCTCTTCTCTTGAAAATGTTCTTCCAGGATAACTAGCAAGTTGTGATAATAATTCAAATTCCTTCAGCGGTAGTAAAATCGTCTGTCCGTTACTCTTCACTTCAACACCTTTACGATCAATTGTCGTTCCGTGAAGTGTAATAATGTCAGCACTCAGCATTTGATAACGGCGCAGTAATGCTTTCATACGGAAAATGACTTCAGCTGGCTCAAATGGTTTTACAATATAATCGTCCGTACCAGAAATGAATCCTTTTTCTTTATCAACTAACTGATCTTTCGCAGTTAATAAAATAACCGGTATATCATGATACTTCCGGATTTCCTCACATAACGTATAGCCATCAACAAACGGCATCATAATGTCTACTATCGCAAGATGAATATTTTCTTTCTCTAATACGCCTTGCGCTACCTTTCCATCTTCTGCTTCAAAAACTTTAAACCCCTCTTTTTGTAAATGATAATGCAACAACTCTCTAATATGCTTATCATCATCAGCTAATAAAATATGTATCATCTTCATTAAACCCTCTCTTGTTCATCCTTCTACATCCTTACCTTAAGAAACAATTGAATTTTTTGCAAGAAAAAGAAAAAGAATCTATTTTGAAAAAAGATTATTCAAAATAGATTCTTACGTTTTAGTATTAAGATTATTTTAATGAAAAATAAGTTCTAAGCTTTAGAAATATCAACAAATCCTTCTCCAAACACATCACGAACATCGTGTATAGCGATGAACGCAGCCGGATCCGTAGTTTGAACAATCCTCTTTAGCTTCACTACTTCTTGCTTATTAATAACAACATAAAGAATTTCCTTCGGCGTTTTCGTGTAATAGCCATGACCTGAGTACACAGTAACCCCTCTGCCCATTAACGTAGTGACCTTCCCAGCAATTTCATTCGGGTTATCAGAAATAATCGTAATAGCCTTCTTCGGATTTAAACCTTCAATTACAAACTCCATCACTTTCGTTGCTACATATAGCATAATAATTGTTATCATCAGTTTTTCTGCACCAATGATGAAATAAGATGAAAACGCAACGATTAAATCGAAGAACAGTAGACCGTAGCTAATGCTCCATCCTAAATATTTATGCGTCATCCTTGCTAAGATGGTAGTACCTGCAGTTGTTCCGCCAACACGAATAATAAGACCAATCCCGCATCCGATAAATATTCCTCCGAAAATGGCATTTACGAGCATTTCATCCGAGGCAATCGTCCATCCCTCTGTCAAATGAAGGAATAGCGAGTTCGTAACTACAGCGATAATCGTATAAATTGTTGTGATCTTATTTAAAAATTTATAACCGGCTATTAACAAAATCGCATTTAAAATTAAGTTAACTAAGCCCGGTGACCATTCAAATAAATAGTACGTAATAATCGTGATACCTGTTACCCCGCCCTCACCAAACTCGTTCGGGATAACAAACAAATTGACACCTAACGCAAAAAGAAATGCACCGATAATAATAAAAATAATGTCTGTCGTTCTTTTTTTCATACAGTACCTCACTTCTTATGTAAATATTTATTCTGCCATAAACTCTCACCATTATATCGTGGAATATTCAAATCGAACAGTGGTTTATTTTTATTTTAATATAGGGTAATAAATCAACCTCATCCCATATCCACATATCATTAAAAAGTAAAACAACTGTATTTATTATGTACTACAAGTAAAGTTTTGATTTCATATGCAATTCAGCCTAAAAAATGAAAAAATCAAATTTCACAATAGAAATAGAACCTTTAAATCTATATAATAAAATTAACAGTGGCATCTTAATACAGAAAGGTTTTGATAACATGCTAGGTATCGATGTCAAAAAAACAGATGAAGAATTAATTATTTCATGGCAACTAGCTAAGGTTCAAATTCCATTAAGTGATATTATTGAAGTTACAGAAGATGAAACTTATGCTGGTGTAGAAGAAGAAAACGTAATCAGAATTGGAACAGCATATGCTACAACAGATCGAATTTTAATCAAAACAGTAAAACAAAATTATCTATTATTTACGACGAATAGAGTAGCAGTTTTGAATAAAATCAATGCATAAGCATTAATTGAAAACACTTGTCTGTATAGGTTTATTCGATTCAATTGTATTCCCGGATTTTAAAAATTATTATAAATACAATGAAGTACCTTAGCCCCAAATATAAAATAAAGAAAAAAGTACTCAGCAAATTGTCATACACGCGACCATTTGCTGAGTACTACATGATACATTTATTATTTACAGGAGTCTAATTAAGACCAAATCCAAACATCATCATTATTTTCAACGTTGCTCTTTACTTTATGAACTTTTTCAATATGGTCAACTGTGTTCCAGTTAATAGAACTTCCGCCCCAGCCTACATACTTCATATCAATTTTCACTTTCTCACCCGTATTAAATACTTGTCCCTTTGTTAAGAAAACATCAATAATAACTTTCTTCCCGTTTAGCGATGGATACTCCACTACGACATATTTAGTAGCACCGTCTCCCTCATCTTCCATCGTTGCTACTTTTGATACTTCCCCAATTACATAATCAGGTGAGCCATCTTCTTTCATATGCATACCTAACTTGTTTGTTGTATTTTCAACTGCAGTTGCAATCATATATTCCGTAAAATTACGCATCATAGATCCAGTAGCTTTTACTTCATCTCCTACTTTCACATTTGAAAGTGAATCCATATATACACTAACAGGTTCCTCATATTGCTTAGATTTAACAACAATTACACCGTTATCTACTTCTACTACTCGTCCTTCTAACGTCGAGAAATTCGATTCAATAGAAGCTGCACTCGCTTTTGTTACTTCTAGTCCTGGTAAATTTGTTCCTGATAATGCTGCGATTCCTAAAGCACCTGCTAATATTAATTTTTTCATACCCATTATGAAACATCTCCATTCATGATGATTTTATTTTTGATTGGATACGACCAACATGTAACTATTATAGTTACATGTTGTACGAAATAGCAACCATCTTTCTTATGCAATGTTGCATAAGAAAGATGGTTTTTAAATATATTCAACACAAATGTTAAATTCTTGCATCACAGCAGGTAAACGGATTGATGATGAAGAAAATAAATGTGATGCATCATATTTATCAATGCTACAGTTTGTATAATTGTAGTCCATTACATTATGTAAGAGAAAGAAACAGTAAACAAAAACATAGACAAAAGTAGGCAAAGTAGTTATTTACACAAGAGTATCAAATCCAGGTCAGAAAGATGATTTAGAAAATCAGGTTGAGTTTCGCAAATGCACGAGGGATGATTGTAGATAAAGTTATCAAAGATATTGGTAGCGGATTAAACTACAAAAGAAAACAGTGGAATAACCTGATTGACAGTTGTATGGAAAGAAATATTTCGACGATCATCATTGCACACAAAGATAGATTTGTATGTTTTGGATATGATTGGTTTGAAAAGTTTCTTCGTAAAATGGGAGTGGAAATTATGATTGTTAACAATGAAAAACTATCTCCTCAAGAAGAACTTGTTCAGAATTTAATTTTATCATTCATGTATTTAGCTGTAGAATATATGGGTTGAGAAAATACAAAAAGAAAATGTCGGAGGATGAAGACTTATGAAAAGAGCATATTTAATAGAAATCAAACCGACAACTGAACAAATTAGTAAAATCCGTCAAACTATTGGGGTGTGTCGATATGTATATAACCTGTATATTTCTAAAAATAAAGAGGCATATGAGTCGGGTGGGGAATTTCTTAGTGGTTATGACTTTTCCAAATGGCTAAACAACATTCATACAAAAGAATGTGACCAGTGGATTAAAGAAGTGTCGAGCAAAGCGGTAAAACAAGCGATTATGAATGGAGATAAAGCTTTTAAGCGATTTTTTAAAGGTTTATCTAAGTTTCCACGATATAAAAAAAAGAAGAAGCAAGATGTGAAGTGCTACTTTCCGAAAAACAACAAAACAGATTGGACAGTAGAAAGACATAGAGTAAAAGTTCCTACAATTGGTTGGATAAGGTTAAAAGAGTATGGATATATTTCAAAAAATACAACTGTAAAAAGTGGTACAGTATATCAAAGAGCAGGAAGATACTATGTGTCTATACTCTGTGAAGTGAAAGAAGTAAAATCAAATGTAACTCTAAATGCAGTAGGTCTAGGAATTGATTTGGGAATTAAAGACTTTGCTGTACGTAGCGATGGAAAAACTCACAAAAATATAAATAAAACAGTACAAGTAAAAAAGATAGAAAAACGGTTAAAACGTGAACAACGCTCTTTATCACGCAAATTTGAAAATATAAGAAAGAGAGGTGAACAACCTGCTGTTAATAAGAGAGCGAATATAGATAAAAACATTCTTAGGGTGCAAAAACTACATGCTAGGCTAGCAAATATTCGATTAGCGTATGTAAAGTCTATTGTAAATGATGTGGTGAAAACCAAGCCAACGTTTATTACAGTAGAAGATTTGAATGTGAAAGGTATGATGAAGAACAAACATCTATCTAAAGCTGTAGCACAACAATGTTTTTATGCTTTTAAAACATTGTTAACAACGAAATGTAGGGAATATGGAATTGAACTACGGCAAGTGGACAGATTCTATCCATCTTCTAAAACATGTTCATGTTGCGGTCAAAAAAAGTCGGATTTAAAGCTGTCTGACCGAGTATATACATGTGATTGTGGAAATGTAATAGACAGAGATTTAAATGCATCTATCAACCTTTTACAAGCAAAAAAATATACAATACTAACGTAAATAGATTGTATATATGTACGGTGGGCTACATCGGAATTTACGCCTGTGGAGTGTCACAGCAAACTGTAGTAGCAAGTGATTAGCGAGGCAGGGCACGTAGAAGCAGGAATACTCTAAGAATATACATTTGTCTATATTGTTAGTAGCAGCGGAGTTCATATGTTAAAGAAACCAAACAGATTACAGCCAGGTGATATCGTGGCAACAGTAAGTCCTTCATGGGGAGGCGCAGGCGATTCTGAGATAAGATGGCGTTATGAACAAGGAGTAAAGAGATTAGAAGAAGTTTTCGGCCTTACGGTTGTCCCAATGCCAAATAGTTTAAAAGGTAGCGAATACCTTTATAACAACCCAGAGGCCCGTGCGGAAGATTTAATGACAGCATTTAAAGATACGCGCGTGAAAGCAATTATTGCGAATATTGGCGGTGAAGATAGCATCCGTTTACTCCCTTATATAGATTTTAATGTGATACGTGAAAATCCGAAAATTTTTATGGGGTACTCTGACGTTACTGTTTCACACTTATTTTGTCATAAAGCAGGAATTTCCTCTTTTTACGGTCCAGCCATTTTAACTGATTTTGCCGAAAATGTAGAGATGGATCCATATACAGTTGAAATGGTAAATCGAACTCTCTTTTCAAATGAAACGATTGGCAAAATTCAACCGGCTCCTGAATGGACAAGTGAGCGGTTAGAATGGATAGATGTCAATAAGGATACAAGGCGTACGATGCAACAAAACAAAGGATATGAGCTACTTCAAGGCTCTACCACTGTACAAGGGCGTTTAATTGGTGGTTGTATAGAAGTATTGGAATTTGCAAAAGGAACGGAACTTTGGCCTGAGAAAAAACATTGGGAGAATTGTATCCTTTTCTTTGAAACTTCTGAAGATCATCCAGAACCAAGTTATATAAAATATTGGTTACGAAATTATGCAGCGCAAGGCATTCTGCAAAAAGCAAAAGGCATTATTTTTGGTAAACCAAAAGACGAAGCATATTATGAAGAATATAAACACGAAATACTGCAAGTTATGAAGGAACATAACTTAGAAGATTTGCCGATTCTTTATAATTTAAATTTTGGCCATACCGAACCGAAGTTGATTTTACCTTACGGTGCGATGGCAGAAATTGATTGTGAAAATGGATCTTTTTCTATTTTGGAGAGTGGCGTAGAGTAAAATGAAATAAGTGTGGGGATTCCCCTCACACTTATTTCACTTCGTCCCTCCTCCTACTAATCACAGAATAATCCCCGAAAAACTCCCCTTCATAACTTCTTTTTCAAATTGATTCCTACATGTAAACATCGCAATAATCTTTGTACGATTTTTTTCATCAGACTCAAATTGTTCAATGGTTACGTCACAACGAATCGTATCACCGCTATAAACAGGACGTAAAAATTCAAAATCCATCTTGCGAGCTAGTACGTTATAATCGCCTCCAATTTTTGTAGGCAGCGTTGATGTTAACAGTCCTTGTACAACAAATCTCCCCTGCTCATCCGGTGTAACATGATGAACACCTTCATCTTTAGATACTTCCGTAAATACAACATCATCTTCTTTTGTAAAAGTTCGTTCAAAGGTGATTTTTTCGCCTACTTGCAATTTCATCCATACCCCTCCTCAAAAACACTTATAACATAAGAAAAACCGAAAATAAAAATCATTTCGGTTTTTCAATCTAAAGAAGTCTATTTATCCCGCTTTAATGGGCAGTAAGACCCCCACCTCAAAATTCAGCGAAAACAAAGAAGTTAGGTGTGGGATCAACTGCCCATAAAAGTCCGATTGGTGAGGGCTAATAATCAGTGGGGGATGAAGAAAACCCCCACTGATTAAAGTTTCACTTTATTTTAAAGAATGTACAAACAACCCACTACGCAGTTTCGGTTCAAACCACGTTGATTTTGGCGGCATAACTTCTCCAGCGTCTGCGATTGATAATAAAGCTTCCATTGAAGTCGGATATAGCGAGAACGCTGCTTTATATGCACCGCTATTTACAAGGCGCTCTAGTTCCTCTAATCCGCGAATTCCTCCGACAAAATCAATACGTGAATCAGATCGCGGGTCGTGTATTTCAAGTACTTGGCTTAATAAATGATCTTGCAGAATAGATACATCTAAACCTTTAACGAGATCATTCGCATCAAACGTTTCCTCTTTCACTGTGAGTCTATACCATTTCTCGTTTACATACATACCAAATGTTTTTGGGTCATTTGGTTTATATGGAGAAACAGATGCTTCTTCTACATAAAAGTATTGTGCAATTTGTTTTAAAAACTGTTCTTCTGATAAGCCGTTTAAATCTTTCACAACTCGGTTATAATCCCAAATAGATAACTCATCGTGTGGGAATAAAACAGATAGGAAGAAATTAAATTCCTCTTCTCCTGTGTAATTCGGATATTGTTCTCTTCGCATGAGCCCTACTTTTGCTGCTGATGCAGAGCGGTGATGTCCGTCTGCAATGTACAAGTTAGGGATATCTTCAAATAAGTTTACTAAACTTGCAATTACTTCTTTATCAGTTATTTTCCAAGCAACATGCTTAACGCCGTCTTCTGCTGTAAATGTATAGATTGGCGTATGTTCTTCTTTCCAGCTGGCAACGAAACTCTTTATCTCTTCTTTTGTACGATACGTTAAAAAGATAGGACCTGTATTTGCATCACACACATCTACGTGACGAATACGATCTAGTTCTTTTTCATGACGTGTTCTTTCATGTTTTTTAATTGTATCATCTTCATACTCATCGATAGATGTACAAACGACAAGGCCTGACTGCGTTCTTCCTTGCATCGTCAGTTCATAAATGTAAAGTGCTGGCTCTTCGTCTTGAATAAATACTTCTTCTCGTATCAATCGATTTAAATTTTCACCCGCTTTTTCATATACGCGATCATCATACGGCGAAAGTGCCGGGTCTAAATCAATTTCTGCTTTATCAACGTGTAAGAAAGAATATGGATTCCCTTTTACAACCTCTCTTGCTTCTTCACTATTTAATACGTCATACGGTAAAGCTGCAACTTCCGCTGCTTTTTCTTCTACTGGACGAATGGCCCGAAACGGTCGGATTTTTGCCAATTCCCTCTCTCCTTTACACAATCATTCGAACGGCTACAACACCTGTAATTTCGCTTATATTTTCCACAATATTCTCTTTTATTATATCATCAATTCCGTTATCAATATCAATCATTGTGTACGCCCAAGAATGTTTACTACGATTAATCATATCAGCAATATTAATATGATGTTCTGCTAAACATCCTGTAATTTGTCCTACCATGTTCGGAACGTTTTGATGCATGATTGTAATACGTTTCTTTCCGATATAAGGAAGTTCTACGTTTGGATAGTTTACTGCATTACGAATATTTCCTGTCTCTAAATATTCACGTAATTGACGTGCTGCCATGACTGCACAATTTTCTTCCGATTCAGACGTAGATGCACCAAGGTGAGGCGTCGCTGTTACGTTTTTCATTTTAATCACATTTTCATTCGGGAAGTCTGTTACGTAATGCGTAATAATATCTTCTTCTAACGCTTTTTGAAGAACATTTTCATCTACAAGTTCTCCTCTAGAGAAATTGAATAGACGCATACCTTTTCTCATCTTCTCTACAGCATGTTCACCAATAATTCCCTTCGTTTGATTCGTAAGAGGAATATGAAGGGTAATATAATCACATGTTGCGAAAATTTCATCTAAACTAAATGCTCTTTGCACTTGCGTAGAAAGGCGCCATGCAGTTTCAACTGAAATGTAAGGATCGTATCCGACAACGTCCATCCCTAAAGCTAACGCATCATTCGCAACTAAAGCACCGATTGCGCCAAGTCCGATAACCCCTAGACGTTTCCCTGCAATTTCTGATCCAACAAATTGTTTTTTTCCTGATTCAACAAGCTGAGGTACTTCTTCGCCCTCTAAATTTTTCGTCCAGCTTACCCCATTAATAATGTTACGTGAAGATATAATAAGGCTGGCGATAATAAGTTCCTTTACTGCATTGGCATTCGCTCCTGGTGTGTTAAATACTACAATTCCTTTTTCTGTACAGCGATCGACAGGAATATTATTTACACCAGCACCAGCTCTTGCAATCGCCTTTAAGTCTTTTGAAAATTCTTCTTGATGTAAAGAATAGCTGCGAAGTAAAATACCGTCTGGGTGGTCCATTCTATCCCCTACTTCATAACGCTCTCCGCTAAGTACTTGCAAACCTTTTTCTGCAATTTGATTTAACGTTTGAACACGAAACATATCCCCATCTCCCTATCTATTCTCAAGCTCAAATTCCTTCATATAATTTACTAATTGCTGTACGCCGTGTGCTGGCATCGCATTGTAAATACTTGCACGCATACCACCGACTGAACGATGTCCTTTTAGCGTAACAAGACCGCGTTCTTTCGCTTTTTGTAAAAACTTATTGTTCAGCTCTTCTGACGGTGTTGTAAACGGAATGTTCATAAGTGATCGATACGTAGGATCAACTGGTGAAGTAAACAATTTTGATTCATCTAAGAAATTGTAAAGAAGTGAAGATTTTATTCTATTCTGTTTTTCAATCGCAGATACTCCGCCTTGCTCTTTCAACCACTCTAGTACAAGTTTCGTTACGTAAATACTAAAGGACGGCGGTGTATTATATAAGGAGTTATTTTTGCTGTAAGTTTCATAGTTTAACATCGTAGGACAAGAGCGCTCTGCTCCTCCAATTAAATCTCTTTTTATAATCGCAATCGTTAAGCCCGCTGGCCCTAAATTCTTTTGCGCACCCGCATATATAAGGCCAAACTTCGAAACATCGTATTGTTCTGATAAAATATTTGAGGACATATCCGCAACGAGCGGTACTTTATCTACATGTGGAATATCCACATATTTCGTCCCCTCAATTGTATTGTTCGTTGTAATATGTACATAATCTAGTTTTTCATCGCTCAATAAACCATCCAGTTTAGGAATTGTAGTAAACTTCTCTTTTTCAGAAGAAGCAATCACTTGTACTTCCCCTACTTTTTCAGCTTCTTGCAGCGCCTTTTTAGACCATGAGCCAGTCAACACGTACCCTGCTTTTTTATACGTATTCATTACATTTAACGGTATCATAGAGAATTGTAATGACGCACCGCCTTGTAAAAACAATACTTCGTAATCATCAGGAATGTTCATTAGTTCACGAAGCAAGTTACCCGCTTCATCTATAATACTTTGAAAATAAGAAGATCGATGACTCATTTCCATAATTGACATGCCTGTCCCGTTATAATTTACAAGCTCCTTTTGCACTTTCTCTAAAACTGGCAAAGGGAGTATTGATGGTCCAGCTGAAAAATTATACACTCTCTCCATCACCCTGAAAACCTCCCTATTTCTCATTTTATTATTTTTTAAACTTTCTGAATTATAACCTAAAATATAATACATGGTCAATTTGTTTTCTATTATTACGGCGTAAGACGCAATGGAATCGCTTGCATGTGTAAACTATATTTTTATAATCATACAAAAGAGTGTTAAGTACATAATCGTACTTAACACTCTAGTAATAAAAGAATAATAGCTAATTGTCCGTAAAGAACCGATCAAAAATTTGATAAATAGCAGAAAGACCAAAGAGCCAATAAATAGTGTCCACAAGCGCCGGCATTGAACCAAACCATTTCTCAACTACATTGTAATCTAACGCTACAAACAACCAATTCAAACCGCCAAGAATCACCAAAATTACTGTAAGGTAAGACAAAAATTTCATTATGATTGCCCCCTAGGTGATAAGATGGTGAAAGGCCTTTCACTAGAAATATATGTGGTAAAATTCAAAACTTACCTATTTAATAAAAATTATTTTCGGTACCAGCCGTTAATAACTGCCTCTGCTTCTTTACTATGTATTTGATACGCATGCGTACTATTGTGAGAGCCAATAAACCAAATAGAAAAACCTTTAAA
Organism: Bacillus cereus group sp. MYBK79-1; assembly: GCF_051915365.1. NCBI lineage: Bacteria > Bacillati > Bacillota > Bacilli > Caryophanales > Bacillaceae > Bacillus > Bacillus cereus group sp. MYBK79-1. The sequence goes on along the minus strand of NZ_JBQAEO010000018.1, from coordinate 10,372 downwards.
ATATGGTTTCGGTTCTAATACATCACGGTAAGCGCGCCATCCATTTAATTGTACGTCTTTTGAAAACACATTAGAAACATCTGGATTCCACGGATTTTGTAGTCCGAGTTCACGCGCTGGAACGTTAAATCCACCAAAGTAAACCGGTTTTCCTGTTGCTTTATGTAACTGTTCCAATTGCTGAACAACATTTTGTCCACGGTTATATACTGTCGTCGCAAATAAACTTTGCTTCACTTCTTCGTATGTTGGATTTCTTTTTCCCGAAACTTCAAACCAACTATCGATACTTACAATATCTACCTTTTTTAAATATGGACGATTGATTTTCTCTACAAACTTCGCTTCATAAGAAGCATCCCAACTTGCTGTTAACCACCAATTCATTTGATACAAAACATTTCCTTTATACTGCTGACGGACGAAATCAATCGTATCGCTCCAATATCCTTCTGCATATTCCATATTCACGAAATTAGAGGCAATCTTAAGTCCATACACATTGTATTTACTTGTAATCGAATTAAAGATGTCTTGTAAAATAACCGTTTTCCAATTCCAGAAGAAATCATTAATATTACTCGGATTCCATTCCGTTTCTCCAACATTTCCTTGCTGAATATATGGGAACGGTTCCACTATCACTTGAATATTACGCTTTAATAATTCCTGAATTAAAATAATAGCCTGTTGCTTTTGCGCTTGATTAATTACCATGTTCGTAGAAGTTACATTCGGAATATCTACCTGAATCGGTACATTTACTGTATTTAAATTTAAGCGCTCTACATCAGCTAACACTTTCGCCACATTTCCAACTTCCCATACCGTTACATTTCCTGATTTGATTTTTCCAGATTGAACAGTATTTACATCCGCCTGTACATTTCCTTGAAAACAAAAAGAAAATAGCATAATAAACACTCCTAAAAAACTTACTAAACTCTTATTTTTCTTCACAACTTTTCCCCCTATAATTTTTGGCATTCTTGCTTATTCTATACAATATTTCACATATATTCCACAAGAATATTTAATGAAATTTCATCAATAAAAATGCTATTCATCCTTTATTCACACCTTATTTATACTAACCTCCTAAAAATAGTAAGGTAAATAAAAAAGGAGCTTATTTCCGCTCCTTTTTTATCTTTTGACAATTGAAGTTATTGAATTTTCTCTGTTAATCTAATCACATCTGTTTTTTCGCATAAACAAATTTTTATACTCATAAATGTAGCAAAAATTTTTTATCTACATTCTTTTTTGTATTAATCTTACATTTAATTAATTTTTTATCTTTATAGTTAATAATTCCTTTCTTCTTTCAAAAATCACACCATTATACAAATATATTCTTAACTGTGTACAAAGTAATAATTACTTCATGAATATTATACCTATAATTCATTCTTTTAGTTAAAAAATAAAGAAGGGAGAGAGATACGTATATTATCCAAGTGTTCATTAAATCGGGATTTAACGAACACTTGAAAGATGTAAGTTAAACTTTCCTCCTATCTTAGATGTTTTAAAAAGACATGAAAGTAGGAACTATTTGGACAAGAAATTTTAAACTAAAATTTTATAGAACTAAATATAGTTAGTCTTGTTGTTTCATTACTACAAAGTTTTATACTAGCATTTTATTTTTAACATTAATAATTAAGGTCCTTAAGCGAACACAGTTACAAGAAGGTTGTAGACTGTCTTGCTAAAATAAATAAAAACTGCATAAACTTGTTTTTAAATTTAAAACGACAAAAGGAATGAATGTTCATTCCTTTTGTCGTTTTATTATTTTTATGCTCTTCTTTTTTGAAACGCAGAAACACCATTTTCCATATAATATTTGATTAAAGATAACCAGACACTAGAATTAGGATTTGGGCTTTTTCCTTTACTCATTCTTTCTAATTGTTGTTCATACCAACCTACTTCTAGCATAGCAGCTTTTGCATCTACCCATTTCAATCCCGTCCGGATAGGTTTAATCTTTACCGTTTTATATTTACCTTGAAAAATTTGATTCGGAAGATCTGGTACTAATGCAAATGCTTTTCCTATACCTACCATATCTATTGCGCCACTACTAATTGCTTCTATCATACTTTCTTCAGAACGAAATCCTCCTGTTACTACTAATGGAGTTGAGATTAATTTTCTCGCCTTATCAGCATAATCTAAGAAATAAGCTTCTCGTTTTTTTGTACGCTCGTTAGTATTTTCAACAAACATCTTTGGATTTTCATAATTGCCCCCTGAGACTTCAATCAGGTCAATTCCAATTTCGGACATTTTTTGGAGAACCAACATGGATTCTTCTTCTGTAAATCCACCGCGTTGAAAATCAGCAGAGTTCAATTTGAGGCCAATAGGAAATTCTTCCCCTACTTGATTTCGCATCTCAAAATAAATTTCTACTAAAAATCTCATCCTATTCTCTATACTTCCACCCCATTTGTCAGTACGTTGGTTATGATGAGGTGATAAAAATTGATTAATTAAATATCCATGTGCAGCATGAATTTGAACGCCTGTAAAACCAGCTTTTTTTGCGATTCTAGCTGCATTCCCAAAACGTTTAATTATGTCTTGAATTTCTTCTTGATTAAGAGCGCGTGGTGGGTTAAAGAAATTTTTAAGATTTCCAGTAAGCGGAATGGCACTTGGTGCTACTGGCTGACTAGACAATGCTTTGGGTGATTGTTTTCCAGGATGGTTTAACTGCATCCAAAGGTGTGTTTTATTTCTTGTACCAGCCATTGCCCATTGTTTTAGCATATCTAAATTTGCCTCATCTTCAATAACAACATTACCCGACTCACCTATCGCATTTCTATCAATCATTACATTTCCTGTTACAAGAAGACCAGCTCCTCCATTTGCCCATGTTTCATATAACGTAACGAGTGCTTGGGTTGGATTGTGATCTTTGGGTGCAAAATTCTCACTCATTGCAGCTTTATAAAAACGATTCTTAATTATTGTACCGTTTGATAATTGTAAAGAATTCGCTAAAATAGTATTATTCTTCATGTTAATTACTCCTCATTCATTTTTCTATATCAATCGCTGTAGTCATTTGTAGCACTTTATTACTTTTTACTACAAATAAAAGCATTATTAGTAACCCTGCTGTTGTTAAGTAGCTCCTATCTATAAAATTACTTAGGTTTTTAAAATAATTAGTCTTCAGATTTATTTAGAGAAGGCCAATCATTCATCATAATTTCTTCGATGTGTCCGACTAAACGTTTAAGGAGTCTAATCGTGCTTTTATTAGGATCTAAGTAATAATAATTCTTTGTTCCAACACGATGAAAACTAACTACTTTTACATCTTTTAAAATTTTTAAATGATGTGAGACTGCTGGCCGAGATAAATGAGTTCTTTGGGTTATTTCACCAACACGCATTCCTTCCTCACACCCTGCAGCCATTAAAGCAATAATTATGGATTGCCTTGTTTGATCTCCAATTGCAGTTAATACACCCTGACATTCTTGGAATTCTATTGCGAGTGTATCGAATTCCTCTGTATTTTTCATGAATACACCTCTACTTGTCCAACGGTTTAAACTAATGAGCCATCAAATCGAAACATATATTTCAGCAAAAATATATCGAGAAAGAGATTCAGGCCCCAAAATAAATGAAGTATATATCTTTATAAGAACATTAATAGGGAACACCACTTTTTCATAGGTTTTATCACTACTCATTATTTATACACTGTCTTTACACACAAAAATTTTGACATGAATATTTCTAAAGCTTTAATGTTGAAATGAATATTCTCTTGTTCAATGGTTCATGTACACAAACCATATTAGCATAGTTGTTTTAAAATAGATTATTGGGAAAGAAAATCGAGACCATTAAAAATTTTACGGTATAAAATAATAGTGAATATTCCCCCTACTAAAAAAAGTGCTCCTCAATGAATTTAGGAGCACTTTTTATGAAAAATTATTTTTAATAAGGGTTCTTTTTTACCCTGCAAGTACATATTCAAATTTTATTTGGAAATAGATTTCGTAAGGTTTTCCCTCATAATGCAGATTACTTAGAGTATAATAATAAAATCAATATATCACTTGAATATTTTATTTTAATTGGCTAAGTAGTTTAGAGTTTCTTGTCTCAAGTTTAAGGAGTTTAGACTTTCATGTCTTTCTACATGTACAAAGACGTGAAACTCTAAACTATTTAGAAAAGAAACTCTGAACTTGCACTTTTAGATATTGGCTGGGATAAAAACGTATCGACAAAATTTATGGTAATGTCTATTTATCAACGATTGTTCATGAGATTTTAGTTTAGACTTTTATGTTTTTCTACAGGTGTAGAAAGACATAAAACTGGGTGATTTTTTATAAAGGTATTGCATTGGTTATATATCTACGTACATTTTCAGCATGATTTTCAGTAGCAAATCTATTAATTAAAAGAGAACCTTATTTCTGTACAGTTGCGTATAACGGTAATTTCTAAAATAAAAAAATGACGTAAGGAATGATTAAGGAAGTTTATGATAAAATTAGATAGAGTTTGTAAAAAGTGTATTTAAACTAAGCCCCCGATAATTGAATAAGATAGAATAAAACTCTAAGGCATGGGATAGCCTTAGAGTTTTATTATTTTTGATGCTTCTTTTTTCCATTAAGTGATTATTCTGGTTAACATGAAAAAATTGCTAGGTTTAACAAACTCTTAGCGATTTTTTATGTTTAAATCTTGTGTCTGTTAAAAGTTCTTTGAGTTAATTCAATAAAATCTTCCAATGGAGGAGTCATCCATTTATCCTTATGCCAAGCGATATGTGTGAAAATAGGAGGAATATTATTATCCCATTTTAATTCCACCATTCTCCCCATTTTAATATCTTTTTCAACAACCATTGTAGGCAATGCAGCAATTCCTAATCCTGCAATCACACATTGTTTTATGGCTTCGATACTACCAAATTCAAACTTATTTACTGGGTAGACTTTTGCTGAGTGACAAGACTTTTCTAAAAGAGTACGGTAGGAGCAACCACTTTCGGTTAATAGCAATGTTTCATGCTCAATATCTTTAAGATAAACCTCTGACTTCGAAGCTAATGGATGGTTTGGAGCAGCCACCATCTTGATATCTTCTTGTATCAAAGGTTTTATCGTTAAAGCTTCTTCAGGTTTCGTTATATCCATAATGAAGGCAATATCAAGCATACCATTCATTAGTTGCTTTCTAGCCAACTCGTCAGAATGAGCTGGTTTAAATATTAACTTTACATTAGGGTATCGATCTTTAAATTCTTTTAATATGGTAGGTAACCTATAAGTACATTGACTTTCTTGTGCTCCGATGATAAGGGTGCCAGAAGGTTCTTTATTTCCACTGATGGCCATTTTTGCTTCTTCATTTAGTTTAATGATTTTTTCCGCATATATTTTAAATTCTTTTCCTGCCTCGGTTAATGTTAGGCGTTTACCTAAGCGTTCAAATAAAGGTTTTTCTAGCTCTTCTTCTAATGCTTTAATTTGGGCTGTCACACTAGATTGAGCAAAGTTTAATATACTAGCTGTTTTGGTAAAATTAAGAGTTTCGGTAGCCGTCTTAAAAGTGATGAGTTGTTTAATATCCATATTCGTCTCCCTCCTAAATCGAAAATATCGATTGAACTAAACGAAATAATCTATTTTACTGATTTATATATGTAGTTTAGGCTATAAATTATAAACAGTCAAAAAAGGAGTGGAATAATTATGAGTATTGCAGTTATTTACGGAGGTACTCGCCCAAATGGAAATACAGAGACGTTAACTAAACGTTCTATTAAGGATCTCGAAGTAGATTCCATTTACTTAAGGGATTACAATATTAAACCAATAGATGATATGCGCCACACTGAAGACGGCTTTCAGGATGTTGATGATGATTATAACTGCCTAATATATCGAATGGTGCACCACGATATTCTCATATTTTCGACACCGATTTATTGGTACAGTATGACAGGAACAATGAAGAACTTTATTGATCGATGGTCCCAAACAATGAGAGAGCCTCAATATAATGACTTTCGAAAAATCATGTCTAAGAAAAAGGCCTATGTAGTTGCAGTTGGGGGAGATTCTCCTTTTATAAAAGGATTACCATTAATTCAGCAATTCACCTACATCTTTGACTTTGTTGGTCTACCTTTTGAAGGATATATTATTGGGAAAGGAAATAAACCTGGAGATATATACAAAGACCAGGAAGCTTTTTATGCAGCTGATCAATTACATGAAACATTAAACTTCTTATCGTCTTCCTCTTATACAAAAAAAGAAGCAAAAAGAGAAGTGTGAAAGGGGAATAAAAAGTGCTAAAGACACAAATGAAATTCAACGTTTATTATATAACTTATCTAACACTCGGGGTTATTTGGGGCACTAATTTTCTTTTTATGAAATGGGCCGCCGTTCATATTGATCCTTTACAAATTGTGTTTCTAAGAGTTTTAGCCGGTTTTATTCCTGTATTTCTTTATGCACTTATTAAACGTCAAATAAAGTTAAATCATATAAAATATATACACCACTTTCTAATTATGTCCATCCTCGCAACTATCATTTACTATTATTGTTTTGCGAAAGGTACAGCATTGTTGAATTCTGGAGTAGCTGGGGCTTTAAGTGGGTCCATACCGATTTTTTCTACAATCATGACCTTCTTTGTTTTAAAAGAAGAAAAGGTAACTGTTAAAAGAGTAGTCGGAGTTATTGTAGGATTAATTGGTGTGTTACTTATTGCGAGACCATGGGAAAACGGAGATACAGCTCTTGACGTTAAAGGTGTCATATATATGTTAATAGGGTCTCTCAGTGTTGGTGCCTCTTTTGTATATGCAAAAAAATATTTAACAAAAATCAATATTTCTCCCGCAGCTTTAACGAGTTACCAGGTAGCCATTGCAATCATTATACTTGGTCTCTTTGGAGATTTACAAGGTATAGAGAATATTCAATCAGACTCAGTTGCGTTGATTGGTGTATTAGTGGGACTAGGAGTTCTAGGAACAGGACTAGCTTACATTCTTTATTATGTTCTCGTCAATAATTTAGGGGCAATAATAGCCTCCACAGTAACCTATATACCACCTGTAATATCCTTATTAATCGGCGCACTGTTAGCAAACGAAATCATTTTGATGAGTGATTGGAGTGCCATGATCATCATTTTATTTGGAGTATATATAATGAACAAAAAGGAAGGATTTGATAGTGATTTGCTCCATAATCGGGAGCATTAGTTCAATTATCTATTGGCAGTAATTATTATCTTGCCCTTCCAAAATAGGGCGCTTTAACGTGGCAACGAAAAAAGCCTAATTTCTCAATATAAACGTTGAGAAATTAGGCTTTTTAATACGGGAATTTCCTTAACGTTGTAAATCCGCATTTTCCTGACGCTACCCCTAATAGAGCATTTAAATCCTAACTTCTCAATTTTATCTACACTTTCTTATCTGCCAACGAAACATTAGATACAATTATCAATCTATTTCCCTTTTAGGCTCTACCAACATGATGTGGGATTCCTTTTCAGTGAAAGGTTTAATCTCAACGCCTCTCGGGACAATAAACATCTCGCCCTTAGAAATTTTCACCTGTCCATCACGAAAATCGATGAACATCTCCCCTTCAAGCACAATAAATAGCTTATCCGTATTAGGATGCTCATGCCATATAAAATCTCCATTAGCCTTAAAAAGCTGAATTTGATCATCATTCATTTCACCAATCACTTGTGGATACCAATAATCGTTAATTTTAGACAACTCGTCATTTAGTTTAATAGGTTGGTAATGGATAATAATCCCTCCTCATTTATAACTTCCATTATATCACAGTAATCTAGGTGAAAAAGTCGTCATTACGCTTAAAAAGAAAATGCTCAGGCCAGAACTTTTCATTCAGATAGTACAAAGGAGTGATTTCAATGAAAGTTTTTTCAATCCAATGTTTCCTTTAACTCTCCATAAGTATAGAACAGTGATTTTCAAATAAGAATGGACCCCTGTTGACATTAGTATGGATTATTGATGAACTTCTCGCGATATTTAGTAGGCGAAATGCCAACTCGTTTCTTGAAAACTCTACTAAAATATAAAGGGTCTGCGATTCCAACAGCCTGCGCAATTTGTTGTACAGGCACACCACTTGTACATAACATTTTTTGAGCCATCTTTATACGATAGTTCAATAAATATTCTACTGGCCCCATACCTGCATGCTTTCTAAACACGTAAGAAAGACGATTTCGATTAACATTATTTTGTTCTGTAAGTATATTTATTGTAATATCTTTATAATAGTATTTATGAACATAACTAGATATTCGTTCGAATAAAGTATGCGACTCATAGTTGTTTTCTCTATTGACAACACTTAATAAAGCTTCATTCAACGCTTCGCGAAACAGCATTTCGGTCTGAAACATCGAAATGCCTCCACGCTGATTATACACATCCCAAAGACGCATAAGTAATTCGACAAGACGAGGAGATTGCCCTGTTAATAATTCAAAATGCTGATGAGTAAAGCCAGAGTCTTCTCGTTCTGAATTGCTTATCCGATATAAAACAAGAATATATTCCCAGTTTATTTCACCAAGCATTTTATGGGCTAATGTCATTTTTGCACCCCCATGTATAACTTTTCCAGGGGAAAGGGTATACGGCGTACCATTAAATTGAAATTGCGTCTTCCCTGTAAGTGGAAATACAAATCCTGGGAAAGAATCTGTAGACTCAGCACAAGGCACACCTGGATTTTTAGCATAACGATATACTCCTTCTACTCGGAAAGGATTATTGGCAAGATACTCTGCTAACTCATTCACGTCCAACTTCACAATGCACGCCTCATTTCAATAATAGTTTTCTTGTAATTCGCGACATTAATTAGTGTACATTCTGGGCAACGCTAACTAAAAATAGTACATACGACTTAACAAGATTTGGTTACTAACCTATAAATATATTGTTTTTCATTTATTTAGTCTACTGTTAAGCAGCTTTATTGAAAGTCAGAAGTTTAACCTTTATATATTCTACAAAAACTTATCTAATCCCTTTTTATTTCAAATTTATATTAATAGCTCTGATATAAGAGTTAGATATTAAAATTGAAACCAGCTCCTAAAAATTCAACGTATAGTAGTTAAAATTTCATTGTGTTTGCAGCTAGTTTTAAAAAGTCCCCACTTGGTTGTTATCTGTATGTGAAAAAGTATCCATTTTCTTGTCCCGATATGCGGACAAGAAAATGGATACTAAATAAACTTTCACCGTAGATAATTCAACATATTATACTATAAAATAAGTTCCTACTTTCATGTCTTTTTGCAGATGTACAAGGACAAGAATCTCTAAACTATATAGACAAGAAAGTCTAAACTTTCAATTTGATGTATTTGTTAAAGCAAGAAACTATAAACTTAATGTTAAAAAATTAATTGTCTATGGTAATGTAATCGTAATTAAGTAAAATCATTAATTCATACAAAAATAAAGCTCAGATTCATTTAAGAACTATAAGCTTTATTGAATACTATTAATAATGTTTTTTATTTATGCAAACATTAAATGTCAGCTTAAGATTTTTCAGTTGATAGTATTATTCTCTCAAATCTTCGTGTTGTCACGTCTTTGCGCTTAGCAACCACACGATAACTAAAACTGAGATTATTATTTCCTCCTTGTTGTTCTTGAACTTCAAAGTTAGTAGGAGTTTTTTTACTAATGAATAGACCTTTTGAGTCACCTTCGGGTGTTAGAAATACATGGTAGTTATTATTTTGTATTAGCATTGTAAATTCTGCATCAAGTTGAATGGTAGCTAAACCATTTACCAATTCACCTATTCCAAAGTCCTCAAACCAACTTTCAGGACTCTCTATACAGTAAAAAGTTCGATATGACCCATCTGGATGTGGAACGATAGCAGCCTTTATTCCTGTTGCGTTGAAATTACCATTAATTAATAAATTTCCATTTAAAGTACCAGATACATCTGAACGAAGAAATTGGGTAGAATTAAGTCCATCTAAAAGATTTGCATCTTCACAAAATTCACAGGTTCCATCTGCTCCAGTAGGTCCAGTATCTCCTGTTGTTCCAGTAGGCCCGGTATCTCCTGTTGTTCCAGTAGGTCCAATATCTCCTGTTGCTCCGGTAGGCCCGGTATCTCCTGTTGTCCCAGTAGGTCCAGTATCTCCTGTTGCCCCGGTAGGCCCGGTATCTCCTGTTGTTCCAGTAGGTCCAGTATCTCCTGTTGCTCCGGTAGGCCCGGTATCTCCTGTTGTTCCAGTAGGTCCAGTATCTCCTGTTGCTCCG
>NZ_JBQAEO010000017.1:0-92781 GCF_051915365.1 Bacillus cereus group sp. MYBK79-1 | reverse complement strand
TCCTGTTGTTCCAGTAGGTCCAGTATCTCCTGTTGCTCCGGTAGGCCCGGTATCTCCTGTTGTTCCAGTAGGTCCAGTATCTCCTGTTGCTCCGGTAGGCCCGGTATCTCCTGTTGTTCCAGTAGGTCCAGTATCTCCTGATGCTCCGGTAGGCCCGGTATCTCCTGTTGTTCCAGTAGGTCCAGTATCTCCTGTTGCTCCGGTAGGCCCGGTATCTCCTGTTGTTCCAGTAGGTCCAGTATCTCCTGTTGCTCCGGTAGGCCCGGTATCTCCCGTTGCTCCAGTACCTCCTGTTGGAAATGTAAAAGGAGGTACTGGCGGGAAAGTCGGACCGATTAAATTGGGATTTAATGCAGCAGCCACTAAAGTATCTTCAGGGTAAACACTTTTCCAAAAATCTTCATTATACATACATTCACCTCCAAAAAAATTTTATTATAGCTAATAAAATTCTGTTAAAAATTAAAAAATTTAAATGTAAGTACAATAAAAAATTATATGCAATAAAATTTCTTAAAATTATTATCAAAAAAATATCTTATATTTTGAAAATTAATATATCAATTTCTGAAAAATCCCATCGTATAAAACACCCCATCACTTCGGCTCTAAATTTAACACCTTCCCCTCTATCCCCTCCGTATTCAATGTAGTCGTATGATACGTTCCATTTACCCAATCATCTATTTGATCATGATACCAATCACTTCTAAAATGTCCCGATTGTCCTGGCCCTACGATATGATAACCATTTGACATATCTTTCGTATCAATAATGAATCGCCAAGACGCTCCGTGATTGACAATACCGTTATCTCCGTAACTCGCTGCTTGAACGGTAACTTGGCTGCCGCCAATTGGAACTGGTTTTTCGCGATTAAATGCAAGTAGTGCTAACATACTAGACGATTTTGAGATTGGATGTGTAAAAGTAAGTTGATGGTAATCGCCCCACTTCCACTCCGCAACATTCGGTCCATATTCCTTCTGTAATTTCTTCATTACATTTTCGTACGATGTATGCACAATTTTCGTGAAACCTCCGTATTTCGTAAACCAAGCGCCGGTTTCTCCTGCTACTTCTTTTCGAATCAATTCATCAACAACTTGTGACTTCCCTTCAAATAACTCCATCACATCTTTCGGTATTTCTTTTGAAAATAACGTATTCGAAATCTCTTTCATTAACAAATGGAAAAGTAATGGTGCCGCTTCATCTTTACTATCGTAAAAATTCCACTTTGTTAATTGTTTTACACCTTCTTTCTCTACTTCATTTAAAGATGCTTTATTTAACTCTTTTAACAATATAGGAGTAAATTCTTTCCCGTATAAATTTTTTTGATCCATCTGTAACTCTTCTAAATCTTTCACCGTATACTTTTCTTTCTCTTGTAAAAATTCTTGAATACGCATTTGCCTATATGGCTGTGCCCACGTATTACTAATATGGTACGGATAATTATCATCCACAATTTTATTATTTGCAGTTGAAATAAACCCTTGTTTTGGATTTATTACTTTTGGGAGTTGATCATATGGGATATACCCTTCCCACTCATATTCATCTGTCCACCCTGGTACTGGTAAACTCCCATCTCCTTTTTTACGCACTGGTATATTTCCGTTCGCTTTATAAGCAATTGTGCCATCATTTGATGCAAATATAAAGTTTTGAGTTGGTGTATGAAAGTCTTGAAGTGCCGTTTCAAACTCATTCCAATCTTTCGCTTTATTCATATTTAATACAGCCTTTAATTCAGCAGAAGGCTCCAAAGCAGTCCATTTCAAAGCGAATACTGTTTTCGTTTTCTCTTTCCCCTTATCCGCAAACTCTGAAATAACTGGCCCATGCCTCGTAACCGTCACATTATACGGAATTGTTTCCCCGCCTTTTACTTTAATAGATTCATCAACAACTGTAGCTTTTTCCCACTTATCGTTATACAAAAATTCATTTTCATTATTAGGATTTCGCTTCTCAATATATAAATCTTGTACATCAGGACCTGTATTCGTAACGCCCCATGCTATTTTGTCATTGTGTCCTAATATAACACCCGGTACTCCAGCGAAAATAACGCCACTCACATGTAAATCTTTCATTTCAAGTTTTGATTGATACCAAATAGAAGGCGTCGCAAGAGATAAATGAGGATCATCTGCTAAAATTGGCTTACCAGACTCACTCTTCTCACCGCTTATGACCCAGTTATTGCTACCATTAAACTCTGGCGGAATGATCGCTTTTGCAAAACTTTGTGCTACGTCCACATTTGTATTTTCCAGTTCAGCTAGCAATCTAGGCGCATCTTTCGGATATGTAGGAAATAGCTCATTTGCTTGCTCTTTCGGTAAATTTTTCAGCGCCCAATATCGAAACGCCTGTCCGTGCCAGTGTCCACCTAAATCAAACGCCATATACTTCCCAATCGTTAAAGTATCAACAATGGACCATTCAGCAGGCTCATAGCCTAATAAAGTAAACTCAACTGGCAATTTCTTTTCCTCTTTCGCCTCGCGTATAAAAGCGTTCACCCCATCAGCAAATGACTGCAGGGCATACTTCGCTTCCCCGTCATATTGACTAACAGACGCTTCGGCTGCTCGCCGTAAACCGAGCGTTCGAAACAACTTATCTCGATCAACAGCTGCTTTCCCTACAACTTCACTCAACATCCCAGAAGCTTGCCTTCTACTTAAATCCATTTGAAACAAACGATCTTGCGCTTGTACATACCCTTGCGAAAAATATAAATCATGTGCATTTTCCGCTTTAATATGCGGTACCCCTTTACTATCCCGCTTTACCTGAACAGCATGTTGTAAATCCTCTAGCTTTATCGTTCCATCTATCTTCGGCACAGAACTAAGCGTATATATGTTCAAAAAAATTACTGTACAAATAACCAATAAAAGAACGATACTACTAGACCAAATAAAAATTTTCTTACCCCTAGTTCGTTTCTTCTTTATGACGACTTCCATATAACCCCTCCTTTCTCAAACTATTCGCTTCTCTTTAAGGAAGAACCTTTTAGAAAAGTTGAAAAACCCCCTTCATTTTCTACAAATGAAGGGGGGAATTCTTAACGTTTGTTATGCCAGCTCTCATTATGACCGAGATTTGAATCGGTCACTAATTGCACATCATATAATCTTTCACTAAAAAAGCGTCTATCTACTTGTTTTGGTACAATACGTCTTTCATCATCAATTTCATCATATTCATATGAACCTCGGTTTACAGTACCTGCCCTATAAAATTCAATGTCATACACACATATATCCTCTTCATCTTCATAGCCAATCGGTGCGCCGCTAAATGACAGTTGCGCACCTAATCCAGTGCGAGTATCTTCTTTATAAAACGTATAATACACGCCGCCATCTTGAACCGATCCGCGAATCCAGCCAAGTTTCGTCATCTTACCGAATAACGAGCGACCATTTAATAAAATACCGCCAAACCTCTCAACAGTAACCTTATCGTTTTCCTCTACTACAAACACTGGACGTTCAATTTGTAGGAATGGCTGGACAATTTTCGGATTTTCCAGTTGCTCTTTCCACATTTCCTTTTCCGCTCCAGATAATTCTAGCGGATGAATTAAACCGATTACAGTTCCAGATGAAACTTCATGTTTCTCTCCTATTATTGAATAAAACGTACCATCCTCCGCATAACGGAACATTTTCAGTAACTTTCCTTCCGCATACTCACCCCAAATAAGTGAAGTGGAAAATTGCTTCATAATTGGATTTTTTAAAAATACCAATTTCCACGTATCGTATGACCAATAGCGCTTTAGTGATAAAGCGGCTTCCAAACGTTGTTTCTGTATGGAAAGTGCATTTCGAATCTCTTTCTTTAAAACGGCTAACTCTTTTTTAGCTAATTGAGCTTTTTCTATATCATCTTTTGTATTCGGCTTTGGAAGTGACTTCATACGTTTTCCTTCTTCTGTCTCCAATTCTATTTTTAACTCAGAAGTTAAAATAGCAGTAAAACATCTATTCCCAAAATCAATCTTCTTCTCGCCACGTATATTGAAACCAAGATCTGGTACTAGTTGATCTTCCAGCTCTTCTTCCGTTATACCCCGTGTTTTCGCAGCAAGACTTAGTGCTTCTTTTGCCGCATTGCGCACTTGTTTTTGTTTATATTTAAATGCCATTTCATGAATAGACATAAGTGCAAGTTTAGATGAGGACAAGCCTAGAGCGCGAACAGCATCTGCCGCAATCTTTCCTCTCATATCAAGCACCCATTCATCGATTTGCGCTTTAAGTATACCAACCATTTTGTCATCGCTATATATTCCATATAAAGAGAGAATACCGCATTTCTTCACATCTGCATCTTGAGAAATCCATATTTGATATATTGCTTGCACATATTCTTTCAAGTCTTGTTCATTTAAATTACTACAAATTACTTCAGCTGCCTCTTTCTTCTCGATGACAGAATCTGAAATGTACTGTTGTAAATAAGCTAATGGAATTGTAGCATCCGCAATTTCATCTGAATGACGAAGACGGATTTGTGGTTCATCCCCAATCAATTGCAGAAGTGAATTTCTTTTTTGTTCCGTTACTATACGGCCACAAAGTTCTTCTATATTTTCTGAGTTTCTCTCCACTTCAAGTAATGGAGCAAACTTCTCGGCCAAAGAGGCATTCTTCTTTTCTTTTAATGCTTCTTGCACAAGTTGCATATATTTATCAATCTTATACTCAATTAGTATTTTCATCACATTTTCACGAACAATTTTCTTTTTATTATGAAGTTCAGCTACTACATCTTCTGCAGCTGCTACATCTTTTGAAAGAATTTTAACTACAGACTCACGCATTTTTTTCGAAGAATCCCCTAAGGATTTGATTAAAATGGGACGCATTTTAATCCTATTCTCTCTTGCTAACTCTTCTAAAATATATGCTCTCGCCACTGCAGAATACTCATCAAATTGTTCAATGATGTACGCTTGTTCTTTTACAATGACATGAACAAGCGCTTCCTTCACCTTATTTCTCTCTTCACTGTAGCATGCAGCTTGTTCAACTGCATAAGTGATAAGCTTTTCTTTACTTAATCCATACGAAAGAAGATCTTCTAATACTTGTTTCGGTTCTATCCCTCTGACAGCACATTCGTAAAGAAGTTCATATAAATTAACACTATCATCATCTCCAAATTGTAGTGTAAGCACAGCTTCCCTCTTCGCTACATCATCTACATCCCAAAGGAGTACAACCTCTAACACTGGTATCCCCCAATACATACTTCTATACTTCGGATTTTTAAGTATTCGCTTCATATCCTCAAGTGGCACTTTTCCTAGTAAATAATCACGATACGTATCACGTATTGTAGACAATTTCATTTGCAAAGCGGCGACAAAAAATTCTTCTCGCATTCTCCCTCTATTTAACTCATGTCCTTTTTCAGCTAACATTCGTGCGATAATAAGATAATTAATTTTACTTATATATTGCAAAGTACGTTGAACAAATTCAGGATTTTCTTCCGCCACGGAGCATAACATTTCATATTCATACGTCTTACAAAATTCTTCATTGTTTAAATTATGTTGCCTCAGACGGTGTGCGAAGAATCTTTCCTCAGAAATCCAAAACTGTTTACAAAAACTTTGAATTTCATCATACGTTTTCTTATTTACACTCCCTGTTCGTTTATAGTTTTGAGGCTGATTGAGAGCTTGACACACGTAACGCGTAGCATAATTCATAAAACCCCAAACGTTTTTCTTCGCTACTATTTCAACATATCGCCTCGCAATATTTGAATACTGATGAATACTAAATAATAGTCGCCAAATATATTCTGGTAAATTTGCACCTAAAAATAATTCCCTCTCACTTTCACCTTTTATATATCTTTCAACTGCTTCAATCTTTTCCTTTTCTCCATTCAAATTCAATATAAATTCAGCATGTTCTTCTAATCTCTCATCCAATAAAGAGCTATATGTATGGAACCTCTCATAATCTACTTCAAACATTACGAGAAGTAGTGATAGTTGCTGTTGATTTGATAATTTTAATAGCTGCTCTTCTATATAGTTCGGATTCTCACCTATTAATTCTCGAAGAAAAACATACGCTTCATCCACATAACTTGAAATATTAGTTAAATATTTACATGCAATTCCTAAAAGTTTATCCAATGGAAGTGTATTTTTTTCTAAGTAAATCTTCATATTAGCAAAATCCACATATTTAAACCTTATTATAAGAACATTTAACAATTGCTCCCCTAACAAATAATAAAATAACCGAAAGAAAGCCGGATCTTGTTTATATATTTTCCTAAAATCATTTATAAACTGATTTGCAAAATCACTTCTTTTTTGATCTCTAATTGTCGTTAGTTGAATATGATTTAAAATCTCTTCTTCTCTCGTTTTTAAATAACGTAATGATAGTTGTTCCTGCTCTTCTGTCATATGAATATATTGAAACAACTGAGCTGTATTTGTAGTCAAACTTTGTTCCCCCGCATCTGTTTATCCATTATAAAAATACCCTTATTTACTTGTAGTATAGCATAAAATTCGCAAAAACGAACATATATTCTATATTAAGTTAATGTAAATTAAAACACACTACTCAAAACACTTCTCCTTCTCTCTAAACTTCCCATTACACACTTCTCCCCACCATATTTGCTACACCAATTCCTCAAAATCCCCTTCACATAAGCAAACGTTCGCTTATTCTGTTCAAACGCAATTTTAAGCGCCTCTAGTACTGTCTCTCCTGAAAATTTTTGTATACACTCCTTCAATTCCTTCACGGTATATGGAGATAAACTACTTATATGTTGTTCGTAAAACTTATAAACTTCACCATTTGGCGTATCCTCTTCTACCTCTTCCTTCTCCTCAGCAACTTCTTGTAAACTACTATTATCCTCTTCTTTCGGCATGCCAAAATGCTCAAATAACAATGGGATATTCCATTTTTCTTCAAGACATTTACGTAAAAACATATGTATAAACTCTTTACTTTTTACAGTCTTTAACTCACGTAACACACACTTTTCTACATTCGTATTTAAAATAGGGTTATAGTGTAGCCAATTTATTATGTATAACTCTTTCGTTTCCTCATCATATAAAATCTTTCCGTATTCAACAAACCTATTTAATAACTTCTCAACAGTCTCCATACTGTATCCTGTTTCCAGTTCTGCCACACGCTTCGGTAATACATAAATTCCACATTGCTTCGTTTTCGTACTAGTTAACAAATATATGTAAAAATAACGCTCCTCTGGCGTTAAATCTAATATGAATTCATCTTGCCAAAAGTTCACCTGCACATTACGGTACACCGCCATATATTTTCCTCCTCCTTTTATTCATAAAAAGGCAGAATTCAATCCTTCAATATACATATAGGAATGAGGGCTTTGTTTTTGCGTTTGAATTTCAAATTTTTTTAACTACTACAACGCCGGTTTTATTTTTTCGCGCTTTTTTGTTCTTGTAGTTGTTTTTGTTTTGTATTGTTTTTTCTTAGTGATTTATTACTTGGTAGGGGCTTAGAAGGGGCTTCATAGGGGCTAAAATAAAAAGGAGCTTTTCCAAATTTTCATGTTGGATAGCTCCTTTACCATTCTTTCTATTTTTGACTTGCATCTAACATCTTCACTAAAAAGGCAGCTGCCTCACCACGAGTTGTTGTACCTTTAGGATTAAACTCATTATTTCCAACACCCGTAACTACCTGTAAGCTATATAATCGTTGAACAGGCTGTTTATATGTGATCAAATGTTTATCTCTAAATGGTAATGCGACTAATTCACCGGTAACACCTTTGTACTGTAAGGCGTTGTCAATCATGATCGATGCTTCTTCACGAGTGATCGGTGCATTCGGGTCAAAAATCCCTCCGCCACGACCGCTAATAATTCCTGCACTTGCACTACGTTTAATACCGTCATGAAGTGATGAATGTGCTTTGTTAATATCTACAAATGATTTATGTCCTTCTGGCAATTTAAGAGCATTTGAGACTAATGTCGCAAACTCAGCTCTCGTAACATTACGATAAGGCGCAAATATACCATTTCCTTCCCCATGCATAATACCTAGACTGTGTAGTTTACGAATATGTCCCTCAAACCATCCACCTGTAATATCATCTTTTGGCTTTTGTACTTCTTTATTTGGTACATTATAGTTTATCTTAATCCAACTTGGGTTATAGAAAATCCACTCATCGTTACC
Source organism: Bacillus cereus group sp. MYBK79-1 (assembly GCF_051915365.1). Taxonomy (NCBI): domain Bacteria; kingdom Bacillati; phylum Bacillota; class Bacilli; order Caryophanales; family Bacillaceae; genus Bacillus; species Bacillus cereus group sp. MYBK79-1. The sequence goes on along the minus strand of NZ_JBQAEO010000017.1, from coordinate 84,522 downwards.
TACCTTATACCAACCATTTTTAACTGCTAACACTTTGTAACGGTCTCCTTTTGAAGCTTTACGAACGATATGATGTTCAAGTCCTGCACCACTACGTACGTTTATACCGTCACCATTCACTACAAGCTCCATATTAGGTTCAGCTGGATTATATTCATTTGAATCAAATAGCTCATCTCTTTCTTGTAAAGGAGAATCAATTTGTGCGTTAACATTGGCGTACCATTGAATACCTTGTACGAATCCAGTCCAATTCCCACGAGAAATTAAAATATCAGGACAGTTTTTTCCACTCCATTGTTGATGCCTGTAAATGTGGTCCGCACTAATACCTTCTTTGTTCATTAAATAACCGGCAAGTCTCTTTGCATTCTCTAACGCTTTATTGTAATCTCCATCTTGGTTAACTGAAATTTCGATACCGATTGAATCTCTATTTCCTGAACCATCGCCATCCCCTGCATGCCATCCATTTTCATTTGTTGGTAAGTGCTGATAAATTTGTTTATCGTCTACAGTAAAATGCCAAGAAGCTGTTCGGAACGTACCTTCCGTTGCTTGTTTATACAAATATTTCGCATGATTTTCAGCATTTGCACCGCGGGCGGTGTTTGCAGTCTCGTGAATTGTAATGTAACGTGCATTCATCGGATTTGCAGGGCGAATATCAGGATTTCCTGCTGGAACAATCCACTCTACAAACGGGACACCTGCAAGTGTTCCATATTTCTTTGTCGTCATCGATGCACTATACTGAATAGCTCTTGGCTTTTCAACTGGCTTCATTTCACGAGTAGAGCCATCATTTCGACCGTCTACATGTTCAAATGCCTTTTCAATATTTGAAATAGCTTCAGCTTCTGCTACTTGACCTTTTTTTGCTTCTTTCATTTTATGTAACTCTTCTGTTTCATTATGTTTATGCTTATATTCTTCTAGGAGAATTTTCTCATTCTCTGATACTTCTGCTTCATTAATTTGCATGTGATTAGGAGTTTCTAGATTGAAGTTAGAATAGCTTAATCCGATCGTTCCATGTTCCCCTTGCGCGATACGAAGTTGATCAGTTTTACTCTCTTCTGCTGATATTGCTAAAGGCGCGCCACCTAACATTACTAAACTAGTTGATAACGCAATTACTCTTTTTTTTATTATTTTATTCATTGCTGTAATCGATACCTACACTGTTCGTGTAAATATCTCAACCTCCCTTTATTTTCTCATTCGTGAAAGACTATGAATCTACTATGTATGTATAAAACTATGTTTATTCCACCCTTTTATAAATACTTTCCCCAGCAGGTAATTTATATTTTCTAAAAAATCCCTTAACAGACATTATTTTATAGCCAATTGCAAATGCCGTCAAAAGTACTACTTTCCTTACACACTACTACTTCTCAAAAAAATAGATTAGGATACCTTTTACTGTTTTGCTTCAACAATAAGGATTTTTATAATTTTTCATAACTATCAAGTCTCTATTAAATAAATCCTGTTTCTTTGTACTTTTCCCTTTAAAAATATTAACATTCTTACATTCTTGCGATAATATAGATGTAACCTTTTACATTGAAATGAGTTTTATTTGGAAAAGATTTCTCATATTGATACCTGAAATGAAGAAGACCAAAAAATGATGAAGAAAAACGAGAGTACACACAATATTCAGCAGATCGGATATATTTTGAAGGACTAGAAATAACACCGTTAGAATGGCTTGAAAACATAGTTGAAATATTAAAACAAACAGTACGAGTTTATTAGATAATACGTTATTTAAAGGGGATGAACTGATTGTTAGATACGTTTGTTTACGATAAAGCGAAGTACCATTATCAAGGTGATTTTCCTGAGGACTTACCAATTGATCAAGCTTTTGTACATACTGGTATGTTTTTAGGATGGATAATTGAACATAATTTATTTAGTGAAGAATTTGAAGAAGAGTCTCCAGACGAAATTAAACAGTTTAAACTTAGACAAATGACTGGCACAGAAATTTATATGAACTGGGATGGCGTTTTGGCAGACGACATGTTAAATGACGAAGGCAACCAATTCGCGATGTATTACTTTAATAATGATGAGGAATGGAAGTATATAAGTGATTACTCAGACGTTTTTATAGACGAAGAAACTCTCTACCACGTGAAAGATACTTGGGAAAACTATTTCAAATTAAAAGAAGTTATTGATAATAGCTATAATTTTTGGAAAGACAACTTACAAAATAAATAATTATAAAAAGTCGATTTCTTATTTTAATAAGGAATCGACTTTCTTATTAGCTTTTATTACAAATTCCCTTTAACATTTTCGACAATCTCGTTTATCGTATTTCGATCAAACTTATCACTAATTTCGTATGGCTCACGATCTCCTACTAATTGTACACCTACAATATCATTGCGATCCTTACCATATTGCACTTCAATAATCGATCCACGCTCTATTTGTTTCCAAACGAGACCTGCTCCATCTTTATTCTCTAAAATGATACAGTCCTCAATGCTTTCGTCAATCCCAATTAACTTATTTTCATCCATATATCCAACCTCGTATTGTTGACGTTCTTTCGCTTTTCCACTTACTAATATACCTTTGCTACCATATGAGTAATCCGTATAGTCCTTTTTCTCCGATTGTGCCGCTTTCGACTCTTGTGCTTTAGTTTTTTCAGTGTTCCCACAACCCATGATAAGACTAATTGGCATCACTATAGTTAGTATTACTCTAGTAATTTTCTTTATCATTTAGAATCAACCTCACATATTTAACTTTAAATTCCATTTATCCCCTTACCAAATAATAACATGATAATACCGAGAGAAAGCCAAAGGTAAGCTATTATTTTCATCCCAAAAATTTATGTAATAAGCTCTCTGGATTTCCTTCCCTTTTACTTTCATATAGTATCCTTACAATTATAGATAACTAGACTTTCAAAATCACTAACTGCATTATCTACAAATTATAGAAAGTAGACATCCTACTCACATAAGATTTAAAATTAGGAAGTATGGAAAACATGATAAAAAATATAAACTAGATGCTCACAATTATCATGGTCTTTATATTAAGAAAGGAAGTGTACAGCTATGGATTTTAAAACAGTTATGCAAGAGCTTGAAGCCCTTGGTAAAGAAAGAACGAAAAAAATATACATATCTAACGGCGCGCACGAGCCAGTTTTCGGCGTAGCTACTGGTGCTATGAAACCAATTGCTAAGAAAATAAAAGTAAATCAAGAATTAGCTGAAGAACTTTATGCGACAGGCAACTACGATGCTATGTACTTTGCAGGCATCATCGCTGATCCGAAAGCTATGAGTGAATCGGATTTTAATCGCTGGATGGATGGCGCGTATTTTTATATGCTATCTGATTATGTAGTAGCAGTCACTTTATCGGAGACAGATATTGCACAAGATGTTGCTGATAAATGGATTGCATGTGGGGACGAGCTACGAATGTCTGCAGGCTGGAGTTGCTACTGCTGGCTTTTAGGAAATCGCAAAGACAACGAATTTACCGAAAGTAAAATTGCCACTATGCTTGAAATGGTGAAAAATACGATTCATGATTCGCCGGAACGAACTAAATCCGCTATGAATAATTTCCTAAACACGGTGGCAATTTCATATGTACCACTACACGAAAAAGCAGTCGAAATCGCAAAAGAAGTTGGTATAGTTGAAATACAACGTGAAAATAAAAAGAGCAGTTTGTTAAATGCTACAGAGAGTATTCAGAAAGAACTTGATAGAGGAAGACTTGGTTTCAAACGTAAGTATGTTAGATGTTAAATGATCAAAAAAGGTGTCAATCTAAGCAAGATTGACACCTTTTTGATGAGAAAAATGAATGAATTCCCCCTGCACACCTTATCCGTTATACATTTCTTCATTCAATTTATAAACTCTATCTCTTTTCTCATCACTTTTGACAAAAATAAGCTTTCCTTCTTTAACAAAACCTTCTAATAGTAAGCATACTTCTCCATATGCTTTAGGCTTATTCGTTGTGAACCTTTCATCTGATATTTTTCCAGCTCGTATTAATTGTTCGCATAACTCAAGAGCACTTATTTCTTCAGAATCCACTAATTCCAATATATCTTTTTGCAATGGCGATAAAGGTACTGGTATTTCAGCTACCTCCACCTTTTCTTTTTCATTTTCTTCTTCAAATAAATCTTCAAATGAAATTTGATTCATTACTCCTTTTCCTTTCTAACGATTAATTTGTATAACATGAACTGAATCCTATAGCGTAGTTATTGTTATGTATTACTTACCTTATTACATAAATCTCAAACTCATGTACATCGTTTCATATAGTATGTTTTGATTATACCAAATATACGTTCTATCTTCTATCGTAGATTGAAAAAAGGAGCGTTTTACTGCTCACAAATAGCAAAAAGGAATTTATATGCTTTCATTGAATGGATTTATAAATATCATTTTCAAATAGAAATAAATATTTATAAATAGCAAAGTTGCATGCAGATTAGTAAAATAATTATTTATCCCATAGAAATTTATGGTAAAAACTTATCATTTATATGTTATAATCACGATGTAAACATTTAAGTATATTAAATGTTTACTAAGGTTATTCAATTCGTTTCATATAACAAGGGGGTTCACAAATGGGCAGAAAAACAAGTAAAGTTAAAAAGTTTTTAGGCTTCGTACTAACCGCAGCACTAGCAACTACAACGATGGTAAGCACGGTAAATGCAGAAACACTTACGAAAACAAACGGTAATGAAAAGAGCTATAAGGCAGTTAGCAATAATGACACTGTATTTACAGATGTACCAAAGGACCACTGGTCAAAAGATGCTATTGATTACTTAGCGGCAGCAGGGATTTATAAGGGATATGGAAATGGCAAATTTGGTTTTGGGGACAATATTACTAGAGGACAGGTAGCTTCTTTAGTCAATCGACATTTAGGGTTGATCGCAGACGATAAACAAGGAAATATGTTTAGTGATATTGCAAATCATATGTTTGAAAAGGATATTAAAGCCATTGCACAAGCTGGCATTATGACAGGTAACGGAACAGGTACATTTCGTCCTGATGATGTATTAACTCGATATGAGATGGCAGTAATATTACAAAAAGCATTTCATTTACAATCAAAAGAACAAGGAAAATTTAAAGACGTACCAAAAGGTCATTGGGCTTATGAAGCTGTAAATACACTGCGTAGTAACCGTATAGCACAAGGTGACGAGGCCGGTAATTTTAACGGAAATACATTTGTGAAGCGTGAGCAATATGCACAATTTTTCTATAATGCAATAGCTAAAAACAGAGATTATAATTTCAACATCAATTCAAAAGAAGAATTGAAACAAATGTTAACAACAGCTTTAGAGAATGGGACGTTTGGTCCATTTAAATTAAATTCATTGGGTAAAGATCTATCTGATGTAAAAAAAGAATATGGAGTGCCTGATATTTTGAAGCAAGCACCATGTACAGAATGTGATGCACCTAATATAGCAGTCTACGGCGATTATAATATTGACATGTACCCTTCGGACGCTAGATATATATGGGTGAAAATGGATATCTCTATCAACGAATTAAAAGAGTGGTTTGGTGAACCAGATGGAATCGGAGAGGATATGACTAGCGAAGGCTTTATATATAATCGAGGAAGCTATTCTCTTTATTTCAGCTTCTCTGATGGTTATATTCAACGCGCTGAAATATCTAAAAATAAATTCAATTAATAAGTTACAAACAATATAAATATATAAAGCATAAAAAATCCTTCAAGAACATGCCTTTTCTTGAGGGATTTTATTTGTCTCTATCTATTTAACATAATACAAATCTATAAAACGCCCACTGATTAAACTTTATTTTTCTTGATGCTCCGCATCCCATTCACTTAAATACGTGGCATATTCTAATTCATCTGGATCATCATGTAACATAGAAATAAACTCTAATTTATTTCCATCACAATCTAGAAAATATACGCTTGCAGCTGGCATCCACCTTTGAACAATTGGCTCTTCATTCCCTTTCCCCTGACTCCCTACTACCTCTATTCCACGCTTCTCTAACCACAATTTAGCAGTCTTTAAAAACTCTAAATCTACACGAAAAGCGAAGTGTTTCATCTCAAAATCTTCATTACTATGTACTTCCCATAATCCAAGCATTTGTTTTTTATTTTCTCCTACCTAAAAGAAAGCAACTCGCCTTTTTGATAGTTTTTTTGCTACTGTTAAGCCTAACTTATTTTGATAGAAATCTATCGCCTTTTCTAAATTTCTTACATGTAAATGAGTTTCGTATATGCTTTGTATCATTATATATTTCTCCCTCCCCTACATTATGATTTTTAAAAATATGTTTTGTTTTTATCATACAAATAAATAAATTTGAAATCATCCTACTTTTGTATCATTGTTCTTTCCTACAAAGGTATATATCTAGCTTTATCATTCATATACCAACGCCAAAATTCAATAAAAAAACACATTTATATTCTAGCAAATACATTCGTAAATTTTTATAATGTAATAAAAGTAATATCTTAATAATAGAGGAGGAACCTTTCTGGATAAAACCAAAGTTATGACTTATTTTAGTGCAACTGGTGATATATTCCCTTTTGAAGCAATTACTGACGCCTTAAGTATCGAGCCTACAAGAAGTTATAAAAAAGGTGATGTTGTTGCAAGACATGATAATCCGAATCTTGTATCTACCAAAACCCTATATAGAGAAGAAACTGCTTGGACTTTAAGCACTGGATACCAACAATCATACGATATAAATAATGAGTTGCATGTTATTCTAAAATCCCTTGAAGGAAAAACAGAACAATTAAAACATCTCAAGAAGAAGTATGATTTACAATTTCTTTTTATGGTAGTCATTCAAGTGGAGAATAACGAATCACCCGCAATGTATTTACAAAAAGATATTATTGATTTCGCTAGTTCCATTCAAGCAGAAATTCATTTTGATCTATATATTTAGTAAAAATAAAAACGCTATTGATATTGAAATCAACAGCGTTTTTTTATGTGACTATATGTTTTATCCCGCTTTAATGGGCAGTAAGACCCCCACCTCAACATTCAGCGAAAGCAAAGAAGTTAGGTGGGGGATGAAGAAAACCCCCACTGATTAAAGTTTCACTTTATCTTGCTTGTACCCAAAAGCAAATTCTTTTTATATAATTTATTACTTCAATTTCCCCTCAAAGACAATCTTTCTACCGCACGGTTCAACTTCTGTTTTGCCGTTTTTCTTCACTTCATGAAAGATTGGCTCTTCCATGCGACGTGATGGTGCGTAGCCTTCTTGTTCCATACGTGCTAAGCAGTCTGTAATTGTTTCGTTTTCGAGTACTTCAAATTTCTTTTTATTAGGTTGTTTTGTCATGCCCTAACCTACTTTCTATTTTTCTTGATGCGAATTGATTCTTCATGTAGACGATATATAACATTGCGAGAATTCCCATTATAATCATAACCGCAATAAAAAAGCTTGTATACTGTATTTTTTCTATAAATACGCCTCCTAATACAGGTCCCATAATACTTCCTAAACTAAAGGCAATTCCAGATAATATATTACCTGCTGGCAGTAAGTGTCTCGGTAATAAATCTGTCATAAATCCAAGACCTAATGAGAAGCACGATCCAATGACCATACCAGCTAACAACATGCAGGCAAAGACGATCCAGTAATATTGATCAAATACAGCTGCTAGCAAGAAAATACCCGTACTTACGCTGAACGTCCACGTTAAAATACGATCTCTTCCGTATTTATCACTTAATATACCGAGTGGAATTTGTGTAATGATGCCCCCAACTGCGAACGCTGGTAATAAAAAGGAGACTTCTGATACAGACCATCCTTTTCGAAGTGCGTATACTGGTAAGTTACTGTTTAACATTGCTTCCAGTACACCATATGCAAGTGGTCCTAGTAACGCAATCCATCCTAATCCAACAACTTGTTTATAACGAGAAAATGATGATTCACTCTTCACTTCTCTTTCATCTTGCGCCGGGAATGCATTTTTCGTTGGCAGTAGTAAAAGCCAACCTATTAAGCAAAGTATAGTAGATATCATAAATGGTGTTGCAAGACCGTACTGAACAGTGCTCGCTAAATACGGACCAACGGCAAAACCAATTCCGAAGAATACACCGTATATCGATACTTGTCTCCCTATTTTACTTGGGTCTGATGTTGTCGTAATCCATGTTTGTGTTCCGACATGAAGCATATGATCTCCAACTCCAACTAGAAATCTAAGAATAAACCATACCCAAAATGAAAAAGTTTGTGTAAAAAAGAATAATGATATAACAACGAGAAACCCACCAATAACGATAATTGGCTTCATTCCAAACTTTTGCATCGGTTTTTCAAGAAACGGTGAAATAACTAATATCCCAATATATAATGCCGTTGCATGAATACCATTAATACTTGAACTAACCCCTTCTTGTTCAAAAATCATTGCAATGGCCGGTAAGAGCATCCCTTGTGATAAACCTGAGATTGCTACAATTCCAACCATAATCCAAAACGTAAAACGCATCGACATCTCTTTCCCTCTCCTTCTCACGCTTTCCACCTTTCATTATAAACTGTTTCTGCAAATGCGTGTACGAATATTCGCAATTAAAAAGAAGCTAAAAGAATGAATCTTTTAGCTTCTTATCCTTCCCAAACTTGTGCTTTCACATTATTATGGAATTGCTTGAAATACGGATGTTTATAAAAAGCAGTTTCATACGCGTATTGCTGTGCACTAGCGATTGGTGGCTGCGGGTATTGCAGTTGTAAAGGAACTACAGCTGGTGAAACTTGCATATACAGCGGAGCTATCATCATTTTTGTATATACATGATGATTATATGGCGAATGTGCAATGAAGAACGGATGATGCATGGATAATCTCCCCTAATACCTTTCATTTCGGGGATTGTTTCTATTCTAACCAGTCCTCTACATGCTTTATAAATACATCTAAACAATCAATAAACGGCGAATGGCCGCAATCTTCTAGCACCTTCAACTCTGCATTCGGTAAATGTTTTGCTAATTCCTCACCGACTACTTGCGGTACGACGTAATCTCTGTCACCTTGTATGACGAGTGTCGGAGCTTTAATATGATGAATTTTCTTATTTCCCTCTACAACTCCGTTATGTTCATCCGAAATATTAAATGTAATGAGCGCATAATTCACATCTACGAAATTACGCTGCGTTAACATATCGTCTAAATACTTTTCATAACGATCCGGTTCCGGTTGATTATGTGTATATATTAATAGATTCCATACTGTACGGTAATATAATTTATTCATATTTTTTATCGCATCTAGCACTGGAGCAATTTGTACGGGATCTTGCGCGATTTCTTCTTTCGTCTTTACTAAACTTGATACAATCGGTTGCCCGTTAATATCTTTTTTAAAAATTGGATATCCCTTCATGCCCACTGATTCTACTAAAATTAACTTTTCGACAAATGTTGGATGATTCGCTGTAAATTGCATCGCAACACCACCGCCCATTGACCAGCCCATTAATGAAAATTTCTCTAGTTTTAATTGATCGATAAATAGTTTTACATCTCCTACAAAGTCTTGTAATGAATCTATCGATTTATTATATGTTGATTGGCCAAATCCTCTTAAATCAAGAGCGTAAATATGGTATTGATCTTGCAGTTTTTCAATAACTAAATCCCAGTGTTGTGACGATGTCATGTTCCCGTGAATGAGTACAAGAATTTCTGTATTTTGCCTTCCAACTTCCTGATACGCAATCGTTTCTCCGTTCGATAGTGAAACAAACTCCATTGTTGCAGGCTTAATCATCACAAGTTCCCCCATTCTTTTTAATAGAAAGAAAATTCTTTACTTACTTAAAGAATAACATGCAGAATGTATGTTCTCAACAAAAAAGCTATACGAATTTTTTACATAAATCAACATGTCTATTACTAGACAATTATAATAAAAAAGGATATAGTTAGCTAGGTAACTAATTTGAAAGGATCTAACTATATGGACGAAAAACAACATTTTTTTCACATTGTCAGCCAGACTTCTCGAAAATTCACAAAAAAATTTAATGAACGCGTATCTCCAACTGGGCTATTTAGTGCACAATGGGCTGTTATTTTCCGCATTAATCAAACCGGTTCTTGTACACAAACAGAATTATGTCAGTATTTAAATGTTGAATCACCAACGATGACTCGTACGTTAACACGTATGGAGACGATGGGTTGGATTATTCGTACTGAAGGAAAAGATCGCCGTGAGAAACTCATTTCTTTATCAGAAACAGCGATAAAAATGATTCCGATATGGCAAGAAGAAGTTGATACTTTTGAAGAAACAACGCTAGATGGTATTAACAAAGATGAGTTACATCAAGCATTTCAAGTGTTACAACAAATTATTAAAAACTTAGATTAAATTGGAGGGATGACAATGCAAAGTGAAAAACTTTGGACGAAGGATTTCCTCGGAACTTGTTTTAGTAGTCTATTTCTCTTCTTAACATTTTATATGCTTATGACTACTCTGCCTGTCTATGTAATAGACGGTCTAAAAGGAAAACCTGAGGAAATTGGTTTAGTTGCAACTGTTTTTCTTATTTCATCTGTTTTATGTAGACCATTTACAGGAAAATGGCTCGATGAATTAGGGAGAAAGAAAATTTTATTTATTTCACTGTCATTATTTTTAGCTGCTACTGTTATGTATTTCGGTGCACAAAGTTTATTTTTATTACTTGCCCTTCGCTTCTTGCATGGTATTGGGTTCGGTATGGCAACAACTGCAACTGGTACGATTGTCACAGATGTTGCGCCAGCTCATAGAAGAGGCGAAGCACTTGCCTATTTCGGCGTATTCATGAGTTTGCCGATGGTAATTGGTCCTTTTTTAGGTTTAACAATCATTTCTCATTTTTCATTTACTGTACTATTTATCGTTTGTTCCGTATTTTCATTGCTTGCATTTTTATTAGGACTACTTGTAAATATTCCGCATGAAGTGCCAGTAAGCAAACAAAAACGAGAAAAAATGAAATGGAAGGACTTAATTGAACCATCCTCTATTCCGATCGCTCTGACAGGATTTGTTTTAGCCTTTTCTTATAGTGGTATTTTATCCTTTATTCCTATTTATGCGAAAGAGATCGGTTTAGGAGAAGTTGCTAGTTACTTCTTTATTGTATACGCACTCGTTGTTGTAATTTCTCGTCCATTTACAGGAAAGATTTTTGATCGCTTCGGTGAAAATGTACTTGTTTACCCAGCTATCATTATTTTCACAATTGGGATGTTCATTTTAAGCCAAGCGCAAACTCCGTTTTGGTTCCTTGGCGCAGGTATGTTAATCGGTTTAGGTTACGGGACATTAATTCCAAGTTTCCAAACGATTGCGATCTCTGCCGCTGCAAACCATCGACGAGGTTCTGCGACAGCTACGTACTTCTCATTCTTTGATAGTGGTCTCGGTTTTGGTTCTTTTATTTTAGGTATCGTCGCAGCGAAATCAAGTTATCATAATATGTATTTTATCGCAGCTATTATCGTTGCTTTCACTTTACTTCTCTATTATGGATTACACGGACGAAAACAAAAATTCAAGAAACAACTTACAGACGGAAAAGTTTCCGCTTAATACGAATAAGGAAAGTAAACTTCCCCGTTTACTTTCCTTATTTTGTATTTCTTTCACTAGAAGCGTATACTTATAATAGAAATAAAAAGGAGGGACCCCTATGAAACTTAAAAAATCTCCCCTACTCTTACTCATAATCACATTCATATTTGTAATTACAGGGCTTGGTTTTACATACTTCAAACATAATAAAACAATCCCATCGAAAAATAACGTGACGAAGAAAAATTGGTTAGATGACCCGTACTTACGTTGGTCGTATACACATATGAAAGAATTCACTTTAATTAACGAGGTGAAAAATAACCCGGATCACGTTTTCCACTTCCCTACTGCATCGCAAAACTTAGACGATTTTACTGTGGAGCGTAGATTTGGAACGACTCCTCTAAAAAAACTTTTAGACGATAATAAAACAGATGCTTTTGTCGTTGTACATAATGGACAGCTTGTTTATGAACGATATTTCAATGAATATAACGAGAGTAAACCTCATGGCATGGCGTCATTAGCAAAGGTCTTTACCGGTGCAATTATACAATCTCTCGCTGAAGAAAACCGTATTGACTTAGAAAAAACAGCTGACACATATATAAAAGAATTAAAAAATACACCGTTCGGTAATGCATCGCTTCAGCAATTAATGGATATGCAAGTTTCTGCACAGTACCCTACTCACGGATATGAACATCCAGCGTTAGAAAATCAAGATGCACAACTATATTTAGCGAGCAATATTTTACCTCGGGGCAAAAACTACGAAGGTCCAATGAAGATTTATGATATGTTACGAGAAGCGGAAGAAACTGCACCGCCTGGTTCCAATTTTTCTTACGATAACGGATCAGCCGAAACACTCGCTTGGGTTATTCGAACGATCACGGGTAAATCATTAGCAGAAAATATTAGCGAACGCATATGGTCTCAAATTGGTATGGAAGAAAACGCGTATTACGTTACAGATGAAACAAAAATAGAACAAGCAAGCGCTGGCTTAAATGCAACTGCTAGAGATATGGCTAGATTCGGGCAATTACTACTAAACAACGGGGAATATAACGGAAAACAAATTCTCCCTTCTTCTATTACTGAAGATATAAAAAATGTCCAAGAAGGTGAACTTGCAGTTGGCCCTGGCACTTCCATTTCTTATCATAATCAATGGTGGATTCCGCACAATGAACAAGGTGCTTTTGAAGTGTTAGGTAGTTACGGACAAACACTTTACATCGATCCGAAAGCAAATATGGTCATTGTCCACTTCTCTTCTAACGCTACGCCAAGTAATGAAATACATTCAGTTTACTCAAATATGTATATTGATATTGCCCATCATTTAGAGAAGCTTCCACAGTAGTGGAAGCTTTTTCTTATTGGGGTGTTTATTTTATAAATCCCCTCATCATAGTTATCCTCTGCTTATTCATACGTGAATTTTTTATTAGCAATCCAATAATTTGTTACGAAGAGCGTCAATAAAATCCACATAATCGTTAGTAGTACATTGACCATTGCGGGTGTATCCAATACCCCTGTGACTAACATTTCCATTGCATGTTTACTCATACTGGCTGGATTAACCTGATCTATTATTGGAATCAAACCGACGATTATTCTACAAGCTAAAAGAAAAGCAATTGAAATTAGCGCAATAATACCTTGACTGTGAAAAATAGCACTTATCATAGTTGTGAAAGATACGATAAAAAGAACCCAAATTAAATAAAATAGTAATCCAGTAATCATGTGCAAAAATGGAACAACAGTAAAAAGATAGTTTGTATATAGATAAGAAGTAAAGTATCCAATCATTACACTAAGCGCTACTATTACATAATTTGATACTATTTTCCCAGCTATATACGAAGTAACCGTAACAGGTCTTGTTAAAATAAAGGCTAACATACCGTTAGCTTTATCTGTTTGAATGGCACCCATCATAGAGATTACTAGAATCATAAGTCCGAGCTGATCAAACTGAGACCCTAAAGTACTCGCTAGTACTTCGCCTCCTTTTTGTGCTGTCATACTCGGATCAATGTTAATTCCCTGTCCCCCACCTAATGCTTCTAGAATTGCTGGTAAATAATGAGTTACTATTGGCTGTGTTGCACCTAAAAATATAAAAACAATTGGTAGCCAAATGATCTTAAAATCACGTAACATTTGAACACATTCTTTTTTTATCAATATCATTGAGTTATTCATTTTTGCACCACCAATTTCAAGAAAATTTCTTCTAAAGTATCGTTGCTCATTTCAAATTTAACGATGTTCACTTTATGTTCGAGTGCATTTTGCAGTAACATATTTTTATTTATTTCGATACTCTCAACCTTCACTTTGACTTTACGTCCAATCACTTCTACATCCTTCACATAGGGAAAATTTTTTACAACGTCAATCCACTTTCGGTCTTTAGCTGTAATTTCAATGATTAATTTATTTTCACTATTGCGGTGTAAAAGCTCAGTAATTGTTGTATCTTCTATCTTTGTTCCATCTTTAATCATGACAAATCGTTCACAGATTTCTTCTGCATCACTCAATATATGGGTTGATAATAAAATAGTCGTATCTTTTTTTATTTCTTCAATCAGATTTAATACTTCCCTTCTGCCTATTGGATCTAATGCGGATACTGGTTCATCCATTACAATAAGCGAAGGTTTATGTAATAATGCTTGTGCAATACCGAGTCTTTGTTTCATTCCCCCAGAAAAGGTACTCACCTTTGAACCTTCTTCTCCACTTAATCCAACTTTCTCCAAAATTTCTGGTATCGACTTTGACAATACTTCTTTTTTCATCCCTGAAATTTGCCCCATAAACATAAGAGTTTCTCGCGCTGTCATCCAATGAAAAAAATTAGGGTATTGCGGTAAGTAGCCAATTTCCCTTTTCATTTTTGATATTTTTATCCCATTCAATAACACCTCACCAACATCTGGATTAATAAGATCTGAAATCACTTTTATTAATGTAGATTTCCCTGCTCCATTTGGTCCGATTAACCCTACACATTCCCCTGTTTGCAGTTCCATCGAGAAATTATTGACAGCAATTTTTCCTTTAAATGATTTTGTTACATTTCTAATCTCTAATTTCATAATTTCTCACCGTCCTTTCTCCCTATAACAAAGTACAGAATAGGTCCCAATACGTTAACGAAAATAATAATTAGCGACCATACAAGTACATTTTTTCTTGTTTTTCTATTTCGGTATAAATCAATTAATGCAATGGAAACTAAAAGTGCCCCGACTACAATAACCGGCAATATGATCGGGAGAAACGCCATAATATCCATGTCTTTAAGATCATTCCATCCATAATGTAGTTGCATTTTTATCACTCCTTCCTAACTCATTATCATTATTGATAATAATAATGATAAATCAAGAGCAGATGCATTGCAAACATTATTCTCATTATTTATAATGAGAATAAATAATGAATAAGGTGATATATAGTGAGTAATAAAGTTGAAGTCTTAATGCATCCAGTAAGAATGAAGATTTGCCAAGTATTAATGAGAAATAAAGAAAATGGACTAACACCATTAGAAATGGTAAAAATCATTAAAAATGTACCACAAGCAACACTATATAGACAGCTACAAACTATGGTTGATTCTGGTATCGTCCATGTAATTAACGAAAAAAAGGTAAAATCTGTTTCTGAAAAATATTACGCAATCAATGAAGAAGATGCAAAAATTGAAGGAAGTGAGTGGAAAGGATTATCTGATGATGAAAAGTTAAATTACATTTCCTATTATCAGTTATCACTTATGACACAATATCAAAGTTACCTTAAGAAATTAGAGGAACAAAACAGTCAAGAAGATAATGCTACTTTTTCTGTTGTGGAATTAATGCTCGATGCAGAACACTTTATGAGCTTTCAAAACGAACTTAACGAATTAATGAATAAATACTACCATACACAAAGTAAAGGCGACGAAAAAGAGGCCCCAGTTCGGACTGTCGCTATTACAATTATTCCAGAAACGTAAACTAACTCAATATAAATAATACAGGCCGATGTTTCCTACGTTAAGGAAACACCGGCTATCTTCATTCCAAAATTGTTTAACTCCCCTTTTGACTTCTGCTGTATGGCTAGTGAAAAAACTGATCTTGAAGCTGAAATGTTGTAGAATCTAGAATTCAAATGTACTTAAAAATCCTATCTTTCTTATATTAAATGAATTCTTTTCTCATGTTCGTCTCATACCATCCACACTCTCTCCAAACACTTTTTAAAAAGAAGCATGGGTAAACTAATAAATATAAATTAGGAATCCACCAAGAAATATCGAAATCTAAACGGATTGTCCAAAATGCTAGAGCTTGTAATCCTGAACAAAAAGTTAAAATTAATGATAAGAACGCAAAGTGGCTCCAAATATGTTTTTGTTTAGAATGTAAATACATGAGCATCCCCCTATTGTTCCCTCTTATTAAAGGAAGAACTATTATGGGATTTAGCGGTAGTTGCGGTTTTTCTGAAGGATTTTCTTTATTAGATGTATTGTTTATTTTATTAATCATCGTTGGAGCTGCTTGCTTCTGCTAAAAAAAGTATAAAAAAGACCCCCTTATAGGAGTGTCTTTTCTACTCTCTTTAAAGAAGAGATATCAACCTCATAAGTATTCCCATATGGTCTAAGCGATGGAATCTCTTCCTTTGGCCCATAAAATAATAGTTTCAAATCATCATCTTTATACTGAACTACGAAGAAATCATCCAATTGGTCAAATGTGTTTTGATTGATCGTGATAAATCCTTTTTCTTGGGCAGTTGTTTTAACACTTATTCTTCGCCCATCTTTAATGACATCATATCCATGCTGATTCGTCACTTTGGATAGCTCACCATTTGTGTAAAGAACACAAAAAAATTCACCTAGACGACCTATAAGATGCCTTAATTCAGTCGCCTTACAACCAAGAACATTCATTTCAAATCGTAACATTTCAAAGTATGCCTCATATAATTTTTTAATTTGTGAGATTCCTATTTTTTCCTTATAGAAAAGAAGTTTCCCATTCTCCCACTCACCTACAACATATTCACAATCTGGCCCTTTAGGTTTGTGAAAAACTAATCCTGTATAAGGATAATTTTCACCTACATATCTGTAAGTTTTTTTATTTATATATATAAACAGATTTTTATTAACAGCTCTCCCTTTGTTATAACGGTTATAACAATAATCAGCAGGATTAATACTCCCCGGTTTCGTATTAAATTTTGTTATTAATCTGTCCTTTATCTCTGCCGATGTTACAGTATCGCCTATTTTTTCTTTAAGAGCCTCTATGAATTGCTCATAAATAGTCAATGTAATCCTCTCCTCATGTCTCTCAATAGTTTTAAACCTAGTAGAACTTGCACTCTATAATTTGGCCTAATTGTAGAATAATATATTTAAAGTTCTTCATAGATTCTTATAACTTACTATGTAAATTTTACATTTAATTAATTAAATTTCATAGACTATTAGAGTAAAATATAAATTGGAGAATTTTATTAAATGCTCAAAATAAAGATAATACTCCATTAAGAGCTCGTTTATTTAGGAAACGTGTCTTTTTTTTATTGGCTTTTTAAATAAGGTAAACGTGAATAAGCATTATAAAAAGCAGGACAATAATATTAAATTAACTTCCATTCGAAGGAGTTTAAGCCTTGCATGAATGACTATAATGACTATTTGGTTGAGCAATCGATATGTTGTGCCGAAACGTCAATATATTAAAAAAAGGATCTCTCTTTATCAAGAGAGATCCTTTTTTTACTTCTTCTTCTTTTCTGTCGGTTGGCTTTGTTTAGCGAAATTAGATGAATCATCGAAATTCGGTTGCTTTTTACCAGCATTATTACTTCTACCTTTTCCCATATGTAATGCACCTCCTCTCGTCCTTACTATTCCCAATAAAAAAATCCTCTTGCATCCAAGAGGATTTTTTGTTGTGCTATTATTAATAATGCCCAACTGTTACCGCAGTACTTCCAACACGGTCCTATCCTAACTTTTAACCATGATGTCGATCGTACTATCCGTCTTGGCGTTTTCCTTTAAACGATACCCTAGTCTTCGATCGCTTGGTAAGCCGTGGTCCAGAAGTCTTGGATAAGATGCGATGGGGCCGGAATGGACATCCCAACCTGGGTGAACAGAATTCCAATAAACTGTTTATCTGGATCAGCGTAAGCTGAAGTACCGGTTCCGCCATCCCAGCCAAATTGACCGATAGACGCGTAGTCTCCAAGATAGGTACGTACCGCCATCCCAAAGCCCCAGCCACCTTGGATCCCTTGTCCGAACGACAAATGGACGTTATTTTTGGCCAAATCGTCTCGGTATACTTGTTGTTCAGGAGTAAGACGGTTGGTGGTCATCAGCTGGACTGCAGGCCTAGACAAGATCCGTTTAGTGCCGTGCATCCCTTTATTCAAAAGCATCTGCAAATACGCGTGATAATCGTCGACGGTTCCAAGCAACCCACCACCGCCTGCTTGGAATGCTGGAGGTTTGCTGTAACGTCCACCCGCTCCCTCATCCCACACGATGAATTCACCTGTTTGCGGATTGGGGTTGAAGGCTGGTGGAAGCCGGTCAATCTTGAGCTGAGGTACGTAGAATCCAGTGTCCTTCATTCCTAGTGGATCAAATATGCGTTCGTGCAAGAACGACTCGAACGTCTGACCCGTGACCCTGGCGACAAGAACGCCGATTACTTCTATACTGATATGATACTGCCACCGCTCTCCGGGCTGATAGCTTAGCGGAAGTGCACCTAAGCGACGCATAAACTCATCTGGATCGGGCATATCCTGCCCTGGCGTGTCGAATATCCCACTCTCGAAGAACGCGTTCATGATTGGAGAACCCATCAACGTGAGATCCACTCCGAGCCCGAATGTTGAGGTCAACAAGTCTCGTACAGTGATAGGACGCCGTGCTGGGACGGTCTCTTCTAGCGGGCCATCGGGCTGTTTCAACACTTGTCGGTCGGCGAGTTCCGGTAGCCATTTGTCTACTGGGTCGTCTAAATGCAGTTTGCACTCATCGAGCAAAACCATTACCGGTGAAACTGCGATTGGCTTGCTAGTGGACGCCAATCGAAAAATCGTGTCCCGACGCATTGGTGCACCACCATCATGCCTCATTGTTCCAAGCGCTTCGACGTGCGTCTCGCCGTTTCGGCTGACTAAGGCGACGAGCCCAGGAATCTTTCCAGAATCGACATGCCGCGCCAATATATTGCGCATTTTGCGCAATCCTGTTTCAGAAAAGCCCTTATTGTTTTGTCCCATTTTGTTCTCCTTTAGTTTAGATTGAGATTTCTAATACATATTGACAATCAATTATTAGTTCTTCAAATAGAAAAATTCCCCTTTTTAATAATTTCGACAAAATGCATTTATATACATGGAGGCACCATGCATCACTATCAACCTAAGATAGGCTAAATTTATAGGATTTAATAATGGGAAATGCAATTACAGCCATTAAAAAATATAATTACAAGATTTGCGAATTGATTATAATACATCTGAAAACACCGATATTCTTTCAAACAAGTAAAAAGCGCCCTATAAACAGGGCGCTTTGCTCCAACCTAATGACTAATATTAGCAGTTGGATATAATGTTGTTCCTCCAATTGAAACCTTTATTTCATTTGTTAACGGAACATTTTGTTCATTAATAATTGTTCTCCACCATTCCCATGCAAGACCTGTACATTCTCTTGCTACGATTTTTATATTTTTTGAATTTGGTGGAAGAGGAATAACTGTAGAGTAATGGGCTGTTTTGTCTTTACCACTACCTTCCCATGTTTTATGTGTTAGTACTTCTTTCCCATTTTGATCAAATGTGAATTCATCCCAAGATACATCAAATTGAGCAACGTAAGCACCGTAATGATCAAGTGTCATTTTAGCACTTGAATATTCTGTAGTTGTCGTCTCGATATAATCTGTATTGTTATGAACTGCAGCAGTTGCATTATCTTTTAAGAAAGTGCTTGTATATGAAATTGGGTATGCTGGATTTTTAAAACTTAATTCAGCATTATCTTTAATGATATTTCGGATTTCATTGAAATCTTTTGTAACAACCTTGTTATGCTCTTTCGCATCTCCGCCTAATACTACAGCAGTAAAGGTACTTTCTTCAAAAATATCTTTATACTGTCCACTCGTTTCGACACTGTTATTCTTAAGTAAAGCTTTAAAAGCAGCTTGTACATCTTTACTCTTAGATGTTGTTTCTAATTTTACATAAACCGTTCTACCATAAGCTACATTTGAAACCATGACAGGTGGAGCTGAATTACTTACTCCTTTACGAGTTAACTCATCAAAAGTAACACTATTATCAAACAGATCGGATGGATTGTTAGGTAGTTCAGCACTTACGGTATAGAATATTTGCTTATATGCCGCTACCATCACTTTTTTCTCTCCATTTGCAACCGCGTTAAAATCAATGTTTAGACTGTTATCAAGATATTTCGCATTAACATTAAGAGCACTTGCGATTTGTGATTTACTATAAACCATAGATTCTGTATACTGCATTCTTGCAGGTAACGTATGTGTTGCAGAATACTTTTCATTCCAAGTAGATACTAAATCGTCTACTGCTCCAGCCACATTACCATATGTTGGATTTTGGACAGTGATTGTATTTTCTTTTCTCATGCCAGGTAAATCTATACTAATATTCAAAGGCTTTCTCTTAGCCACTAATAAACTCGGTTGATTGTCTGCAAAAGCTTTATTTGCAAGTTGTACCGCTCCTGGATACGTACGATTCACCACAGAATCAATAATCGAAATATCGACTGGTGAAGTTGTAAGTGATTTTTTCTCGCGTTCCACTACTACAAATTTACCATTTGAATTGATACTTTCTTTCGGAACAAAACTCTCTACTTTATCACCATTTACAGCTAAAACCTCTTGATTATTATATTTAAGGTTTGCTATACCAGTATCAATGCTACTAGCATTTTTAGTTATATCATTTGCATTACCGATTTTTGTTTCTGCAAAAGAAATAGACGAATAATGAATCGTGCATAGACTAACTAATAAACATGTAAGGAACTTTCTTCTCTTGATATTTTTCTTAATGTTCAGAAAAATCACCCCGTTCTTTTTTAATAAGATATAATAATGATGGATACATGATAGCTAACTAATAAACTTACATAAACGCTTTTAAAAGTTCTTGAACTAAAGGAATTACTCCACCTAAAAATTTTAATACTGCCATTGCGATTTCCATATTATTTCCTCCTCTTTGCTGCATTAAGATGTGTTGTATATTTATGCTTTCATTATAATAAGCTTTTGCATTTGCATCAATTCATTTTTATATGCAATATTTCATATTGAGGAAAAGCAACTTTTTCTGTCAGGGTGATGATGGTACTACTCTTATCGAAAATATCTGAATTTTCTATATATTAAAGGGTATTACTCAATCAACCCCGAATAATTGTAATACACATACATAAGGAGGTTGATCTATTTTGTTTCGTTCTTTTACAAATGGTTGCGTCGCCTTAGTGCAACGTTTCTTGCCAGAGCCGTTTATTTTATCATGTTTATTAACTGTTTTTGTTATCTTCTTCGGCATGTTTGCAACGCACCAAACACCTGTGGAAATGATTAATCATTGGGGTAATGGAATTTGGGGACTACTCGCCTTTTCTATGCAAATGGCTCTTGTACTCGTGACAGGATCTGCTTTAGCAAACGCGCCTCTTATTAAAAAAGGATTAACGAAAGCTGCACAGCTACCAAAAACGAATGGACAAGGTATTATTGCCATTTCAATTGTAAGTTTACTAGGGGCATACATAAACTGGGGATTTGGTATTGTTGTATCTGTTTTATATGCAAAAGAAGTGGCACGGCAGCTGGAAGGATTAGATTATAGACTAGCCATTGCCTCTTCTTATTCTGGGTTTCTCATTTGGCATGCGGGGCTTTCTGCTTCTATTCCTCTTACGTTAGCAACTGGCGGTGAAACGTTAATTAAAACGACAGCTGGAAGTATTAAAGAAGCAATTCCAATAACAGAAACGTTATTCTCACCATACGCACTTGTGCCAGTTATTATTTTTCTCGTTACGATGCCTCTCATTAATAAAGCGATGCATCCAGATGAAAAACATACGATAACTGTAGATCCTAGCGTATTCCATGAAGAAGCTGCCGCCCAAGAAGTAGGAAACAATACGTTCGCTGAGAAAATGGAAAATAGCATCATTATTACACTTTGCGTCGGATTGTTAGGTCTCATTTATATTTTCAATTACTTTTATACGAAAGGCTTTAACCTTACGCTAGACATCGTTATTTTTATGTTATTAATTGCTGGACTTATTTTCCACCATACTCCGATTCAATATATTCGTGCCTTTTCAGACTCTACGAAAAGTGCTTCTGGTATTTTACTTCAATTTCCGTTTTATGCTGGAATTATGGGAATGATGATTGGAGCAAATAGTGAAGGACTTTCACTTGGAGGAGCTATTTCGAATTTCTTTATTAGCATTTCAAACGAAACGACTTTCCCGCTCTTCACTTTTTTAAGTGCTGGCATCGTTAATATTTTCGTTCCATCTGGTGGTGGTCAATGGGCTGTGCAAGCACCCATTATGATTCCAGCTGGCGCTGAACTTGGTGTACCTGCTGCAAAAACAGCAATGGCAATTGCGTGGGGCGATGCTTGGACGAATTTGATTCAACCATTCTGGGCATTACCGGCATTAGCGATAGCTGGTTTAGGTGCTCGTGATATTATGGGATTTTGCGTTGTTAACTTACTATATGCAGGATTTATCATTAGTCTATGCTTCTTATTTATTTAAACGAAAAGCTAGTTTTATACTAGCTTTTTTACATAATAAATTATTTACCCCGCATTAACGAGCAGTAAAACTCCCAACTATATCCAGTTGAAGCAAAGCAGTTAGGCGGGAGATCAACTGCCCGTAAATGCCCGATTGGTTCAACTAATAATCAGTGGGAGAAAACACCCCCCACTGATTAAAGTTTCACTTTATTTCCCATGCAATTTACAATCATCTTCCATTCTATGTCCGTAAGATGTAATGCCTCAAATGCAAAAAAATCTTCACATACTTTTTCAATTAAATGTGGATTTTCCCTCAAGAAATTCCACTGTAACGCTTTAGGAAGAAAATATGTTTCGTATTCTTTACTTCCTCTTACTACCTCATCAACTTCTCTTTCACAAATTCCTCTTATTAAATAATCATTTCTTAATTGAATTTGAATTTGTTGAAACGTTTCACTACATTTCTTCAATTGAAGTAAGCATGTAATATATGTACGAAAAAGTTCGTTATCATACTGACAACACTTTATAATACGTTCCATTTCATTCATAATGTACGAGCCTTTTCTTCTATTTGTAATAACCACTTTTCCCGCTTCTCTCGTTTACTCGTTTTCACAGATTGAAAAACAGATCGTTTTATATTGCGAATGCCGCAAAAGCGTAACACGCCTCTTTTCATCATAATCCAATCTGCTGATCGATATAATAGTGCGACGTACCATAACGGTGAGTCTAACGTATTAATTACCCATGCTTTTTTCCTCTTCAATAATCCTTTCGGCAGAGCACCTTCATATTTATAAGCAAATCCAGCTACAAAAATACGATCAATAAACCCTTTTAAAATTGCAGGCATCCCCCACCACCATACTGGATATATAAAGAGAAGCATATCCGCCTCTTCCACTAACATTCTATACCGATCTGTCTCTTCTTCATTTACTAAATCACGTCTTTTCTTCTCCTCATTAAATACAAGGACTGGATCAAATTGTTCTTTATATAAATCAAGTACCTTAACCGAATGATTAGTTTCTTGTAATCCTTTTTGCACATGTTTTAAAATCGCCGCATTAAAACTGGAAGGACTAGGATGAGCGTATACAATTAGTACATTCACTACAAAACAACTCCCTCTATAAGTTAAAGTTTCCCCTTCTTTAACATCTTCTCTACAATTTGCACGTTTTTCGAACTTTGTAATAAACGGTTTAATACTGTAAGTAACTCTTCCTTGTCTAAATCTTTCAGTTTCTCTTTCACCGTACTTTCACCAGCACCTTGAATATCATAAACAACTGCCGCCATATGTTTACAATAGTTTTCATATGGACATTCGCAGCTACTTTCCGAAAAATCCTCCATTTCTATCACTACTTCATAATTTCCTGCATTACCAGTCACAAACGCAAATACTTTATTATTATGTATTTCAACATCTTCTACATGTCCTTCTTCATAATATTCATAACCTCTATCAATAATGTGTTTCGGAATATACCTATATAACTCTTTTAATAAGTAAGCGTACATAACAGCACCTCTTCCTTTAATTCCCTTTTGACTTCCAAAACCCTGCATGTTATTCTAATAACTGTCAAATAGCAAGTCTATATGACAAAATGACTGACACCTATTCGGCGGAGGTGTCTCTTTTCATTTGCAGCCGATATGAAGTGCCTCTTTCAGGCACATTCAATCTTTGACACTACACACTCAACACCATTCCCTGTATCAGGCTGCTTAAGCAGTCTTTTACTCTACATACTTCAAAAAAAAGAGAGCTTAGCTCCCTTTTCCCGCCTTATACAATACCCCTTTTTCAGTATAGAGATATTCATCAGCTAATGTAATTTTCCCATCCAGTTTCAGTTCATCTAATAGTCTTGATAAATAAAATTGATGTAACATCTTTTTCGTGAATTTTCCTTCATGATGCGAAACGATATGTTCTTGAATATCTAACAATGATATTGGCTTATCTTGCTCTATCATATATTCATAAACTGTACTACGCAGTTTTACGTATTTTTCGAGTGTCACAGTAATGCGCAACCCCTTTCTTCTTAATATAAATTTTCGTAATCGGTTTTTTTGCAACAAAAAAACCTCTCCGATAAGAAGAAGTTACGTATATATCTTCGTCTTATCTCCCAGAACAAATATGTTCTGCTGGAATTAGCACCTGCATCGCGGTTGCTGGGTTTCATCGGGCCAGTCCCTCCACCTCTCTGGATAAGAAAATATTCACTTAATTCTTACTATACGTAATTTCATTTTAATTGTCAAACAAATATAACAAATAATATTTTCTTCTTTACCGTTCATACTATACATATATGAATATTTAAGGAGGAGTATGAAATGCATCAAAATGCTCGCGGATATGTACAAGATTCTTTTCAATCATTACAAGAAGCAAAACATTGTTTAGAAGAAGCACTACAAACTGTTGAAAAAGATTTTAATCGCGCACGTATTGAACAATCACTTTATGCGATCGAACAAGCTATTCAACGCTGTGATTACACCGTTCATATTTTAGAACAAGATTGAAAAAACTTCCCATCATAAGGTGGGAAGTTTTTTCAAATGGCATACTTCATAATTATTACCGTTATAATTAAAAAATATACAGAATTAGCAATTTCTAAAACCCCTACTTTTATAATAGAAATCTTTTTGCCATACAGCATAATTGCTCGAATGACACTCGGTATAAAGATAAGAGAGCACCATGGATTGATAGCAAACACGATTATCGTTAACAGAATATGATAACCCCAAGATATAAAACGATATTTCGGATTATTTTTCTCACGAATCATCGTTTTCACATAAAACGTACTTCCTAAAAAATATAAAAATGATATAAGCGCAATAAATAGTGCTGTTTTATCTATGAGTTTCATTGAAAAATAATAACTAACTAAACCACCAATACAGAAAACAATAATCGCACTAATATCATTTAGTAATGCTCTTTCATTTTTTTGACGAGCGTAATGCATATTTACAATAAATAATGGAATCATTACTGCTACGAATAAAAGAATACGCCATTCATATAATAGAGAAATCATCCCAAATACAAAAGCGATGCTAAAATATACAATTGCTGCATGTAAATACTCTTTTTTTCGTCTTTGCTTTATGTACGTAAGAAACGGATACGTAGCTAAATAGATAAAGAACCATGCTAAAAACAATGGAATATGATACATAGTAGGTTTCCCAAGAATGACACTTAATAGAAATGGTATAACGAGCATGGCCCATGCACCGTGTTGCTTCGGAATAACTAACTTCATTAACTATACACCTCCCTTTTGAAAATAGTTCTCACCTATTATTATACAAATAATTTTATATAGTAACGGATATATATTGGACTATTTTTTGACAATAAAAAATGCTCCTTACAATATGTAAGAAGCATGAAAGAGGCAAACGAATATGTAAGTCGCGACCCTACCTTATATGAATATGCTTTTCTATGCCATGTTATGCTTATCTAATATGCCATATTTCTTTTTGAATCTTGTAAGAATCGTAATCCAAGACGTACTAAATAGTAGTAAGAAAATAACATTCGAAATCGCATGGCTCAAATCGAAATAAAAACTTGCAATATAGTACGAAATGACTGATTCCCACGTTGCCTCACCTATAAACCCGAGAAGCCCCCATAAGTTCATAATCCAGCCAAATAAAAATCCAACAAATAATCCGTATAGAAGTCTTCCCCATAGCTTTTTCATTAAAAATGTATTACGTAATAATCCAGCTATAAAACCAATCATCCCCCACGAAAACATTTGCCACGGCGTCCACGGACCTTGTCCTAAAAAGATGTTAGATACGATAGCCGCTGTTGCCCCGATCATAAAACCAGTTTCACTCCCAAATACGATCGCAGAAACGATAATGACAAAAGAAGTCGGCTGTACACTTGGCAATATCGAAAAGGGTACGCGGCTAACTGCTGCAATTGCCGCTAACACAGCAACAAGCACAATTTCACGTGAAACAAACGCCTTTCTTTCAAAGCGGATATAAAACGGTAACATGATAACAACTAATAAAAACAAACTACTTAACATGTAATAACCGTCCATGATAAGTGTCGTAAAGAGTAATGTGCCTATTATTACTGCAAAAATACATACTATGAATGCAACATATCGTTTGGACACGCTTCGTACACATCCTCCCACGTTAATGCAAATGGCAATTCTTTTCGAATGAATCGATTGATAGATGTTGTATAAAAGAAGTTTCCACTAAAAAATTCTTTCGGTGCGTCATTCATAATGACTGCTCCGTCAAATAACATCATACATTGATCAACGTATTTCGCTGCAAACTCAATATCATGCGTCGCCATTACAATTGTTGTACCTTCTTTTTGCAACTTCCTAAATAGTTCTCCTACTCTTTCTTTCTTCCATGGATCTAATCCTTTTGTCGGTTCATCAAGTAATAATAAGGTCGGCTTTGATAATAACGTTGTACATAACGCAAGTAGTTGTTGCTCTCCCCCGCTACAATCGTGCGGATGGCGTTCTTTAAGCGAGCTCAACCAAAACTGTTTTAGCATACCTTCTGCTATTTCTTTTCCTTGTTCTCCGTATAATTCACGTGCACGTTCATATACTTCTTCCCACACTGTATCAAATGTAAAATGATAGTACGGATGTTGTGATACATACCCGATCCTTTTAAATCGTTCTTTCGAATCAATTTTATGTATCACTTTCCCATTCCACTTTACTTTCCCTCTTCTCGCTTTTTGCAACCCCGCTAAAATCGTTAACAGTGTAGATTTACCTGTACCATTTTTCCCAACGAGAGCTACCCATTTTCCTTTTTCAATCGATACGGTTAAATCTCGTAAAATAAGTGGACTATTTTTTTCATATTGGAACGAAATATGCTCTGCACTTAAAATGACTTCTTGCTTTTCACTTTGTGCTATTGGCTCATTCACATATGATATCTCTGAAAAGTTATTCAGTTTCATTTGTGCTTCTCGCACTGTAAATGGAATATCTCTTGCATTCCACTCTAAAAACAATCTTGGAATTTGCGGAATAAATGGACGAAAGTTTTCTACTTCCCACATGTTCGCTATAACCGTTTTAGGATTTCCATCATACACGATTTGGCCATTATTCATACAAATAACGCGCGTAGCAAGTGGTATCACTTCATCTAAACGATGTTCACTTAAAACGATCGTAATTCCAAGTTCTTCGTTAATACGTTTTAACAATCCTAAAAATTCTTTCGCTGCAATTGGATCTAACTGCGCTGTTGGTTCATCTAATAATAATAGTTTTGGCTGCATAACTAGTACGGCAGCTAAATTGACAAGTTGTTTTTGTCCACCAGATAACGTATGAACAGATTGGTGCAATAAATCTTGAAATCCTAAGAAGCTAATGAGCTCTGCTATTCGTTTTTGAATAATATGTGATGGTAATCCAACATTCTCTAAAGAAAATGCTAATTCTTGAATGACTGTATCCATTACGAGCTGATTTTCTGGATTTTGAAATACCATACCAATTTCTTGTGCAGATAATAAATCCGGTACATTTTCTAATAAAGTACCATCATAATATGTATCTCCAGTACGCTTACCGATTGGAAGTAATTCCTTTTTAAAATGTTTTAATAAAGTCGTCTTCCCAGAACCTGATCCTCCAGCAAGTGCAATAAACTCTCCTTTTTGAATAGAAAGAGAAATATGCTGTAACGCATATTCGTTTTCATCAGCATATACAAATGATAAATTGTTTATTTCTGCATGCGCCACCATACCCATTCCCTTCCTTCCATTATAATTGGTAGACTAATAAACATCGTAAATACGCCAAACATCATTCCATCGTATTGCTGAAATAGAATAGATTCGACTTTCGGATAAATGATTAACTTTCCTCCGCCATACGTACTACATACAATAGCAATTATAAATAGAATACTTAAATAACTAAGCGTATACCAATCTCGTCTTTCCATTCTATACCGAATATATGTCGTACGCTTCGTTACACCAAATCCGCGAGCTTGCATAGAATCTGCCGTTTGCAGTGCATCTTCTAACGAACAAATTAATAATACTTGCAATAGTTGCATACCATTTTTCACCCGTTCCACAATGGAACCTGCGTCTACTTGTACACCTTTCGTTTTTTGGACGAGTGTTATTTTCTGTAATCGCCTCATAAACAAAGGAACAAACCTCACTGTAATCATCGTTAACAATGCTACTTTCGGTGAAATTCTAGAAAATAAATATAAAAATTTATGACTTGAAATAATATCATTATACGAAGCAAACGTAAACATAATCGCAACTAATAATAACCCCATTACGACTCCATACATAATCGCCTCAAGCTTAATGCGGCTATCACCTAACCAAAATAACGTAGTTCGACCTCTATGTGTTAATAACGAATTAAATAAAATGACCATAAAAAAGAAAACAATTGTGCTCGGTAACATCTTTCTTATCTTTTCGCTATTCCCTTGCATCACATTAATTATAACGATTAATAGAATTGCTCCAATTAAAAAAAGAGGATGAAGACACATCATACATAGTATCATCACCCCGATATAATAGAAAAAATTCACAAAAGGATGTAAAGAAGAAAAACTTATTTTCATAGTCCTTTACCGAATGCCTTTCTTAATTTAGTATACATACACCCATTCGATTGTATCTCCTGGCTTCACTGTAACTACACCCGCACTATAGTTTGGAAACGAACCGTTCAAACGATATTTCCATCCACTATTATCATTTACATCTTTTTCATATAAATCATTAATACCTTTTACGTAAATATCACCTTTAGAACCCATTGCATCCACATCTAAACCTGTACGTTGTAATACTTTATAAACAGTATCGCCTTCTTGTACATCCATTTTTTTCGCACCTAATAAGTATCCTTCATCACCTTTTACTGAGATCGTAACTTGTTTCGCTTGCGGTTTAGGTACTGGTACTGAATCTGGTACTATTTCTGTTTTGGGTGGTACTGGCTTTGGAACGGTCGGAGTCGGTATCGTTTTCTCCTCTTTATTCGGATCAACCTTTTGCTCCTGCTTCGGTGTTTCTTTCGGCTGATTAACAACCTTCGCTTCTTCTTTTACTTCTGGTGCTTTCGGTTGTTGTTGCTGTTGTGGTTCCTCTTCTTGTGCTTTTTGCTGTTCTGGTTGCTTAGTAGCAGGCTGTTCCTGAGGTTTCTCTTCTTTCTTTACTTCCGGTTGTGCCTGCGGCTTTTCTTGTTTCGGCTTCTCTTCTACTTTTTGCTCTTGCTTCTCTTTCTGCTCGTCTTGCTGCTTTTGCTCTTGTTCAGCTTGTTTTTCCTCCGGCTTTTCTTCCGGTTTCGCTTCATCTTTTTTCTCTTCTTGTTTTGCTACCTCTTCTTGCTTTGGTTCTACTTTTTTCTCAGGCTTTACAGCTGCCTCTTCACACCCGGCAAGTAGCCCCATTGAAAGCATTAAAGAAATAAACCACTTCATCTTACTCATGTTGTCTCTCACCTTTCATAATAAAGTGAAACTTTAATAAGTGGGGGGCTTTTCCACCCCCCACTTATTATTAGTTGAACCAATCGGGCTTTTACGGGCAGTTAATCTCCACCTAACTTCCTCGCACTCGCTAACTTTTGAGGTGGGGATCTTACTGCCCGTTAATGCGGGATAAAATTAGGAGCAAATGATTGCTCCTAATTTTTGTTAAGCCGCTTTACGTCTCCATAATACA
Organism: Bacillus cereus group sp. MYBK79-1; assembly: GCF_051915365.1. Classification (NCBI taxonomy): domain Bacteria; kingdom Bacillati; phylum Bacillota; class Bacilli; order Caryophanales; family Bacillaceae; genus Bacillus; species Bacillus cereus group sp. MYBK79-1. The sequence goes on along the minus strand of NZ_JBQAEO010000017.1, from coordinate 54,119 downwards.
TATGCAGAAGCAATACATAATACACCCATACCTACTTCTGTAGCTGCACTATGAGAAGATCCACCTGTTTTTGGTAACGTGCTACCGTTTCCTGACTTTTTGCTTTTAACCGGTTCGTTATCAATAACAACTTTTAAATTGTCATCTTTCGTTTCTTGTTGTACTTGTTTTTGTTCTTCTGGTTGTTCAGTAACTTCTTTTTCTACTACAACATTTTCTGAGTCCACATTTGGTTTCGTATCGATTTCAGGAACAGATACATTTGACCAATCATAAATCGATTTCCCAAGTTCTTTAAACTGAAGTAACGCTAATAACGCTTGCTCTGTTGCCATTCCGCTACCGTTTTGATCGCTTGGTAACCATTTGAATTCACCATTTGGAAGTTGGTATGACAGAAGATTTTGCATTGCCTTATGTAGACGGTTTTGATCTACATCTTTCACAAGTGATAATCCAATAATTGCTTGCGCTGCACTATTAGAATTTTCTTGTCCATCAGCAGAAAAACCACCATTTTCTAGCTGCTGTTTATATAAATAGGCAACAGCCTTTTCTACAGCTGGTTTCACATCTGGTCGATCTTGATAAGGAGCTAATGCTGATAAAACCATACCTGTTACATCAACGCTACTAGCACTGTCTTTACTGCTTGCGCTATCGTAAGTCCAGCCGCCATCCGTATGTTGCGCGTTTAATAGCGCATCTACTAAAGCAACTCGGTTCCATTTTGAATTCACTGGAACTTCATATTTCTTCGTATCAAATGCAAGTAAAGCAAATGTATAACCTGTCACAGAATTCACTTTATCTGATTCATACAATTTTTGAACTAAATTATGTTCGCCTACCTTTGTAGGGTCTGCATACATTGCATTCATCATAATAATCGTTCTAGCTAAATCTGTCGCTGAAAAACGATTAATACGCTTTTCTACTTTTTCAGTTACTGCCTTAACATAATTTAATTTCGCCTCAATTGGAACATTCTTTCCAGAACGAGCAAGGCCTAAAGCTACCCAATCACTTTCAATTCCATCTTGTAACATCTTTTCAGATGTCTTAGAGATTGCTTCATTTACTTTCGCTGCTGGAATTTGAATGTTCTCTTGCTTTGGTTGTTCTGGTTTTTCTTGTTTTGGATCATCTGTTTTTGGTTCTTCTGGTTTTTCTTGTTTCGGATCATCCGTTTTTGGTTCTTCTGGTTTTTCTTGTTTCGGATCATCCGTTTTTGGTTCTTCTGGTTTTTCTTGTTTTGGATCATCCGTTTTTGGTTCTTCTGGTTTTTCTTGTTTCGGATCATCTGTCTTTGGTTCTTCTACAGTTTTACAAGTACCAAATTTATCTAATGTTTGCTGTAATGTTTCCTGGCTCATATTGCTCCAGTCTGAAACAAAGCGGAAAACAACAACATCACCAGACTCTAATTTATAACTATCTGCCCCAACTTGTGCAGATGTATCATTTACATCGTACGTCCAACCACTTGTAGCCCCGGCCATTAAACCGTCGATGCCTTTTACATATGTTCCAAACGACATCGTTTCAGATTCTACTTTGTCCCCCATGACCTTTTGCAGCAAACTTAAAGCTGTTTCCCCATCTTTAAGTTGCTCTTCTTTTGGACATAACATAATGCCCTTTTGTGATTCCCCAATAATTGCAAGTTTTGCTGTATTTCCTTCAGCAAACGTAATATGTACTGTATTCGCAAAAGAAACAAATACGAGTGTAACTGCCATTAACGACGTAAGCAGCCATTTTTTCAACATTGCCATCCCCAAATTTCCTCCCTTACTACTATTTACACAAAAAAAGGCCCTTCAAGGGCGTGCAATTGACACTCTTTTTTTGTAAGTGTCGAACAAACTGTGCAACACCTCCTACCCGCATCATTCGCGGCTATATTTGTATAGGAAAAATAATTTTGTTTATGAACGTATCATTGTGATAACGTTCACTTTTCTAGGCACTACTTACTTCCATTTCAGTTATCGTAAAACGATAAACCTATACATTCTGTTAATTATAAATTTCTGTATTATTTTACTATTGACAAAGAATTTTGTCCATGCTTTATCGGATTTATTTTCTAAGAATAGTAACTTACTAGCCTTTAACCATGTAATCTCTTTTCACTAATAATAACGCCATCTTCATCCGCATATACATATTCATTCGGCTTCCATTCTACTTGTCCAAATTGCAATGAAATATCACGCTCTCCTTTTCCCTCTTTTACACTTCTATTTGGCATCGTTCCTAGCGCTAAAATACCAATATTAATATGCTTTAGTTCACTAGAATCACGAACATATCCATTCACAATAATTCCTGCCAGCTTTCTTTCCTCCGCAATAGCAGCCAAATTATCACCAAGTAACGCACAATTCGTGGACGCTCCGCCATCAACAACTAATACCGTTCCTTCTGGTAGTGTTTGCAATCCTTCTTTCACTAGTACGTTATCATCCTTCACTTTTACCGTTGCAATTTTCCCGTGAAATTGTTCTTTCTTCCCAAAAGACCGAAAAGACTGGCGACATATTTGTAAATCCTTTTCAAACTCATCACATAGATCCGTAGTTTTCCACATCTTTTTCCCTCTTTTCCTTATTCTTTCTATAATAACTTATTCTTGGATTATTTTCGTTTCCCTGTCTAATGTTGCAAGAATTTGTATTGCAGGAAAGGGAACGAAAAACTATTGCCTTAAGAAGGCACCTTTATTATAATCTATTTCACAAATAAATTTCAGAATATTAAAAATTAATAAAGTGAAAAAGGAGGGGTTTTATGCAATTACATACCGAGGTAAAAAAATAGCCGAGTAAACGAAAGTTTAAAATGCCTGACGCGTACGTACTACTATTTTTTATTGCCTGACTTTGTGCCATTGCTACATATTTCGTTCCAGCTGGAGAATTTAAAAGAGTTACAAACGGTACTGTTACAACGACAATACCAGGAAGTTATCATTCTGTTCCACAATCGCCGGTAGGATTTGTTTCTTTTTTTACCGCTATTGAAAAAGCTATGACACTTGCTGCTCCTATCATCTTCTTAATTTTATTTACAGGTGGAGCTATTGCATTCTTGAAAAAACAGGTGCTCTTGACGGTTTAATCTATCATGTTATTAATAAATTTCATAATCAGCAATTACTTTTCATTTTAGAACAAGGGAAATTACTTGATACAATCGTTAACCAACTCGCACAGTCTCTCGAAGGACATAGCCCTGTATTTGGCGTTATCGGCATGTATGTAAGTAGTGCGGCATTACATTTCCTCATTTCATTCGAGACAGGAGAATCTGTTATTTTCATTCCGATATTAGCCCCATTAGCCGATTTCATGCACATTACACGCCAAGTTACAGTACAAGCTGTTATGCTTGGCGAAGGAGTAGTGAACTGCCTCAATCCAACTTCCAGTGTTTTAATGGGCTTCCTCGCAGCGAGCGGCATTTCTTACGGAAAATGGATTCGATTTATGGCTCCACTTGCATTCAGTTGGTTTATCATCGGACTTATTTTCCTTATTGCTGGTGTGAATATTGAATGGGGACCGTATTAAAAGGCTCATATTATACTTAACTTGATAAAATATCTATCCTCCTCTCCTATAAAAATCATTTATTCTAGTATAGATATAAATAGGGATTGATCATAGTGATCAATCCCTTCTCTCAAAGTAAAATACCTTTAAGTATTTTAGTTCCAAATTTTATTTACCCATTCCGGATGATCAATAAAAGGATTACGATTATGTTGATATTTCGTAAAAATCACTTCATTACGCTTTCGCTCTAAATCATCTACCGGGTCTTGTTCATTCCATTTTAGTAAAACGGATAGTTTGCCCATGTATGGATCTTTATTGTTATTCACCTTTTCATTTAATTCTAAGTCTATTTCGCCGTTGTCTCCTTCATAACGAACAGCCATGTAAAATAGCATTCTAGCGATATCTCCTTTTACACTATCACGAGGTTCCCAAGAATCACTATCGTATTTACATTCTGTCGCTTCCGAATGATTCACACCACCATTATCAAAATCCAGATTTCCACGTGAACTATTTACAGATACATCCGTCGCTCTTAAATGATGCAAATCTGTTCCAGCTCCTGCAGTCGTTCCAAAATCACCGTGAGATTTTGCCCAAACATGCTCTCGGTTCCAATTATCAACTCCTGAACCATTCGTAAGTTTCCCTTGCGAACGCCCAGTATATAAGAGTATCACATTGTTTTTATTATTTGGATCTTCATCAGTATCTCTTAGTGCTTCCCAAACCGCACTGTATGATAACTTTGTATGATCATCAATAATATTATGAAGTTCCTTCTTTAATTCTAAACCCGTTTTTCCTATTGCATTATTATAATATGTATCGTCATAGCTTTTTACAGTAATCTCTTGTGGTGATGCAGAAGCTACTTCACCGTGTATGATATCTGTGAATGATAAAGATGCAGTACCTAAAATAAAAAATGAAGATAGTGTAACCATAGCAAGCTTTGTATTTCGAAACTTCATATACCCATTTCCCCTTTAAAATATAATTTGAAGCTATTAACTAAAAAGTGCTTTCTACCCCCAAAAAAACTTTTAGAAAGCCATACCCATCCTTTTCTTTTTATTTAATACAAAACTCTATTGAGTCTGTATTATTTTCACACTTTTGGTTTATCTACTTCTCAAGGAATATCCTTCTCTAGTAAAGATTATTAAAATATTCTTTACAATTAAAAAGTAGTTTAATGTTAACTTATATTTTTTAATTTTTTTATGCAATTATGCATATTTGATAAAGTGAAACTTTAATCAGTGGGGGTTTTCTTCATCCCCCACTGATTATTAGTTGAACCAATCGGACTTTTATGGGCAGTTGATCCCCCACCTAACTTCTTTGCTTCCCCTGAATTTTGAGGTGGGGGTCTTACTGCCCATTAAAGTGGGATAAATCGTTCAAAAAACATTTTGAATAAAAATTAAGATTATAGTTTGACTTTTCCTTTTTCTATAATTGTATTTATTTTTTTGTAAAACCCTTCTTCCTCTGAAGGATTAATACAAAAATAGATTGGATACCATGTAAGGCACCAATCTATTTTAATGAAAGGAACTTTGGTAATTCTGAGTTCACAACACATTGTGCAGTAATGATAACATTTTTATCTTTGGACAGAACTAATACTATTTATTTGGTATCGAATCTATATACTTTTTAACTACTTCATATACATATTCTTGATTTGCCGCCGCTGTATTTGGATTGTATTTGCCACCGTTTGTTTTATTGTTAGATAATACTCGAATCCCTAAAAATGGTACGTCATAAGCTTTTGCAATTTGCGCTACTGCAGCACCTTCCATTTCTTCTACAGATGTACCGTATTTTGTATGGAACCACTTAATTCTATCCACTTCATTATTCCAAAGATCTGCTGAACCTATAGTCCCTTCCACCACTTTACCTTTTGTATATCTATCTTTTACCGCATTAGCTGCTGCAAGTAAATCCTTATCTCCCTCGTAGTATCGGATTTTCTCAGCATTTGGATCTTCTCCTGCACTTCCTTCCGAAGCCAATAAGTCCATTGAAATCCATTTTGTCGGTTCAATCCCTTGATTCTCATCCATATTTGTTGTTTTTAATGAACCTATGTTTGCTACTTGTTTTCCTAAAACAATATCAAATACGTTTAAATTTGGATCGTGTCCACCTGATGTTCCTTGGTTAATAATCGCCTTAGGCTTATATTTTTCAATAGCCACTGCTGTAGCGGCTGCTGTATTTTCCATTCCTTTACCTGTTTTCGCTACGATTACAGGATAATTGTCGACAGTGCCTTTATAAAATACGAAAGTTCCAGACTTTTCTTCTTTCACATTTTTTAACCTTTTTGCAAACTTTTCAGCTTCTATCGGCATTGGCCCTTGAATTAAGATAGGTTTTTGATTGTTTTTTGCCTCAACTTGTTTCGGACTCGCATTACATCCCGCAAGTATCGAGAATGACAATGCAACAGTAGTTACTAGGGCAGCACATTTTTTTAACGTATTCTTCTTCATAAATAATCTCCTCTTTCTCTTGTTGTTTTCTATACTCGATACTTTTGGTCCAAACAAAAAAGTTCTAGAAACTGTAGAAAAATCTCTACTTTCTAGAACTACGATAGTCAAAGTTAATTAAGCATAAGGTAAAACAAATGCAAAATTATAGATCGATAGTGCTCATTGAACAGCACGGCCGAACACTTTAACCCGTAGTCCAGTTCTTTCATTGGGAACTAGGTAGAAACGCTCGGACCATATTACCGAGTATATACGAGTGATGATGTGTAAAATTATTATATTGGTAATATATCAAACTTTTAGTGTGCACGCAATCTAAAAGTGAACATTTTTATTAAAATAATTTTTAATGTTCGTTTTTAAATGATAAATTATTTTTTTTATACATTTTCAAGCGAAAAATACCACTAAAAACTTACATTCTAAATACTAAACTAAATCCACCTACAACAACCGATCTTTTATAAACAGTTAAGCTTTCTCACTTTCGCCTTATATTGAGCTGGAAGTCTTTTTCCCTCGTATTACGAGATAAAATGCGCCTCTATCCACTTCACAATTATTTCTTCCAGCGAGCTGAATCTTTTACGCGCCTTGCTAATACTCATTGCGCTTTTGCTAATCTGTCTAACATCTGACGATAAAAGCGAGGATAATTGGATTTCTCATCTTCGCTACTCACGTACAATTCAGCCATTGCGAAGTCTAACCCAACAGCATTTTTATCCTTCAGATAGTCTCTTTCATTCTAATTTCTGCATTTCTTTCAGCCGTTCTATATCCTTTTCTGAAGCCTTTTCTATTTTATACAATTCATAGCTACCCTTTATCTCATTTATCACTACAAATTCAATTTCATTCCGAACATAGCTTTTCGTTTTTCCTTTTTTATAACCAATAACATTATCTAATATAGTTTCCCCACTATCTTTTTTATATAAATTATAGCTAACAGGTGGACGACCAATCACATGCTTATTATCAGAAAATTCGACTATATCATCCCTTCCTAATCCTGTCCAAACACTCCAGACAAACATAATTTGAAATATAGAATAAACAACAATCCCGCATAAGAAAAAAATAGGATTGATTTAAAAAATAACTTTAGAGGTATGCTCCCCAAAAGACATCCCCTCCCATTTCAACTCAGGATAGCAAAAACAATACGTGAATTCTATATGCTAAGGCACCGAAGTTTTTATAATGTTCCAGAACTAGTTTAAATAGTGCATCCTTACCTCAAAAACTATCGTAGAGAGTAGCTCGGCTTATGCCCTTCGTTTCAATAAGATCTGATATTTGTAGCATCATGACCTTTCTCCCAAAATAAATGCATAGCTTTAGTTAAAGCATGTTCTTTCTTAAAACTAATCTTTCTACCTATTAACAACACACCCCTATTATATTGTTTAGTATAAATATTTTGGAACGATAAGCCCGCAAAATATTTTGAAATTAAATCTTCCGTTAGAGGGCGCTTTAAAGGTTTATATAAATGTATTAATAAAAATCAAAAACACTTGAAGTTGACGTTGGGTCATTTTATATACTGTTAAGTAGCTACTATTTAGCAATTTCATAAAAGAAATTAGAAAAATAGGAGGTTTTCAGATGAAACAAGGCGATATTATTATTTATGGATGTGTCATTATAGGTGCAGGGATCGGACTGACATTGGATCATGCATTTCCTGGTGTACTAATTGGCTTAGGAACAGGCTACTTACTGAAAAACCTTTTTAGTAAAGAAGAATAGATGTGGTATGAAGAAAATAATCGTTAACGATAAAATCTTAACGTACAGAAAGGTAGGTTTATTAATTGATACACATTAATAAAGTTGGAGAACTGACAGGCGTTACAGTAAGGACACTGCGTTATTACGATAAAATCGGATTATTAAAACCAGCATCAAAAACAGAAGGTGGCCATCGTTTATATACAAATGAAGAAATAAAAAAACTACAGCAAGTTCAATTTTTTAAAAAAGTTGGATTTCCGTTACAAGAGATTAAAAATATGCTCGACTTCAATGATTGGGATTGGTCGGATAGTTTACAGAGTCAATTATCTTACGTAATAAAAGAGCAGGAAAATTTAAAGAAAATAGAATTATCCTTACGGGAATTGATAAATGGAATTGCGATAGAAGGAGAAGAAAGCTGGATTGCGATTCAAAAGATTATGCAATTATCCAGCAAAAATAAAGATATACAACAGTATTATCGCGAATCAGTATTTAAAGAAAAAGAAATAAAGCTATTGGAAAAGGTTCCTAAAATGGCAAGTGACTGTTCTGATTCACTTGAATGGATTGCTCTCATCGGCCAATTAAAGCGTTATATGAAAGACGGCCCAAAAGCAACGAAAGTTCAAAATATCATGAGAAGAATGGATGAAAAACGCTTAGAAGAATTTGAAGGGGAGGATGAATTTTTAAATAAGCTTTGGGAGATAAGGATGTCTCCAAAACAATCCGATAAACTCAGTTTATATCCAATCGACCAAGATGTGCTTCAGTTTATGAACGAGGCATATGCCATATTTATGACTGAAAAAAATAATCTTGAGCCGAAATAAGGGGGAATGAGCGATGGATACAGAACAATTTCTCCTAATAGGCGGATTGGCTATATTGGACACGCTAAGCCCTACTACAATAGGAGTAACAATATATCTACTTTTAACAGATAATGAGAGTCTTACGAAACGATTATTCGTTTATTTATTGACGGTAGCTGGATGTTATTTTGCTGTTGGAGTTTCACTCATGTTAGGATTAGATTTTTTGTTTGAGATTATTTCTGACGTATTTCAAAACCGAATCGTAAGCTGGACGTTATTTATTATTGGGGCCCTATTATTCATCGCAAGCTTTTATATTCCACCAAAGAAAAATTTAAAGCTCCCTTCACCAAAATCAAATAGCATTCTTTCAATGATTGCGCTCGGATTCACTACTACATTAATTGAAGCGGGAACTGCATTTCCTTATTTTGCAGCAATCGGCATTTTAACTACTTCTAATCTATCATGGATAGAATGGTCTTCTATTTTAGCTGGATACAACTTTATTATGGTATTGCCCTCTCTCGTGCTGTTTCTCTTCTATCTCCTGTTTGGTCGGTGGATGCAAAAACCTCTTGAGAGGCTCCGAATGAAAATCGCTAATCATTCAGGATCAGCACTGTCATGGATTATGTGTATAGTTGGCTTCCTCCTAATATTAAATAGCCTGGATTATTTATAAGGTGTTGTATAATTGTTCTAATTTTATTGTAAGCCTACACCTATATTGATTTAAAGTCGACTTTCGTTAACAAAATCAACTGCTAGGAAACAGCTCTCTAAAATGAAAGGCAGGAACATATTTGATATGTTCCTGCCTTTTTATTGTGTGGTACCGATCCATAGCCATCTAGCTAACATTTTCAAGTACTGCAAAATCAAAAATTTCATTTCACCACAGTTTTTATGAGAATCCAGTGAACAGCTTATTTGCATAGTTTTCGATATAGGAAGTTATCAAAGCTATTCAATTAAACCAACTATATCAAGAAAAATTATAGTAGTTATAATTGCGATAACTGCTATAAGAAATTTAAATCTAAATTTAATCTTAATACCTAGCTTCTCTGGAATAAAATATATTCCCAAACCCATACTAATACGTCCTATTAATAGATATAATTGAAATAAAAATTCGTTATTTATTTTTTCCTTAATATATACTTTACTGTAATCAAACAATAGGAAATATATTAAAACAATAATTAAGTAAAGAATAAATAATTTCACATAGTTTCTCATTTTAGTTTTTTTCAAAATACTTTATACTCCTTTTAGATGCTCAATCAATTTATAAATTTTAATCTATTATTTCTCCCTTTATCGATGCCCAAAATTGTCCTGGTACTAAATAACGATTTGATTTTGGTTTAAATGGATAGTTTATACTCATTGTTCTCTCCATTTCTTTTTTAGTTCTATAAATCTATACATTTTTTTATACATTCCTATACTAGCACGGTTTTAGGGTTCTTGTTTATTACTGGATTAGCAAAAAAACTGTATAAAATATTGCATACTCTTAGTGTGGGATTTTCCCAAAATATTAGCATCCCCAATACGTGCTTTCTTATGGGTATTTCTTGAACCTTCATTAAAACACGCTCCATTCCTTTGTCTATCTTTGTGAGTAACTCTGCTTGTTTATTTAAAGTCCTCGCACCGAGCCTTTGTCCTCCCCCAAGGCCAAACAAACGATTCAAATTACAGCCTATTTTAAACCGGACATTCAATCTTTATCCAGTTTGTAAATAAAAAAGGATAATCCACCCTCACCAATCGGGCTTTTACGGGCAGCCCGACTCACAAATAGTGGGATAAAATCAAAGGCAGGAACATATTTGTTATGTTCCTGCCTTTTTATTGCGGGGTACCGATACATAGCCATCTAGCTAAGATTTTGAAGTGCTGCAAAATCAAAAATTTTATCTCACCACCGTTTTCTATGAGAATCCAGTGAACAGTTTATTTATATAATTTTCGATATGAGAAGTTCTTATCATAAAAAAAGACTATCCAATTAGACAGCCCTTAGAAAGTATTATGTAACTAACGTATGCGTTAATTGAACAAAATTAATCTAGAAATTCAAGTAATTTCAATCTTTCAATTATCATTGACTTATACTTGATAGCTTCATATTGTGAATTATCAATTTTCGTCTTTTTTATATTTAACATATCAAATATTTCTCTTTCAATATCTCTTCTTGCTTCTAAAACTTTAATTGTTCCGTCTAAACCGTGATAGTCTTTCATTTTCCCATACCCTTGATTTGTATAATACTCAATAAATCCAGCAGACCATTCTTTTGCTCTTTCATTAAATACCTTTCTGAATGAGAATTCTAAATCATCTTGTTCTATATAAATCAATACTGGATTTAATTTCTCTATGATTTTCGCTAATGCATTAATATAACTTTTAACTTTCTCTTTTTCTTCACCATATTTAACCATTCCGATTGTTAATGGATTTTGTATGAAGCAACATTCAAAAATATAAATTTTATTTTCGTTGTTGGCAATTTCAACAAAATCTCTCCATTTTTCAGTTATTAATTCAATATTTCTCTCTAGCGGTAATTCATATATATCATTTTTAAAAATGGTATTTAATAAACTTTCAGGAAAATTAGAGCTGGGTTCATTTTTAATTTTTTTATATGGCAATAAATAATTGTTTCCTCGCTTCGTGACTCTATCACTAATTATTTCCCTAAAATCACCACTATTCACTAACAAACTTTCGAATTCACTTTTATCAAAACAAGATACCCCATCATAATCAGCAGGGTGGTCTGGATTTCCTTCCAGAAATAACTGAACGTCAATATTTTTTTCAATGAGAATATCGTAAAGCAAGTTTGCAGTGGTGGATTTCCCAAAACCAGGAAGCCCTTCTACTATGATTAATTTTGTATTCAAAAAAATCTACACCTTTCTAAGACAAAACGGACTAATTATCCTATAAATCTTTATCTAAATTCACTAAAACTAAAACTTCTTTTCCTATGTATCATTATTTCGTTATTTCACTAAACTGCGCTCTCGTCACTTTCGCCAAGTCATCCACTTTAAGCTCAATTTGTATACCAATTTTCCCGCCGCTTACAATAATCGTTTCAAGTGATTGAGCTCTTTCATCAATACATGTAGAAAATAACTTTTTCATTCCGACTGGTGAACAACCGCCGCGAATATAGCCTGACACTTTCGTAATATCTTTTACAGCAATCATTTCAATCTTCTTTTCACTGATCGCTTTTGCGGCAGCTTTTAAATTCAGTTCCTCATCTACTGGTATGATAAACACATGATAATTTTTACTATTCCCTTGAGCGATTAACGTTTTATATACTTCTCTCACTTCTCGTCCAATTTTCTCGGCTACTGATACGCCATCAATTTTCCCATCATCTGGATCATATGACATCATCGAATATTCAATTTTTTCTTTATCTAATATTCGCATCGCATTTGTTTTATCTTTTTTCATAACGGTCTCCTTAACAGGTTATTTCATATTATTAAGTTTTATTATACACCTTTTCCATTTCTCCTACATAACTTCACGTATATTTCAAAACTAAAAATATTGATAATTCAAAAATCATCTGATATAATTTTGAAAAACTTATGTTAAGGAGAGATTTGTCATGCGAAATGTTAATACTTCTTTCCAACTTCATCATCATACGTAACGCCGTGTATCCGAAGAAAAATTTTTCTTCGTGGGTACAGGGCTTTTCCTGTTGACCCACGAAGCGTTCATAAAGCTATGTGGGTATTTTTATATCCGCATAGCTTTTTTTAATTTAAAAAGGAGTGATTATAATGGAAATGAAAAATGTAAAAGGAACGAAAGACTATTTACCAGAGGAACAAGTGTTGCGAAATAAAATTAAAAGAGCTTGTGAAGATACGTTTGAACGATACGGATGTAAACCGTTAGAAACACCAACGTTAAATATGTATGAGCTTATGTCTTACAAGTACGGCGGTGGCGATGAAATATTAAAAGAAATATATACGCTTCAGGATCAAGGAAGACGCGACCTTGCCTTACGCTACGATTTAACTATTCCATTCGCAAAATTTGTGGCAATGAATCCGAATATTCGCCTTCCTTTTAAACGGTATGAAATTGGGAAAGTATTTCGAGATGGGCCAATTAAACAAGGTAGATTTCGTGAGTTCATTCAATGTGATGTTGATATAGTTGGTGTAGAATCTGTCATGGCAGAAGCGGAACTTATGAGTATGGCGTTTGAACTGTTCCGAACGTTAAACTTAGAAGTAACGATTCAATATAATAACCGAAAATTGTTAAACGGTATTCTCGAGTCCATTAACATCCCTACTGAACGAACGAGTGACGTCATTTTATCATTAGACAAAATCGAAAAGATTGGGATTGATGGTGTACGAAAAGATGTATTAGAGCGCGGAATTTCTGAAGAAATGGCTGATACGATATGTAATACTGTTTTATCTTGTCTAAAGCTTACAATTGCTGACTTTAAAGAAGCTTTCAATACTCCACTCGTTGCCGATGGAGTAAACGAATTGCAACAATTACAGCAATATTTAATCGCCCTTGGAATAAATGAAAATGCTATATTCAATCCGTTTTTAGCGCGAGGACTTACAATGTATACAGGTACCGTGTATGAAATCTTTCTAAAAGACGGCTCAATTACATCCAGCATCGGTAGCGGCGGTCGATACGATAATATTATCGGAGCATTCCGTGGTGATAATATGAACTATCCAACAGTCGGTATTTCATTCGGCTTAGACGTTATTTATACAGCACTATCACAGAGAGAAACAGTATCATCTACAGCGAATGTATTTATCATCCCACTCGGGACAGAATTACAATGTTTACAAATTGCTCAGCAATTACGTTCTACCACTTCCTTAAAAGTTGAACTCGAACTAGCAGGCCGTAAATTAAAACGTGCCCTTAATTATGCAAATAAAGAGAATATCCCTTATGTGCTTATTATTGGGGAAGAAGAACTTAGTACAGACACCGTTATGCTGCGGAATATGAAGGAAGGTAGTGAGGTGAAAGTCTCCCTTTCTTCTTTAAGTAGTTATTTATAATACGAACCACCCTCGTTTGGGTGGTTTTTCTATTTTAAAGATAACGAAACAATTAGTTAACATAAAATAATTATATCCAACTAATATCCAATCACCTATTAATTTTGGTAATATATAGATATGAATTGTTTTAGGAGGATTGATTTTGAAAACCTACATACAAGCACTAAAGTGGACTACAGGTATCTATCACCTTTTATTACTTCCTTGTTATTATGTATTTCCAAGTCTTGTTAACCTATATGGGATACCTTTGCTCCTATTGATTGCTTTACATATCACTACTATTTTATTAGCTAAAAAAGCAGGCATGAATACGTACCCTCATTATATAGGTATTGTCGTTACTCTAGTTGCCTTCTTTCCTTATATAGACATCGTTCTACATATTATAGCGGCTGTTTTCCTTTTATTAGATGCGGCTTCTACAAATGCAAAAGAAGTGTATGATTCATAACTGGATAACATGAAACTATAATCAGTAGAGTTTTAAAGTAGGTTAGCAAATTGCAAAATCATCACACACATTAAGTTTATTGTTAACACCCAAAAAGGATTTACTTTTTAAGTAAATCCTTTTTTAAATTACTTTCCTTACTCCAGACTAATAAAAGAATATTCTGTTTTATTTTTATAAAATTCTAAATATTTACAATATAAATTAATTATCATACATTTTAGTTATGTAAAAAAAACTTAGTTTAAAGGAGATGAATTCATGCTTAAAAAATTGATAGTAGGTGCAGTGGTCGCCATTTCATCATTAACTGTGGGATTGGGATCAGTATCAGCTAGTACCGAAAAGGATTATTTGATTACCTCTTTTGAATATGTAACTGTAGATGAAAAGACAGTAGATGCGCTTAACAAGTTTGGTGCTCCATCAAAGGAAGACGTAAAAATAACATTAGTTCTACCGAAACAAAATCAAAATGGAGACTGGTTATCTTATGGATTTTCGAGCAAAGAAAGTTTAGAGTCTTTTATTGAAAAAGATAAACAACGGTGGAATCATACAATCACTCCCCTTGGTGTTGGTGGGAGCGGACCTAATAGTACAGACTTCTATGAACATGCAAATAAGGGTGGCGAGTATTTTTCTCTTAGTAGCGGTTTTAAAAATTTGCCTCCTAATTGGCAAAATAGAATTTCTTCTGTAAGTACAGCATCCCCTACTGCTAGCTATTCGACAACGCTATGGGATCGTACTTCAACTGAAGGATATGGTAAAGGTATCATCTTCAAACACTCTGATTGGTATGGTAAAACTGTAAACTTGAATGACTTTGCAATTTCAGCAGTTGAAGTTAAAAAGTAAAAAATATAGAAATAAAAGGTGTCTTCACATATGGAAAACACCTTTTATTTCTACAACTCTTAACTATTATTTTTTGTATTTCTACTCTCCAAAACTTTCTCCATATTATGAGTTGCCCATTCCATCATTAATAAAATCATTGGACGTAGTGATTCACCAAGCTCAGTTAACGAATATTCTACTTTCGGAGGAACTTCACGGTATACTTCACGATGTATAATGCCGTCTGCTTCAAGTTCTCTCAGCTGCAGTGTTAACATTCGTTGTGTGATATTAGGTTTTAATCTTTTTAATTCATTAAACCTCTTTGTACCATCTAATAAATGATACAAAATAACCCCTTTCCATTTCCCGCCAATAACCTCAACCATAGCTTCAACTGGACAAGAATATTTATTTAAAAATGGGTAATTTATATTATTTTCATTTGAACAATCCATCATAAATCCCTTCCCTTACCAATAGTATCTTTTTTGATACTATAACACATAAATGTGCGTACTTGTGTCTATGTTACTTTAAAAATATAATTTACTTACAAAAATAAATTAATGAAAAGAGGTACTTTTATGACAAATACAAAACAAATTACAAAAGAAAAAATTATGGAGGCTTTTCATTTCAGACATGCATGTAAAGAATTCGATCCTATGCACAAAATTTCAGAAGAGGATTTTAAATTTATTTTAGAAACAGGAAGATTATCTCCTTCTTCTTTCGGATATGAACCTTGGAAATTTATTGTCGTACAAAATAAAGAAGTAAGAGAAAAACTACAACCGTATTCATGGGGCGCTGGTGGGCAACTTGCAACAGCTAGTCACTTTGTCATAGTTCTTTCAAGAAACATTAAAGATATGCATTATGATGCAGAGTATATTAAATATATGATGAACGATATTATCGGATTATCTGAAGACACTCAAAAAATTAGATATGAATTCTTCAAAAAGTTCCAGGAATCAGATTTTAACTTGTTACAATCCGATCGTGCTGTATTTGATTGGGCATCTAAGCAATCTTATATTGCTTTAGGTAATATGATGACGAGTGCAGCTCAAATTGGCATTGATTCTTGTCCAATAGAAGGATTTGATAAAGAGAAAATAGATTCTTTACTTCGTCAAGAAGGCATTATACAAGATGATAATCTTGAAGTATCCGTTATGGTTGCCTTTGGTTACCGTAAAGAAGAGCCAAAACGTGATAAAACAAGACAGACTATGGATACAATTGTTGAATGGATTAAGTAATATAGCACTCACAAATAAAAGTCCTTCTAGCTAAATACTTATTCTATTGAAGAATCAGTTGTTTTCGAATGTATGAAATTGATTTTTCATGGAAAGATATGTTAGTATGTATACAGTTTGAGCGCTCTATTTTTTAGAGTCGAACAGGAGGAGAATGGATATGTCTGATATTGAAGTTGGCGAAGTGTTTACTCTCAGTGATGAGAATAATGAGGATCAGGAAGTAGAAGTACTTGGAGCGATGGATGTCGAAGGCGCAGAATATATTGCAGTTGCCTTCGTAGAAGACATTCAAACAGATTCTGAGGAAGACATTGATATTTTCTTTTTAAAAGTAGAAGAAGATAATGAGTTTTCATACATTGAAAATGATGAAGAGTTTGATAAAGTATCTGCTGCTTTTGATAAAATTTTGGACGAGCAAGAGCAAGAATAATATTAGTTAAAAACACGAGGACGGATGCATATCCGCCCTCTTTTTATTTATCCCACATTAACGGGCAGTAAGACTCCCACCTCAAAATTCAGCAAATGCGGAGGTGTTAGGTAGGAGATCAACTGCCCGTAAAAGCCCGATTGGTTCAACTAATAATCAGTGGGGATGGACAAAACCCCCACTGATTAAAGTTTCACTTTATCACTCATCCAAAGACTTATGCAGCAATTCGAGTACATATTTCATCACAAAAGGACCATCTTTTTTCACATGCTCAGCGAATTCAGAAACGAGACGTAATGTTTTTACACTTTCAATCGGGTGCTCTCCTGATGCACTTTCAGCAGAAAGCATAACGGCATTCGTTCCGTCCAGTACAGCTTGAAACACATCAGTTACCTCAGCTCTTGTTGGAATAGAATGATCTACCATTGATTGAAGCATTTGTGTCGCTGTAATAACATATGTATTCGTTCGATTACATTCCTTAATCATCATTTTCTGCAAGAGCGGAATAAATTGATACGGCAACTCTACTCCTAAATCCCCCCTTGCAATCATAACTCCATCTACTTCTTTACATATATCTTGGAAATTCTCGATTGCTTCCATCGTTTCTATTTTTGCAATTATATTAGGTGACGTTTCTTTATATTGTTGTATATACTCTCGTATTTCTTTTATATGACTAGGTTTTCTCACGAAAGAACATGCGATAAAATCAACATCCTCTTCTAAAAGAAACTGAATATCTTTTTTATCTTTCTCTGTAATAGCTGGTAAACTAACGATTGCCCCTGGTAAGTTCACCCCTTTATGAGAGGAGATATTACCACCTGTTTTCACCTTTGTTTCTATTTTGTCCGTACTTACCTTCTCTACGATTAACTCAACTTCGCCATCATTAATTAAAATTCTACTGCCGACTTTTACATCATTCGCGATTCCTTCATAATCAACACTTGCTTCAGTACTACTCCCTGTAACTGGTTGCGTATGTAAAATAAAAGAATCTCCCGCCTGAAGTATAATTTGTTCTCCTTTTATTTCACCTAATCTTATTTTAGGACCTTGTACATCGCCTAAAATTTTAATAGAGTCATTTAAAGATTTCACTAAACGAATGATGTCTTTATGACTTTCATGCGTGCCATGTGATAAATTAAGCCGTACAATTTTCATACCGTTCTCTATTAACTGCGCTAACGTTTCTTTATTATTACTTGCTGGCCCAATTGTACAAATTCGTTCGATTGTCATTTTTATCACCATCCTTTTTCGTTAGGATTCCCACTAAAAAATGATTAATTCTCATTATAGGTGTCGTCTAAAAATATGAATTGAATAGCAAAATGAAGTTATAATTTAGATCATATAATTACTTAAGCAAAAAACTATAGTTTCTTATATAATGCCTTCATTGATTTTTCTACGTTCAAAAGTTCATTTCGAATACTGTGTACATGAATTCCTGACTTTGTTAAGACTCCAATTAACCTTTCAAATGCACGTAAAGCATCTTTATGTATTTCCTGTTCAATTGCAGTAAGCTCCTTGTTCATGTTACCGAGAAATTGAATTTTCCCCTGATGAACCACTTCTAAATTAACTATAGGTTTTTTATTAAAAATTTCGTGTAAAATACTTTTCCACTTTTCTTTCTTTATTTCTTCTTTCAAGCCCAATTGTCTTTTCATAGCTACAACTAGATCCTGCAAACTTATTTCTAATTGACTAAATTCCTTCTTCGCAAGAATTTTCTTTAACTTATTCGCAACACGCCAGCTCTGTTTTAATCCGACAAAAGCACCTACTAGAGGCAGTACTATAACAAATGCTCCTCCTGATACAAATACGGCTTTCGCAGCAAAAGTACAAGCTACTTGTCCTGCAGCGGCTAATGATGCACGACTCGTTGTATCAATAGCCACATTTCGTGCTGCAAGCTGAAAAGGTAATTGCTCCTTCACAACTCGCCTTAAATTGTAAAAAGAACTCACCCCAGCCGAAATCCAAGGAACCTCAAAATCAAGTATCCCCTCTGCATGAGATAAAGTAGATTGTGTTGCTTCAAGAACTTCTTCTCTCGTTACCCCGATACTATAAACATTAGGGTTATCTGAATAATGCATTGCCAATTCATCATTCACATATACAGGAATATCGGGATAACGTTCTAAATGTTCATCAACAATTGCTTTATTACTACCACACTTCACTTGAAATTGTTCCCCATCAATAAGAATATCCCATCCAGCTTGATTTGAGGTTTCTGGAAACTGTACATCATATCCTGCTGCTTCCAATCTTTGGGCAATCATTTGTTCAGCTACATATCCTTGTAATTGAGCCATGTCTCCTGTAGCTAAGTCTATATCGACTGTTTTTGCAAACTGAGCCAATGAAAATATCGAACTCAAATCCTCACTACGTGCAAAGTCAATTCCTTTAACAACGGTAGGATTAATCATAAAATAATCATATAAAAACTCACCTACACTAATTCCGACAATACCATTCATTTCTTCTGTTTGATTTGTACTCCCAAATAACCTAGCACCTTTTCTTTTATTTTTCTTACCTACTGTGCATTTCATTGCCTGTTCAAATTCACCATTCCGCCAATACTCCCAAAATTGTTCATTTTGAATCATACGATATCACCTAAGCCATAGATTTCTTTTTGTAATGCGCGTAATTCATCTTTCTTTTCATAAAGCATGGTATTTACTGTCGATAAGTTTTTTTCAATATCTCTTTTTTGCTCTTTTAACTTAGTCACTTTTTCATTTACTTTTTGTTTCTCCTTCATAATAAAATGTGCTTCATTGCACATTTTATTTAGGCTTATCGGCCGAATAGAAATCACTTCAACAGCTTGTTCTCTTTTCAATTCATGGATTTGTTTTTTTATTTTTGAAATATCATTTTCATATGAAATATTTGAAACCATTCCGCTAACTCTCCCCCAAAAAGAATCTACCTGTCTATTTTTTCTAATAGACTCTTTCTTAGTTCGCACTTCCATTTCTAAACCCTCAATTTTCATGCTCTTCTGTTTGAAAACCTCTGTCTTTTCATATTCACTTACTAGTATTAAAGAATCAATGAGTTGATTCACTATGTTATTATAAGCACTTGTACTTTCCGATAATTGATTATTGCAATACACTAGACTATCTTTGTTCATTTTTAATTGCTGCGTTATCATTTCGCATTCCTTTTTATAATTAGCAATTACATCTAACAATTTACTTTGCTCGTTATAAAATTGAGACCATTCTTGAATAAAAGTATCATACTCATATACTTTCGCATCTCCTAAAAGTACTGGTAGCATTAATTGAACAATACCCATCTGTAACAATGTTTTCTTCACTTTTTTACTTTGTGTTAACATCATCATGCTACTAAATCCACCAATTAAAATAAAGCCTACTGGTCCTGTCAAAACAGATAATGCAGATGTTGCTGTTATATAAGCACTAAAAGGTAATGTCAATCCAAGCAAACTAGCTGTCCCAGCAATTAACGACGTTAAAGTTGTGTACGCCGCAAATCCTGCTATCTCCACAATAACAGCCAACAATACAGCACTGCCTTGTGTCGCAATGAGTTTTTTTATCGTAGCACTTGTTACTGCATCAATATTTAATTTATCTTTAATCTTTTCTTGCTGCTCTGTTGGTAGAGACTCAATAAATTGCTCAATTTGATTGGCAAAATTTTCTTCTTGATCCGCAGTTAGATTTTTTAACTCCCCACCAATTGACTCGAATATTTTTTGCATTTGATACAATGTTAATTGATTATCGATTGTCAAATGTTCATTACGTGATACAAACGCACTATAATTTTTATCTTTTTTCATTTGAAGTGTATGTGCTTTTTGAAGAATTTCTCCACATTTATTCTCTATTTCATAAGAGGTATTATAGTACGACCCTGCTAGGTCAAATTCTTTTGTCATATATAAAAATAATTGTAAACGTAGTGTATTGTCATCCACATCCTTTAGCTTTGCAATTTCGAAATCTAGCTCTTGCTTTGAATGGTCTACACCTTTATTAAAAAAGTCTTTCGTTTTATTTGCTATCATATTAAAAATTCCAGTCTCCATAACTAAAACATAAATTAAGCGTAATTGCTCCCCGTTTGCCGCCATTAATCCGTTAGCTAAACTTTTACCTATCATTCAAAACTGCCCCCATTTTCTATAAAAATTTATAACAATAATAGATATTAATCTTTATTGCCTAAACTATTTCTTACATCATATAATCATTATATCAATCTATATACAATATTTGTTATATTTTCCGTATAATATTTTCTATAGAAGGATACACTCATCCAAATTCCCCTTAAACAACGTAAAAAAAGCCTACTCCCAAAAGTAGGCTTTTAAAACTACGAAAGTTTCGTTAATAACTGATTTAAATCTTTTTTCGTTTTCGTCGTTAATGATTTCATTTTATTAATGTCTATCTTTTCTTTCTCCGCTCCTACAATTAACGGATACATACTTTGTCCAATTGTTTTATATTCAGCTGGGTGAGATGCTTCTAATTCTTTCTCGATTACATCCCACTTTTCATTAATTTGTTTTCCAAGTTTATTTACTGTTTCTAATTTAGGGTTTGCAGCTAATTGCTTGTCTAAGCTTTCAATTAATGCAGCAACTTCTTTAACATTTGTTTTCACAGCTACGCTTTTCTTCGGATCTTTCGTTGTTTTTCCGTTTGCGTTTGTACTTGTACTTTGATCTGTCGTTTTTCCACTAGTCGTTTCGTCATTCGTTTTTCCTGTCGTCTCTTTTTCTTTTGTTTTCACATTCTCATTTTGAGATGACGTTTTACCGTTACTTTCTGTTCCTGATGATTCTTTCGTATTTTTTGCATCTTTATCTGTTTTTTCATTTGAAGAAGTATTTGTATCTTTTTCAGTATCTTTCGTTGTTTTTGACGTCTCATCTGCACTTGTCGTTTTTGATTCTCCTTCATTTTGCGCTGTTACTTGCTCTTTCTTTTCTGTTTCTTTATCTGCTGAAGGACTACAAGCTGCCATAGTAAGCATTGTACCAATTGTTATCGATGCGATAGCGACCTTTTTCATTTTCATATAAATCCCCCTATGTTTACTTTATTTATCCTCCCCTTTACGATTCGATTTCCCCTTAAAAAATCCCTTTTCATACGAATTACCATCTTTCCGACAGTAATCTTCATAATAATACGTACAAAAACCGATAAACCAGTTTGAATATTCGAGTTTCTTCTACTGCATTTTTCTTCTCTTTGGCAAAAGAAAAAGAGTATATTGTCACATGAAGAATTACTATCTTCATATGACGATATACTCTCCTATCAAATTTTTATCTTTCTTGACATTTTATTTATACAAAAAAATAAAATTTTCTTTCATTTTTTTGTTTCTCAACTTTTGTTAACATAATATTTTTATGAATAACCACCATTCGAATGAATAACTTGCCCTGTAATCCATTTTGCTTCTTCACTTACTAAAAAAGAAATTAAGCGCGCTGCATCTGACGGTTCTCCTACTTTACCTTGCGGGAACTTCCATACTATATGATGCTTCAGTTCCTCTGTAATCCATCCTGTATTCGTCGGTCCAGGGTCAACAGCATTCACTGTAATCCCCTTCTCCATCGCAACTGGTGCTACTGATTTTGTAAATGCTTCAATTGCTCCTTTCGTTGCTACGTATGCTAGTTCATCTGGCATCGGCCCTAACGACTGTCCTGAAGTAAGATTAATAATACTTCCACTCTTTTTCAGTGCATAATGTTTTATAAATAATGAACTTAATAACATCGTAGCGCGAACATTCACTGTATAATGTTTATCTAACTGTTCTACATTTAATTCTTCAATTCTCGTATGATTAGCATACGCTGCATTATTAATTAAAATAGATGGATCACCTAAACGTTCTGAGACCATATAAAACAAACGATTGGGCGAATACGACTGCGATAAATTGATTTCTGCCATTTCACATCGAACACCTAAACTTTCAATCTCCTCTTTCAACAAAAAGGGCTCTTTGTCATGCATTCCCCACGGCATCGCTTTATCATACTGAGACCAGTACGTGAAAAAAATGTCTATCCCTTCTTGAGCAAGCACCTTGCATACAGCTGCACCAATTCCATTCAGACGAGTTGCCCCTGTTACAATTGCTATTTTCTTCACCATTTCTCCTCCATCTATACATAGATCCTCTGCACGAATACAGAGGATCTATCTTTTTATTCAATATTTGACAATATACGTTCGGCACCTAATTTTAAAATTTTAATGAAAATATAATTTACAATCGTAAACATTACAAATAAAACGATAAACATAATCCACAGTCCTACTTGAAGGAAGAAGTATAATAAACTTACTCCTGCTACAATAACTAAAGCTATTAAAATATTAGCTAAAAAATTCCACAAAGTTGTATATCGGCTCTTAAATAATTTCTGCTCTGTATCCCAATGTATATCTGCAGTTTGTGCATCCCAGCGTGTACCGATTAAATTAATTAACAGTAACCCGTTCGCACTTAGTAAAAACCAAAGTATCATGAAGACAGGAGAAATCCCCGCTACAACTGCCATCGTAATACCGAATACCGCCAAAATAATTACATTAATTAACCAAGCAGTGATTGCTTTCGCAAAAAAGATATCCGAAGCTTTTACTGGTAAATATCGATTCACAAACCAAGAGCTTCCATCACGTGAGAATGAAGTTGTTGCGATGACGTTACTTCCCATTAAAAATAGCGATGCGCAAAGACCAACGCCAATTGCAAGTCCTGCTGATTCTGGATTATCAATATACCCTGTGATCCACTTTAAATTCCCATCTTGCACGAATAAAACAAAGAATAACATAATCGGCATAACGAAAGTTTGTACGATACAATTTAAGAAAAATTGTGGTGTACGGAATAACGTTTTAAATTCTTTTTTCACATACGCTTTTAAATGTGAACTTTGTACCGTTGATTTCTGTAAACCTTCTGCTGAAATGACCTCTTTTTTTGCTGTACTCGTTGAAAGTCCAATAACCCCTTTTAAATATGTACGCTCTGCAATGTAATAAAACAACACAAAGAATACAAATGAAATAAGTGCAAAGATGATTACGTATAAAGGACCCTTCCAATTTGCATTTTCTACTAATGCCACTGCTCCGAAATATGTAGTTGGAAAATAGTTTGTCATTTGTACTAAAAGAGAAGATTCGTTGTTCGCTAGGTAATTCGTGATTGCATCTTCAGAAAACGAACTTTTATTTTTCCACTGTAAAAATACATTAATTCCTACAATAAATAGTATACTTACGATTCCAATAAATATATTTCCTCGATCTTTATTTTTCGCTATATTCGTATACCTCATAATAACTGTCATCAGTAACGACGCTAATACTAACGGCACAATCGGGAAAAGTAAGTAAATGAAAATCATATATATGTAATATGTAATAAATGCGCCACTTTTTAACCCATACGTAATAAAGATCGGTAATAAAATAAATGAACTCATTACGTATTGTGTAATTAATACTGTTAGAAATTTTGCAGAAATAATTTGCGCTGGTTTTAATGGTAACGGTAGTAACATTTCAATATCATTGCTGTAGTAAAATACAGTTAAAATGTTCGTGATACTCATTAAAAATACCCATATACTCGCAATCGCAAGTCCCATTGCGATAATCATTCCCGGATTTTGCCCTAAATGTATCATTCCCTCATACATTGCGTGCGTGATAGAACCAAACAGTAAAAAGCCGACAAATAAAATGGCTGCAAATGAAAATACATACGCCCATCGCTTCTTCTTATCTGTTATAAAATCTGCATAATTTAATTTTAATAATACTTTCGTTAACGTCCAAATTTTACTCATTGCCCGTCATCTCCAAGAACATTTTTTCAAGTGATTCATTGGATTTAAAATGATCTCTCATTTCATCTAAATTTCCTTTAAACTGCAAATTCCCCCTATTAATAATCGCAACGCGGTCACATATTTTTTCAGCTACTTCTAATACGTGAGTAGAGAAAAATACAATCTTCCCTTTATCCGCATGTTCTCTCATCATTTCTTTTAATATATATGCAGATTTCGGATCAAGCCCCGTTAACGGTTCGTCTAAAATCCATACATCTGGCTCATGCACGAGCACACCAATAATAACGATTTTTTGTCTCATACCGTGCGAGTAACTTTGAATTTGATCCGATAACGCATTGTAAAGATCAAATTTCTTTGCTAAAGACTCGATTCGTTCTTGTCGTACTTCTTTCGGTACCTCATACATATCTGCCATAAAGTTTAAATATTCAATTCCCTTTAATCGTAAAAACATATCTGGGCTATCAGGGACATAACCAAACGTCTTTTTTGCTTCCATCGGATTTTTCATAATATCAATACCGTTAATCGTAATCGTCCCTTTGTCCACCCCATGAATACCAGTAATCATCTTAATTGTCGTTGATTTACCCGCACCATTCGGCCCTAAAAATCCAAAAATTTCTCCGCTAGGCACTGATAAACTTAAATCTTTTACTGCATAAGTAGACCCGTTATAACTTTTTGACACATTCGTAATTTCAATCATTCCATCCAATCCTTTCCTTAATTACCAAATAACTATATTAATATTATAGCATACTTCTATTTTTAGATTTTTATATTTTTTCAGTTTTTTCAACCTTTAAAATAAATATACAAACCTAATCCAACGATTAAAACGACAGCTAGTATTATATAAATCATCGTCAGCCGTTTAATATTCCCTTTTGTCGCTTTACTATAATTCGCATCACCATTTCGCCCAATTAACACCGTCGCCACTACAGTAATTACTACAAGTAATGCAACGATCATGATCCAAGTTAGCATGCCTTCCTCCCCCTCCTTACAATCATTTTACAATATTATCCTCTTTATTTCGCAGTATATTTCCTCTTTTTACTATTATTATGAAAAGAATTGGAAAACTATTATTACTATACATTTCTATATGTGATATATTTATAACATAACGTGATTTATTTCTAACATCGAAAGGAGAATCTATCGTGAAAACAACTTGGATTAAATATTTAGGATTTCTCGGTTTCTTCGGTTTCCTCGGCTTTTTTTATGAAAAAGGATTGTTTACTATGTTCTGTTTCTTCTCCTTTTTCACAACGTATAGAACGGTTCAACACGATGAACTATTTGAACAAATCGTCAATAAATCGTGCCGCAATGCCTTTATCGTTACATTACTAACTACTGCTATTATTATGTTTATTGAAATGTTATTTCCAAACCCTACGCTACAAGAGATTGATATCGCCCTTATTTTCGGCACGCTCATTCTTACGTTCGGCTTCTCTATGTTCTTTTACGATAAACCTGTTGATGAAATGGAAGATGCACCATGGCGTTCATAACGAAAATAAAAGAATACCGAGCCAAGTTACATATGACACAAGAGGATTTAGCAAAAAGTGTTGGTGTACGCCGTGAAACAATTAGCCATCTCGAAAAAGGAAAATATAACCCTTCCTTACAACTCGCTCACGATATAGCGAAGGCACTTCATAGTACAATTGATGAGATTTTTATTTTTGAGGATTAATTGAGGACACAAAATCATATAAAAATACCGGCATCCTTCCCATGAAGAATGCCGGTATTTCTCATTTATCACCCATACAAAACAGCATGAAATACGCCTAACAGTAAATATTGATCCTTTATATAATCTTCATCATATACATCCATCTCGATATCATACATATCTTCTTCAAGACGAATATTCCAATCTGCGATTACGTAGCCGTTTCGTAATAACTTTCCAAGCCCAATTGAAGTTTTGTGAACAACATATTCTTCTGTCTTATATGTAAAGGTAAATATGAAATTTGCATCCAATAACTTTCCATCACATACAAGTATTTCATGCTCTGCATCATTATTATTGATGTACGTTACTAAAATCCTTCTTTGGCGCTGCCTACTTACATCCTTTGCAATGACGCGAATATTGTCCTTACTATCCTTTATTTCATAAATGATATTACTACCGACTTTCGGAATAAAGTCTAGCACTTTCATCAACATATTTTTATAATAGCCCCGTACTACGCCTACTCTTTCGCTTTCATTATAAACCTCTATCGACGTCGTATCCGCTTTACTATCACACAGTCGTTTGTAAGAAAGCTTCATCATTCGCTCTCCTCTTAAGTACTGATCAAACGTAACGGGATATTCTATCGCGCGCAGTTCCTTATTGAGCTCATTCAAATAGCGTTGAACGCTCTCTACTAATGCTGTAGTGGATATACGCTCTTGAAGTTCAAATTGTTGCCAACTGGAAGAAACTCTCCACTGATCTTCCTCTTCATAGAAGAATCCGAGAATTACTTCCTCACGGTCACTCGTTTCATAATTCATATGTACGTTTTGACCGTATTGTACTTGTTCCATCCACTGTCCTAAATAAATGCCAAGCTCTGCAACCTTCATGCATGGCTTCTGAAAAAATACGCTGTCACTCGCGCGAATCGTTAAATCTCCTTCAATAAAGCCATTTGCATAAGCGGCATACCGTGGTTCATCCTTCTGCGGAATACTCTTGTCTAACTCAAATAAAAACGTTAACATCTTTCACTCACCTCTAGTTATTACACCGATCGTACCTATAAATTGAACGCAACTCAAATTATATCGACGATTTTCCCAATATATCTACCGTAACTCAAAATATATCAACACGATTAAAATGAAACTACCTTTTCTTCCGCCACTTCCACAATTCCTAAAATTTGTAGCAAGCTCTCCACTTCATAAGTCGGCTTAACACCTGTCATATTTTCTTTCAAACTCGGATTATACCAACACGTATCAATGCCGTAAACTTCTCCGCCTTTCATATCAGAAGTTAAAGAATCTCCAACGATTAATACACTTGATTTATCAGTAATCCCAAACTTCTCAAATGCATAATCAAAAATCTCACGTGCTGGTTTTTGATGACCAACCTCTTCTGAAATAATAATATGATCAAAGAAATTACATAAAGGCGAATTTCCGATTCTAGATTGTTGCACCTTCGTATATCCATTCGTAATAATACCTAACTTGCAACCTTGTAGTTTCTCACATAATTGCACTGCACCTTCTATAAGGTGTACTTCTTTCCCTAAGTTTTCAAGGTATACATCACTAAATTGCTGTGCATCTACTTCTATATTATGAAGGGAAAATAATTGTCTAAATCGATCTACCGCTAATTCACTTAGCGTAATCATTTTATTTTCTAAATTTCTCCATAATCCATTACTAATCTCTTTATAACTTGCAAGATAATCATTATACCCTGTAGGCATCCCGAACTGTACAAACGCGTTATGCAAAGCATTTCTTTCCGTTTCAGGAAAATCTAATAATGTATCATCTACGTCGAATAATATAACTTTATATTTCATTATGCTCTCCTCAACTAGTACGTTATTTACAACTTGTATTTTCTCATTAATTCTCTCTTAAGTCGAACTTTTTCCCTTTACGAATCGTAGCTGTACAGAGAACTTAAAGTTGCTTTTAGGCAAACGAGTTATGTTATTCAAAAATAATTAATTGTGAAAATACTATAAATTTGAGATAATTTGGATAATGAATCAAATTTTTAAAAAGGTAATACAGGAATAGAAAGGGGCGGAACAACATAGTAAATTCATGGGGAAGACCTAAAATAACAATCCCAAAAACAAAAAGTGAATGGGTTGGAGATATCATTGGATATTCATTGTTCTTTGGATCAATCATTTTTCTGATCATTATTTGGGGAAGATTACCCGAGGAAGTACCCGCACATTATAACGCATATGGTGCTGTAGATCGCTGGGGATTAAAGTGGGAACTTTTGCTTTTGCCAGGAATAGGGCTTTTCATACTCCTTTTAATGCAAACTTTAGAAAAGTTTCCAGAAGTTCATAACTACCCACAAAGACTGAATGAATCAAATGCTAAAGAGTTTTATTTAAATAGTAGAAAAATGCTTAATCAATTAAAAAATGTCTGTTTACTTATTTTTGCTTTCATCCTATTTGAAACAATTTCAATCGCTTTAAATTGGAGCGGCGGTTTCGGAAAATTATTTTTACCGATATTGTTAATTGGGACAGTTATTCCAATTGTAATAGGAGTTATTAGGCAACGAAAAATTTCATAATAGAAACAGGAGGCTAATCCAATTAGCCTCCATCCTCATTATTTATCCTCTAACAATAACACTTTCATTTCCTCTAACGACTCTTTCGTAAAGCCAAGTGCTTTTTCAGCATACGCTTCAACTGAACCATATTGCTTTTTCACTTCATCAATCGCAGCTTGTAAATATTCAGCGCGCGCTTCAAACATTGCACCTAATATCGCTCTACTTTCATCGTTTTGTAGTTTTGCACCTAAAAAGGCCATCATTTTTTCATTTAACTTTTCACGGAAACCGTTACTTAGTAAATAGTCTTCCATTACTGTTTTTTCCGGTACACCTAGTAAAAGTAATAATAGTGCTGATCCGAATCCAGTGCGGTCTTTTCCAGCTGTACAGTGGTTTACTAACGGTAAGTTTTCTGGGTTTTGCGCTAAGTTTAAGAAGCTCACGAATGCTTCATTACCACTTACGAAATCTTGATTCATTTTCACAAGGTACTCGCCTGGCTTCCCTAACATAGAAAGGTCACCAACTTGGAAAAATTCATTTATGTTCAAGTCTTTCGCTAAATCTTGCATAACTGGTAAGCATACTTGGCGAGCACCCGTAATCTCTGGATTCGGCTTATGCTTCACTTCAAAGTCTGTACGGTAGTCACAAATTAACTTTAAGCCAGACTTTTGTAAATAGTCGATATCCCACTCTGTTAATCCTGCTAATTCTTCAGAACGGTACAACTTGCCCCATTTTACTTTACGTCCTTCAGTCGTTTCATAACCTCCCATATCACGGAAGTTAAACGCGCCTTGTAATGGCAATCTACGCTCAGCTACTGTCACTGCTTGTCCATTACTTCCTACTAGTCTAAAATATGGACGCTCATTTTCACTCGGATTTTCAATTGTACATGATGATTCTCCATTTACCGTTGCAAGTAATTCTCCATTTTCCTCAATATGCTCTGATGAAGTACTCCAGTAAATGCGAACTTCCTCTATATTATTTTCCCACTTTATATATAACGTATTGTCTTCATTTCTTTCTACAGTTGCTTGTAACCAATTTCTTTGCTGCTCCATTCTTTCACCAACGCTTTCTCGTATAATCGAATCTTTCTCTATTGTATTATAGGAATATCTATTTTGTCGTTCTCATTTTTCTTTTTATCTTACAAACAGGCAAAGAGTTCTTTTACTTGTTCAAAATTTGTACACGGATTCCCGTTAAACAAGTTCAAGAACCTTTTTCATCCTCCTAAAACTTCCTCACATATCGCTCAGTACAACTCAGCAGCTGACATCCGTTCTTTTCAAAAACATCCTTCATCCATTCATTTTGCACATTTGTCTCGCCAATATAATAAGATGCGCCTATTTCCTTTAAGACAAACATTGCTCCTGTAAAGAATGCTGCTTCATACCCTTTATTTCGCATATTTGGAGCGACTGCGAAATACATGAGTTTTCCTTCTTCTAACGTACCTCTTTCAATATGGGGAATTACAATTCCTATCGGCACTTCACCTACACTCGCTGTTAAACAATGCTCTTTCCATTGCTCACCAATTTCTTGTAGCATCATATTTACAAATTGATCATAAGTGACTTGTTCTTCCGTCATTTCGTTCCAAAGAGAATAAAATGTATTTTCTCCTACTTCTTCAATAAGCTTAAAATCAATTTCACTTTCTATATCTTCTACTTCATATATATCCTTAAACACAATCATGTTTTCAGTAATATATTCAAATGAATACGTTTCGAAGCATTTCTTATACACATCGTAATTTGGGCTTTTTGAAGAAACCTCAAAATGTAAGTTTTCTATTCCCTCTTTTTCAGCCTCATTAACGCAATACTGCATTATTTCTTCTAATTGCGTTTTTGTAAAAGGCTCCGCATTATTTTCTTTTATCATGATAGAAGAAGCATTTCTTCTTATTTTAAAATATTTTTCTAGCTGTTCTATAGTCATCATATACTTCCCTCATCTATGTCATACTCGAATTTCTACTTGTTCTCCTTGCATGAGCAGGATTGTCCTTGAATATATAGAATACTAGAAAACATCACATCTTTAAAGTGCGGAGGAGGTTCTCCATTGGATATTACAGCATTGCAACAACAGTTAGAGCTTATACAACAAAATGACTATACGCAACTGCAACATATAGATATGAATGAGTTAACACTCAATATGCTTCAGTATGTCGGAACAACTGATAGTTACGTTCGTTACCAGCTTATATATAAATGTTTTGCACATTTCATTCATCATGAATTCCTTATGGATGATCAACTGAAATTACTGTTGCAAACTTGTTTAAGTGATGAGTATTTATATTGTGACATTTACTCCCCACATACAGATGGGGTTTTCACACGTTCTTACACTGTTTCATTACTTGCATTAATACTCCAATTCGCTAACTCGCACTACTTTTTTACAGAGGCGGATATCCAAGAAATAAAAAACAAACTCATTACATACACAAACTTAGAAACGGATTTTCGAGGCTATATTGAAAATAAAGGGTGGGTTCATTGTCTTGCCCACGTATCTGATGCCTTTACTGAAATTGTTCACAATTCTTATACGAATTTTGAGTGGTATGAAGAATTAATTCATTGTTTATTAAATAAAATTTTTATCCCATCGGATCTTTTTCATAATAATGAAGATGAACGAATTGTTACACCGTTACTATCGATGCTATATCATGATTTCCCACAAGATGAGTTAATTTCAATTATTTATAAAAAAATAAAAAGGCTTCCTCAAATTAGAAAACGCCTTTCGCTAAATGAATATTGTATTTTATGTGCCAACATTAAAACCTTTTTACGTACTTTATTTTTCAGAACGAAAGATGATCATAACTTAGCCTTTACAGCACGTAAAACAGAAAGAATGTTAAAAGAACTTCCTAATTATTATTAACTATAAGGAGAACAAATATGGGTTATGTTGAAGACATGAGAAATTTAGTAGGCAATCATCCACTTATTTTAATAGGTTCGCACGCCATTATATTAAATGAGGAAAATAAAATATTACTGCAGCTACGCACAGATTTTAACCGCTGGGGCATTATTGGCGGCGCCTTAGAGTATAATGAAACGTTAGAAGACGCTTTAAAGCGAGAAGTATATGAGGAGACTGGACTTATCATTAAAAATCCAGAACCATTCCGTACATACTCAGGACCAGATTTCTTTCAAATCTATCCAAATGGCGATCAAGTACACGGTGTACTCGTTGTTTATATTTGCCGCACGTTCCATGGTGAACTTGTATGCGACCATACGGAATCGAAAGAACTACACTTCTTTCCGCTTGATGAGTTACCTAGCAATCTTCCTCCTGTTATTGAGAAGATTATTAAAGAATTTCAGCACTCCAATTAAAAAGCATTACATATTAAAAAACCGCATTTCCCGTTATTATAACGCGAAATGCGGTTTTTTATTTCACTGTAAGTCCGAATTATCCCCTTCAGAGTTAGATTGTTATCTCAATCTGATTTCCTTCAGGGTCACTTACTACACTTTCATAGTAACCATCCCCTGTAGTACGCGGGCCGTTTAACACATGGTATCCTGCTTCTCTTAATGTATTCGTTAATTCGTTCACCTTTTCTTTACTACCTACAGAAAAAGCAATATGCGCATATCCTACTGTTTGTGTTTTTATTTTATCGTCTATCCCTACTTGTCTCATAAGTTCTAGACGCGCACCACCTTCAAAAGTTATGAAATAAGATTCAAACTGCTTTTTCGGATTGTGATATAAGCTATTTTCTTCACCACCGAAGTACTGTTTATAGAACTCACGCATGGCTTCTAAATCATTCACCCAAATTGCTACATGTTCAATTTTCATAATCGACACCTTTTCTTTTACTGTATTCAACCAACATTTTTATATTTAATTTTCTTTACTTGTTCTTGTTATCATAAGATCAAGTCCAAGACTTTTTAGTCCATATAAATAATCTTCTTTCCAATCGCTCACTGTTATTTTCGGAATATGTTCTACCGGAATGTACTGCGGACAAGTTTTTACAATTTGATCTATTACAAATTGGTTCACCTCATCATCACAGAAGATAAAGGTATGAGGGTTAATAATAGCTATACATGTAGCTATTAAACGGGTAATAGCATCTATATTATATTTCTCTGGATTATTTGCATCGTTAACTTCGTCTCCACTTCTTAAAGCTTGTAAGAAATTTTTATTATCATACTGCGGAACGAAAGATACTTCTCCTGAGAAAAAGGTGCTTCCTCGTACTACATCTCCATTTATCATAATCCCTGCCCCTGGGCCATTTTGACCTGAATACAAATACACAAGAGATGAATTGTCGTTATTTCCAGTGCCTTTATAATAACCAAGCACTGCGGCATTCATATCATTTTCTATTACTACAGGTATTGAAAACAGATCCTCCAAGTGACTTTTCAAATTGAAATTTTGGAACTTTTCATAACCAGGAATATAGAAAATACGACCATTATCAACCGAACCGGGCACACCAATTGATATAGAGCTTATTTTCGGGAATGTAGCGATAAGATTTTCAATATGTTTTGATAATAGATTCACGCCAGTATCCATTAATACACTTGAAGTACTTCCTTGTTCTTTTACTTCCCCTAAACAGTTAAAAATGGTATAGTTTGTTTCATTTTTTTCTAAAAATATCGCTAATCCTAACATATATTCTGGATTATACGCATATCGTTTCGCTCTTCTTCCGCCACTTGAATCATCTAGACCGACTAAAGTAACTTCACCTTCTTGTTTCATATTTTCTATAAATTTACTTATCGTTGGAAAACTAATTTCTAATGTATTACTAAGTTCAACTTTCGTCGCACTTCCTTGCTCTAGAAGAGCTGTACGAATGCCGCGAAGGATCGTCTCTTTAATCGATTTTTGAGTAACAAATTGTTCACTCAAATCGCTCACCACCTTAATCAACATACTTATTAAACTCTTTTAATAAGTTGCGTTGACAATATATCATACATCATTTTCTAAAGCAATAAAGATGATATATTTCCGCTGCATGCAATCCTTATTTAGCTTGATGTATTCTCTCTCGTAACAGATGATACAATTCCAGACAAAAGAACAAATAATAAAACAGCTAGCAAGGCATTACGTATTCCGAATGCTTCCCCAAGTATCCCTAAAAATGGTGGTCCGACTAAAAAAGCGGTATAACCAATGATAGAAACTGCAGCAACATTAGAAGTCGCATTTTCGCGGTCATCTCCAGCAGCTGACAGACCAATTGGGAACCCTAGCGCTGCACCAATCCCCCACAGTACTACACCAAATGCTAGAAAATACGAATTACTCCCAAATATTACGATTGAAATTCCTAGAATCGCCATCATAATAGTGGCACGTACGACAGCGACACGACCGAATCGATCAAGGAAATAGCTGCTACACATACGAGCTAACGTCATTGCCAATACAAAAATTGTGTACATAATAGAACCTGTCACTACACTTTGCTCATGTCCATCTACCATCACGATAGATAACCAATCATTTGCACTTCCTTCTGCAAATGCCATTCCAAGCACAAATAGACCAATTAAAAGCACCTTTTTTTCCATACGTAAGGTCTTAAGCTTCTCTCGCTTTTTGTTCCGCAATTTCTCCTTCTTTCCTGTTCCATGTGGCAGAAAACGATACACCATACATACAAGTAATACAAACACTACCGAAATCGCAAGAAACTGATACAGAATCGGGATGTGAAGCGACGCTGCGACAGAACCACTGAGCGCGCCTACTAAAGTTCCTACACTAAAAAAGCCATGGAATTTCGGAAGAAGAGTTGTTCCTAATTTCTGCTCAATGGAAGAGCCTTCTACATTCAATGCGACTTCCGCCAATCCGTACCCTACTCCAAATACTAGTAAGCTACTAAAAGCCCCCATACTAGAAACAAAATAAATATTTATCCCTAAACAAATCAATCCAACAATCATAAAAAACATACTGCCTATAATAACGTCTCTAGCTCCCTTACAGTCAATGAAGCGGCTTGCACTTAGTAAACCAATTATTGAACCGACAGATAGTCCGAATAAAATCCAGCCCATTTCTGCATTTGACACTGCTAAAATATCTCGAGTAGATGCTGTTCTTGAAATCCATGTAGCAAAAGCGACACCTGGCAAAGCAAATAAGAGAAAAAGAGCATTTCGAGAGGCAAGTAATGTCTTTGTATAATTGTCCGTACTATATTTCTCCATATGAAACACCTTTCACATTGTCTATACGATAAGACACCAGTTTATTCATATACCCGTAAAAAACGATTTCTATAAGTCTATTGTTTTAATAACTTTAGCTGGATTACCACCAACAACTACATTATTAGGTACATCTTTTGTCACAACTGCCCCTGAAGCAATTACAGCGTTGTCTCCAATTGAAATACCAGGGTTAATTATAGCTCCTCCGCCAACCCAAACATTATTACCAATCTTTACAGGCTTCCCATATTCTTTGCCAGAATTCCGTTCAACTGGATGCAAGGGATGCGTAGCAGTATAAATGTGGACACCCGGTGCAAACATACAATTATCACCGATTCGCACTTCACAAACGTCCAAAATCACACAATTAAAATTTGCGAAAAAGCTCTTTCCAACATGGATATTGTATCCATAATCACAACGAAAATCAGGATTAATGTGGGATTTTCCGTCAGCTGAAGAACCTAAAAGCTGATTTAATAACGTAAAATGTTGTTCATCTCCTGTCTCCATCGCCTCATTATAAAGACGTGTTAAACGTTTTGCCTCCACCCTATCAGCTACCAATTCTTCGTCATCCGCAATATACATTTCTCCTGCCACCATCTTTTCTTTCTCCGTTTTCATACAATCCTCTCCTTTTTTATTATATGAGATACACTTATTAAACATCTTTAATAAGTGACTTTAATTATACTTATTAAACACATTTAATAAGTAACCCTATATTAGCATACTTTTTCATATATGCAACTCATAAGTTTCGAAAGAAAATGTGAACTCTTTGCTTCACCTAATGATATTACGCAAAAATAAGGGAACGCTCAGCATCCCCTCTCAAATCCAATCCGTTTCTTTATTTTTGCTAAATTTACCTTCGCGATTTCTCTTGCCCGCTCAGCACCTTTTTCTAACGCTTCGTATAATAAATTTGGCTCATTCATATACATAGCGTATTTCTCACGAGGTCCGGCTAATTCGCGGTCTACAACGCGCAATAACTCTTTTTTCACATCGCCCCATCCAATGCCAGTTTCATACTTTTCACGCATCGACTGTATTTCATCTTCCGTCGCAAATTCTTTATATATCGTAAATAACGTTTCTAATTCTTTCTGTTCATTCGGAAGTGAGGAGTCTGTTTTAATTTTAAAGATTAACTTTCGTAGTTTTTCTTGTTCTGCAAATAACGGGATCACATTTCCGTAACTTTTACTCATCTTTCTTCCATCAAGACCAGGTAAAATGGCACCTTCTTCTTGTATGACATACTGCGGAAGTGTAAATGTCATGCCGAATTTATGATTAAAATACGTCGCAATATCACGCGCAATTTCAATATGCGGAATTTGGTCTTTTCCAACTGGTACATGCGTAGCTTGAAATAATAATATGTCAGCTGCCATTAAAATCGGGTACGTATATAATCCCATATTCACTCCCGCATCTACCTCTAAACCCACTTCTTTATTTTGCTCCACCCTCGCTTTATACGCATGGGCACGGTTCATAAGCCCTTTCGGAGTTAGGCAAGCTAATATCCAAGCTAATTCTAGAATTTCCGGTACTTCTGTTTGCCTGTAGAAAATAACATCTTCTCCAATTCCAAGTGATAACCAAGTGGCTGCTACCTCTTTCGTATAACTACTGAACTTTTCTGGATCATGTACAGCATTTAATGCATGATAATCAGCTATAAAATACAATGCTTTTCCTTCATTACTCTTTGACATTTGTAATGCAGGTTTAATCGCGCCAATATAATTCCCTAAATGCGGATAACCTGTCGGCTTAATTCCTGTTAACATTATTTTTCCGCTCAACCTAACTCCTCCTTTCTCAAAATAAAAAGAGCCCCTCATCCTTAAAAAAGGACGAGAAACTCCCGCGGTACCACCTTCATTAGCTATCATCATAGCTCACTTCAACTTCTTAACGTGAAGTAACCGTCTTTGCCTACTCATTTCAGCTAGAAGCTCTAGAGCCCATTCCATATTCATCCCTTACTGATTTCCACCACACATCAGCTCTCTGAAAAGTTTCGAATATGTACTCTTCTCTTTCATCGCTTTTCGTTATTTTTTACAGTTTATCACATTTCTCGTTCATCTAAAACTGAATTTTCTTTTTTTGTTAGATTTCAGCAATAGTGATTACCAATTTATTCCGAGAGATATATAATCAATATATATAATCGATTTGCACTACAAAAACGAGGTGATGTTTTGGGTTGGTTTACTAAAAAGAATGATACGTTTAAGATTGATGTGTTTAAGAACGATGATAAAAGTCAAGGTGATACTTTAGGGGTAATTATACACTTCACACCTATCGCTATATATGTATACACCTGCGATGAGTACATAGAAACATTTGACGGTGCGCTCACTTTTGAAAATGAGAACGGAAACCAAGTAGAAATCGGGGGTACTTTCATTTCTCTTGAAGTAGATGCTACTTTTCGCATGGACGATCTAATATTTGATTATAAACTAAAGGAAAGCAATCTACCTATTATTGAATTAAAAGCCTACGCATAAGGTTTATTGGTTTACTACAACAAGAGTATAAATGAAAAAGAGCTAAAACAACATTACCTGTTTTAGCTCTTTTTTTACGTATTCAACTTAACAAATCTATAACTATGCGTTACTAACACTTTTAATATCGCATATCCTGGAATTGCTAAAATAATCCCCATAATTCCAAATAAATTTCCGGCAGTTAAAATAATAAAAATAATAGTAATTGGGTGAATGTCTAATTTTTTCCCCATAACCTGCGGAGAAATAAATTTACCTTCTGCTAATTGTACAACTATCATTACGATAATTACTTTTAACACCATTGCTGGCGAATCGATAAATGCGATAATTAACGCTGGAGTTATTGCGATAATTGGTCCTACGTACGGAACGATATTTACAATCATCGCTAAAATAGCAAGTAGTACCGCATATTTAATACCGATAATAAGGTAACCAATTAATAGCATAATACCGATAAACAAGCTAACGATAATTTGCCCTCTAATATACGAGCTAATCGCATAATGCATATCATCTAGTATGCTCATCGCTGCTGGTCGTCTTTGCTCTGAAATAAACTTTAAAAAGTGATTCGGTAATTGTTCACCATCTTTTAAAAGATAAAACAATATAAACGGAACCATTACAAACGTTAAAACGACCTCTGTAACAGTGCTTAAAAATCCAGTTACATTTCCAGTTACTGATGATAACGACTTCGTAAAATCAACTGTGTAGTCTTTTACCATACTCGCTACATTAATATTTAAATTCTCTTGAATTTTCCCTAGTAAATTACTTTCTCCAAATCTACGTGCTGCTCGTTCGATTTCATGACCGAAATACGGTAAGTTATCTATTAATGCATCGATTTGATCTTTAATAATTGGGATAACCGTTACAACTAAAAATACAAATAATCCTAGTACTATTAAATATATGGAAGCTATTGATACAATTCTTGAAACACCTTTCTTTTCGAGAAGCGAAACGAATGGATGCAAAATATAAAATAGTACGCCAGCTAATAATACTGGGAAGAATATTGTTTTTAAAAAGACGATAAACGGAGTAAACACAAAAGAAATTTTCGTTAACAGTAATATGTTTATAAACAATAACGCAAACCCAAGTAACACCGCTAAATAATTGTGTTCTCTAAAAAACTTTTTCAACTTATCTCTTTTTCTTATATTTATTTTCTCCAATGAAACCACCTCTTCGAATGATGAAAAGCCCTTATTCAGGGCTTTTCATCATAATCTATATCTTTATTTCCTTGCAGCTTTCACTACAAATGATACAATAAGAATTAACACGATTGCTCCTAATAATGCTGGCACGACATGAATCCCACCAAAAGATGGCCCAAAAGACCCAAATAATCTACCACCTAACGAAGCACCTAATAAACCTGCGATAATATTTCCAAACATACCACCTGGAAAATTTTTACCCGTTATAGAACCTGCAATTGCACCTATAATAGCACCAACTATTAATGTGATAATCCATCCCATCTTTAGTCCTCCATTTCTATTATAGTGTATTTCTTTTTAACACTAAATTATTATGTAACTATTATAATTATTATATCCAAAAGAGAAAAATCTTGTCAAATCTATGAAAATAAAGTCTTCAAGGAGGTTTTACCCTATGATTCAAAAATTAATAACAACTTCTCACAACACCGCTGCTTCTATTTTAAACATTCAAATACCCGCTTATAAAATTGAGGCGAAATATATAAATAGTACCGCTATCCCTCGTCTTTATGATACTGTAACCGATATTCAATTATGTGATGAAAATTTTTACGGCTATTTTTATGAAGATACACTTGCCGGGTTTATTTCTTTTACAATGGATGAAGAGGAAGTTGATATTCATCGTTTAGTAGTTTCCCCCGATCATTTTCATAAAGGAATTGCGACTAAGCTATTACTATATGTATTTGACATGTTCTCCCCTTCCAAAACATATATTGTACAAACAGGCAAAGAAAATACCCCTGCTCTGTCTTTATATAAAAAACATGGATTTATTAAAGTAAAGGATATCATATTACCTGATGGCGTGGTTTTAACCTCCCTCAAAAAATCAGAAAACAAAAAATAGTTTGACTCATTATTTTATTTATGTTATCTTTTACTTTATAATACCTTTTGCTGAATCCAAAATTTGGAGCGGGGGAACCATTTTTGTAGCTATGCTACTTGGGGCGAATCTTATTTAAGTAGGGAAACTCTCACTTCCCGAGTCCGACAGCTAACCTCGTAAGCGTAATGGGAGAGGAAGGTGCTTTTTGCCTATGTTACACATTTTGCCTCCTTAATGATAAATGTGGGATCGATACCAAGTAGTCACCTATATTTATAGAAAAGGAGACATGTATAATGTTACGTTTATCTGATCACGCAATAAAAATGATGGAGCAAAGACTTCGACTCGAACAACACCGCACATATCAAGCAAATAAAGTTGTCGATAATTTACATCACAAATACTTCTTTCAACATATTTTCCAGCCGAAAAGATAATGAAAAAAACACAAGGTGTGTCTATACAGACATTCCTTGTGTTTTTTATATTTCTTATAAAATTCTCACTACATTTAAACTTGCCGTGATCGCACCTGCTATAGTGGTTACATGCCCTACACCTAACGGACCATTTTGTAATATTAACGTTGAATTGGCACTCGTTACATTCACAAGGAGTGTATTTGAAATGGCAGGTTCGATTACTACAGTTGATGTCGTTACGTTTTGTATAAAACTCCCTGTTAGTTGGGCTCCATTTAATAGTAATCTGACAGATACTGTCTCATTCCCACCATTCGCGTCCCCTTGGAAATAGTAGCTTACTAAATATATTCCTGGGGTGGATACTGTAACCGTTGTGGTGCTAGTTAACGATACACCCGTTCCATATACTGTAGATCCACTATTAATTGGAATGTTAGCGTTCGCTGCAATTGTACTTGTTGCTGTTGAAAAGAAGTACCCACCACCTATTGATATTGCAGATGATCCCGTTGGGCCGGTTGTTCCCGTCTGACCTGTCGCTCCTGTTGAACCAGTTACTCCGGTTGCTCCCGTTGGACCGGTTGCTCCCCTTATTCCTTGTAATCCCGTCGGACCGGTTGCTCCTGTCACTCCAGTTGGGCCAGTCGCTCCTGTCACTCCAGTTACACCTTGGGGCCCTTGGGGTCCTTGTATCCCTTGTGGACCTGTGGCTCCCGTCGCTCCGGTTGCTCCTGTTGGACCGGTTACTCCTTGTAGACCTTGGATTCCTTGTATCCCTTGTGGACCTGTGGCTCCTGTCAGGCCAGTTGCTCCTGTTGGACCTGTGGCTCCTTGTGGGCCTTGGATTCCTTGTATCCCTTGTGGACCTGTGGCTCCCGTCACTCCGGTTGCTCCCGTTGGGCCGGTTGGACCAGTCGAGCCAGTTATTCCTTGAATCCCTTGTGGTCCAGTTGGGCCGGTTGGACCTATTGGACCTTGTATTCCTTGTATTCCTTGAATACCCTGTGGACCGGTTGGACCTTGTATTCCTTGTATTCCTTGAATACCCTGTGGACCGGTTGCTCCCGTCGGACCGGTCAGGCCTTGTGGACCTTGCACCCCTTGTATTCCAGTCGCTCCCGTTGGACCTATCTCTCCTTGCGCCCCCTGTATTCCTTGAATTCCTTGAGGACCAGTTGGACCCGTAATGCCACTTGGTCCTTGTACTCCTTGCACTCCTTGAGGACCTGCTTGCCCTATTGGACCTTGTATTCCTTGAAGACCCTGTAAACCCGTTGGACCTGTTGCTCCTCTTATTCCTTGTTCACCTTGAATACCTTGTATTCCTTGTGGACCGGTTGGACCTATTAACCCCTGTGCCCCTTGCACTCCTTGTGGACCGGTTGGGCCAGTCACTCCTATCGGTCCTTCCACTCCTTGTAAACCTTGTAATCCTGTTGGACCTGTTGCTCCCATTACACCTTGTGGACCTTGTATTCCTTGATCACCCGTTGGACCTGTTGAACCCATTGAACCCTGTACGCCTTGCAAACCCGTTAAACCAGTCGCTCCTGTCGGTCCCTGTATTCCTTGCACTCCTTGTATTCCAGTCGTTCCTGTTGCTCCGGTCGCCCCCGTTGCCCCTGTTGCTCCAGTCGGGCCGGTTGGACCTCCCGGTGATCCTGCTGGACCAGTTGGACCGGTTGGGCCTCCTGGTGGACCGGTTGGGCCCGTTGCTCCGGTTGGACCGGTTGCAGATCCAGTAGGGCCTGTTACTCCCGTCTGACCTGTCGATCCTGTTGGACCTGGATCCCCTTGCAAGCCAGTTGCTCCGGTTGGGCCTATTACACCTTGCACCCCTTGCATTCCTTGAGAACCTGTTGGACCAGTTAGCCCCATCTCACCTTGTGGACCTTGTAAACCTTGAACACCAGTTGCCCCTGTTGGTCCCATTGGCCCTTGTTCCCCTTGTATCCCTTGAGAACCTGTTGGACCGGTTGGACCAATCGGACCTTGTATACCTTGTATTCCTGTTACACCTTGTAATCCACTACTTCCTAAATTCCCTTGAACACCTTGTATACCGGTATTCCCTGTTGGACCAGTCGGACCAATTTCACCTTGCACTCCTTGTATACCTTGTATTCCGGTTGGGCCGGTCTGCCCCATTTCACCTTGCATACCTTGTATACCTTGTATTCCGGTTGGACCGATTTCTCCCATTGGCCCAGGTATTCCTTGTATCCCTTGAATTCCAGTTGGGCCAGTCGGCCCCCGTTCACCTTGAATACCTTGAACACCTTGTATACCCTGTGGGCCTTGTTCTCCCATCGGCCCTTGGTTACCTTGAGCCCCCCTTAGTCCTGTTAAACCCGTTGGACCGGTTGGACCAATCTCTCCTTGCACCCCTTGCACTCCTTGAATTCCGGTTGGACCGGTTGGACCAATTGGTCCTTGTACGCCTTGTATTCCTTGCGGGCCAGTCGGTCCACCTAAAGAACCTGTCGGACCCGTTGGACCAGTCGGCCCCGTAATACCTGGCGCCGGAAAAGGAATAGGTGCTTGAAACTTACTACACTTATCTTGATCCCTCACAAGCATCTCCCCCGTTATAACTAACGTATCAAACTATTTTTAATACATTTAAACTAGCAGTTATCACACCAGATAATGTCGTTACATGCCCAATAGCTAATGGGCCATTTTGCAAAGATAAAGTAGCATTTGAAGAAGTAACATTAATGACCATCGTATTCAAAACTGCTGGTTCTAATACAAACCCTGCCGTGACATAAAAAATAAAACTCCCTGCAACTTGCGTACCATTTAACGTGAGCCTCACTGAAATCGTTTCATTTCCAGCAGTTGGATCGCCTTGAAAATAATAGCTCACTAAATATATTCCCGGCGTACTTAACGTTACAGTTGTTGCATTTGTTAAACTGACACCAGAACCAAAAATTGTAGACCCGGAATTGATTGGTATTAGTGCATTCGCTGCAATTGTACTCGTTGCAGTAGAAAAGAAATAACCGCCACCACTAGGTAAACCAGTCGCCCCTGTTGCACCTACTATTCCTAAGAAACCTATAGACCCTATACTACCAGTG
The DNA here is from genome assembly GCF_051915365.1 of Bacillus cereus group sp. MYBK79-1. NCBI lineage: Bacteria > Bacillati > Bacillota > Bacilli > Caryophanales > Bacillaceae > Bacillus > Bacillus cereus group sp. MYBK79-1. The sequence goes on along the minus strand of NZ_JBQAEO010000017.1, from coordinate 10,663 downwards.
GCTCCGGTAGGTCCCGCAGCTCCAATGGGCCCTATACTACCTTGCGCTCCGGCTGGCCCTTGACTACCGCTTCCCCCTGTCATTCCACTTGCTCCAGTTAGGCCTTGTATACCTTGAATACCTTGCACACCTTGTATTCCGGTTACTCCCGTTGCACCGGTAGGTCCTGTCATTCCTGTACTTCCTTGTATACCTATAACCCCTTGAACGCCTTGTATACCTTGTGCCCCGGTCGTCCCTGTTTCTCCTGTCACTCCTGTTTCTCCAGTTACACCCGTAATCCCAACATTTCCTTGTGGTCCCTCGGGTCCCTCAATACCTTGCGCCCCTTGCACTCCTTGTGGACCTGTTATCCCGTTTTCTCCTAAATCCCCTTGAGGACCTCTAATTCCTTCTGCACCTGTCGGACCGGTTATTCCTTGTATTCCTTGCATACCTTGAGAACCTTGTGCTCCTGTTGGGCCTACTATACCTTGTATCCCTTGAGGTCCTTGCAAACCGATGGCTCCTGCCTGACCTGTTATTCCTTGGACTCCTTGAAGACCTTGAGCACCTTGGGCACCAGTTAATCCAACTTCCCCTTGTATTCCTTGTGAACCTTGTATACCTTGTGCTCCAGCTGCTCCTGTTTCCCCTCGTATCCCTTGAGGGCCTTGTATACCTTGCGCTCTAGCTACTCCTGTTGGACCGGTGATTCCTTGTGGCCCTTGGACTCCGGCTGCTCCTGTTGTGCCTGTGGGACCGATTATTCCTTGTAACCCTTGTATTCCCTGTGCTCCTGTTGGACCTGTTATCCCTTGTATTCCTTGCACACCTTTAGGACCTTCTGCACCTGTGGGACCAATTTCCCCCTGTGGACCTTGAGTTCCTTGGGGACCTTCTGCACCTGTTGCTCCTGTTATTCCTTGGTTACCTTGAGAACCTTGTGCACCTTGTACGCCAGCTACACCAATTACACCTTGAGAACCTTGTGCTCCCCTTACACCTTGAGGGCCAGTGGGACCAGTTATACCTTGTAACCCTTGCACTCCGATTGCACCAGTTCCGCCTGTTACACCCCGCGCACCAGTTCCACCTGTTGGACCTGTTGGTCCTCCAGGTAGGCCAGGTGGGCCAGACGGACCAGTCACTCCACTAGATGGACCAATTGGACCGGTTGTTCCCGTCGGAGCACCCGGAGGTCCTTCTGGTCCTTGTGTACCGGTAGAACCGGTTGCTCCTGTTATCCCTCGTACTCCTTTTGCTCCTTGAAAACCTGTAGATCCACTTACTCCTTGTATTCCTTGAACACCTTGTGGACCTTGAGGGCCTGTTACACCGGTTACTCCCTTTATTCCGCTTATACCTTGAGGGCCTTGTATTCCAGTAGAACCAGTGGGGCCTACTACACCTTGTATCCCTTGATCACCTTGATGTCCTTGCTCTCCAGTAATTCCTTGTATTCCTTGTGGACCTTCTTCTCCTTGTATACCTGTAGTTCCGTCCTCCCCTTGTATTCCTTGCGCTCCTTGAGAACCTTGAGAACCTGTTACACCTGTTATCCCGGTTACACCTATTTCTCCCTGCATTCCTTGCGCGCCCGTTTGTCCTCTCTCACCTATTTCTCCTTGTATTCCTTGGGCTCCTTGTATTCCTTGACTACCAGCAGGGCCTGTAATTCCTTGTATTCCTTCCAGTCCTTGTAATCCAATATCACCAACAGGACCTTGCTCTCCAATTAATCCTTGAGGACCTTGTAAACCAACTGGACCTGTAATTCCTTGCTCTCCAGTATCACCAACCACACCTTGTATCCCTTGAGCTCCTGTTGTCCCTCGTGGCCCTCGTATCCCCCCGATACCTTGAGGACCTTGTGGACCAGTCGCTCCTGTAGGCCCAGTAATTCCCGGAGGCCCGACTGGACCTTCATGCCCTCCAGTTGGACCGGTTGGGCCACCATTACCAGTGGGGCCAGTTGCTCCTATAAGCGGAAGAGGCAGTGCCACTCCAAATTTTTTGCACTTTCTATGATGACGCACAACAATCCCCCTTCCCAAAAATAATTACACCTTTTATATGAAATGCATTTTGATAAGAAAAGTACACCTTTGACCTCATTTTTTTAAAAATAAAGAAGCCTAACATTTCATCTATTTGAAATGTTAGGCTTCTTTTTATAAAAACACTTTACTTTCTCGCCTTAATAATAAAAGTAGTTGGTACCACTCTAGCTTTATATAAAGAATAATATTTCGTAGACGGTTCAGCTCGTTCTTCATCAAATAAGCTAGATGGTTCAGGTTCTTCAATTCTCTCAATTGTAAATCCCGCTCTATTTAACTCATTTATGTATGTACTTATTTTTCTCTTATATAATGTCGCTTGTACATTCTCCCCTTTAAATGTTTCAAACGTAATAGGCGTTTCCTCATGGTAAGAAGACTTTAAAGCAATTTCTTCTGTACCATACTGTAAATTTGAATATACTGGATGCTCCCAGCTAAAAATAAAACTGCCTCCTGGCTTTACATATGAATAAATCAGTTCCAACGTTTTTCGTAAATTCGAAGTCCAACCTAATGCATAAATGGAGTATACAATATCAAAATGCCCTTTCGGAATATCTCCTTCTTCTTCCATTGCTCCGCATATTAACTTTGGATTCCAACACTTTAACGTTTCATTCGCTGTTTTAATTTGTTCACTTGAAAGATCAAGACCCCATACTTCTTCTGCCCCATGTTCTGCCATATATTGCAACGAATGCCCACTTCCGCACCCAAGATCAAGAACCTTTTTATTTCTAATTGAATCGAACAAATGAATCTCATCTTCAGACGCTGTATACGGTCCGTATTTCGGTAAACAATCTACCTGAAAGAAATATGGTGCTACTGTATCCCAACACTTTTTATTTAACGCTAACATTTGTGTATCTTTCATACTCCACATTCCCACATTCCCCCATTCCATTTTATTCCCCTAATATAAATTACACATTATAACCCGATCTCCCTTTTCTCTTCGCTCGGTAATTTTCACTTTCGCGATTGTCTCGCACGCTCTTCCTACTTCCCCACAATCATTATTCGAAATCAAAAAGCGACCTATAATAAAAAGATTCGACCATCATATTTGACAGTCGAATTTTTTTATTTTTCATATTCAAGATGATTATGTCTTTTACAACCAAATAAATAACACCCCCCTATATAATCCGTTTCAAATTCCAACCCTGGAACATATCCAGATTTGATACGTTCTATCATTGTTTTATAACAATTATTCTCTTCTGTATATTCCTCAATTAACTCTTTCTTATCGTTTTCTGTCCAGTTTTCTTCTACTTCTTCATTCTGAACATCTTCTATTTCTGCTGTCTTCGCTTCAATAGATTCCCGTATCACTTCATTTATACGGGAGAAATTATTAGCTTTATATAAAGCATAAACAAATCTAACAATCCAATTGGGGCTTTTCCAATCTTCTTTGTATCCCTTTTCAAAACACTCAATTGCTTCGTTATAACAATTCAATTCAACATATAAATCTGCTACATTAATTTCCCCTACAAAATCATCAGCTTTCCTGTTAAAAGCATCTAACTTCTCTTTCGCTTCTGTCGTTCGTCCTAAATCAATTAAACATTTTACATAGTTATACATGATATAGTCCGAATCCCCTGCAACTCGCAAGAAAAATTCCGAAGCTTCTTCCAACTCTCCAAGGTTATAATGAGCTACAGCTACATTGTAATATGCTTCATTGGATCGTTGAATCGAAAGAGATTTTTGTAATGCTTCTTTCGCTTCTGCCCACTTTTTTTGTTTCATGTAAATTTCCCCTAAGATGTTATAAGGGAAGTATGAGGAAGGATCTAACTTAACAACTTCTTTTATTAATTCAAGAGCTTTATCATCATTCTCCTCCTCATAAAAATACATCCAAGCAAGATTATTGAGAGATTGTACACCTCTAGATTCATGTACTGCTCGGTGAAACAGTTCCATCGCTTTCTCATATTCATTTTGTTCAAACATTTCAATCGCCTTTTCGTTAATGTTCAAATAACTACCTCCGAAGTGAATGAATTCATCTATCCTATATCTTTATTTTAAAATATAAAAATTGTAATTTCTATAAAAAAGAGAGGAATCTTTTTCAATATAGATCCCTCTCTTTTTTATATGGGGATTATGCCGTGCTTTTAAAGCTGCACTACTCCCTTTTCTTTACGATGCATGTTCATCTTTCTTCTTCATTAACGCTCTCTTCTTCATCGCCTTCGTTAAATATCCACCTTTAAATGAACGGATTTCATATGAAGACATAAACGCTTTCGGTGCAATTTCATTAATAATTTCTAGCAGTTCTTTTTCTCTAGAACGCTTTGCAACGATATCTAAACGATAACGTATAGAATTAATACCCTCACCTTCAAATACTGTAACGCCAAATCCAGAGTGACGTAATTCATCTACTAATTCATTACAACGGTCTAGTAAACTAACTTGATACGTAATATAACCAATTGCTAATTTATTCTCTATATAACCGCCTAATAATAGTCCCGCACTAAAGCCAATGACATAGGCAACGATGTTCATCCAATTTGATAAATCTTGAAACACAATACCTAAACTGACAATGTAAATAGCTCCTTCTAACAATCCAACACCAGCAGCGGATCTTGTTTGATTCTTTACAAGCAAAATCGTACGGATTGTTAAAGTTGGAACGTAAATAATTTGAAGCACAAAAATAAGTAACGCTTGTAACATTGATATCCACCTCTTTCAAAAAGTCTTTTGTCATAATAACATACATAACCTTTAGAAATCGATGGGTTTTTAAATTTTTTTACATTATTTTTCATACTATTGAAAAACGTAAAAAAGAAGCGTATTATATTTGTCGTAAATTTGATTCCTTTCATTAGCTCGCTTAAACACAAAAAAGGAACCCCATTAGGCCCCTTTCATCATAGCTCTATGTTTTTCGAAGCATGTTCCCTTTGCTTCTCTTCCTCTTTCACTAACTGCATATTCGCATAAGCTAAATTTGCAATCATTAAAAAGTGACCACCTAAAATGCCTGTACCAAATGCCCACATTTCCATTTCATGCTCAATTTCATACATGATGATTGCTCCTAAAATCGCTGCAGCGAATCGGTTTAAAACTCCTAATCCCGGAGCCTTTTCTTTCATTACGATACTTTTTCCGAGTTTCTCCACTCTGCGAGCTAGTAACCAAAGACAATACGCACTTACAGCTAATCCAATACCAAACCCTGTTACTTGTTTTCCAAACGGAGTAATCGTCCACATAAGTAGTAAACCACTAAAGATCGCATACAATTGTAATCGATATACACGTAAGGCTGCTTGAATCAAAATATCCGCTCCTAATTTCACATTTTTTATACGTTAGAAGAAAAGCAGCAACTTACACAGTTGCTGCTTTCTCTTCTTCTTGCTCTTGTTCCATTTTACGAATTTCAACACGTTTAATTTGGTAAGCGTCTTTTTCTAACACTTTAAATTCATAACCTTCCGCCTCAACATGTTGTCCTTCTTCAATTTCATGATTTTGCATCATAATCCAGCCACCGATTGTATCCACATCGTCTTCTTCAATGTGTAATCCAAACAAATCTTTCACTTCTGAAATAAGCACTTTTCCATCAACGATTTTATGGTGCTCATTCACATGCTGAATTGGTGGTGCTTCATCTTCATCATATTCGTCACGAATTTCGCCGACGATTTCCTCCAAGATGTCCTCAAGCGTTACAATCCCTGCTGTTCCTCCGTACTCATCATATAAAACAGCCATCGGAATTCGCTTCTTCTGCATTTGAAGTAATAAATCGTGAATTGGAGTCGTTTCCATCACTTCAATAATCGGACGCATATACGAACGAATCGATGATAAATCTTTTTGATCTTCGGTCATATATCGAATAAAGAAATCTTTTACGTTGACCATACCGATAATATCATCTTTATCTTCTCCAAAAATCGGATAACGTGTGTATCGCTCATTTTGGATTACTTTCATGTGTTCTTCTACTGAATCTTCCAGGTAGAAACCAATGATTTCTGTTCGCGGTACCATAATTTCTTTCGCAATACGATTATCAAATTCAAAAATGTTATTTACATACTTGTATTCAGCTTGATTAATTTCGCCACTTTCATAGCTATCTGAAAGAATAAGACGTAATTCTTCTTCTGTATGAGCTACTTCATGTTCTGAAGCTGGTTTTAAACCGAATAAACCAGTTATCACACGCGCTGAACCGTTCAATACCCAAATAAATGGATACATGATTTTATAGAACATCATTAACGGTGCTGCCAATAATAACGTTACTTTTTCAGCCTTTTGAATTGCTAACGTTTTCGGAGCTAATTCCCCTACTACAACGTGTAAATATGTCATGAGCATAAAAGCAAGACCAAAAGTTAATACTGATGAGATAGAAGGATTTAAGTCCCATCTCTCAAATAGTGGGTGTAATAACTTTTCAATTGTCGGTTCACCTAACCAACCTAATCCCATAGCTGTAACTGTAATACCTAATTGACAAGCAGATAAATATTCATCTAAATTTGATGTTACTTTTTTCGCTGCTAAAGCACCGCGTTTTCCTTCCGCAACAAGCTGATCGATACGACTTGAACGTACCTTTACAATCGCAAACTCTGCTGCTACGAAAAATCCAGTAAATGCGATTAAAATCGCAACCATGACTAAATTAAATATTTCCAATGAATCCCCCTAGTTTAAAAAACTAAGGTGTCCACCTCCTGTATACTATAATGTTTTCTTATTTGTTCATTAGAAAACATAGCCCGATACAAAAATTAAAGAGGTCGGATTTCACTTTTTTCTATAATAATAGAGCAAGTGTCTGTATTAAAGCTGTCGTTTGACCAGATAAAGATTTCGATATTTTTTCACGTTGTGAATCAGTCAATCCATCTAAAAGCGGCTTTAACTCCGTTAATTCTGCTTCTAATCGATGAATATGGTCTGTCACTTCATTCACATGCTTCGAAACGTGTTCATTGATACCGAGCAGCTTCTTCTTCTCCTCGATTTTCTCTTTAATCTCACAAAGCGGCATATGCATTTCTTTGCACTTCTCAATAAATTGTAATGTCTCAAATGCTGTTTCATCGTAATAGCGATAATTAGATTGAGATCGCTCCGCTTTTAAGATACCTAGATTCGTATAATAATCAATCGTGCGTTTCGACACGTGAGCCATGAGAGCCAACTGTCCGATTCGATACACCTTCCCAACGATCTTCCCCCCTTGTTTATATTACTAACATCATACAATACATAAACTGTACAGTCAAACGTGACGGTTATTGTTCATAATTTATACACAATTCCACATATTCTCTCAAACTCATAGAATATAATTTCAACAAAATAATTAAATTATCGAATTTACAAAACGACTGCTAACGAAATATATCCAAGAAATCCCCTGTTCTTTTCAACCTTTCTTATTATAAAATACTCCACTTTAAAAAGATCAGCTCCGTTTAATAATCATCCCCATAAACTGAAAATTAAGTTATAATATCATTATAAAATATGAAGGAGGAATGCACTCATGTACTACAACACTTCATTCGAAAACGATCAACCTGTAGGCCGTCTATAAGCTAAGGCGGGCATTCATATAACACATAACACTATGCCTCGTCTTAGGGAACTCAAAAAACCCTAAAAATAGACGGAGGTACTTTACATGAAACAAACAATTTTAGGAGCTATATGTTTATCACTAGCAGCTAGTATATGGGGCGGTATGTACGTCGTTAGTAAATACGTACTCGACTTTATCCCACCACTGACACTCGTTTGGCTACGCTTTATCATTGCTTTCGTTGTTTTATATTTCATTTTGAAAACAGCTGAGAAAAAGCAAAAGAAAAAAATAACCATTCGCAAAAAAGATTGGCTTTTATTCGCTTGGATTGGATTTATCGGATATTTCATTTCGATTACATGTCAATTTATCGGAACAAAATTATCTGACGCTCATACAGGCTCGTTAGTCACATCAGCTACACCTGCATTTATGGTTATATTTGCAGCGATCATTTTAAAAGAAAAGCTAACCGCTCGTAGACTGCTATCTACTATCATAGCGACAATCGGTGTCATTATCGTCATTGGATGGGATATTGAAATTGGTTCCTATTTTATCGGTACAATCATATTAGTGGGGGCCGCTATTACGTGGGCTTTACTATCCATTTACGTAAAAATCGCTTCCGCTCGATTTTCATCTTTAGTTATTACAACGTACGCCATATTCTTTTCACTCTTTTTCATTACACCTTTTATGATATGGGAATTCCAATCAAGCTCTATTGAACATATGAACATGTATGTATTATTAGGCATACTTTATTTAGGAATCGTCTCAACAGCAGGTGCCTTTTTCCTTTGGAATAAAGGATTAGAATTAATGGACGCTAGCATCGGTTCCTTATTTTTCTTCTTCCAACCTATCGTCGGATCATTACTTGGTTGGTTGCTCTTAAATGAAACATTAAATAGTAACTTTTTTATTGGTGGTATTCTTATTGTATGTAGTGTTTTCATTACTACTTTTGAAAAGAAATGAAAAACAGGCAGAGATTAAAGATCTCTGCCTGTTCGCATAATTGGGTCCTGATCATGAAAACCAATACAAATTGGTATACTATGTTGTACATCACTACATGCACTTATAAAATTACATACCGTTCTGGCAATTAAATATACAGTTATACCAATTGCCTTTTCATTTGTATCAAAGCCATTTTCAACATACACATCTGCTAATTCTATAGACTTCGGTCCCTCAACATCATATGTCCATTCAGAAGCCCAATCATCATCCTCTTCTTCAAGTGGAACATACTCCTCACAAATATAAAACTGACTATTCCACTCGTTATCAAGATCATACTCAAAATAAATCGCTTTTGTTTCTTCATTAGTAGCCATTTCTACAGCTGCATCCAAACCTACTCGAATACTTTCCTTATATGACACTAAATCACTTGCTTTAATTCGTTCTGCATATTCTGCAGATGCTAACATGCTACAAATTTCAAAATACTTCAATTCTATTTGCTCTACTGATAACGAAAATATATCTTCTTGCATTTCTTCTAAATATTGAAACATATCCAAACTATTTCACTCCACATTCTTTACGCACTCCAATGCGATGGACGGGACAACATTTTCGGCAACTTCGTATGTGTATCCCCTTTCGCTGCGTTAATTTGAACTTGCGTCAGAAAAATACTATTTGTAAAATCTGCCCCGCGAATATCTGCATCTCGCAAATCTGCTCCTATAAGGTCTGCTCCACGTAAATTTGCTCCATTTAAGTTAGCCGCAATTAAGTAAGCACCTCTTAAATTCGCTCCTTGCAAATCTTTCTTCTTCAAATTTGCCCCCATAAGGTCTGCTCCGCGGTGACTCATTCGTTTCTTACGCATGGCATTCATTTCCTTCCAAACTAGCTCACTCGTTTCTAAAAGTAACACATTTACTTCTGCACGGTGTAATGGAATATTTACTTTCATTAACTCGTCCGCATTTAAATTCGAAAATCGCTCTGTCTCTTCAATTGCTTTACTTAGTTCTTTATGAATTGATTGTGTCGCCTTTAAATGAAGAGCCTCATTCAAATACCACAGCATTTCATGAAGCTGATGCATAACTGGAAAAGCATCGTACATTTTTCTCGCATGCTTAGCATCTTTCCGCCAATCAATCCCGTTAAATGTAACTTGCGAAATCTTCTGTCCAGCACCGAAACACTCAAATACTGTACAACCTTTATAACCTTTTCCTCTAAGATTTTTATGTATGCTACATTTATAATCTGATTGTAAGTTAGAACATGGCTTCCCGCCATCTTTATTCACCGCAAAATCTACCGATGCTGCGAACGGTAACGCCACGCAACATAGACCGAAGCATTTTTCGCAGTTTGCTTTTAAATGATCGTTATGATTAGTCAAAATATATACCCCCTGTTGTCTTTTGACTATTTCATAATATTCCAACTGCACTAAATAATCAATTTTAAAATAAAATAGCATCTTTCATTTCAAATCATAACTTTCTCATTTGATTTCCTTTCAATTGAAAAGGACTAACTCTGCTCATTGAATTATAATTAAATTATAAATATTCAAACTAAAAGGAGACTTACTATGGCACTCGAAATGAAAACAAACTGTCAAATTTGCGATCAATCTCTCGAATCAAATTCCGAAGCATACATTTGCGTGTATGAATGTACATTTTGTGCACCATGTACAGAAGAAAGGCAAAACGTTTGCCCAAACTGCGGCGGCGAATTAGTACGTAGACCTAAGAAAAAACAGTAAAAAAGCAAAGCGATATCGCTTTGCTTTTTTACTGTTTTGGTTCCGTCAAGAAGTCTGTGTAAATTGTTGGGGTTCAGTACATTGGTTTATCCAGTTTATAATTATTTGGTGTGGGAACAGTGAAGCTAGCTTCACTGTTCCCACACTATTTTTTAAATGGTTTTTTCTTCATAACGCTCTTTAAACATTTTATAAATTTTTTCATGTGCTAAACCGAATCCAGCTGTTCGTTTGGTAGTCCAACTGTTGTTATAATTA
>NZ_JBQAEO010000016.1:0-93252 GCF_051915365.1 Bacillus cereus group sp. MYBK79-1 | reverse complement strand
TTTGGATTAAATCCTTGAACGAGCGTTAACTTTGAATCCTTCGTAAATTTTGTCATAAAAAAACTGCACCCCCAATTGTTAGACTGTGTCTAACAATTGGGGTGCAGTTCAAAAGGTTGGCTTTTTCTATTGTAACAAGTTGTCTTGACATGTGTACATAACCATGAGTTAATGGGAGTATAGAAAGATAAAATGAAACTTTAGTCAGTGGGATGTTATTACCTGCTGAATATCAGCCCTCACCAATCGGGGTGAAAAATTAGATAAAGGGGTTGCTCATATGTACTTGAATCCAAAGCTTTCGTATATGCAGTTCTTTATGGGATTTCTATTTGTTGTTACATTCATGTTGGCAACTTTTAATATATGTTCTTATCTTGTAGCACTTGTATGTATGGCATTACTCAATCTTACTTTTGTTATTGGGGCATTTCAGCAGAAACAATATACAAGCTTTATAATAGCACTTGTAATGTCATTTTCCTTTAGTATTGTAGCGGTTATGCTTTATATAAAATAAACCATCTCGATATCGAGATGGTTTATTTTGTTATATTATGTGTAAAACGTAAAAAAAGGACGAATACATCGTCCTTTTTACCAAAACATACTCGCGCCAGCAAGTAATGTTGTTACAAGCATAGAAATTAGCATTACATAAATCATAACTTTTTGAGCTTTTTTATGCATAGTTATACCTCCTTGCAAATCAGTACAATATCATTGTAACGAGAAATGATATTATGGACAAGGGGAGAGAAATGACAAAATTCGAGAAGTGTGTGTAAAGTATAACAGGAAATTCATATGTATGTAGAGAATATATAATAATGATAGATTATAAGTTTTTTGTTATGCAAGCTGAAGAATGGAGATACGATGATGAAAATATATGAAACAAATCGTTTACATTTAAGGGAAATCGATGAGTCGTATGCTGAAAAAGTTCTTCAATATTACGACAGAAATCGTGAATTTTTAAAAGCTTGGGAAGAGTATAGACCGGATGATTTTTTTACGTTAGATTATCAAAAGAAAAAGTTACAAAAGGATAGAAAAGAGTTTGCAGAAGGTAAAATCATCAGGCTTTGGATTTTTAAAAAGGGTGATGATACGAAAATAATTGGATGTATTTCATTTAATTTAATCGTTCGCGGCATTTATCAATCTTGTGTACTCGGTTATAAATTAGATAAGGCAGAGTTAAACAAAGGTTATACGACAGAAGCGCTTAGAAAAGCGATTCAAGTTGCTTTTGAGGAATTTCAATTACATCGTATAGAAGCACCGATTATGCCGCGAAATTTAGCATCTATACAAGTAGTGACGAAGATAGGCTTTCAATATGAGGGCGTGTCTAGGAAGATGTTAATGGTAAATGGAGTATGGGAAGATCATATGCGCTGGGTATTGTTAAATGAGTAATAGAAAGCAGATGGTTATCTAGACATATAAACCGTCTGTTTTTTGTCTTGTATTTCGAAACTTTTGCGAAATTCTGTTATAATTAATAGTGTTACATACATAATGGTAGTGCAGGAGGCGCAGTCTTATGATTAATCAAGAACGTTTAGTAAATGAATTTATGGAATTAGTACAAGTAGATTCTGAAACGAAATTTGAAGCAGAAATTTGCAAAGTATTAACAAAGAAATTTACAGATTTAGGTGTAGAAGTATTTGAAGATGACACAATGGCTGTTACTGGGCATGGTGCAGGTAACTTAATTTGTACATTACCAGCAACAAAAGATGGTGTTGATACAATTTACTTTACTTCTCATATGGATACAGTAGTTCCTGGTAATGGAATTAAGCCTTCTATTAAAGATGGATATATCGTATCAGATGGTACTACGATTTTAGGTGCGGATGATAAAGCAGGATTAGCATCAATGTTTGAAGCAATTCGTGTTTTAAAAGAAAAAAACATCCCTCATGGTACAATTGAATTTATTATTACAGTTGGAGAAGAATCTGGTCTTGTTGGTGCAAAAGCATTAGATCGTGAGCGCATTACAGCGAAATACGGTTACGCATTAGATAGCGATGGAAAAGTTGGTGAAATCGTTGTTGCAGCTCCAACACAAGCGAAAGTGAATGCAATTATTCGCGGGAAAACAGCTCACGCTGGTGTAGCACCAGAAAAAGGTGTATCCGCAATTACTATCGCAGCGAAAGCAATTGCGAAGATGCCACTTGGTCGTATTGATTCTGAAACTACTGCAAATATTGGACGTTTTGAAGGTGGTACACAAACGAATATCGTTTGCGATCATGTACAAATTTTTGCAGAAGCGCGTTCATTAATCAATGAAAAAATGGAAGTACAAGTTGCGAAAATGAAAGAAGCATTTGAAACAACTGCAAAAGAAATGGGCGGTCACGCAGACGTTGAAGTAAACGTTATGTACCCAGGATTTAAATTTGCTGATGGCGACCACGTTGTAGAGGTTGCAAAACGTGCAGCTGAAAAAATTGGTCGTACACCTTCTCTTCACCAAAGTGGTGGCGGAAGTGATGCAAACGTAATTGCAGGACACGGTATTCCAACAGTTAACTTAGCGGTTGGTTATGAAGAAATTCATACAACAAATGAAAAGATTCCTGTTGAAGAATTAGCGAAAACAGCAGAATTAGTTGTTTCAATTATTGAAGAAGTAGCGAAGTAATATAATAGAAAAAGCGTGTAAATCCATTGTGATTTACACGCTTTTTATTTTGATTCAATTGCTTTTACAAGACGGATAAGCCAATACAAGAAAATCCATGGCAGTATGTAAGTTGTTACTACATGGACTAGCCGAGGGAGGAAACCAGCTATGTTAATATCAAAAATAGGAAGAAGTAAATAATTGATTGCGACAATTAATATAATTACGAGAAACGTATAATTGAGTTTATCAGTTGAATTCATAATAATCACCCCTAATTACAAATATATCCACTTTATTTAAATTATAGCAATGAATATGATAGAAAAGAACAAGTAATTATTATAATTATTGTGCAAAATTTGATATAATAAAAGAACGAACGTTCTGATTAGGGAGTGAGTACTATGCGAGAAATGTATCCGAAAAATGGTCGTGTTATTTTACATGTAGATATGAATTGTTTCTTCGCATCTGTTGAAATTGCTCATGACCCATCATTACAAGGAAAGCCGTTAGCGGTTGCTGGAAATGAAAAAGAAAGAAAAGGAATCATCATAACATGTAGTTATGAGGCGAGGGAATTTGGAATACATACAACGATGCCTCTTTGGGAAGCAAAAAGGTTATGCCCGCAATTAGTTGTAAGGCGTCCTAATTTTACATTATATCGTGAAGCTTCATTTCAAATGTTTCAAATCCTTTCCCGTTTTACGGAAAAAATACAACCAGTCTCTATAGATGAGGGATATTTAGATATTACAGATTGCTACGCACTCGGTTCGCCTCTTGAAATAGCAAAGATGATTCAGCAGGCGTTATTAACAGAGTTACAGCTACCCTGTAGCATTGGAATTGCTCCAAACCTTTTCCTAGCAAAAACAGCTTCTGATATGAAAAAGCCCCTCGGGATTACTGTGCTTCGAAAACGAGATATTCCAGAAATGATTTGGCCACTTCCGGTTGGAGCGATGCATGGAATTGGAGAAAAAACAGCTGAAAAATTAAATGATATTCATATACAAACAATTGAGCAGTTAGCAAAAGGGAACGAACATATCATTCGCGCTAAAATTGGAAAGCATGGTGTTGATTTACAAAGGCGGGCAAAAGGTGTGGATGATAGGGAAGTTGATCCGAGTCAAATGGGACAACATAAAAGTGTCGGTAATTCGATGACTTTTTCAAAGGATATGGATGAAGAGAAAGAATTACTTGATATGTTAGAAAGGCTATCCAAGTCAGTGAGTAAAAGATTACAAAAGCGAACCCTTGTCAGCTATAATATTCAAATTATGATTAAATATCATGATAGGCGGACAGTAACGCGGAGTAAGCAATTGAAAAATGCCATTTGGGAAGAACGAGATATTTTTCAGGCAGCATCTCGTTTATGGAAGCAACATTGGGACGGTGATTCCGTCCGTTTACTAGGTGTTACAGCTACTGAAATAGAGTGGAAGACAGAATCGGTGAAACAATTAGATTTGTTTTCATTTGAAGAAGATGCGAAAGAAGAGCCGCTACTTGCTGTCATTGATCAAATTAATGATAAGTATGGAATGCCGATTTTACAACGAGGTAGTCAATTATTACGTAAGCAAGAAAAGTCTTTTCAGCAAAAATTAGAAAATAAGTTTATGTAGAAGGTGTCATGTAGCTATAAATATGATGACACCTTTTATTTTTAACTTGCTTCTAAATTGAATGAAGTTTTCCACCCAGCTGCAGTAACGCCAGATTCTAATAGCATTCTACTCACTATTTTTTCAATTAAGACTGCTGCATTTGTACTGCAATGTAATGTAGCTTGTATACACACTTTTTGCTTAGAATCTACGTCTTCACTATATAATTCTTTTAAACCGATCCCTTCAGAACTTACCATATGCATAAGTAAAAAACGAATGTGGGCTTCATTTTCTTCTGAGCAAGTAAGAGACAGTAAGTAGTTCGTTTGTTCAGGTGATTCTTCTTTTGATTTCTGATTCATAAAGAGAGCGATTGGGCGAAGTAGTATATTTGCTAGTAAAACGCCAGTTGCACCTAATATAGCTGCAATGAGGAAACCAGCGCCTGTAAGAGTACCAACGGCAGCTGCGCACCATAGAGTAGCTGCCGTATTAAGCCCTCTAATACTAAAACCATCGCGGATAATAACGCCGCCTCCTAAAAAACCAATCCCACTAACGACTTGAGCGGCAATACGTGAGGGGCTAGCATCGTGATCAAGCATGACGGATAATAAAACAAATATACAGGCACCAAGTGATACGAGAGCATTTGTCCGTAGTCCAGCCATCCTGTGTCTCCATTGCCGTTCCATTCCGATGCAAGCACCTACAATAATGGCGATAAATAATCTTAATACAATGTCATACCATACCATCATGGTCACCTCCATACATATAAGTCCATGTTATGTTTTTGAGAATGAGTGGGGACCCGCTCATTCTCATTTTTATCCCCCTATTTGCGGGCTGATGAAAGCTTCACTTTATAACCAGCTATGATATTTTTTAATATAAACTTTTTTTAGGGACTGTGTTAAGAAAGCATAGCCTAATAGTATTCCTATTAACCAAGGGAAGTAGCTAAGTGGTAATGCTTGTAATCCAACGGCTGCTCCGAGTGGTGAGAATGGAATATAAATTCCGATTGCCATAATACAAGCGGTTAATAAAAGAACCGGTATTGACGCAGTACTTTGAATGAACGGAATCTTCTGTGTTCTTATCATGTGAACAATTAAAGTTTGTGTTAGTAATCCAACGACAAACCAACCAGATTGGAATAATGATTGATTGCTAGTTGTATTCGCACCGAAGACGTTCCACATGACTACATATGTGATGATATCAAATATGGAACTAATAGGACCGATACAAATAATGAAGTTCCGTAAGTTCGCAGTATCCCATTTTCTTGGTTTTTCTAAAAACTCTTTATCCATTTTGTCCCATGGAATAGACAGTTGTGAAATATCATAAAGTAAGTTTTGAATTAAAAGGTGAATGGCAAGCATCGGCAAGAAGGGGATGAAAGCACTTGCTACTAACACACTAAATACATTTCCGAAGTTAGAGCTAGCTGTCATTTTAATATATTTTAAAATATTACCAAATGTAGTGCGTCCTTCTAAAATACCTGCTTCTAAAATCGTTAAACTTTTTTCAAGTAAAATAATGTCGGAAGACTCTTTTGCAATATCAGTTGCAGTATCAACACATATGCCAACGTCAGCTTCACGTAACGCTACCGCATCGTTAATGCCATCTCCCATATAACCTACAGTGTGTCCGTTTCCTTGTAATACTTGTATAATGCGAGATTTTTGCATTGGATTTAGTTTAGCAAATACAGTCGTTTCTTCGGCTAATTTTGCTAATGCTTTATCAGGTAAAGAATCAATTTCGTAACCAAGGACAGGCTCACCGATATTTAATCCAACTTCTTTGCAAACTTTTCTTGTCACGATTTCGTTATCACCAGTTAAAATTTTTACTTGTACACCATGTTTCTGTAATGCTTGAATGGCAGTAGCTGCAGATGGTTTCGGTGGATCTAAAAAGCCAATATATCCAGTGAGAATCATATCATTTTCATCTTGTACCGCGTACTCTGTATCATTTATTGGTCTATCTTTTTTATAAGCTACAGCAATAACACGCATACCTTCACTATTTAATGTTTCACTTAGTTGTTTTACATTTGAGCGCATGTCATCGGTAAGAGAAACAACTTTTCCATCTATTTCAGTGTAGTTACAAATAGATAAAATTTCTTCTACTGCCCCTTTACAAACCATTGTATATTCACCTGAAATATCTTTCACGATGACAGACATACGCCGGCGAGCAAAATCAAATGGAATTTCATCTAGTTTTTGAAAAATGGATGGATTAAACTTTTGGTTTTCTTCTGTATGTTTCATAACGGCTTTATCTATTAAATTTTTCAATCCTGTTTGATAGAAGCTATTTAAATAGGCGAAGTGTAATACACGATTACATGTATTACCGTTTGGATCTAAATGCCGGACAAGTACAACTTTATCTTCTGTTAAAGTACCCGTTTTATCGGTACAAAGAATGTTCATAGCACCTAAGTTTTGAATAGAATTCAGTTGTTTTACAATTACTTTCTGTTTAGACATGTTAACGGCACCTTTTGCTAAATTAGCAGTTACAATCATTGGTAACATTTCAGGTGTGAGACCAACAGCAATAGCGATAGCGAAGAAGAAAGCCTCTTGCCAATCCCCTTTTGTAAATCCGTTAATGAGAAGTACGATAGGTGCCATAATAAGCATGAATGTAATTAAGAGCCAGCTTACTTTGTTTACTCCTTTATCAAAACTTGTTTCTACGCGCTTACCAATTACCTTCTTTGCTAAAGAACCGAAATACGTATCGGTACTTGTGGAGATGACAACAGCTTTTGCGCTACCACTTACAATATTTGTACCCATAAAACAAAGGTTTTCCATATCGAGTGGATTGTAATTTTTTTTCGTGTTTTTCGGTAAGATATGTTGATTCTCTGTATGGTAACAGTTTTCGTACTTTTCTACAGGAAGTGCTTCCCCAGTTAAAGAAGACTGATTCACAAATAAATCTTTAGCTGATAAAATACGCACATCAGCCGGAACGATATCACCGGCTGAAAGTGAAATAATATCGCCAGGTACAAGTTCCTCAATTGGAATTTCCGTTGTATTATTTTGCTTTAAATTCATTACGTTTTTTATTTCGTGTACAAATCCATCTATTCTAAAGACGCTCGCCGTTGTTCGAACCATAGCTTTTAACTGATCCGCAGCTTTTTGAGAACGAAATTCTTGTAAAAAGCGAATCGTTGCACTAAGTATTACCATGACAGATACAACGAGGGTTCCTTGTATGTCATTTGTGAAAAAAGAGAGTGCGCCGAGAGCTAATAAAACAAAAATAAACGGATTTTTAAATGCTAATAGAAATTGAACGTACCACGGCAATATTTTATTATGAGCGATTTCATTGGGGCCATATAAAGTAAGTCTACGAGCCGCTTCTTGTTTAGAGAGTCCATCTTCTGTTGTTTCTAAAAGTTGTAACGCCTTTTTTGCACCTTGTGTTGCGACTTCCAGCAATAATTCGTTATTTGTGTTCATACGATCTTGATTGTAAGAATGTTTTGTTTCTTGTCTTTGTAAATTTAACATCGGTAGTTCCTCCTTTTTCATGAAGGAGGAAACAATCTGTTACTCGACTATTTAAAATTAGGAGGAACAGCTTCTTTCCTACCTACATGATGAAATATTAACGTAAAACATATGGGTATCTGGGCCGAATCATCAATTGCCAACTGTTCCTCACCTCCGTACAATTTAGTAGTTTCTGAATATGCTATGTTTGTTTCATAGTAAGGTGCATATAAAAAGACCTTTACTCAAAACGAGTAAAGGTCTGAATTCGCAGTTAAAAGAGTCCACAACAAATACTGTTAGTAAACATAGATAAAAACAGTTTTTGTTTATGACAAAATATACGCACCTCTCCCTCGTTGAGTTTTAGCACTGTATAGCATAGGTACTGAAACCAGCTACGTTAAAAAAGGCCTTCATTCCGACCTTTCCTGTTGACCCATTGGCGTCTCTCGACATTTTTGGGCAGCAGCGTTTCTCTATACAGGAGCCTCACCTAACAGAGACCATATTCTATTACAATTTGAATGTTAGCACTGTGAATTTATAGTGTCAATATCTTTTTTGTCTGTGTTTTTAAAATATTATATAGATTTATAATAGATATTCGAGATGACATACATTATGTCGTTTATAAATAATATGGAGAATAAATCTTTTTATAAGAGGGGAATTTTGTAATGGTACCACAAAAATTTATTATAAATATTGAGAATCAAAAGTGGTTGTTTAATGAGCAGGAAGATTTATGTTCTCACGGAGAAATTTATTTAAATGTGGATGGAACGATTATTACACAAACAGGTATGGATGAGGAATGGGGAATAAGTGAATCAGCTTTGGCTCTGTTACGAACTTTAGATAAAGAATATACTTGTGATATTGAAAATGAAGAGGGGCTTATTTTGCATGGATGTGGCACTATGTTAATGTTAGGATGCCCAATTTCAATTCACTGGACTGTAAATTATATAGGCGAAAACGTGCTTTTAAAAGATTTTGTTAAAGTGATTTCTACTTGTCAAAAAGCTACATACTATGAAGGAATTCATATAGAAGTGAAGGAAAGTGAATATAGAACACAAATTGTTTCTTTTGCACTACAAGCAAAAGAATTATTTAATCACTCAAGTGAAAAGATAATTTTAGATGAGTTCGATCAAAGTATGTATACAGATTTTTGGACGGAATATGATGATTTGCTAAATAAGTATAAATAAAAAAGCACTGATTACAGTGCTTTTTTATTATAGATTATGAGATTGTAGCATTTTCAAAAATAACAATTTCTGAACTGTTTGTTGTTGAAACGCGTTGTGCGTAATAGGTTAAAGCTGAAGAAATATATGTTGGTAACGAATCATTTGTATGTGTTGTTGTATATTCATGGATTAATTCTTTCAAAGTCGTCCATTCTAATTGTGCTGGGTGATCTGACACGAAAGAACTTACCCAGCGATCAAATGAAGATGAAAAATCAGTTTGTAAACGAAATGCTTCTTTCATAATAAAACGCTCCCTTAACATGTAGTATAATTATTTTAACACAAAATACGAACGATATCTAAGTTTTTTGAGTATAACGTTCGTGTTATATAGTTGTCTAGATGATTGGTTATGTAAATTCGATTTGCCATTTGAAATAACATTCCGTAAGATGAAAGGTAGATTATATAAAGAGCTGGAGGAAAGAAAGTGGAATTTGTATTTTTAGGAACTGGTGCAGGTGTTCCTTCGAAAGGAAGGAATGTTTCAGCAATTGCTTTGCAATTGTTAGAAGAACGAGGACAGACTTGGTTATTTGATTGTGGCGAGGCGACGCAACATCAAATATTACATACATCAGTACGCCCACGCCGCATTGAAAAAATATTTATTACGCATTTACATGGTGATCATATTTTTGGTTTGCCTGGTTTATTAGGAAGCCGTTCATTTCAAGGAGGGACTACACCTTTAACAGTGTATGGACCAAAAGGAATTAAACAATTTATTGAAGTGGCATTATCAGTAAGTACGACACATGTAAAATATCCACTTGAAATTGTTGAGATAACAGAAGAAGGTACTGTGTTTGAAGATAATGAATTTCATGTGGAAACGAAAAGATTGTCACATGGTATTGAATGTTTTGGGTATCGTATTATAGAAAAAGATATACAAGGTGCCCTTTTAGTCGATAAATTACTGGAGATGGATGTGAAACCAGGTCCACTCTTTAAACGTTTAAAAGATGGAGAAGTAGTTGAATTAGAAAATGGTACGATACTAAACGGAAAAGATTTTATCGGCCCACCTCAAAAGGGAAGAGTTATTACCATTTTAGGAGATACAAGATATTGTGAAGCGAGTAGAGAGCTAGCACAAGACGCTGACGTACTTGTTCATGAAGCAACTTTCGCGGCAGAAGATGAACAACAAGCGTATGATTATTTCCATTCCACATCTAAGCAAGCTGCGAGTATTGCACTTCAGGCAAATGCAAAACGTTTAATATTGACTCATATTAGTTCTCGTTATCAAGGAGATACATATAAGGAATTATTGAAAGAAGCAAGAGAGTTATTTTCTAATACAGAAATAGCTACGGATTTGAAATCATTTTCAGTTTAAAGGTAATAATGGTATAAAAAAATGGCGACAAGAGGTTGCCATTTTTTTATTTCTAAAAAAAAGGCGACAAGAGGTTGCCATTTTTTTATTTCTAAAAAAAAGGCGACAAGAGGTTGCCATTTTTTTATTTCTAAAAAAAATAAAAATAAAACTGTTATCATTTTATACTTATAGGGGATGAAACAGAAAGTTTTAATGATGTGAAGATATAGGGTGAAAATACATAGTAGCGATTATTTAGAAAAACTGTTATATAAGTCAGACGACATATGAGTGGTACAAATGGTAAAAACAGAGTGTTATTCAGAACTTTTAAAATTCAATAAAAGTAAGCGTTTTATTAAAAACAAGCTATAATGAGGGCAGATTATAATTTATCCCGCGTTAACGGACAGTAAAACTCCCACCTCAAAATTCAGTTGGAGCAAAGAAGTTAGGTGGGAGATCAACTGTCCGTAAACGTCCGATTGGTTCAACTAATAATCAGTGGGGGATGAACAAAACCCCCACTGATTAAAGTTTCACTTTATCCGCTATTTGCGGGCTAATAATCAGTGGGATGGACAAAATCTCTACTAATTAAAGTTTCACTTGTTTATGCTATCCTTGTAAGTGGTTCTGTGTTAAACTTTGGGTTGCTACCGGACTTTATTGTGGATTAGCTTATATTATTTTTAAATGAAGGTAATGCTAAGTTTCTTATTTATTATGGTCACTAGTATTATTTCAGGATATATTGTTTCACTGTTATTCAAAAACGATCCAATTCGTACAGCGGAATAAATTCGTAGTACAACTAGAAAAGCAACCGATTTGGTAGCTTAATAGAATAGTAAAAAATTTTTTCATAGAGGTTTAGGGGGAGTTATGATGAAGTATCGCTCAGTATTTGATATTATTGGTCCAGTTATGATTGGCCCATCAAGTTCACATACAGCAGGCGCAGCAAGAATGGGGCAAGTTGCTCGCCAGCTGTTTCGTCATGAACCAGAAAGAGTAAGCATTTCATTATATGGATCATTTGCAAAGACGTATCGTGGGCATGGTACAGATGTAGCACTGATCGGTGGGATATTAGGGTTTGAAACAGATGACTTACGTATTCCAGAGGCGCTAGACATAGCAAAAGAGCGCGAAATTGAAGTGGAATTCATTGAAGAAGATGCAAATGCACCCCACCCAAATACAGCGAGAATTCGTTTGTATAAAGGTGAAGAAGAAATTGAAGTTGTTGCTTGCTCAATTGGTGGCGGTAAAATTGAAGTTGTAGAATTAAACGGATTCGATCTTCAATTAACAGGCACGAGTCCAGCACTACTTATTGTAAATAACGATCGCTTCGGTGCTATTGCAGCAGTAGCTTCAATCCTTGCGAAACATGAAATTAACATTAGTACAATGAGTGTTTCTCGTAAAGAAAAAGGTAGAAGAGCGCTGATGGTTATTGAAACAGATGAATTATTAGCAGATGAAGTGATTGAAGAAATAAACGCGCAACAAAATATTTGTCAAGTAACTATTATGGAATAATTGCAGGGGGGACACACCATGTTTCGGAACGCAGCGGAACTAGTGGCGCAAGCTAAAGAACAAAATGTAAAAATCGCAGAAATTATGATTCAATGTGAAATGGAAACAAGAAGTATTTCACGTGAAGAAGTAATTGCTGGTATGGAAAAGAACTTAGTTGTGATGGAGCAAGCAGTAGAACGTGGTATTCGCGGTGTGAAATCACCAACTGGTTTAACTGGCGGAGATGCTGTAAAAGTTCAGACGTATATGAATAGCGGAAAAGGCTTATCTGGAGATACGATTTTGGACGCAGTGAGTAAAGCTGTTGCAACAAATGAAGTAAACGCAGCGATGGGAATTATTTGTGCAACACCAACAGCAGGTTCTGCTGGAACAGTGCCAGGTGTACTGTTTGCACTGCAAGAGAAATTACAGCCTACACGTGAAGAAATGATTGAATTCTTATTTACAGCAGGAGCTTTCGGTATGGTTGTTGCGAATAACGCTTGTATTTCTGGCGCGGCAGGAGGTTGCCAAGCTGAAGTAGGTTCAGCAAGTGGAATGGCAGCAGCAGCAGCAGTTGAGATGGCTGGTGGAACACAAGATCAAGCAGCTACAGCGATGGCAATTTCATTAAAGAATATGCTTGGTTTAGTATGTGATCCTGTTGCAGGGCTTGTAGAAGTACCTTGTGTAAAACGTAATGCAGCAGGAGCTGCGAATGCGATGATTTCAGCTGATTTAGCATTAGCTGGCGTAACGAGTACAATTCCATGTGATGAAGTAATTGAGGCGATGTTTAGAATCGGACAAACGATGCCAGTAGCACTTCGTGAAACAGCTGAAGGTGGACTTGCAGCAACACCGACTGGTCGCCGTCTGCAAGAAGAGATTTTTGGGAAGACTAATAACTAAACAATATATGTTTATAAAAAAACGGAGCTCAAGTAAGATTGAGCTCCGTTTTTTATTTTTCTTTTGTTAGTTGTTCTAATGTTTTCCCAAGATTATGTGATCGTTGTGTAGCCTGTGTAATACAAGAAATAAGCGCTTGTTGAAATTTATGTTCTTGTAATACTTCAATACCTGCTTCGGTCGTTCCACCAGGAGAAGTAATTTCCTTTCGCAAAATAGAAGGGTGTTTTTCACTTGCTTTTAGCATCTCAGCAGCACCAATCATCGTTTGAAGAATAAGTGACTTTGCAACATCTTCTTTTAAACCGATTTTTTTTGCAGCTTCTTCCATCGCTTCTACTACGTAATAAATATAAGCAGGCCCACTTCCAGATAATGCAGTGACAGCATGCATATCTTCTTCCTCTACAACAGAGACGAGACCGATCGTTTCAAATAAAGCTATGGCAGTTTGAATATGTTCCGCTGTTGCATGTTTTGAAGGTGAGATAGCAGTAGCTGATTTTAAAATAGCTGCAGATGTATTTGGCATTGCACGAATAATCGGAACGTCTTTTTGAAGTAGGTTTCTAATCGAGTGAGTAGAAACACCTGCTAATAACGAAATAATAAGCAGGTTATTATGTATGTCTTCTTTAAAAGGGGTAAGCGCTTCTGCAACATCCTTCGGTTTCATTGCTAGAAAAAGAATATTTGTATCAGTAAGTAGCTCTTTTTTATTATGCGTACCTTTGACACCGTATTTGTTATGTAGCTCCTGCAACCTTGTCTCGTTAGACCGATTACTTACAGTAATTTGTTCGCCTTTTACAACATTTGCATGTAACAAGCCACCAATAATAGCTTCAGCAATAGAGCCTGCACCGAGAAAGGAAATATTTTGAGTAGACATGATGTTCCTCCTTTAAATTTGGTTAGAAATGCTTATAAATGTACATACATTCGTTTTTTTATAGGAAACACCTCTTTTTATCTGAAAATAATGACAAATATATATAGAAGTTGTAAACTGAAGAAGTATTCATTTTTGAACCGGAAAGAGACAGGGGGGCTAAGCATGACGGCGATTCACCGAATGGAGATTCCTGTGCCATTTGCAGTTGAAACTGTGAATGTGTTTTTAGTTGAGGGGGAGACGTTAACATTAATTGATACAGGGACGAATACAGAAGAGGCAAGAGGTTCGTTAGAAAGGCAATTAGGTGCATTAGGATATGTGATAGAAGATATTGAAACAGTAGTCATTACGCATCATCATGCGGATCATTGTGGGCTTTTAAATATATTTTCTGAGAAAACGAACATTATTGGACACCCTTGGAATGAGCCTTGGATCACGCAAAATCCAGAATTTTTAAAGTGGTATCATGAGTTTTTTAGAGAGACAGCTTTGCAATTTGGTGTTCCAGCAGCATTTTTGAAAGACGAGGCGTTATTGACGACAAAGACACTGAAATATTCTTGTAATAGATCGTTAACGCATACTGTGAGAGAGGGAGATCGTATTGATTCAATGCCTGGATTTACAGTAATTGAAACACCAGGTCATGCTTCTACTCATATTTCATTATATAGAGAATCGGATGGAATACTAATTGGAGGGGATGCTCTCATTAGTCATATTTCTTCGAATCCCATATTAGAACCACCATATGAAGGGCAAACAGAAAGGGCACGCCCGTTATTACAATATAATCAAACGTTAAAGCGTTTAAGTGAAATGAATATTTCACGCATTTTATCAGGACATGGAGAAGACGTTCAAAATGTGAAACAACTTATTGAAACGAGATTACAAAAGCAAGAAACACGTGCGTTTAAAGTGCTTGAGTTATTGAAGGAAAAACCAATGACAGCATTTGAAGTATGTGTAAAACTATTTCCGGTATTATATAAGGAGCAATTGCCACTTACTATTTCAGAAACTGTTGGACAATTAGACTTTTTAGCATATAATCAACAAGTGATGATTGATGAATCTTCGCAACAATTGATTTATTATGCAAAGTAGGTGACAGCAATGACGGGACGTTTACAAAATAAAGTAATCGTCATTACAGGTGCTTCTAGTGGAATTGGAGAGCAAGTTGCAATGCAAGTTGCAGAGCAGGGGGCGACTCCAGTATTAATGGCTAGAACAGAAAAGAAATTAAAAGCGTTAGCAGACAAAATTAAAGAAACTTATAATACGCCTTGCTATTATTATGTATTAGATGTAAGTGAAGAGACGGAAGTACAATCTGTTTTTTCAAAGGTATTACAAGAAGTGGGACGTATTGATATATTAGTAAACAATGCGGGATTTGGTATTTTTAAAACATTTGAAGATGCTTCAATGGATGAAGTGAAAGATATGTTCCAAGTAAATGTATTTGGATTAGTAGCTTGTACGAAAGCGGTACTACCCTATATGGTGAAAAGGAACGAAGGACATATTATTAATATTGCTTCACTTGCTGGAAAAATTGCAACTCCGAAATCGAGTGCGTATGCAGCGACGAAACATGCAGTATTAGGATTTACGAATAGTTTACGCATGGAGTTGTCTAGTACAAATATTTTCGTAACAGCGATTAATCCAGGTCCGATAGATACGAACTTTTTTGAAATAGCTGATCAATCCGGTACATATGTGAAAAATATGGGACGGTATATGTTAAAACCAACATATGTAGCAGAGCAAATCGTAAAATCGATGCAAACGAAAAAGCGTGAAGTAAACTTACCGAAGTGGATGGGCATGGGTCCAAAACTTTATGCACTATTCCCAGGTTTATTTGAGCGTGTTGCAGGCAAATCATTAAGTAAAAAATAGGAGATTTCCATATGGAAATCTCCTATTTTTTTATTTTCCAGTCACATAATCGTAAACGATATCCTCAACTGCCTCGTATACATCAATTTCAGTATTTGAATGAATTATCGTTTGAATATGTTTAACAAGCATTTCCTGATCCTCATTTGACATAGGATTACATTGATATTGTTGAAAACTTTTTATAATCATTTTCTCAATTAATTTCTCATTCATGTTTTCCCCGCCTGTATGTATACATGTATTGTTTCATTGTACTTGAAGTGAAATAAAAAAACTACTATACACTATTTGTGTATAAAAATCCGGTTGTGAATATTGTTTTTCTAATAAAATTAAGTTTTTCAAGTTTAAAAAATTTATAAATATTTAATTGACTCTATAAATATACAATATTATAATCATACTTAATTTAAAGAATCGATATGAGGAGGGGCATATGAAAGTCGCGATTATTGGAGCAACTGGATATGGAGGTATTGAGTTAATTCGGTTATTAGAGCAACATCCATATTTTTCGATAGCATCTCTTCATTCTTTTTCGCAAGTTGGCGAGTGTATAACAAATGTATATCCGCATTTTCAACATGTTCTTGTTCATACGTTACAAGAAATTGATGCGGAGGAAATAGTGAAGGAAGCTGAAATTGTATTTTTGGCAACCCCGGCAGGAGTGTCGGCAGAGTTAACTCCAAAATTATTAGCAGTAGGTTTGAAAGTAATTGACCTATCTGGAGACTTTCGTATGAAAGATCCTTCGACATATGAACAGTGGTATAAAAGGACAGCTGCAAAAGAAGAAGTTCTTAGTGAAGCTGTGTATGGGTTAAGTGAGTGGAAAAGGTCTGAGATTCAAAATGCAAATGTAATTGCAAACCCAGGATGTTTTGCTACAGCCGCATTATTAGCGATATTGCCGTTAGTACGTAGCGGCATGATTGAAGAAGATTCCATTATTATTGATGCGAAATCAGGAGTATCTGGAGCGGGCAAAACGCCAACAACAATGACTCACTTTCCTGAGTTATACGATAACTTGCACATTTATAAAGTAAATGAGCATCAACACGTTCCTGAGATTGAGCAAATGCTTGCAGCGTGGAATAGGGAAACGAAGCCAATCACGTTTAGTACACATTTAATACCGATATCACGGGGGATTATGGTTACACTTTATGCAAAAGTAAAACGAAAAATGGAAATAGAACAACTTCAAAAATTATATGAAGAAACGTATGAACAATCGGCTTTTATTCGAATTCGCACGCAAGGAGAATTTCCAAGTCCGAAAGAAGTAAGGGGCTCAAATTATTGTGATATGGGGATAGCTTACGATGATAGAACAGGAAGGATAACAGTCGTTTCCGTTATTGACAATATGATGAAAGGTGCGGCTGGGCAAGCGATTCAAAATGCAAATATAGTAGCGGGACTAGAAGAAACAACAGGCTTACAACATATGCCGCTTTATCTATAAGGGGGACATGATGATTAAAGTAGATTCTATTACAAAATTAGAAAATGGTTCCATTGTAACGCCAAAAGGCTTTTCGGCAATCGGTACTGTAAATGGTTTGAAAAAAGAAAAAAAGGATTTAGGTGTAATCATTTGTGAAGTGCCAGCGTCATGTGCCGCCGTTTATACAACGAATCAAATACAAGCAGCCCCGTTGCAAGTAACGAAAGAAAGTATAGCGGCTGAGGGGAAATTACAAGCGATTCTCGTCAATAGTGGAAATGCAAATGCTTGTACAGGAATGAAAGGCTTACAAGATGCATACGAGATGCGTGCATTGGGGGCGGAACATTTTGGAGTAAAAGAACATTATGTTGCAGTAGCTTCAACAGGTGTAATTGGTGTTCCTTTACCGATGGATATAATCCGAAAAGGAATTGCAACTCTTATCCCGGCAAAGGAAGTAAGTGAAGCTCATTCTTTTTCTGAAGCGATTTTAACGACGGATCTTCTAACGAAAGAAACGTGCTATGAGATGATGATTGATGGGAAGAAAGTGACGCTTGCTGGTGTTGCGAAAGGTTCAGGGATGATTCATCCGAATATGGCAACGATGCTGAGTTTTATTACAACAGATGCTCATATAGAGCATGACGTATTGCAAACAGCATTATCACAAATAACGAATCATACATTTAATCAAATTACGGTGGATGGAGATACTTCTACGAATGATATGGTCATCGTTATGGCAAGTGGATTATCAGAAACGAAACCAATCAATATGGAACATGCAGATTGGGAAACCTTCGAATTTGCTTTACAGAAGGTATGTGAAGATTTAGCAAAAAAAATTGCACAAGATGGTGAAGGCGCTACGAAGTTAATAGAAGTAAATGTGTTAGGAGCTCGTACGAATGAAGAGGCAAAGAAAATTGCAAAGCAAATAGTCGGTTCGAGTCTTGTGAAAACAGCAATACATGGTGAAGACCCAAATTGGGGGCGAATTATTAGCAGTATGGGACAAAGTGAAGTAACGATTCATCCGAATAAAATTGACATTACTCTTCAATCTATCGCTGTGTTAAAAAATAGTGAACCCCAAATGTTTTCTGAAGAGGAAATGAAAAAGAAATTAAAAGAACATGAAATTATGATTGATGTGTATTTACATTTAGGAGAAGAGACGGGATCGGCTTGGGGCTGTGACTTAAGTTATGAATATGTGAAAATAAACGCTTGTTATCGTACATAAGGAGAGAGAAGATGAGCGATTATATTGTAGTGAAATGCGGCGGTAGTATGTTGGATCAATTAAATAATGTGTTTTTTGATTGTATAAAGAAATTGCAACAGAAGTATAAAGTAGTGATTGTCCATGGTGGCGGTCCAGAAATTGATGCGCAATTAAAAGATTGTAACATCAAAGTAGAAAAAAGAGATGGGTTACGAGTAACACCGAAAGAAGTTATGGATATTGTTCAAATGGTGCTATGTGGAAGTACGAATAAAAGATTTGTAATGAAGTTGCAAAGGCATAATTTACTTGCGGTAGGTTGTTCAGGGTGTGACGGCAATTTACTTCAAGTTCAACCTGTTAGCGAAGAAATAGGATATGTGGGAGAAGTAAGTTATGTCGAAACGGCCTTACTAAAAGGATTGATAAATTTGAATTATATTCCTGTTATTGCTCCAATCGGGATGAATGATAATGAGATTTATAACATAAATGCGGATACCGCTGCAGCTGGAATTGCGGCCGCGTTATCCGCAAAAGAACTCATTTTTATTACGGATGTAGATGGGATATTACATGAAGGAAAGTTAGTAAAGAAAACGGATGAATTTGAAATTGTTAATTTAATAGAAAAAGGAGTTATTACAGGCGGGATGATTCCGAAAGTACAGGCGGCACTAGCGTCATTAAAAATGGGAGTGCAAAAGATAAGTATTGTGAACGGTACAAAAGATTTTACTGAAGTTACGGGAGAGTGTATCGGAACGACGGTAACGAAAGGAGTAAGTATCGTATGACAAGTCATCTTTTTCAAACGTATGGGAGAAGAAATATTGAGCTTGTAAAGGGGAGTGGAACGAAAGTTATTGATAAAAATGGTAAGCAATATTTAGATTTTACATCAGGAATTGGCGTATGTAATTTAGGACATTGTCACCCTACGGTTATGAAAGCTGTCCAAGAGCAACTTCATCATATATGGCATATATCTAACTTGTTTACAAACAGCTTACAAGAAGAAGTAGCGTCATTATTAACAGAAAATACAGCGTTAGATTCTGTTTTTTTCTGTAATAGCGGGGCAGAGGCGAATGAAGCTGCTTTGAAGCTAGCTCGTAAGCATACTGGAAAATCTCTCGTCATAACATGTCAGCAGTCTTTTCACGGTAGAACATTCGGAACGATGAGTGCGACGGGGCAAAACAAAGTGAAAGAAGGATTTGGTCCGCTCCTTCCGTCTTTTTTACATACCCCGTTTAACGATATAAAGGCGTTAGAGGAAGTAATGAATGAAGAAGTAGCGGCGGTAATGGTAGAAGTTGTTCAAGGAGAGGGAGGAGTCATTCCTGCTGATCTATCTTTTTTGAAAGCAATTGAAACATTATGTAATAAGTTCGGTTCCTTATTTATTATAGACGAAGTACAAACAGGGATTGGAAGAACAGGGACATTATTTGCTTACGAACAAATGGGAATAGATCCTCATATCATTACTGCCGCTAAGGCGCTTGGAAATGGCATACCCATTGGAGCGATGATTGGCCGGAAAGAACTTGGAACATCGTTTACTGCAGGATCACACGGTTCAACGTTTGGTGGGAATTATATTGCAATGGCTGCAGCGAAAGAAGTATTGCAAGTAAGTAAGAAACCATCGTTTTTAAAAGAAGTAAAGGAAAAGGGCGAGTACGTATTAGAGAAGTTGCGAGAGGAATTACGACATGTCGACTGTATTCAAAATATACGTGGTAAGGGGCTTATGATTGGGATTGAGTGTAAGCATGAAGTTGCAAGTTTTATAGAACAACTAGAGAAAGAAGGACTTCTCATATTACAAGCAGGACCTAATGTGATAAGACTATTACCACCACTCATTGTAATGAATGAAGAGTTAGAACAGGCAGTATATATGATAAAAAAAGTAGTTTGTTTAAAAAACGTATCAATCATATAAGGGGGAAGTTTCATGTCAACTGTACAAGTACCAAAATTAAATACGAAAGATCTTTTAACACTAGAAGAACTGACGCAAGAAGAAATCATTTCTTTAATTGAGTTCGCTGTATATTTAAAAAAGAATAAGCAGGAGCCTTTATTACAGGGGAAAATATTAGGGCTTATCTTTGATAAACATTCAACTCGTACTCGCGTATCTTTTGAAGCAGGAATGGTACAGCTCGGGGGACATGGCATGTTTTTAAGTGGGAAAGAGATGCAAATTGGAAGAGGAGAAACCGTTTCAGATACTGCGAAAGTATTATCTCATTATATTGACGGGATCATGATACGTACATTCTCACATGCGGATGTAGAAGAGCTTGCAAAAGAATCGAGCATTCCTGTAATTAATGGATTAACGGATGATCATCATCCTTGTCAAGCGTTGGCAGATTTAATGACAATATATGAAGAAGTAAATACATTTAAAGGAATAAAATTGGCTTATGTAGGTGACGGAAATAACGTATGTCATTCATTGTTGTTAGCAAGTGCGAAAGTCGGAATGAATATGACTGTTGCAACGCCTGTAGGGTATGAACCAAATGAGGGAATTGTAAAAAAAGCGTTAGCGATTGCTGAAGAAACAGGAGCTGAAATTGAAATTTTGCATAACCCTGAATTAGCGGTGAGTGAAGCAGATTTCATTTATACTGACGTTTGGATGAGTATGGGGCAAGAGGGGGAAGAAGAGAAATATACTTTATTTCAACCTTACCAAATTAATAAAGAGCTTGTTATGCATGCGAAGAAAACATATCGTTTCTTACACTGTTTACCTGCACATCGTGAAGAAGAAGTGACAGGAGAAATTATAGATGGACCACAGTCTATCGTTTTTGAGCAAGCTGGTAATCGATTGCATGCGCAAAAAGCATTATTAGTAAGTTTATTTAAAAATGTAGAAGAGCTTTCTTAAATGATGTGCACCTCCAATTGTTACGTACAAATAACAATTGGAGGTGCACTTTTTTACATTGAAATGTCATATGTATATTTAGTTAACCATTTTGATATCATCTATAATAAAAGAAAATGAAATTTGTTTTTCGGAGTGTGTAAGGGCATACTAGGTATAAAAATATAGTTAAAGAGATGATGAGAGTGAAAAAAACTAAGAACGCATATTCGTTTTTTCAGCGGATGTGGAGAATATTAAAGTTTCAATATTATAAGTTGCTTCGATCACCAGAAGGAGCAAAGAAAGTATCATTAGGTTTTGCAATTGGTTTTGGTTTAGAGATGCTGGTCATATATACGGCATCGCTCGTATATGTAATATTTTATCCGGTTGTTCGATTAGCAAAAGGATCTTTTCCTGCTGCGGTTATTGGTAATATTATCGGGAAAATATCGTTTCTACCGGTATTGTTATTTCCGTTTGCTTATGCGCTAGGAAAAATGATTTATCCATTTCATGTGCAAAAAATACATCATGAACCATTTACGATATCTGATTTGTTTTCAAGTCATATTTTTACGATATTGAAGGGTTTATTACAGAGTGAAGTGTATGTATTAATCGGAATGACGATTTTAGGAGTTGTGTTTGGTGTAGTTTCATATTTCGTTGTGCATTATTTATATGAAAAAAATCGTAAGTTACGTTTGAAGAACAGAAAAAAACGAGTGACAGAACCGCTCGTGCAAATATAAAGAGTGTCACACTCATTTTCTCCTTTGAATATGTTTAAGAAAAAGGGGGAGAGAATGAATGTATTATTATTATGTACCTCAAGTATATCCATATGTAAATTATTATCCGGCTTATGATATGAATAGACAATACGAATTATATCGACAACAACAATTACAGCAAATACCGCAAATACCACAGCAACAGCCTGCGCAAGAACAAAAACCATATTTAACGACATGGCCGTATTCAAATGTATACTATGGTAATTATTACGAATCATAAAGCTGCTTCTATTTAGAAGCAGCTTTATGCGTTTGTTTTCAAAATTAAATTTTGAATGGTTTGAAGAGAGTGAATGAGTTTTTCACGTTCTTCCTCAGATAATGTTTGAAAATTTTCTTTTAATTTGTCTAAAATGAATTGTTGATACTGATTTACTAACAATTTCCCTTCAGCTGTTAGGGAAATTAAAATGACCCGTCGATCTTTTTCGCTATAATGACGCTCTATTAGTTCTTCTTGAATCAGTTTGTTTAATAGAGGTGTCATGTTAGGCCGTGAAATCGCTAGCCGCTTGCCGATTTCGGAAACTGCTAATGTGCCATTTTCATGCAGAAGTAGCAATACTTGTGTATGTGATGGCGGCATATGTCTTTGAGAAGAAAATTCTCCAGGAAGCATAAATTTGCGATAAAAAAGAGGCACTAGCGAAAGAAGATGATCAACAATACGTTCCCACTCGCGTGATTCCATATAAAGGCCCCCTTCCACTCTCATTGTAACAAAAAAGACATGTTATAAAAATAGAATTGTTTCATGGAAACTTTAATATTTGTAGGCCAACACTTTTTTTGTAAATGAATCGGCAATAATCGTATAGCCTTTATCATTAGGGTGTACCTGGTCAAATAATAAATCTTTTTTATCATTCGATATTAATTTACGAATTGGTAAAACGATAGATGGTTGATTTGCTTTTGCAATGGAATAAACGGATTCATTCCAGCCATCTAAAAACATATCTGCATAACTGGCGATGGAGTCATCGAGTTGTAACGGGTTATAGAGTTCAGAAAGAATGAGTAAAGCATCCGGATTTTGATCTCGAACTGTCTTTACAATATTTTTTACATCCGCTTCAAAATGAGCCTTTTCTTTATTTAACATTTTAATACCATCTATAACACCGACATCACGATTTAAACGAAATAAATTATTTCCCCCAATATTAATTGTAATGATATTTGCCGCTCTAATTTTTTGCTTTACATCTTCTGATTGAACTTTTTTAGCGAGACGATCAGTTGTAAGGCCGTTTATCCCAAGGTTTTCTACTGTAATTGGTTTATGAATTTGTGTTTCTATTTGTCTAGAAGCTAATTCAGCAAATCCCCCTTGCGTTGATCCATATCCTTTGGCGAGTGAATCACCTAATACGAGATGATAAAAGGAATCGTTTGTTTGCTTATCAATCCAACTTGGAGTAGATGTTTTTTCTCCGGGTTCATTTTGTTTTGTCTCATCGTTCTTTTCAAAGTAAGAATAAGAAATGATTAGAAGGAGGAGACAAACAATTGTTAAGATGACTTTTTTCATATATTCATCCTCCTTGTAATTGGTAATTGTATCATATTCAGCAGTATTAACAATGTAAGGGCATATTATATGTTTATGAAAAGTTTACAATAACTTTACAGAAAATTTGTAGAAGTATGTCAAAAAATATTGACGATATGAAAGTACATTATATATGATAATGTCAGATAAGGTGAAACTTTAATGAGTAGGGCTATATTTCCAGCTAATTAAAGTCTCACTAATCAAGCGTTTAAGGGGACTACTCATTAGCGCAGGATGAAATGAAAATCTTATCTCTAATAGAAGAAAAAAGGTATGTGGTTAGAGACAAAGAGAGATTCATCTCATTATTTTTGGTAATTGTATAAGGGGGATTTTTTGTGAAAAAGTCAAAAAAAATGCTAGCTGGAGCAACGCTTGCTATTGGTGTAATAGCACCGCAAGTATTGCCAACAACAGCTTATGCGGATGAGAAAACAGGGGAGAGTACAGTTAACTTACGAATTCTAGAAACATCAGATATTCACGTTAACTTAATGAATTACGATTATTATCAAACGAAAACCGATAATAAAGTAGGTCTCGT
Source organism: Bacillus cereus group sp. MYBK79-1 (assembly GCF_051915365.1). NCBI lineage: Bacteria > Bacillati > Bacillota > Bacilli > Caryophanales > Bacillaceae > Bacillus > Bacillus cereus group sp. MYBK79-1. The sequence goes on along the minus strand of NZ_JBQAEO010000016.1, from coordinate 69,065 downwards.
ACAAACGGCAACACTTGTTAATAAAGCACGTGAAGAAGCGAAGAACTCTGTCCTATTTGATGATGGGGATGCATTACAAGGGACACCGCTTGGAGATTATGTAGCGAATAAAATAAATGATCCGAAGAAGCCTGTGGATCCTAGTTATACACATCCATTATATCGTTTAATGAATTTAATGAAGTATGACGTCATCTCTCTTGGGAATCATGAATTTAACTACGGTTTAGACTATTTAAACAAAGTAATTAGTAAAACAGAGTTCCCGGTTATTAACTCGAACGTCTATAAAGATGATAAAGATAATAATGAAGAGAACGACCAAAACTACTTTAAACCATATCATGTTTTTGAAAAAGAAGTAGAAGATGAATCAGGGCAAAAACAAAAAGTGAAAATTGGCGTAATGGGATTTGTTCCACCTCAAGTTATGAACTGGGATAAAGCAAATTTAGAAGGAAAAGTGAAAGCAAAAGATATAGTTGAAACAGCGAAGAAAATGGTGCCGAAAATGAAAGCTGAAGGTGCAGATGTTATCGTTGCACTAGCGCACTCTGGTGTTGATAAGAGTGGATACAACGTTGGCATGGAAAACGCGTCGTATTATTTAACAGAAGTTCCTGGTGTAGATGCAGTATTAATGGGACATTCACATACTGAAGTGAAGGATATATTTAATGGTGTTCCAGTTGTAATGCCTGGTGTCTTTGGAAGTAATTTAGGTATTATTGATATGCAATTGAAAAAGGTAAACGGAAAATGGGAAGTACAAAAAGAGCAATCGAAGCCGCAACTTCGTCCGATTGCTGATAGTAAAGGGAACCCATTAGTACAATCTGATGAAAAATTAGTTAATGAAATTAAAGATGATCATCAAGCGACAATCGATTATGTGAATACAGCTGTAGGGAAAACGACAGCGCCAATTAATAGTTATTTCTCATTAGTACAAGATGATCCTTCTGTACAACTTGTGACAAATGCACAAAAATGGTATGTAGAAAAGTTATTTGCTGAAAATGGACAGTATAGCAAATATAAAGGAATTCCAGTTTTATCTGCGGGCGCACCATTTAAAGCGGGTGGCCGAAACGGTGCTACATATTATACAGATATTCCAGCTGGAACGTTAGCAATTAAAAACGTTGCAGATTTATATGTATATCCAAATACGTTATATGCTGTAAAAGTAAATGGGGCACAAGTGAAAGAATGGCTTGAAATGTCTGCAGGTCAGTTTAATCAAATCGATCCAAAGAAAACAGAAGAACAGCCGTTAGTAAATATAGGCTATCCTACATATAACTTCGATATTTTAGATGGCTTAAAATACGAAATTGATGTAACACAACCGGCGAAATACGATAAAGATGGAAAAGTTGTAAATGCAAATACGAATCGTATTATAAATATGACGTATGAAGGTAAACCAGTAGCTGACAATCAAGAGTTCATCGTCGCTACAAATAACTATCGTGGAAGTAGCCAAACGTTCCCAGGTGTAAGTAAAGGGGAAGTTGTATACCAATCACAAGATGAAACACGTCAAATCATTGTGAAGTATATGCAAGAAACACCAGTGATTGATCCAGCAGCAGATAAAAATTGGACGTTTAAACCAATTGTTGCAGATAAATTAAATACAACATTCGATTCTTCACCAAATGCACAAAAGTATATAAAGAAAGATGGGAAAATATCATATGTTGGACCATCTGAAAATGAATTTGCTAAATATGCAATTGATATAACGAAGAAGAACGATGAGGGTAAAGAAACTGGTGGAGAGAATCCAACAACACCGCCAACAGGTGAAGGAAATAATGGAGAGAATCCAACAACACCGCCAACAGGTGAAGGAAATAATGGAGAAAATCCAACGACACCACCAACAGGTGAAGGTAGTAATGGAGAAAATCCAACGACACCACCAACAAATGAAGGTAATAATGGAAATAATGCAGGATCTGGACAAACTACAACGGATAATGAAAACTCAAAAGAAACAACAACTGCGAGTGGGAATAAAGAAGAACGAGATTTACCGAAAACAGGTACAAGTGTTGCTTCTACAATTGGAGCAGGCTTGGCGTTTGTTGGAGCGGGACTCCTTCTGTTATTCAGAAGAAAGAAAGCAAATAGATAGTCGAGAAATATAAAAAAGGATTACTGATTAAGGTAATCCTTTTTTATTATTATGAAATTGTTACTGTTTTTTCTTTCTTCCATGAAAGACCAAATCCAGTGAAACCAACGATAATTGTTAAGACTGGACACGCTAAACAGAAAATTGCGAATGGAAGGTAATCAAATGTCGGAACGCCAAGGACGTTCGATAAGAATACACCACTTACTCCCCATGGTACGAGCGGGTTAATAACTGTACCTGCATCTTCTAGTACGCGTGATAAATTTCTACGTTCTAAACCGACTTCATCGTATTTATTAGCAAATGCTTGTCCTGTTAAAACGATGGATAAGTATTGCTCCCCAAGTAAGAAATTTACACCAATTGCAGTTGAAGCAGTAGAAATAATTAAGCGTGTGCTATTTTTTACGAAGCTAGAGATGATATTCATCAGCTGCGTAATAATACCCATTCCTTGTAATAATCCTCCCATACAAAGAGCTAGGAAAATAAGGGCAATCGACATCATCATACTTTGTAGACCACCGCGAGATAGTAAGCTATCAATGTCTTTTATACCAGTTTTAGAAACGTAGCCGTCCTGCATAATTTTCATTAAATCAGCTAAAGAAGTGCTAGGTTTAAAAATAAAGAGAATAATAATTCCTACTACAATTCCAGCAAGCAATGTTGGAACTGCTGGAACTTTTTTAAATGCGAATAGGAACAGTAATAAAATTGGAATAAGTGTAACGATAGAAATTGTTGCATTTTTCTCTAATGTGCTAATAAAGTTTGTGAAGTCAACGTCTCCACTAGTACCGCTTCCTAAAATGAAAAATGCGATAAAAGCAATAATGAAAGCCGGAACTGTTGTCCAAAGCATGTTACGAATATGCTCAAATAAATCTACACCCGTTACAGCAGGAGCTAAGTTTGTTGTATCAGATAAAGGAGACATTTTATCTCCAAAGAATGCACCAGAAATAATTGCACCAGCGATTAGAGCTGGATCGTATCCGAGAGCACTACCCATACCCATAAAGGCAAGTCCTACAGTTGCGGCAGTTGTAAAGGCACTACCGATACTTGTTCCAACGATTGCACAGACAACAAAAACAGTTGGAACGAAAATTTTAGGAGATACAAGCTGGAAGCCGTATACCATTAAAGTTGGAATTGTTCCAGCAGCGATCCAAACACTAATTAATACGCCTACAAGTAAGAAAATAAAGATAGATGGAATACCAGCTGAAATACTACTAATCATCCCTTTTTCCATAGTAGACCAAGAGATTTTCTTCATAAATCCAAATGCTAATAAAAGCACGATACCAAATAAAATTGGGATGTGTGGTGAAACTTCTAATCGAATAACACTAAAGCCAATACAGAAAAAGATAAATAATGTTAAAAGAACAGATTCAATTTTTGAAACCATTGTTTTTCCCTCCTAGAGTAATCTAAAATAGCTCTTTTTTATATAAAATTCGCCAATATTGTTTATTTCCTTCTAAATTTTAGAATTTTGTGACAAATTACCGGTAATTGTTGATCTTTCAATATGATACGGAAATGATTGGATAAAAAAACGTCCCTGCATATAATTATGCAGGGACGAAGAAATCGCGGTACCACCCTAGCTTGTGAAATGAATGTATCACAAAATAAAGGGTCGTATGATATGCGCTAATAAAATAAAAAACGCCCCTGCAATATATGCAGGGACGAAAAATTCGCGGTACCACCCTAAATTGTGAAACAGTTTCATTTCACCACTCTTTAGATATAACGGTCTATAACCGTCTTTCACTACTCCTTACGTTTCGCAAAAGAAGCTCCAGGGGGTAATTCATAATTCGCTCTGTACTGGTTCGCACCGACCACCAGCTCTCTGAAATCAGAAATCGAAATACTACTAAATCCTATCAATGCCGATTCATATGATGTTAGTTAAATTTTTATCATATATTCATTATACATGTCAATAAAAATGTGTAATATTTTTTTAGGGAAATAAAGGAGATAGGTTTTAACGCCGAAAAATGTGCGTTATAATGAATTTGAAAGGGGAGGAAAGAGTGAAGAAAAAAATAATTCTTTTTACCACCTTACTAGTAATTGGCGGAAGTGCTGGAATTTACACGACTTTTGCAGCTGAATCAGAGCAGGCGAAGCAAAAGCAAATGCAGCAGTCAGAAGTGAAGAAAGCGAAAGAAACTGAAGAGAAGAAGTCGATGGAAAAAGCAGCTGAGAAACTAGGGGTTTCTACGGAAGGAAAAACAAAAGAAGAGGTTACGAAAGAAGTAAATACCGCGAGATTTGAGAAGCGCCATGATTTATTGATTGAACATGCAAAACAACTTGGAATTGATACAGAAGGAAAAAAAGATGAAGAGATTATTTTAGAAATTGGAAAGATACAACATGGAAAGTAGAACAACTTATCGTATGATAAGTTGTTCTTTTTTAAGAACTACTTGATTTAAAAATAATTGACAGTCATTTAGATTTAATGTTAACTATATTTATAAACTAGTTAACATTAGGGGTGACAATTGTGACTTTTAGTAAGAGTACGACTGACAAACCATCTTATACATATGAAGAATTATCGGAGAAAAACAAAGCCTATGTATGGCACCCATTTACACAAATGAAGGATTATTTAGAAGAAGATCCTGTCATTATTGAACGTGGAGAGGGCAGAAAGCTATACGATGTAAATGGAAATGAATATTGGGACGGTGTTTCGTCTATTTGGTTAAATGTTCATGGGCATCAAGTACCGGAACTAGATGAGGCAATTCGTAAACAATTAAATAAAATTGCCCATTCTACTATGCTAGGACTTGCTAACGTTCCATCTATTTTGTTAGCAGAAAAAATAATTGAAGTTGTACCAGAAGGATTGAAGAAAGTATTTTATTCAGACTCTGGTTCTAGCGCTGTTGAAATTGCAATTAAGATGGCCTTTCAATATTGGCAGCATAAAGGAAAACCGAAGAAACAAAGGTTTGTTACATTAAAAGAAGCGTATCACGGTGATACAATTGGAGCTGTTTCAGTAGGAGCAATAGACTTGTTTCACCAAGTGTATAGTTCACTTTTATTTGAAGCTATTAAAATGCCTTATCCATATACATATCGTTCTCCTTATGGAAATAATAAGGAGGAAATTGTAAAAAAACATTTAGAAGAAATGGAAGAGTTACTGAAAGACAAACATGAAGAAATTTCGGCGATTATTGTAGAGCCTTTAATGCAAGGTGCTGGCGGTATGATTACAATGCCAAAAGGATACTTAAAAGGGCTACGTAATTTATGTACAAAATATAACGTTTTATTTATTACAGATGAGGTAGCGACTGGATTTGGGCGTACCGGGAAAATGTTTGCATGTGAACATGAAAATGTAACGCCGGACATTTTAACAGCCGGAAAAGGTTTAACGGGCGGATATTTACCTGTTGCAATCACTGTAACGACAGATGAAATTTATAATGCCTTTTTAGGAGGCTATGAAGAACAAAAAACGTTTTTCCACGGTCATAGTTATACAGGGAATCCGTTAGGGTGTGCGGTAGCAATTGCGAATTTAGAACTATACGAGAAAACAAATTTAATAGAAGAAGTGGCACGTAAAACAGAATATGTGGCGACGCAATTAGAAGAACTTTTTGCATATAAACATGTAGGGGATATTCGTCAGTGCGGGTTAATGGTTGGAATTGAACTTGTGAAGAATAAGGAAACGAAAGAAGCGTTTGAATGGACAGAGAGAGTCGGTGTTCAAGTATGTAAACGCTCAAGAGAGCTAGGCATGATATTGCGACCGCTCGGTAATACGATTGTCTTTATGCCACCTCTTGCTTCTACAATTGATGAGATTGATGATATGTTACGTATTTTGTATAAAGCAATCTCGGATGTTACGGAGGGAGAATAATGAGCGGTTTTTTTATAACAGCAACGGATACTGAAGTGGGGAAAACTGTCGTTGCCGGTGCATTAGCAGGTGTATTTAGAGAATTGGGATATAACATCGGGGTATATAAACCGTTGCAAAGTGGACATGTTGCATCAAATCCAGAGGGAGATGCAGCAAGGTTAAAGGCATTATCAGGTGTACCGACAAAAGAAGATGAAATTTGCCCGTATTCTATTGAAGAGCCGCTTGCTCCGAGACTTGCCATGAAAAGAGCTGGAAGGACAGTAACGTTAAAAGACATTATTCATCATTATAATGAACGATTGACAGAGTTTAATAGTTTGCTTGTAGAAGGAGCAGGTGGATTAGCTGTTCCGTATACAGAGGACGCTTTAGTAATTGATTTCGCAAAAGAATTACAGCTTCCTCTTATTGTAGTAGCGCGTCCTACATTAGGAACAGTAAATCATACCGTTTTAACGGTTGCTTATGCAAAGGCACATGGTTTAACAGTAGCAGGTGTCATTTTATCTGGCTGCAAAGATTGTGAAATGGAAAGAGTACAAGAAAATAAAGAAATGATTGAAGAGTTAAGTGGGGTACCGGTTTTAGGTTTATTACCATTCTTTGAAGGTGAGTTTACAAAAGAAGAAGTCTTGGAATCTGCTAAAGAATATATAATGATTTCAAAATTAGAGGAGCTTATCCGAAATGAATCAAACGTGGCGCACACATCTTCAATCTAAATTGCAACAATTAAATAAGCAAGGGCAGTATCGTAATTTACATGTAACAGAACAAGCAGAAGAGACATGGCTTGTTCGAGATGAGAAAAGGATGTTAAATTTAGCATCAAATAATTATTTAGGGTTAGCTGGAGATGAAAGGTTAAAAGAAGCTGCTATTGCATGCACAAGAAAATATGGAACTGGGGCGACAGCATCAAGGCTCGTTGTAGGAAATTATTCACTGTATGAAGAGGCTGAGAGAAGTATATGCGATTGGAAAGGAACTGAAAAATCCTTAGTTGTAAATAGTGGATATACCGCAAATGTTGGAGTGATTTCTTCATTAGCCAGTCGTCACGATATTGTGTTTAGTGACAAATTAAATCATGCAAGCATCGTTGATGGAATTATATTAAGCGGGGCAGAACATAAAAGATATCGTCATAATGATTTAGATCATTTAGAGAAGTTGTTGCAAGTAGCGCCGCCGAAAAAGAAGAAATTAATCGTAACGGATACTGTTTTTAGTATGGACGGTGATACTGCACATTTAAGAGAACTAGTGCAAATGAAAGAGAAATACGGAGCGATGATTATAGTTGATGAAGCACATGCGAGTGGAATATATGGAATGGATGGAGCAGGATTGTCCCATATAGAAAAAGATATTGCTCAAAAAATTGATATACATATGGGGACGTTTAGCAAGGCTTTAGGGTGTTATGGTGCGTATTTGACAGGCGATGCAATTTATATAGAGTATTTACAAAATATGATGAGAAGCTTTATTTTTACTACTGCATTACCGCCAGGAACATTAGGGGCGGTACAAAAAGCAATTGAAATTGTGAAAGAAGATAATGAAAGAAGAGAGAGACTTGTAGAGAATGGAGCATATTTCAGAAACCATTTACGAGAAGCTGGTTTTGATATTGGGAATAGCTCAACTCATATTGTACCGATTGTAGTCGGTTTAAATGAAACAGCTTTACGGTTTAGTAAAAGGTTGCAAGAGGTAGGTATTGCAGCAATTGCAATTCGTCCACCAACGGTTCCAGTTAATAGTTCAAGGATCCGTTTTGCAGTTACGTCCGAACATACAATAGCTGATTTGAATTGGGCTATTCAGCATATTATACGCATTGGTAAAGAAGAGGGGTTTTTAGTATGAAAGAGCTAAAGATTATTTTTATTCCTGGGTGGGGAATGGAAGAAGATGTTTGGACTTTAGTTCTGCCGTATTTTAAAGGGTATTCTGTTCAATGTATCAATTGGCGTAATGTGAAAGAACAAAGTGAATTCGCGGGGCGAATAATAGAGGTAGCAAAGGATGAAAATGTAATTTTAGTTGGATGGTCACTAGGGGCGTTAGCGGCAGTTCAAGCTCATAAAAAGATTAAGGCAAAAGGTATCGTATTAATTGGTGGTACTGCCAAATTTACAAATACGAGCGACTATACGAGTGGATGGAATGCTTTGCATGTAGAACGGCTGAAAAAGAATTTGGCGAGAAAGAAAGAAGATACGCTCAAGCGTTTTTATGAAAATATGTTTACGAAAGATGAGCTGAAAGAGAATAAAAGGTTTGAAGATATAATAAAACACTTTAAAGGTGATTGTATTCAGTCTTTACAATTAGGTTTAGATTATTTAATAGAAACAGATATGAGAGAAGAACTGAAAGAAGTTAAAGTACCTATACTACTTATTCACGGAGAGCAGGATGTAATATGTCCATTGTCTGCAGCGCATAGTATGGCTGAGACTGCAACTGCAACGCTCAAGGTAGTAAAGGAGGCTGGACACGCATTATGCGTAACGAATTTTGAATATTGTGGAAGTGAGATAACTCAATTTGTAGAGGGGATACGACATGATCAACAAAACGTTACTACAAAAACGGTTTAACGTGGCAGCTGTATCCTACGATCAATATGCAAATGTACAAAAAAAGATGGCACAGTCATTACTTTCTACATTGAATCGGCGATATAGTGCAAATGCATCGATACGTATTTTAGAACTTGGATGCGGGACAGGATATGTTACAGAGCAATTATCAAACTTATTTCCGAAAGCACATATTACAGCTATTGATTTTGCTGAAAGTATGATTGCAGTTGCAAAAGCTAGAAAAAATGTGAACAATGTAACATTTTACTGTGAGGATATCGAACGATTACGATTAGAAAAAACGTATGATGTCATTATTTCAAATGCCACATTTCAATGGCTAAATGATTTAAAACAAGTGATAAGAAATTTATTTCATCATTTGTCTATAGATGGGATATTACTCTTTTCAACGTTTGGACAGGAAACATTTCAAGAGTTGCATGCTTCGTTCCAGCGGGCGAAAGAAGAAAAAAATATACAAAATGAAACATCGATTGGGCAACGGTTTTATTCGAAAAATCAGTTGCGCCATATTTGTGAAATAGAAACAGGGGATGTACATGTTTCTGAAACATGTTACATAGAAAGATTTACAGAAGTTAGGGAGTTTCTACATTCTATTCGAAAAGTAGGAGCAACCAATAGTAATGAAGAAACATATTGTCAAAGTCCCTCACTCTTTCGTGCGATGCTTCGCATATACGAAAGAGACTTCACGGAAAATGAAGGGATAATGGCAACGTATCACGCTTTATTTATGCATATAACAAAAGAGGGGAAGAGATGAAATGAAACAAGTACAAACAAAAAGGGATTGGAAAAAACTTGCATATGACGTAGTAGAAGAGAAAATGATTACGAAAGAGGATGCAATAGCTATATTAGAAGCTGATGATACAGAAGTGTTAGAAATTATGAATGCTGCTTACATCATTCGCCATCATCACTTTGGTAAGAAAGTAAAATTGAATATGATTATTAATACGAAATCTGGCTTATGTCCTGAAGATTGCGGATATTGTTCACAGTCTATTATTTCAGAAGCACCGATCGATAAATATGCATGGCTAACGCAGGAAAAGATTGTAGAAGGAGCGCATGAAGCAATTCGCCGTAAAGCGGGTACGTATTGTATTGTGGCATCTGGTCGTCGTCCGACGGATAAAGAGGTGAATCACGTAATTGGAGCAGTTAAGGAGATTCGTGAAACGACAGATTTAAAGATTTGTTGTTGTTTAGGTTTCTTAAACGAAGATCAAGCAGGACGTTTAGCAGAAGCAGGTGTACATCGTTATAACCACAACTTAAATACACATGCGAATAATTACGAAAGCATTTGCTCCACTCATACGTATGACGATCGTGTTGATACAGTTCAAAAAGCGAAACAAGCGGGTATTTCACCATGCTCTGGTGCAATTTTTGGAATGGGAGAAACAATAGAAGAGCGTGCTGAAATTGCATTCGAATTACAACGTATAGATGCAGATTCAATTCCATGTAATTTCCTTGTTGCTGTAAAGGGTACGCCGCTTGAAGGACAAAAAGTATTAACGCCGGTAGAATGTTTAAAAGTACTGGCGATGATGCGTTTTGTAAACCCAACGAAAGAAATTCGCATTTCAGGAGGACGTGAAATCAATTTACGTTCTGTACAGCCAATCGGTTTATTTGCAGCAAACTCTATCTTTGTCGGGGATTATTTAACAACAGCTGGGCAAGAGCCGACTGCAGACTGGGGTATGATTGAAGATTTAGGATTTGAGATTGAAGAATGTGCATTATAAGATAGATAAAAGCAAACTTGTAAAAGAGTTTGCTTTTTTTTGTAAATAAAATGTAATAAATAGTTGTAAACACTTGATACTATTGGTTTTTGAGCGAAAAAAAGAATTTTGGTGGACGAATTTTCCAAGCCCCAATTGTACATAGTAAATATGTAATTTATATTGGGTTGGAGGATTTTACATGCACAAATATATATTAGCGATAATGATTTGTCTCATTTTACTAAAAGCAATAAGTGCTGATCCAGTTAAGGCCGCCGAAAATCCTGAACAAAAAGAGATGCAACAACGAATTGAACAACATTTTCGAACGAAAGCTGAACATTTTGGATTGAAAACAGAAGGGAAAGATTTAAAGGAAGTACGAAAAGAAATTACTATTATAGAAGAAGCGAAGAAAAGAGAGAATGTATGGAGAACAGCACAAACGCTTCGTATACAAACAGAAGGAAAAACAATGGATGAATTAATAAAAGATGTACGGAAAAAAGTAAAGAAATAAAAAAAGAGGCCGCAGCCTCTTTTTTTATGCCCATTGTTTTGATAAGTGAGCCATTTCAATTGCAGCAACGGCGGATTCATAGCCTTTATTACCAGCTTTCGTGCCCGCGCGTTCAATCGCTTGCTCGATCGTTTCTGTCGTTAATACACCGAAAATAATTGGGATGTCTGTTTGTAGTGATAAAGATGCAACGCCTTTTGCCACTTCATTACAAACGTAATCGTAATGTGTTGTAGCACCGCGAATTACAGTGCCTAACGTAATAACAGCATCATACTTCCCGCTATTAGCCATCTTTTTAGCGATTAAAGGAATTTCGAATGCGCCAGGAACCCAAGCGACATCGATATCAGTTTCTTCTACACCGTGACGCTTTAATCCGTCTAAAGCTCCGCCGAGTAACTTACTTGTAATAAATTCATTAAAACGTCCAACAACAACCCCAACTTTTAATCCTGTACCAACTAAATGACCTTCGAATACCATAATGAATCTCTCCCTTTATTATAAGTTTAGTAAATGTCCTAATTTGTTTACTTTCGTTTGTAAATACGTTTTATTCTCTTCTTTTGTTGGCATTTGCAATGGGACACGCTCGGTTACTTCTAAATCATAACCTTGTAAGCCAGCAATTTTTCGCGGATTATTCGTTAATAATCGTAAATGTTGTAAACCTAAATCTTTTAAAATTTGAGCGCCGATACCATAATCACGCAAATCCGCTGGGAACCCAAGCTTTTCATTTGCTTCTACAGTATCGAAGCCTTCTTCTTGTAACTTATAAGCGCGAAGCTTATTCAGAAGGCCAATGCCTCGACCTTCTTGTCTCATATAAAGAAGAACGCCTTTTCCTTCACGCTCAATTTGAGCAAGTGCAGCATGGAGTTGTGGTCCGCAATCACAACGGTACGAGCCAAATACATCACCTGTTAAGCACTCTGAATGAACGCGTACAAGTACAGGATCTCCCGTTGAAATATCACCTTTTACGAGTGCGATATGCTCTTTCGAGTCTAATGAATTAGAATAGCCAATTGCATGGAAAGTACCGAAATCTGTAGGTAATGTAATTTCCACTTCTCGCATCACTAATGTTTCATGGTGGCGGCGATAAGCAATTAAATCTTCTATTGTAATCATTTTTATATCAAATTGTTTTGCACACTGCAGTAAATCAGGTACGCGAGCCATCGTACCGTCCTCATTAATAATTTCGCAAATGACGCCAGCTGGTTCTGCTCCGCAAAGCTGTGCTAAATCGACAGCAGCTTCTGTATGACCAGCACGGCGCAGAACACCGCCTTCTTTCGCAATTAATGGAAAGATATGTCCAGGACGATTGAAATCAGCACCTTTTGATGCAGGATTTAACAACTCTCGTATCGTAGTTGCACGTTCGTGAGCGCTAATCCCTGTTGTTGTAGAAACGTGATCAATGCTCACTGTAAATGCAGTATGATGCGAATCTGTATTATGAGCTACCATTGGTTCTAATTGTAGACGTTCTGCGTACTCTTCCGTAATTGGTACACAAACGAGGCCGCGCCCATGTGTAATCATAAAGTTAATTGTTTCTGGCGTAATATACTCTGCTAAAGCGATAAAATCGCCTTCATTTTCACGGTTTTCATCATCACATACGATTACGACTTTCCCTTGTTTTAAATCTTCTAGAGCTTCTTCAATACGATGAAACATCATGCTTCCCCCTTATAAAAATCCGTTTTCTTGTAAAAAGCTTTCGGTCATTGAACCTGTTCGTTTTACAGGTTTAGAAATAAAGCGTTCGATATATTTACCAATCATGTCACACTCAATATTTACGATGTCACCGGCATTTTTTTCTCCGATAACAGATTCACTTACTGTGTGCGGGATGAGTGAGATTGTAATGGAAGATTCGTCTATATCAAATATTGTTAAACTCGTTCCATCAACAGCAACGGATCCTTTATGCAAACAATAGCGCAATAACTCATCAGCAATAGCTATTTTGTAATAGACGGCATTATAGTGTTGTTTTTTGCTTACTATCGTTCCGATGCCATCAATATGTCCTGAAACGAAATGTCCACCGAATCGTCCGTTTGCAGCCATTGCACGTTCTAAATTTATTTTACAGTGCGGTTTAAGCATGCGAAGTGATGTTGATTGCATCGTTTCAGGCATTGCATCCACCGTGAATGAAGTTGTTGTGAAACTCGTTACAGTTAAGCAAATACCGTTAACTGCGATACTATCACCTAAGTGGATATCGGATAAAATTTTATTTGCATGGATCGTTAACTTCATTGCTTCTCCGCTTTGTTGCATGTTTGCAATCGTTCCTAATTCTTCTACAATTCCTGTAAACATTCCGTCACCTCACTTCGGGTATTCGCAACAATTTTTATATCATCGCCAATTTGTTTCATCTCTTGAATTTCCAAGGAAAGTGCATCTTGTAATGTTGAAAAACCATTTCCGCCAAATAAAGTAGGGGCATCTCTCCCACCAATTAATTTTGGACTTATATAAGTTACAATTTCATTGAAATACTTTGTTTGTAAGAAACTTGCATGAATCGATTGTCCTCCTTCAACGAATAGAGAAAGAATTTGCTTCTCTCCAAGCAAGAAAAGGAGGTCCTTAATTTCAATTTGCTTCGTTTTCATTTGGAATATCACTATATTTTCAGATTCATAAGAAGCTATATTCTCTTTATTTACATCCTTACCGACAAAAATCCAAGTCGGTGCTAAACCATCTGTTATGACATGAGAAGATGGTGGTGTTCGTAAATGGGTATCTAAAATAACGCGTATAGGATGTTTACCCCCGTTAGGAATTCTTGTTGTTAAATGTGGATTATCAGCTATAACTGTATTCACTCCAACGAGAATTGCATCATGTGTATGGCGATATTGGTGAACATCAGCTCGTGCTTCTTCTTCTGTAATCCACTTACTGTCACCAGTGACAGTCGCTGTTTTTCCGTCTAAGCTCATTGCTGTTTTTATTGTTACAAATGGACGTTTCGTTTTCATGTAATGAAAAAAGTAGCGATTTAATAAAACTGCTTCCGCTTCAAGAACACCAGTTGTTACGTCGATGCCAGCCTCTTCTAATCTCCTTTTTCCATTACCAGAAACGAGCGGATTACAATCAAGGGTAGCAATTACAACGCGCTTAACTTCCTTTTCGATGAGCAATTCACAGCAAGGTGGTGTTTTTCCAAAATGGTTACACGGTTCAAGTGTTACATACACGGTAGCTCCTTTTGCTTTTTCACCAGCCATATGAAGAGCATGAACTTCTGCGTGTTCTTCACCAGCACGTAAATGAGCTCCCATACCGACGATGTTTCCGTCTTTTACAACAACAGCACCAACCATAGGATTTGGACTTGTTTGTCCAGATGTTCCTTCTGCTAACTGCAGAGCAATCCTCATATATTCTTGATCTGTCATTCTCTTCACCTCTCCTGAAAAAATCAAAAAACCCCAAGGATTTTATATCCTTGGGGTTTGGGAGACGTGATTTCTAGAAATATAGTTCGAATACGAAAGTACAGGAAAGAAACCTAACGATGATTGATATTTTTGCATAAGGAAAAAACCTAGCAAAATATCGAATTTTTCAAACGCTAGTTGTCTCTTTTTATTTCAGTATAAAAAATAAGTATAGAAAACTAAACATATATAAAGAATCAAAATGAATCTTTAAAAATATGCATACTGAAATAAAAGTGTATTCACTATATAAAAAACTAGAAACATATCCTTCTCCCATCCAGACTATACTGTCGGCCCTAGAGTTTCACTAGATCCACCGTTTTCGAGTTGAAAACGGGTCACGGACTTAGAAGTTTGCACTTCATCACCGCCGGTTGGGAATTTCACCCGACCCCGAAGGATGTTGTTTGCTCAAATTATAGCACAAAAAAAATAAAAGGCTAGAAAAAAATGTTCGAATGTGAAGAATTATGTGAAAATATATGTAGGCTGGAATGGAGACAGAAGTATTAGAAATGTTGTAAGGAGAAGGGATATAACGGAGTTGATAAAAAGAAAAAACATGCACAAAAAATGTGCATGTCACATGTGAAATTATTCTGTCTCTGGTGCTCTAACAACAGATTCGAATTTCCCTTTATGCGAAGCATCGCAATAAGGCATATTTTTTGATAAACCACAACGGCATAAAGAAAATGCCGGTTTTGCTGGGAATACATTCCCTTGTGAATCGACTAATTCCACGTCCCCTGTAACGCGAAAAGAGCCATTATCATTTACTTTAATTTGTACTTTCGCCAACGTTATCCCTCCTTCCCAAACGCTTAATTTCATCATATAATCAAGGGAAGTGCTTGACAATATAAAAAGAGCACTTTGTTTGAGAAAGAAGAGAGTGTTATAATAGTTTTCATAACTGACTAGAGTAAGGTGACGAGAGATGGACAAACAATTACATACATTACGAAACATTGCAAATGAGCGCACGTGGGTATCATTTTTGAATGATAATCATCCATATAGTTTATTACATTGGTCCATTGCAGGTGTAGGACAAGAGGCAAAAGATGTTTGGTTACTTCAAGATGAAGTAACATTTCAAACGACAGAATTTCCAACGTTAGATGATGCAGTGCAATGGATTTCTGAAAATATGGAACAAGTTACAGACGTTTTAGCGCAATAAAAAAACAGGCTTATGCAAGCCTGTTTTTTGTTTCTTTTACATATGAATTTAAAAATTGATCAACGGCTGCTTCATATTCTTCTTTATTTTCGTTATAAGAGCAAGCGTGTGTGCCGTGTTCTGCAATATAAAGTTGTTTATTGTTTTCTTTTGCTTCATATAGTGCTTTCGTCATATCAGCTAAAATATAATCATCATCTTTACTATGAATAAAGAGGACGGGATTGTTAATATTTTTTATACAATCGATTGGTGAAACTTCGCGAATCGTATAACCGTCACGCACTTTTAAAAAAGCATTTGCTAAAGGTAATAAAGGCCATTTAGGTAAATGGAATTCAACCTTTAAACGGTGTTGTAATTGCCCGTAAAAATCAGAAAAAGGACAATCTGCAATATAGAAATCAGCACCATCTTCTACAAGTCCTGCGTATTGAAGAAGTGTTGCAGCTCCCATAGATTCACCGTGAATACCGAGTGTTATATTTGTTCCAAAACGAATTTTTAGCCAGTCAACGACAGATTTTAAATCATGTTTTTCATAGTATCCATAGCTTGTTGTTTTTCCGCCAGTTTTACCATGACGACGATGATCATAAATAACGACATTATACCCTCTGTTTAAAAATAACCTTGCATATTTTACAGAGTTCATTTTATTTACAGTTACGCCGTGACAAAAAATCATAAACTTATTGGAATGACCAGCAGGAATGTAATATCCGTGAAGATCATATCCGAATTGCGAAGGAATATGAATTTCTTCTTTATGAAGAGCATCAAAATCCTCTATACGAAAATGTTTTTTCGTTTCTCTTTCGAGTACTTCTTCCTCTGTTTTTTTCTTTAAGTACATCACTTTATTTGTAAAGAAAATCCCAAGGGCAGTTATCGCACCTAGTATAGTAAACAATGCTGCAAAAAAACGTTTCATACTTTACCTCATCCTCCAAATACCGTTACATGTGATACACTTACATTGTATCACAATGATAGAAAAGGGGAGAAATAGGAAATGGTGTATATACAAAAAATTACGCCAGCGATGAAAGAAACAATCCGAATGTTCATGTGTGAGAACTGGGGGAGTTCATTGATGGTTTCACGTGGTAAGGGGCATCAGTTAGAAGAGTTGCCAGGATTTGCTGCGCTCTCAGATGACAGAATAATTGGAATTATAACGTATGAAGTGACCGGAAATATGTGCCAAATTGTATCTTTAGATAGCTTTGAAGAAAGAAAAGGAATAGGGACGAAACTTGTAGATTATGTATTACAAGTTGCAGAAGAAGAATGGTGCGGGCGGGTTTGGCTTATTACAACAAATGATAATATGAATGCGTTACGTTTTTACCAAAAACGTAATTTTGTGATGACTAATTTATATGTGAATGCGGTGGAAGAGGCACGGAAAATAAAGAAAGAAATTCCACGTATCGGATATGATAACATCCCAATTTTACATGAAATCCAGTTGGAGTATCGTTTAATAAATTGATGTAACAATTTTCAGAAATATAAGTTATTAACCTTGACGAATATTGTAATTTAGGTTACCGTAAAATTGTAATCTATTACCATATTAAGGGGTGACGATGTGGCAACTATACGTGATGTTGCAAAATTGGCAGGTGTTTCAGTCGCAACCGTTTCACGAGTTATTAATGAAAAAGGATACGTTCATGAAGGCACAGTAAAACAAGTAAAGGAAGCAATTGAGGAATTACGTTATAGGCCAAATAGTACAGCAAAGCCATTGTTTAAACAGAATTCAACGATAATTGCGTTACTTGTAGATAATTTATATAACCCATCAAACATCACTTTGCTACATTGTATTGAGGAAATAGCATATAAAGAAGGATATCAAATTATTGTTTGTAATATAGAGAATAAAGATAGATATATACATATGTTGAAGGAAAATAACGTTGCAGGTGTTATTTTAACAAGATCAGTTTTTAAAAGTATTGGAGAAATTCCACTTCCGTTTGTTGTGATTGATGAAAAACAATCCGATGCAAATTATTATGAAAGTGGACAAAGAGCTGTTTCTTTATTAAAAGAGAAAGGTTGTCACTTTCTTGCTTATTTCGATGAGGGAGAAGGTAGTGAAGAAATGGAAGAGCACATATCAGGATTTTTAGACGCTACTTGGGAGGAAGGAATCTCTTATCGAGAAGTATGTGTACAAGGGTATACAAATAAACAGTTTATTACATTATTGCAAACTTACCCGTATATAGATGGAATTGTAACTTCAAGTGAAAAGGTTACTTTTGAGTTAATTCAAGCGGCGAAAAATTTAAATATCCGTATACCGGATAAGTTGAAAATTATTGGATCGAACGGGAGCATAGACAGTGAATGGATAGGCCCATCACTCATGAAAATTGAAAGTTGTGCCGAAGAAAATGGGAAAATAGCTTTGCAACAATTAAAACGGAAAATAAAAAAGTAAAAGGTGCGTATAAAACGCACCTTTTATAATGTAATAGCGGCAATAAAGCCGAATATAAGTAACGGTATATTATAATGCAGGAAAGTTGGTACACATGTATCCCATATATGATGGTGTTGACCATCAGCATTTAAACCAGATGTTGGTCCAAGTGTACTATCTGATGCTGGAGATCCTGCATCGCCTAGCGCTCCGGCTGTACCGATAATTGCAATTGTAGCCATTGGACTAAATCCAAGCTGCATGCAAAGAGGTACAAAAATTGTTGTTAAAATAGGGATGGTTGAAAAGGATGAACCAATTCCCATCGTAACGAGAAGTCCAATCACAAGCATAAGAAATGCAGCGAGCGGTTTATTATTTCCAATTATATGTGCACTCGTTTGCACAAGCGATTCAACATGTCCTGTTTTTCGAAGAACAGCGCCAAATCCAGCAGCTGCGATCATAACAAAACCAATAAAGGACATCATGCGCATTCCGCTTGTTAATATCGCATCTGCTTCTTTAAGAGGTAGACTACCACTTACTGATAAGACGATAATCCCTGCTAAAGCACCGAAAATCATTGATTCTGTTGCTAATTGAACAGTTAATGTAGCTATGATAGATAATAATCCGAAAGTAATGCTACGTTTTGTATAGGGAACGATTTCATTTGCGGTTGTATGAACTTGTTCTGTTTCATACGTACGAGGTTTCCGGTACGTAATGAATACTGCTATACATAATCCAATAATCATACCGATTGCTGGAATGGTCATTGCTTTTGGAATAAGTGCGACATCAAATGTAAGACCGCTTTGCGCAGCATTTGTTTGCAATACGTCATGATAAATTTTTCCGAACCCTGCTGGAATCCACATATAAGGAGTAATCAATCCGAATGTAATAATACATGTAACAAGTCTGCGATCCACTTTCAGCTCATTTAATACTTTTAAAAGTGCTGGAATTAAGATGGGGATGAAAGCGATATGAACAGGAATCACATTTTGTGAGAAACAAGCCATCGTTAAAATGATAAATAAAATAAGTATTTTAGAATAAACTTGTTTTTTCGTGTCTTGTTCATTGCCAATCCATTTTAATGCGGTGTGAATCATGGCATCTGGAAGTCCTGTTTTGGAAAGAGAAATAGCGAAACCACCAAGCATTGCATAACTTAAAGCAATAGGAGCACTGTTTCCAAGACCAGTTGTAAAAGTGTTAATAGTTTCTGAAATACCAAGTCCGCCGATAATTCCGCCTGTTAAAGCTCCAACAATGATGGCGACAATGACCTGGACACGTAACAAACTAAGCAATAGCATAACTGCTACTGCGACGAGTACAGCATTCATAATAAATGTAATCTCCCCAAAATTTTATTGTGTTAAGGCAAGTAAATATGAAGCACCTTGCTATATTTATACATAGTTGCGACATATTATTATAAATTGTTTTCTATGAAATGTAAAAGAGCCTTTTATTACTAATGCTGAAAAGCTAGCTCTTGTTTAATTGATTGTAAAGATTGAGCGAATAATTCTGGTTCTTCTAAATCGGGAGAATGTGCTGAATTCGGGAACCAAATCATCTTTTTTATAGGCGCTTCTATTACATCACAATATTCCTGAACGAGTGCATAAGGAGTTTGATAATCATAGCGACCAGAACAAAAATAAACCGGAATAGATAAACTTGAAATAGAAGAAAAGAAATCGATTGTTAGCATTTCTTCCCATAAAACGCCAGATTTTAAATTTCCTGCGAGAAACTTGAACCAATCTAATAGCGTATATTCGGGAGAAAAGAAGCCTTTTCGTATGAAAGAAAAGGAAGATCCGTTTTGTATTGCTCCTCCGAATGTGCCAAGCCACTTTCTTTGAATAATGAGACGTCTCGTATCTAAAAATGGTGGTTTTCCTAATTTTAAAAGAGACGCTAACGCTTTTTTATGATCATGTCTTTTGGCAGAAAGAATTAAATGCTGATATAGCAATTCTTCGTTTTGTTTCATATGTACAATTTGTCCAATACCGATGTAAGCCTCGATATATTGTGGATATTGATGTGCTATGTTAAGCCCAATAATGCTTCCCCAAGAATGACCAGCGAGAAATAGTTTCTGTTTATTGAACTTTTTAAGTACATATTGAATCACTTCTTTTGCATCGGACACGAATTGTTCGATTGTAAAATTTGCTCCGAAATCTTTCAGTGAAAAGGATTTACCGGCCCCGCGCTGATCCCAATTAATTACGATGAAGTGTTTTTCCAATTCTTTTTGAAAATGCCGAATAAATCCAATTTGTGCCATTCCCGGTCCACCATGACAGCATAATAAAATTGGCTGCTCTACGTTTTGCCCGCGCATAAGGAGAGTTTGTTTTCGATTATGAATCGTAACGCTTTCCATCGTAGCAATACTATTAGGAATGATTTGTTTATTTTCATTATAAAACTGTGGGGTATAGCTACGAAAAAGCATATTGAAAACCTCCTTTTCTGAAATCGTATGAATCGCACAGGCTATTCGTTTTGCATATACTGTTAGAAAATCATTGTAACATACCATACTAGTGTCATTTCAACACGGGAGGAGGGAAATTGTGACGATTGGAGAAATTATAGATTGTTTAAATAGACGTGAATCCATCGCTATTATAGCAAAACGTCTTGAAATAAGCCCGTATACATTATCAAAGAAATTAAGATTGATTGGATACGAATATGATGGAGAACAGAAGAAACGTATTTTTGTAGGGGATGGAGAAGAACCTCGTCACTTACAACTCCAAGAAGCGACAGCCCTTCAATATGCGACAACAGATTATCAATTATTAATTTATGAGCAATTACAAAGTATTTATGAGTTATTAAGAAAGAGAGAAGAAGTAATTGCGCCAATTATGAGTATAAGTACAGAAAAAAAGAAACGTACCTTTTCTATTAATAAAGAAATATTAGTAAAATTAGATGCTATATCAGAATCGAAAGGAATTCAAAAATCTAAACTTGTAGAAGAGGCGTTACAACAATTTTTACAACAATATGATTTTAACAAAACATCCCATTTTGATAACTAAAGAAAAGGATACTAAGTTCATTGTAAGAACGAGTATCCTTTTTAGGTTTTACTAATATTGTGAATCAAGTATAAGTGCGTATCCTTTATAATAAAAATTTGGATCGCATATTAAGGAAATACTTAATTTACCTTTTGAATTCTTCCATCAATAACTGGCTGAATTGGTTCTTTTAATTGTTTTACGTAATCGACTAGCGCTTCAAAGTCGTTTGGACCAGTTTCTGCATTTTTTCCATTTTTAAATGATACGAATCCATCACCGCCAGAAGCTAAGAAAGCATTTGCAACTACGCTATACGTTTGAGAGGGAGATAATTCTTCTCCGTTTGTCAAACGTATATTTGTAACTTTTTCACCATTTGGTTTATGGGAATCCCACGTATATTGAATACCTGAAATTTGAAGCATGCGCGTCGTACCTTTTTGCCACTGCTGATTTAAAATATCGCGAATATCTTGGCCTGTTAAATCTACTTTAATTAATTGGTTTCCGAAAGGTTGAATTCCGTATAATTCGCCCCATGTAATATCGCCAGCATCTAAGTCATTACGAATACCACCAGGATTCATAAGTGCGATTTGAGCTTGCATCGT
Source organism: Bacillus cereus group sp. MYBK79-1 (assembly GCF_051915365.1). Classification (NCBI taxonomy): domain Bacteria; kingdom Bacillati; phylum Bacillota; class Bacilli; order Caryophanales; family Bacillaceae; genus Bacillus; species Bacillus cereus group sp. MYBK79-1. The sequence continues at coordinate 47,285 of NZ_JBQAEO010000016.1, read as the reverse complement.
TTGACGCTGTGCATCGGCAATTACATTCCCAAGAGTAGATTCACCAGCATCATTTTGTTTACGGTCAACAGCTGCTGTAGATTTTCCTACCACTTCATTTACAAGTGGTGCGATTTTTTCTTTATATTGATCTATTTTTTGTTTTACTTGTTTATCAGGTTCTACACCTTCATGATATGTTGTAATCACTTCAGCTTTTTTCTTTACAATATCTTTTGTTTTACGATCAATTGTTACATCTACGTCTGAGAAAGCTGTTCCATAAGAGTTCGCTTGGACGATTAGTTTATTATTTACAGTACCATTTACATACGTGTGACTATGTCCACCGAAAATAACATCAACTTCCGAGTCTGTTTCATTTGCAATGCGAGTAAGGTCTCCATTTGTCACGCCAGACTCATCAGTTGTTCCGCCGACATGGGCAAGGACGACGATGGATTTAATACCGAGACGCTTTAATTGTTGCGCTGATTTATTAATTGCTTCTACTTCGTCAGTGATCTGTACATTTTTAAGCATAGTAGGCATCACGACATTTGGCGTATCAGTTGTAACAACGCCAATGAATCCTACAGGAACACCATCTACCATTTTTACAGTAAATGGTGGTAAAAATAAGCGACCAGTTGATTTGTTATAGAAGTTAGCGGCGACATAAGGGAAGTTAGCACCTTTGAAATTCCCTGTTTTCTCGTGATATCCACCGTAAATGAGGCGTTTCATTTCATCGATACCTTCATCAAATTCATGGTTTCCGATTGTACCAACATCGAATTTTAAGTCATTTAAAAATTCAATCGTTGGTTCATCTTGTAACAACGCTGAAACTGGTGGACTAGCCCCGACAATATCGCCAGCATGTACAAGAAGTGTATTCGGGTTTTGCTTTTTACGTTCTTTTAAATAAGTAGCTAAGTAATCAGCGCCACCAGCTTCTTTGTTATTAATTTTTTTAACCGTATCTAGTTGTCCATGGAAATCATTAATACCAAGCATTTGTACGTCTACGTAACGGTTTTGTTCAGCTGGAGTCTGGGATGGAGGAGCGGCAAATACGCTTGAAAAAGTTATGGTGCTTAAAACGGCAACAGCAGGAATGATTTTTTTCCACATAATTCATTTCTCCTTTTTTTATAATCTGACATCATACGACATAATTTTAATAGATTCATAGGATTATATCTATATAAAAATTTAGTTTTTTCGAAAAATTAACACATTTACAGAAGGTGAATAATAGAGTAAAGAACCTTTTTTATTGTCGAGTTCATTGTGTATCTACTATAATGGAGAAAAAAGTAAAAGGTGAGTAGCATGAAGAAAAAGAAACAAAGACAAATGCAAAGACAATCGCAAGTGAATAAACCAGAGAAAGAGTCGCTTACATTAGGCGATCAATTAAATGATTCACTCATGCAGCAATTAAAGAATAAGAAGAAAGAATTGCAAGTGAGAGAAGAGAAAAAAGAGGCAGCTGAACTGGAAAGAAAGCGCCAAGAACAAAAAGAACGTGAAAAGAATAAATCATTTGAAGAACTGTTAAGTGAAAGTAGCCTTACTTGGAAAGACTTTAAATAATATAAAAAAATGATCAGTGTATATCGCTGATCATTTTTTTGACGAGCTTGTAAGAAAAGGGGAGTGTAAAATGAGAAAAATTGTAGTGGTTCCGCATGAAAATCATTGGAACGAAAAATTTCAAATAGAGGCCGAACGATTAAAATCGGCGATGCCCGAAATGGTGAAAGTCCATCATATTGGAAGTACGTCAGTGCCAGGACTGGCAGCTAAACCAATTATAGATATGATTATGGAAGTAGAGAGTATCGACAGAGTAGATCGTTGGAATGAACGTTTTATAGAGCTTGGTTATATCGTAAAAGGGGAAAATGGTATTTCAAGACGTCGTTATTTTATTCATGGAACGGAGGAAAAACGCTCGTATCATTTACACGTGTTTGAAAAAGGAAACCCTGAGATAGTAAGGCATTTAGCGTTTCGTGATTATATAATGGCTCATTGTGAAGAAGCAGAGGCATATGCAACCTTAAAGAAAGAATTAGCCGAAAAATATACATATGATGGCACGTTATATTCGGAAGGGAAAACTGAATTTGTACGTAGTGTTGATGAAAAAGCGAAAGAATGGAGAGAAGGCAATATGAATAATTGAGTTTACGTTTTAGTGTATAAAATTATTATGTAAACTGTACATATGTTTTGACTTTTTGGCTGAATCTTGTTGAAATAAAGTGGTGGCTTATAAAACATGTAAGAATGAAAGGGAGACGACTGTGCACATTCCAACAACTACACTTCATAATGGCGTAAAAATGCCGATGATTGGTCTAGGCGTTTATAAAGCGAAAGAAGGCGATGAAGTAAAACAAGCAGTAAAAACAGCGTTAGAAGTTGGATACCGTTCGATTGATACAGCAACTGTATATGAAAATGAAAGCGGTGTCGGAGAAGCGGTTCGTGAATCAGGGATTCCGAGAGAAGACATATTTATTACAACAAAAGTTTGGAACGACGATCAAGGATACGAGGAAACGCTTGAGGCGTTTGAGAAAAGCTTAAAGAAATTGCAAATGGACTATGTAGATTTATATTTAATACATTGGCCAATAAGAGGAAAGTATGTCGATACGTACCGAGCGTTAGAAAAACTGTATGAAGAAGGTAAAGTGCGCGCGATTGGTGTTTCTAATTTTCATAAACATCATTTAGAGCTATTATTACCAAATTGTAAGGTGAAACCGATGGTAAACCAAGTAGAACTTCATCCGATGTTAGCACAATTTGAATTGCGTAATTTCTGCCAAGGTGAGCAAATTCAAATGGAAGCATGGAGTCCATTAATGAGAGGCGGGGAAGTATTCGAGCACCCGATTATTCAGGCCATTGCTACCAAATATGATAAAACACCTGCGCAAGTTATATTAAGATGGGATATTCAAAGCGAGGTAGTGACGATTCCTAAATCTGTTACACCATCCCGTATTAAAGAGAATTTTACTATCTTTGATTTTTCACTAACGGAAGAAGAGATGACTCAAATTAATACGTTAAATCGTAATTTACATGTAGGAACGAATCCTGATAAATATGATACGCTATAAAAAGACGCTACCAGTATGGTAGCGTCTTTTTAACGGTGTAAAGTGTAAGTATCACATTTAGCAATTTGCTGAAGTTGTATATATTCTGCTGTTGTTAACTCTGTTTGTTTACTAGCTTGTACATTTTCCTGCAATTGTTGAATAGAGCTTGCACCAGGTATAACAGCTGCAACAGTTTCGTTATGTAAGCAATATTGAATAGCTGTTCCTGTTAAAGAGCTTTCTCGGATTATTTCTTTTACACTCGCGAGTGTCGCATATAATTCATCGTAAGAATAAGAAAGGTAATCTTTTTCTTTTACCCTTTCTATCTTTCTTGCATTATTGTCAGTTAAAATTCCTTTTGCAAGTGGTCCGCGAGCAATAATGCTAATTTGATGCTCACTGAAAAGTGGGAACCATTCTTCAGGGCGACGATTTAAAAGGCTATATTCCATTAGCACACTAACGATATTTGAACGTTTTGCATACTCACGGATGACATTTGGACGTATAGAAGAAATACCGTAATGGCGAATGATACCTTCTTTTTTTAATTCTTCAAAGGCTTCAATTGTTTCATCTATTGGATCTTCAGTGGTCCCGCCGTGAAGTTGATAAAGATCAATATAATCAGTTTGAAGTCTACGTAAACTTTCTTTCACTTCAGCCTTTATGTAATCTTTAGAAGGATCCCAAGACCAGCCGTTTTTTTCTTCTGTCCACCGATTTCCAACTTTCGTTGTAAGAACAATTTGATCTCGTTTTCCTTTTAAGGCTTTTCCAACAAATTCTTCGTTTAATCCGTAATCATATAAATCCGCTGTATCAAAAAAATTGATTCCTAAATCGATTGCTTCATCGATAATACGCATAGCTTCTGTTTCAGATGTACCGAGAGACATACAACCAAGGCCCATTTCTGTAACAAACAAATCTGAGTTTCCTAATTGACGTTTTTTCATAAGTCAACCTCCTTACTCTTATTGTACGAAAGGAAAAAGAGGTTGACAAACGTTTACTTTTTATTAGCTGTAATCCACTCTTGTACAGTTGTATACTCTTTGCCATATTGTTTTAGTTTATGGCGAATTTGCCATGCTTTTCCGACTAAAGTGACGCGATTTGGTAAAATATAAACTTTCATTTCTATCACGCTCCTTTCAATGTGGTAAAATGTATGAGGAAAGAATAGGAAATAGAACAGGGAGATGAAGTAGTATGAGTAATCTTGCAGAGAGAACAGTAAAAACTGAACCAATTTTTGATGGTAGAGTTATAAAAGTTCGTGTTGATGATGTAGTATTACCAAATGGAGCGATGAGTAAACGTGAAATTGTAAATCACCCTGGTGCAGTTGCTGTTATTGCTATTACTGATGAGGGGAAAATTGTGCTTGTTGAGCAGTATCGTAAAGCGCTTGAAAAGGCGATTATAGAAATTCCGGCCGGCAAATTAGAACCTGGTGAAAAACCTGAGGTGACAGCAGTTCGTGAATTAGAAGAGGAAACAGGATATGTATGTGAAAATATGGAGCTTATTACTTCTTTCTATACATCTCCAGGATTTGCAGATGAAATTTTATATGTATATAAAGCGACAGGTTTGACGAAAAAAGAAAATAAAGCCGAGTTAGATGAAGATGAATTTGTGGAATTAATGGAAGTATCGTTAGAAGAAGCGATTACTCTTATGAAAGATCTTCGTATTCATGATGCGAAGACGATGTTTGCAGTACAATATTTACAACTACAAAAATAAACACTCGCCAAAGGCGAGTGTTTTTTAATTGATTTTTGCGTATACGCGTGCATCACGTAAGCTACCATCTGGTGCTATGAAATCATTTTCCATTGTACCTTCTAGGATAAATTCTAAACGTTCTGCTAGGTTACATGCATTTGCATTTGTTGCATCAGTACGAATTTCAATTCTTCTAGCACTTAGCTTATCAAAGGCAAATTGAATGGCACCTTTAATGGCTTCAGTCATATAGCCTTGTTTTGTATAAGCGCTATGCAGCCAGAAGTGAAGTGAAAACTTTGGAATATCCCAGTTTTCAGGCTTGAGCGTTATAGCTCCGATGAATGTACCAGATACTTTATCGTATAAGTGAAAATCAAGTGTTTCACGAAGTAAAAACTGTCCGTGAGCGTTACGAACGATTTCTTCAGCACTTTCTTCTGTTTCAGCGTTAATTGGCATCCACGGTACTAAGTCTTCTAGAGAAGCTTGGATTGCTTCATACACTTCTGCACCATCACCTGGAAATGGCTTACGAACTTGTAAGCGTTCAGTTTGAAATAATGTTGGAAAATCTAATAATAATGGTTTCAAGAGAAATCCCTCCTATTCTCTACTTTTTAGTTTAGCAAAGTAGAGCGGAATTTCAATGTTAATTCGTCATACTTTTTTCTTTCTTTCATACATTTTTAGTAAGAGTGTGAACGGAGGGAAGAAAAATGTGGCGAAAAACTTGGCAAGACCGTGTAATGTCTCACATACAGGAAAACTCTTCATTATATATATTTAACGCTGTTTTATTATTGATGGGAGTAATATTTGGGGCCATTCTTGTAAATAGTTTACAATTAAATCAAAAACAAGATTTATCATTTTATTTACAACGTTTTTTTGGACAAGTTTCTAAAGGAGAATTTGCTATTGCAGGCGAAATGTTTCGAGAAAGTTACTTTTCGCAATTAAAATACATTGGGTTTATTTGGATTTTGGGAATTTCAATTATTGGATTGCCACTTATTTTTATTTTATTATTTGTAAAAGGAGTAGTTGTCGGATTTACAGTAGGTTTTTTAGTCAGTCAGCATGGATGGAATGGATTATTATTAGCATTCGTTTCTGTATTGCCACAAAATCTCATTATTATTCCAGTATTTCTCGTTATGACAACAATTGCCGCAAGCTTTTCCTTGCGCATGATTAGGCATCAATTTATCCGGAAAATAACCGAGCCGCTATTACCATTATTAATTCGTTATACATGCTTCTTTCTTGTAATCGGAGCGGTGTTAGCTCTTGCTTCTAGTGTAGAAGCTTATGCATCACCAATTTTAATGAAAGAAGTCGTTGAGGCTATTAATAAACAATAAATACTTTTTGAGAATAATTATCAATTTGTTTTTATTGTTTTTCTTTTGACAGAAGCCCTTCTTCTGATATAATGGTGTAAGAGTGGCGAGGAGGGAGTAGTACCGAATGGAAGAAAGAATTGAACGAATTAAGAAGCAATTACATGCAGCGAGCTACAAATTAACACCGCAACGTGAAGCAACAGTTCGTGTGCTGCTAGAAAATGAAGAAGATCATTTAAGCGCAGAAGATGTTTACCTCCTTGTAAAAGAAAAGTCGCCAGAGATCGGATTAGCAACCGTCTATCGAACTTTAGAACTATTATCTGAGTTAAAAGTTGTCGATAAGATCAACTTCGGAGACGGTGTTTCACGCTATGACTTACGCCAAGAAGGTGCGCAGCGTTTTCACCATCATTTGATTTGTACACAATGTGGTGCTGTACAAGAAATACAAGAAGATTTACTTGGTGAAGTGGAAAGGAAAGTAGAACGTGACTGGAGCTTTAAGGTGAAAGATCATCGTTTAACATTCCATGGGATTTGTAAAAATTGTCAAGAAAATGAAACGGATGAAAAATAACCTTTTCCTATTTATCTAGGAAGAGGTTTTTTATTTGAATAAGGTATAAATTGGTGAAAGCTTGGCATATGTTGTAATAACTTATACTTTGGAGGAATTTACAATGCGCCGAGCTTTAAAATTAACTTTTGATGGGATAAAAGTATTTTTATTATTTACAAGTTGTACGATTTTGTTTTATTTCGCTATACTATGGATAAATGAAGAATATGAAAGCTATCATCGTTATGAAAAACCAAAAGAAGAGACTGTAGAAAAAGTATCAGGGAATGAAGAGCCGGCAAAAGATGCTTTCGTAAATAGAATGATGTTTTTCTATGAAAATGGGGAGTAGTGTAGATTGGAAGATCAATTAAAAGATTTTATTCATTATATGGTTGTCGAAAAAGGGCTAGCGAAAAATACAGTAGTATCTTATGAACGTGATTTAAAAAGTTATGTAAAGTATTTGCAAAATGTAGAACAAGCGAAAAGCTTTCATGAAGTAACACGCTTGCATATTGTTAATTTTCTGCAGCACTTAAAAGAAAACGGAAAATCTTCGAAAACATTAGCACGTCATATTGCATCGATTCGTTCTTTTCACCAGTTTTTACTTCGTGAACGAGCGGTAGAACACGATCCATCCGTACATATTGAAACGCCGCAAGGAGAACGGAAATTACCGAAAGTATTATCAATCGATGAAGTAGAGGCGTTACTTCAGACACCAAAAATGACAAGTGCTTTTGGGGTTCGTGACAAAGCGATGCTAGAGTTACTGTATGCAACGGGACTTCGTGTTTCTGAGTTAATTGCCTTAAATTTAGAAGATGTACATTTAACGATGGGATTTGTTCGTTGTATAGGGAAAGGGAATAAAGAAAGAATTATTCCACTAGGAAGTTTAGCGACGGAAGCGATTCAAAAGTATATTGAAAAGGGAAGAAGAGAATTGATGGGTAAAAAAGTAGTAGATGCACTCTTTTTAAACCATCACGGGAATCGATTATCAAGACAAGGTTTTTGGAAAATTTTAAAACGATTGGCGAAAGAAGCAAATATTGAAAAAGAGCTTACACCTCATACGTTGCGCCATTCTTTTGCTACGCATTTATTAGAAAATGGAGCAGACTTGCGTGCTGTGCAAGAAATGCTAGGACATGCAGATATTTCAACGACGCAAATTTATACGCATGTTTCAAAAGCTAGATTAAAAGATGTATATAAACAATTTCATCCGAGAGCATAGTCACTATGCTCTTTTTTTCATAGATTCAAAAGGCTATAGTACTTCACAAAAACTTCACAAACATTTCGTACATTGTTTTCAGCAGAAGACTAGAATATTACAATGTATTTCCTCTATACTAAATAAGGTATGAAGGAGGAAATGATGATGAAAAAACTTATTATGACTTTATTTATCGCGATGCTAGCATTGGCTGGCTGTAATACAAACAAAGAAGAACCGAAAAAAGAACAGAAACTAGAAGCTGTAAAAGTAGCAGTGCAAACAAATCCGAAAGAAATTAAACTTGGTGAAAAAACAGAAGTGCAAGCACTTGTTACGCAAGGAAAAGAAAAAGTAACAGATGCTGATGATGTAAAGTTTGAAATTTGGAAAGCTGGCGACGAAAAGCACGAAATGTTAGATGGTAAGCATAAAGGTAAAGGTGTTTATGCTGTAGAGAAAACGTTCGAGACGGATGGAGTGTACCATATTATTGCTCACACAAATGCGCGTGAAATGCATGTTATGCCAGAAGTAAAAGTGGCTGTAGGAAATGCGAAAGTAGAAGATGCGAAAAAAGAAAATAGTGATCACGGTGCAGGGCATGGCGATCATAAAAGCGATACAATGATCCACCTTATGGCTGGTGACATAAAAGCAAACGCTGAATCAACAATGAAAGTTCATTTGAAACAAAAAGAAGAAGCGTTAACTGGTGCTGAAGTACAACTTGAGATTTGGAAAGATGGTGTTGAAAAACACGAATTTATTCCAGCGAAAGAAGGAAATAAAGGAGAGTATGAAACGAAACATACTTTCAAAGAAAACGGTTCTTACAAAGTGAAAGTTCATGTTAAAAAAGGTGATCTGCATGAACATAAAGAGGAAACAGTAGAAGTAAAATAAAAAGTAGCTCTTTAGAGCTGCTTTTTATTTTTATCCCGCTATTTGTTAGCTAATTATTTTTTTATATTTATACGAATAAATAAATAATGAAATAATTAGCACTTCTTTGCATAATGGATTACAATAGAAGTGTGAAGAAAATGAGAAATTCTACGAAAATGTATTAAAAAGAAAGCGTAAACATGTTATGATATCAGTATCAGATGTCTGACATCTGACTTAGAAAAAACTAGAAATGTTTTTGAGTCGTTTCAAAGTAAACGAAATAGGTTAGAAAATCATTTAAAGAAGTACTGTTTGACAATGAGAACGAAAGATAATTCTTATGGAGAACAGTTTCACTTTATAGCGTTTTGAACATACTACAAGAAGTAGAACTGAACTTATAGGAGGTCGCAGTTATGAATAAATATAAACGTATATTCCTAGTCGTAATGGATTCTGTTGGAATCGGTGAAGCACCAGATGCTGAGCAATTTGGTGATTTAGGATCTGACACAATTGGTCACATTGCTGAACATATGAATGGGTTACAAATGCCTAACATGGTGAAGTTAGGTCTTGGTAACATTCGTGAAATGAAAGGTATCTCTAAAGTAGAAAAACCACTTGGATATTATACAAAAATGGAAGAGAAATCTACTGGTAAAGATACAATGACAGGACACTGGGAAATTATGGGTCTTTACATTGATACACCATTCCAAGTGTTCCCAGAAGGATTCCCGAAAGAATTACTTGATGAATTAGAAGAAAAAACAGGTCGTAAAATCATCGGTAATAAACCAGCTTCTGGAACTGAGATTCTTGATGAGCTTGGTCAAGAGCAAATGGAAACAGGATCTTTAATCGTTTACACTTCTGCTGATAGTGTATTACAAATCGCAGCACACGAAGAAGTAGTGCCGCTTGATGAGTTATATAAAATTTGTAAAATTGCACGTGAATTAACTTTAGATGAGAAGTACATGGTAGGTCGCGTTATCGCTCGTCCATTCGTTGGTGAGCCTGGAAACTTTACACGTACACCAAACCGTCATGATTATGCATTAAAACCATTCGGCCGTACGGTAATGAATGAATTAAAAGATAGTGACTACGATGTTATTGCTATCGGTAAAATCTCTGACATATATGATGGTGAAGGGGTAACTGAATCACTTCGTACGAAGTCTAATATGGATGGAATGGATAAGCTTGTAGATACATTAAATATGGACTTTACAGGTCTTAGCTTCTTGAACTTAGTTGACTTTGATGCATTATTTGGACACCGCCGTGATCCACAAGGATACGGAGAAGCTCTGCAAGAGTATGATGCTCGTCTTCCAGAAGTATTCGAAAAACTAAAAGAAGATGATTTATTATTAATTACAGCAGACCACGGTAATGATCCAGTTCACCACGGTACTGATCATACACGTGAATATGTACCGTTATTAGCATATAGCCCAAGCATGAAAGATGGCGGACAAGAATTATCAATTCGCCAAACATTTGCTGATATTGGTGCAACGGTAGCAGAAAACTTCGGTGTGAAAATGCCAGAACACGGAACAAGCTTCTTAAACGAGCTAAAGAAATAGGAGGATAAACAAATGAATCGTGAACTTATTACAAAATCAGCTTCATACTTAAAAGAGAAATTTCAAGAAACGCCACAAGTAGGACTAATCCTTGGATCTGGACTAGGTGTATTAGCAGATGAAATCGAGAACGCAGTAACAGTACCTTACAGTGAAATCCCTGAATTCCCAGTATCAACTGTAGAAGGTCATGCAGGTCAACTAGTATTCGGTACACTTCAAGGTGTAACAGTAGTAGCAATGCAAGGACGTTTCCACTTCTATGAAGGATACGACATGCAAAAAGTAACATTCCCAGTTCGTGTTATGAAAGAACTAGGTGTAGAAACAGTTGTTGTAACAAATGCAGCTGGTGGTGTAAATACATCATTTGAGCCAGGCGATCTTATGCTAATTTCAGACCACATTAACTTCATGGGTACAAATCCATTAATCGGACCGAATGATTCTGAAATGGGTGCACGTTTCCCTGATATGTCTACATCATATACACCAGAACTTCGCGAAATGGCGAAACAAGTTGCAGCGGACTTAAATATTAAAGTACAAGAAGGTGTATACGTTGGAATGACAGGTCCTGTATATGAAACACCTGCTGAAATTCGTATGCTTCGTACACTTGGCGGAGATGCAGTTGGTATGTCAACAGTACCTGAAGTAATTGTAGCGCGTCACGCTGGTATGAAAGTACTTGGTATTTCTTGTATTTCAAATATGGCAGCTGGTATTTTAGATCAGCCGCTTCACCACGATGAAGTAATCGAAACGACAGAACGTGTTAAAGCTAACTTCTTAGCATTAGTAAAAGCAATCGTAAAACAAATGAAGGGGTGACCTCACAATGAGAATGGTGGACCTAATTGCAAAAAAACGTGACGGACATGCATTAACGACAGAAGAAATTAACTTTATTGTTGAAGGATATACGAATGGTGATATTCCTGATTACCAAGTAAGTTCACTTGCAATGGCAATTTTCTTCCAAGATATGAACGATCAAGAACGTGCTGATTTAACGATGGCAATGGTAAATAGCGGTGATACAATCGACTTATCAGCTATTGAAGGGGTAAAAGTAGATAAGCACTCAACAGGTGGTGTTGGTGATACAACAACACTTGTATTAGGTCCATTAGTAGCCGCTTTAGGTGTACCGGTTGCAAAAATGTCTGGACGTGGTCTAGGACATACTGGTGGTACAATCGATAAATTAGAAGCAGTTCCAGGATTCCATGTTGAAATCGAAAATGATGAATTTATGCGTCTTGTGAATGAAAACAAAATCGCAGTTATTGGTCAAAGTGGAAACTTAACACCTGCGGATAAAAAATTGTATGCACTTCGTGATGTAACAGCAACAGTAAACTCAATTCCGCTTATTGCAAGCTCGATTATGAGTAAAAAAATTGCTGCTGGTGCAGATGCAATTGTTCTTGATGTAAAAACTGGAGCAGGTGCATTTATGAAAACAGATGAAGATGCAAAACGTTTAGCAGAAGCAATGGTGCGCATTGGTAATAACGTTGGTCGTAATACGATGGCTGTTATTTCTGACATGAGTCAACCGCTTGGTGAGGCTATTGGTAACGCACTTGAAGTACAAGAAGCAATCGATACATTACAAGGTAAAGGACCGAAAGATTTAGAAGAGTTGTGTTTAACACTTGGAAGTCAAATGGTATACCTTGCTGGACAAGCTTCATCTTTAGAAGATGCACGTGAGAAATTAATTGAAGTCATGAACAACGGTAAAGCGCTAGAATCATTTAAAACGTTCTTATCAGCACAAGGCGGCGATGCATCTGTTGTTGATGATCCTTCTAAATTACCACAAGCACAGTTTAAAATTGAAGTAGAAGCGAAGGAAGACGGTTATGTATCAGAAATCGTTGCAGATGAAATTGGAACAGCAGCAATGCTTTTAGGAGCAGGACGCGCGACGAAAGAATCTGAAATTGATTTAGCAGTTGGCTTAATGCTTCGCAAAAAAGTAGGGGACAGCGTGAAAAAAGGTGAATCCCTTGTTACAATTTACGCAAACCGTGAAAATGTGGAAGATGTAAAAGCAAAAATTTATGAGAACATGAAGATTGCTAACGAACATGTAGATGCACCAACATTAGTGCACGGCATCGTTACTGAATAATAAAAAAGGGCCAGGGAGTATTTCTCCTTGGCTTTTTTTGCTATTTTTTGTTTATAATAATAATGGGTGAAATTATGATTAGAATTTGTGCAATAACAAAAACAGATGAAGTATTATATGATATTTCGCTAGAAGAAACAACGAAAGACCATATTGTATGGTATTGGCTAGATTTATATAAGCCAACGAAAGAAGAGTATACATACATTTTGCAAGATCATTTTAAGTTCCATCCCCTTGCAATTGAAGACTGTATAGAATATGTACAGAGGCCAAAAGTTGATTTTTATGATGGATATAACTTTTTAGTTCTTCATGCATTTGGTGAGGATGGATTAGAACCGCACGAGATCGATTTATTTATTAGTGATCGTTTCATTGTTTCTTTCCACTTTTCTCATAACAATGCAATCGAAAGAGTATGGAAAACACTTGGAGAAAAGAAGCGTATTAAAAATAGTCCCCTGCACGTAGCGCATACAATTATCGACCAAATTGTGGATGACTATTTTGCGCCTGTATATTACATTGAGGATCATTTAAATGCAATTGATGATAATTTAACGGGTGAGACAGCAGGAAGTGTACTAGAAGAAGTATTTGATATACGTGCAGATTTATCGAAGCTAAGGCGTACAATCATTCCGATGCGTGATTTATTGTATCGTATTTTAAATTCGACTCGTTTTTACGGTATAAGTGATCATGAAATTTACTTTAAAGATATACATGATCATTTGCTGAAACTGACAGAAATGATTGAGGCAAGCCGGGAGTTAACGGCAGATATTCGAGATAGTTATTTTTCATTAAACTCACATCATATGAATAACATTATGAAAACATTAACAGTATTCTCGACTATTTTCATGCCATTAACATTTATTGCGGGAGTATACGGAATGAACTTTACGCATATGCCAGAGCTTGGTGGACAATATAGTTATTTTATTTGTCTACTTCTAATGGCACTAATTGGCGGTGGCATGATGGCCTGGTTTTATAAAAAAGGATGGTTTAAGTAAAAAAACACCGAGGGAAATTCCTCGGTGTTTTTACTTAACCAATAGCATGTAATACGAACATGGCTAAGAATAAGCATGTAACGATATACATAGACGGTGCGACTTCTTTACGCTTTCCAAGAGCAACTTTTAAGATAGGATAAGCAATAAATCCGAACGCAATGCCATCAGCGATACTATATGTGAGCGGGATCATGACGATAATTAAGAACGCTGGAAATCCTTCTGAAAAATCGTTCAGAGGAATTTGCTGAATGCTTGTAATCATCAGGCCGCCAATAATAATTAAGATTGGTGCAATGGCACTATCAGGAATTAGTTTGACAAACGGAAGTGCAAACAGTGATGCAAAGAATAACAATCCTGTAACGATAGACGTCAGACCTGTCTTTCCGCCTGCAGTAATACCTGCGGCACTCTCTACTGTTGATACGGTAGGGCTTGTGCCAAATAGACCACATGTCATTGCTGAAATTGCATTGGCTTGGTAAGCACGTGGGAATTTACGGTCATCTTCTAATAAACCGTGCAGAAGTCCCATGTTCTCAAAAATAAGCACCATGCTTAAGGAGAATGTTGCAATCCAAAACGGTAAGGAAGAAAGTTTGCCAAATGACATAGCTCCAAACACATCGCCGTAACTCGCGAATGAGAATGAACTATTACCGATTTGACTTGTATCAACAAGACCAAATAGCCATGCAATACCAGTTCCTATTGCAATCGTCCATAAAAAGCTTCCACGTACGTTACGAATAAATAGTACAAGTGCAACGATAAGAGTAAGTAGTGTCGCAAGAACGACAGGGCTACTTAATTTACCCATTGCAACAGCAGTATTTGGATTCGAAACGACTAAACCACCTTTTTGCAATCCGATAAATGCTAAAAATAATCCGATGCCGACAGTAATAGCTTCCTTTAATGACTTTGGAATCGATACTGAAAGCACGCGAGCGATTGGTGTAAACGCAGCAATTGCAAAAATAATACCAGAGATGAAGACAGCTGCTAATGCTTCCTGCCAAGTTAATCCGAGCGTATGCACAGCAGTGTACGTGAAGAATGCATTTACACCCATACCAGGGACAAGAATAGCAGGTGCATTTGCCCAAAATGCCATGAGCAGACATCCGACAAATGAACTGAAAACAGTTGCTAAAATTCCAGCTTCAAGAGGAATGCCAGCATCGGATAAAATGGATGCATTTACAATCATAATATATACGATCGTGAAAAATGACGTAACTCCAGCTAAAATTTCTTGTTTTGGTGATGTTTCGTGTAAACCTAATTTAAATGTTCTTTCAAGTATTCCTTTCATGTTAAACCTTCTTTTTCATATCCCTCTCCCACCCGTGATATCTCTTTTGTAAGAGCTCACCGTCCTTTATTATATCAGAACATCATGTTTTTACAACAAGGAAAATGATAACGTTTACTTATAAATAAGATTATTTATAAGTACGTAAAAATTGCTCGTATTGTTGAAATGATTTCTAATTCTCCAGATTGAATGGGCGGAGCTGCTTGTGCATGTAAAGTAGCATAGGACGTCACTTCCCGCGGTAATTGGGCAGATTCTTCAACGAATGAGAGTGGAACAGGATTAATGTTTAAATTATATGTACTCGCAATAGCACGAGCTTTTTCTACCGCTTGTTGCAGAGCTTGAATGAGAGCTTGCTCATAATATTTATTTGGATGAGATATTCGAAAACGTAATCCTTTCGCTAAGTTTGCTCCATTTGAAACGGCTATATCATATACTTCCCCTGCTTTTTGTACATTTAAAACGGTAATTTCATACAAATGTTCCACACGATATCCTTGTAGTAATGCTTTATCATTTACATATTCGTACTGGGGCGTAATCGTATATGAAATGGTTTCTATATTTTTGTCGGCAATACCTAGTTGTTTTAGTGCATCTAATAATTGTTTTGATTGCACTGCATTCTCTTCTTGCGCCTGTTTTACATTTTTATGATCTGTACGAATACCAATTGTTAGTATAACAACATTTGGTTTTGCTTTTACAACGCCTTCACCTTGCACCGTAATGGTAGCTTCTTTACCAGTATTAGCTGTACGTACGTTGTGTAAATAGGGATTCATTCCACCTTGCATTTTCCATCACCATCCTTATTCATATGTATATGTGTGAACAAAAAAGAAATTTGTATGAAAAAGTTACATAAATGAGAATGTTAAAGAAAGAAAGCATATACAACGAGGGTATTTATAGATTATAATATGTGTAAATATGATAAAAAAGGGACGAGGCTAGTGAACGAAAAAAGAGAAACACTGATTTTAGAGTTATCCGGATCATTTCGAAAGATGATACGTTTATTACAAAATGATATTAATACACGTTTTGCAGAACATATGCCATATAATGAATTTTCTGTATTACGCGCGTTATTTTTAAAAAGTCCACAGATGGCTTCGCAAATTGCGAGTGAAGTAAACGTAACCTCTAGTCATATTACAGCTGTTACTGATCGTCTCGTACGAAAAGGGTTTGTAGAAAGAAAGCGTTCAAATTCAGACCGTCGTATCGTGTACTTAGAAATTACAGAACACGGAAGAGAAGTAACTGAAAAACTTGAAGCTGTGCGTAAAGAATATTATAAAGAGAGATTTAAAGGTTGGAGCGACCAAGAAATAGAAATGGTTTTAGATCTGTTTGGCCGCGTATTATAATAAATGAGGATAGGAAGCCAAAGCTTTCCTATCCTTTTTCTTTTGAATAAAAACATTTTGAAACTCCAATACTTTAATTAAAAAGAATCGGAGTGAAAAATTATGAAACGTATTTGCACGCTTTTCATTATGATGGGAAGTTTTTTCTGCTTTAATCAATTGGCGGATGCTGCTACGCCTCTTCAAGTCGTTCAAAAAGAATTACAACATATTTCGAATAAGCAACCTGTTTTATATTCAAAACTATGGATTCGTTCAATGCAGAATGCTATTTTATTTCATCACAGTGATAACATTCGGCATGAAGATACGATAAGTAATGTAACAAAGTCTTCTCTTGTAAAAGTAAAACAGCTTCCACTTCAGAAAGCATCACAGTACATTCCGAGATTATCACAATATATTTCTAAGTTTGAGGCTGAGAATGTGCAAGTGTATTATGTTGCAGCTCGATATGAAGTGAAAAAAGAAAATTCGTATCAGTTAAATGGCATGAATTATTTTATGCAAGTGTTTATTCAACAAGGGGGAGAATGGAGAATTGCTGAAAGCATAGTTGCTCCAACAGATCAAATCGTCGCAAATGGTGACGGGTTTGGAACGAAGCAAGAAAAAGAGTATGGGAAAAGACGAGAGAATGTGAAATAACCTCCTCATGAAGAGGAGGTTATTTTATTTGAAATTCCAAGAGACCTTCCATTTTAATATTTTAGGTAAGAAGAAATACGTAATTAAACTAGTTACCAAAAATCCGATGTAAAAGCTGGACAATGAGTGATTACTGCTTAATGTTAAACCTCCAACGATTCCAATCAGTAAAATAGCACATAGGATAACTGCTTTTTGTAGTCTCGGATATAATATGAAGTTACCATTACGCTCATTGATGGAACGAACATATAAATATATACCAAGTGGTAATAAAAGAATAATATGTGCAATAGGTCCAATCAATGTTTTGGCTGAAGGAATGTATGAAAAATTTGGTTCATCATGACGAACTCCTTCAGGATCGGTGTAAGCATTTTGTGGATTGTAATCAAATATAATATTAAATTCTTCTGCTGAGCTAGAAATACGTAAATTTTCCGTTATATTGTTTATTTTAGTATAAATTTTTTCCCCATCTGCGTTAGAATGAACACTAATTACCCCTACCATAAGAGATGGAAGTAAGAATGGAAAAACGATTATTATAGCAGAAATAATACCTTGGGATACGATATTTCCAGCAACTGTTCCTATACATAATGCAAGTGTATAAATAGCAATTAGCACAATTAACATATATAGAAAGTACGTATGGAATGGGGAAAAGATTTGATATTTATTATGAAAAGTTGTTTTTTTCATAATGGCAAATAATCCCCAGTTTAAAACGACAATTGCAACAATATTACAGATTCCAAACAACCACTTTGTTATATAGAGGTGTGAACGTTTAAAGGGCATAGACCATAACAAGTCGCTAGAGTTATTTTGCCTTTCCCATCCAATTAAAGTACAGGCTAGAACGATCAGTATGCTACCTAACAACAAGACAGGATTTAAAAGTGTTAAATTAAAGTGGTAATGATATATATAGTTCCAAGCTTTGTTCATCTTTAAATATTGTTGTTGTTCAATAGAAGTCATATAGTACGTATATGATAAAGTATAGAAACTGCTGAGCCACAATAGCCATACAACATATTTACTTTGTTGATACGTTCTTAGCCATAATGCTTTTTGAAACATAGGATCTCTCCTTTAAAAAACTTTATAATTTGTTAGTCGCGATAATATAACATAAGTAATGATTCCAGTGAGGAACAAACTGATATAGTAGCTAGGTAAGAAATGAAATTGATTCATTTTATAGCCACCTAATAGTGCAAAGTAAATGGTTGTCCCCCATATCCATATTTTTAAATGCTTTTGGAAAATAAATATCTTTTGACTGTTTTCATTTGGTGATCGTGTGTATAAATATGTGCCAAGTAATAGGTTAACTATTGTGTAAAAAATAGGGACTAACATCGATTTAGCCGAATAATAGCGATAAGATGCTGGGTCTCTTAAAGTCGTTGGATCTTTTTCTTTCTTGCGTGATGCTGGATCATAGTCGTAAGTGATAGAAAACTGATATATTGGTGCAACTATATTTGTTTTTTGATTGATTTCATAAAGTTGTTGATATAAGTCATTATTTTTAGGAGCTATAGCATCTAAATGTTGTATTGTAAGGTTGTAAGCTAATGATATGAATGTAAGCCCCATTAGAAGCCACGGAATACAAAATACGAATTGTGAAACGATGCTTCCAGTAAAAGTACCGATACATAATGCAGTTGTATATACTGCAACATAAGAAACAGTGGCATAAAGAAAGTATCGATGAAACGGACTGAATGATTGGTACTCAAAATGAATGGTTGTTCTGTAAATAAGGTACATAAGGATCCAATTTACAAGGAGAGACCCTATAATCCAGAATGAACCGAAAGCCCATTTAGAAAAGAAAATATCTTTTCTTGTAAATGGCATTGCTAGTAGGGCGTTAGACTGGTTATTACGTTCCCATCCTATAAATAGACAAGCTAAGCAAATAATAAGAAAAGTTAGCCAAACACTATTACCTGTCTTTGACCAAAATTCATAATAGTAATAAAACGTTCCCTTTTCTTGCAACCTATCATAATTAGCAAGTTGTCTCTGAGCACTTCTATAGTAGCCAAAAGGTAACAAGTAAAGCGAACTAAAGAAGAATAGTAACACAGCATATTTCCCGCGTTTCCAATTCCACATCCACAACGCCTTATGAAACATACCCATCCTCCTCCAGTGTCGTAACGAAGACATCTTCAAGCGACATTGTTAATTCTTCAATGAGTATAGGTTGTTCTTTATAAAACTTCTCCAGTGTTGTAGCCACATTTCCCTCAATTAAGATTGTATACACTTTTCCTGTTTGATTTAATATTTTAATATTGCTTAAGTTTTCTAGTTTTTGAGGTAATGAACGTTCGTAAGCAACTTGGATTTTAGCAAATCGTGATTTTGCATCGTCTAGTGATGTAATAGAAGAGATAGTATGGCCTTTTAATATAATGATTGTATCTGCAATTTGTTCCACTTCATCTAAGTGGTGAGTTGAGATGAAAATGGTAAGCTCTTTTTCCGCAACTTCTCCAACAAGAAACTGTAAAATCTGCCTTTTAACGATAGGATCAAGTCCGTTTGTCGGTTCATCTAAAATGATATATTCTGCTTTTGTCGAAACAGCTAAAATGATAGCAAGCAGTGCTTTCATTCCTTTTGAATAGCTACGAATTCGTTTGTTTGGTAAGTTAAAACGTTCTAACAGTTCATAGAAATATGCTTCATCAAATGCGGTATAAACTTCTTTATAAAACTTTACAATTTCTTTTACCGTATATCCGTTCAGTATGTTAGTAGAATCAGGGACATATACAATTTTTTGCTTTATTTCAGGACACTGATGAATGTTTGTATCTTCATATGTAACAGTCCCCTCATCTGGGTCTAAAATGCCAACTATCGTTCGTAATAAAGTTGTTTTCCCCGCACCGTTCCTTCCGAGTAACCCAACGATACTACCTTTTTGTAATGTGAAAGAAACATCATCTAAAATCGTTTGATTATCAATTGTTTTCTTCAAGCTTGTCACTTTCAGCATCCGCATTTCCTCCAATCTCTTTGTAGTATGAATCTATCCAATCATGAATTTTATCTTTCGTAACACCAAGATAAGAGGCTTCTAATAGTAATTGATGAAATTGCTTTTCAACCATAGCGATTTTCCTTTCGTCTAATGTTGGGGTAATCGATTGGGATACAAATGTTCCTTTTCCTCGTAATGTTTCAATAATCCCTTGTCGCTCTAACTCTTGGTACGCTTTACTCACTGTGTTTGGATTTATAACGAGTAAAGAAGCGAGTTCGCGTACAGAAGGTAGTTTGTCACTTGGAGCTAACATGTTCTTCAATACGAGTTCTTTTATATTTTGAACAATTTGTTCCCATATCGGAGTGTTGCTTCTTGGATCAAGTTGAATATGCAAGAGCAATGTCTCCTTTCTGGCGTGTATTAAGTGTACTACTTCGTGTAATACACTTAATACAATATAGGTGATGAATGTATTTGTCAACTGAAAATATTAGAAAAATATGGTATTAAAAAATAAGAAATTGGAAAAAATAGGTCTGATATAGAATGGAGGGTTAGTCATGAAGCGAGTTTTTGGAATACTTGTTTGTTTCATGTTATTGCTTTCTGGTACTTCAGTTAGTTTCGCACAATCTGAGAAGACGAAGCAGGAGAAAACAGAAGAAACAGCACCGAAGTTAGCGGAACAAGCGTCGTCAGCAATTGTAATTGAACAAGATACAGGTAAAGTTTTGTTTGATAAAAATCCAAATGAGAAGTTACCACCTGCTAGTATGACGAAGATTATGACAATGCTATTAATTATGGAACAAGTTGAAAAAGGAAAACTAAAACTGACCGATAAGGTTAGAGCAAGTGAGCATGCAGCTTCAATGGGTGGATCACAAATCTTTTTAGAGCCTGGAGAAGAGATGACTGTAAATGAAATGCTAAAGGGTATTGCAATTGCATCTGGAAATGATGCGTCTGTTGCAGTAGCGGAGCATATCGCTGGTTCAGAAGAAGGTTTTGTAAATATGATGAACAAAAAAGCGAAAGACTTAGGACTGAAAAATACTCATTTTCAAAATCCAACAGGTCTTCCGGCTAAAGACCATTATTCCACAGCAAATGATATGGCTATAATGGCGAAAGAATTGATGAAGTACCCACTGATTCGCAAATACACTGGTAAATATGAAGACTATTTACGTGAAGATACGGACAAGAAGTTTTGGCTCGTTAATACGAATAAGTTAGTACGTTTTTATCCTGGAGTAGATGGTGTGAAAACGGGCTTTACGACAGAAGCAAAGTATTGTTTAACAGCTTCAGCTGAAAAGAATGGGATGCGTGTTATTTCAGTTGTTATGGGAGCACCTACATCGAAAGAACGGAACAATCAAGTAACAAAGCTTCTTGACTACGCATTTGGGCAATATATGACAAAGAAATTGTATACACGAGGCGAAAAAATTAAGACTGTCCAAGTAGGAAAAGGGAAAAAAGAAAAAGTAGATTTAGTTGCGTCAGACAATGTGTCTCTTCTTATGAAGAAGGGCGAAAATATGGATAAAGTTAAACAAGAAGTAATTGCTGAAAAGAAAGTGAAAGCGCCAATTAAAAAAGGGGATGCACTTGGTACACTTGTTATAAAAAAAGATAAAGATGTTTTATTGAAACAAACAATTGTAGCAAAAGAAGATGTTGCTGCAGCGAGCTGGTGGGAGTTATTTAAAAGAAGTTTTGGGATGTTTTCAACATCAAAATAGCGGCAAACATTTTGTCGCTTTTCTATTCGTATGAAAGTAAATAATTGCTGAATGGTTTCACTTTATGGCGAAATAGTTCTTCTTTTGTCAGTAGGAAGGATTCTTATGTTGTATCACGAAAATCTTTATGTATGTAAATGAGTAAAGTTTGAGCATAAGGAGGAAATCGTGTGAGTCTTTCCATGCAATTAGAAGTAAAACGTGACGTCCTATGTGTGAGACTAGCGGGTGAATTAGATCATCATACTGCTGAAGAGTTGCGAACGAAAGTAACAGATATGATTGAGACACGTGGTGTTCATCATATTGTTTTGAGCCTAGAGAACTTATCGTTTATGGATAGTTCTGGTTTAGGTGTTATATTAGGCCGATATAAGCATGTAAAGGGATTAGGTGGAGAAATGGTTGTTTGTGCAATTTCACCGCCTGTTAAGCGTTTATTTGAAATGTCGGGCTTATTTAAAATTGTTCGCTTAGAAGAAAGTGAAGCGCATGCGCTCGCGACGTTGGGGGTGGCATAAATGAGAAATGAAATGAACCTTCAATTTTCAGCATTAAGTCAAAATGAATCGTTCGCTCGCGTTACAGTAGCTGCTTTCATTGCGCAACTAGATCCAACGATGGAAGAACTTACGGAGATTAAAACAGTTGTGTCAGAAGCAGTTACGAATGCAATTATTCATGGGTATGAAGGAAATGCAGAAGGTGTTGTTTATATTTCTGTAATTTTGGAAGATGCAATGGTGAAACTCACGATTCGAGATGAAGGGATTGGCATCTTTGATTTAGATGAAGCAAGACAACCCCTTTTTACAACTAAACCTGAATTAGAGCGTTCCGGAATGGGATTTACTATCATGGAAAATTTTATGGATGAAGTAGAAGTTATTTCAAACGAATCTTTCGGGACAACAATCCATTTGACAAAATACTTATCAAATAGTAACGCTCTATGCAATTAAGGAGAATAGCCTATGGACATAGAGGTCAAAAATGAGAAGAAGAAACCTCAGTTAAAGGACCACGAGCTAAAAGCGTTAATTCAACAAAGTCAAGATGGAGATCAACAAGCGAGAGATACAATCGTTCAAAGTAATATGCGTCTCGTATGGTCGGTTGTGCAGCGTTTTCTTAATCGAGGATACGAACCAGACGATTTATTTCAAATTGGATGTATTGGACTCTTAAAATCGGTAGATAAATTTGATTTATCTTTCGACGTGAAATTTTCAACATATGCAGTTCCAATGATTATTGGCGAAATACAGCGATTTTTACGTGATGATGGATCAGTGAAAGTGAGTAGATCTTTAAAAGAAACAGGAAATAAAATACGAAAGATGAGAGACGAGCTTTCGAAAGAATTTGGAAGAGCCCCAACGATTAATGAAGTAGCCGAAGCGTTAGAACTGACGCCAGAGGAAGTGGTTCTGGCGCAAGAAGCGAGTCGTGCTCCTTCATCCATACATGAAACGGTGTATGAAAACGACGGAGATCCGATCACTATTTTAGATCAAATTGCCGATCAATCTGAAACGAAATGGTTTGATAAAATTGCTTTAAAAGAAGCAATTAGAGAATTAGATGATCGAGAACGTTTAATTGTGTATTTACGCTACTATAAAGACCAAACCCAATCAGAAGTAGCAGAGCGCATAGGTATTTCGCAAGTACAAGTTTCAAGACTTGAAAAGAAAATATTAAAACAGATGAAAGATCGAATAGATGAATAACTGTCTATTCGATCTTTTTTGTTATTGAGAATGGAAAAATTATAATTTTCACAAAAGTTAACAGAATTTATTGATAATTTAGTAAATTTAAAATATAATCCAATTATGAACTTGTCACAAAGGGGGAAGGAAATATGGAAACGAGGCAACAATGGGGAACGCGGGCTGGATTTATTTTCGCAGCGGTCGGCTCTGCCGTTGGATTAGGAAACATATGGCGTTTTCCTTATACAGCGTATGAAAATGGAGGAGGCGCATTCTTTTTACCGTACTTATTCGCATTATTAACGACTGGTATTTCATTATTGGCGTTTGAATTTGCTCTTGGGCATCGTCACCGTGGTTCAGCACCACTTACATTCTTCCGTATTAGTCCGCGTGCTGAATTCATCGGATGGTGGCAAATGTGCGTGACGTTTATCGTTTCAACATATTATGCAGTAATTATTGCTTGGTCTATTTCGTATACGTATTTTGCAATTACTGGAGCATGGGGGAAAGACACGCAATCATTTTTATTTAAAGAATATTTGCATGTTGCAGATAAGCCAGGGCAGTTTGGAGGGCTCGTACCTGAAGTATTAATTCCATTAGCTCTCGTTTGGATTATTGTGCTTGGTGTAGCATTTAAAGGAGTTAAAAAAGGAATCGAAGTCGTTAACCGTATTTTCATTCCTTTACTAGTTGTTATGTTCCTTATTATCGTAGTTCGTGCAGTGACGATGGAAGGTGCGATGCAAGGATTGGATGCATTCTTTAAACCAGATTGGAGTCGTATTTTTGATGGAAAGGTATGGCTTGCTGCTTATGGCCAAATTTTCTTTAGCTTATCTTTAGCATTTGGAATTATGATTACGTATTCTAGTTATTTACCGAAAAACTCAGATACAACAAATAATGCCTTTATTACTGGCTTTGCAAACTCAGGATTTGAATTATTAGCAGGGATTGGGGTCTTTGCAGCTCTTGGGTTTATGGCAAACAATATGGGAGTACCGGTTGATAAAGTAGCAAGTGCTGGTGTAGGGCTTGCGTTCGTAGTATTCCCGCAAATTATTAATGAATTACCGATGTCATCGTTATTCGGCGTATTATTTTTCTTATCATTAACGGTTGCTGGAATTACATCCCTCATTTCGCTTGCGGAAGTATGTTTTGCGGCCGTATCTGAAAAGTTCAGCTTAAGCCGCCAAAAAACAATTGGAATTATGGGGACGCTTCTCGTACTAGTTTCTCTTGTTTTTGCAACACGTGGGGGGCTTATGTTCCTAGATGTTGTTGATTATTTTGCTAATAACTTCGGATTAATTTCAATTGCATTAGTGGAAGTAGTTACGATAGGGCTCATTCTACGCCGTTTACCAGTTTATCAAAATCACGCAAACTTCGTATCTGATATTAAGTTAGGGACGTTTTGGAGAGTGAGTTTACTCGTTATTACCCCGCTTATGTTAGGATACATGCTAATTGATGGTACAATCCAAAATATTAAAAAGAACTACGGAGATTATCCAACGGAGTTTGTCGTAACATATGGTTGGTCAATTGCAGCAGCGTTCCTTATCGTTGCACTAATCATTAGTCTAAAGAAATGGAATGCACAAATACATTCAGATTCTGCTAAGCTTGAAAAAGAATGGAAAGATCGGGGTGTTTCATAATGAGCGGATCAGCGATTATGATGATGGTTATTGGTATGGTAGTCATTTGGGGAGGACTCGCATTAAGTATTGCAAATTTATTTAAGAAAAAGGCATAAACTAAAAAAACATCTGTACCGAAACGGTACAGATGTTTTTTTTATGAAAAAATTGTATTAGAAAAAAATTCAATAACCATACTACAACTACGAGGAAGAGTGAAGAGGTGAATGGAAATTGGAACAAACAATTTATATTAAAATGCGTAATCGATTAAAAGTTTCTCCTACGTATGAAGTGAAACTGGGTGATGTTGCTCAACTTGCCGGAGATGCTCTCGTAGTTCAGTCGTTACAGGATGAGGTAGTTTACAAAATAACAGCGCATGATAAGACGCATGTTGTAATTGATGTTATGAAAATAATTGAGATTATTAGGCAAAAAGCGGCTCATATACAAATTAATTTACTCGGTTCTGGACAAACTCTTGTTGAAATTATATATGAAAAAAAGAAAGTACATCCAATTTTCTTCGGACTTGTATGGTTGTTACTTTTTATTGGAGCGGCCCTTGCGATTATTTATTTTCATGAAGATGTAAGCATGCAACAAGTGCACCAGCGATTATATTACATGATTACAGGAGAATTTAAGGCGCAGCCACTTTTATTTCAAATTCCGTATTCAGTAGGTCTCGGGTTAGGTATGGTTTTATTTTTTAATCATGTATTTCAAAAGCGAATTAATGAAGAGCCGAGTCCGTTAGAAGTAGAGATGTTCCAATACCAGCAATCACTTGACCAATATGTAATTGTTCATGAAAACAAGGACAATATGAAACAACTTGCCGATGATTGAATCTGGGTTTGTTATTGTAATTGGTTTGGCGGGAGGAATTGCAGTAGGTAGCGGATATGTCGCGTTTTTAGCTGTACTTGGTATAATCCCCCGGCTAGCTCAATTAACGAGAAGTGGAAAGCACATTCAATATTTTGAGTGGGCCGTTATTGCAGGTACGTTAACAGGAGCTTGGTGTAGTTTAAAAAACATTACGTTTCAAACGTCGCAATATTGGCTTGTTATATTAGGTATATTTTGTGGTACATTCATTGGAATGCTCGCAGCCGCATTAACAGAGGTGTTAAATGTTCTACCTATTTTAGCGAAACGAGTAGGGGTAGAGGGGAAAATTGTTGTTTTACTCGTTGCTCTTGTACTTGGGAAAGTAATAGGCTCGTTGTTTCACTGGATTTATTTCGTAAAGTAGGAGGCAATATATAAATGACAGGGCGAAAACTAAAGGATGATTACGTAAATAAAGTGAAGGAGTACCATCCGAAACCAAATTATTTCATAAATTGTGTTAAAGCATTTCTTGTAGGTGGACTCATTTGTACAATCGGGGAAGTATTGATGAAATTTTATATACATTATTTTCATTTCAGTGAACAAGAGGCAGGAAATCCGACAGTTGCCACTCTTGTATTATTATCGGCGATTTTAACAGGTTGTGGTGTATATGATAAAATCGGTCAATTTGCTGGAGCAGGATCGGCCGTACCTGTTACTGGATTTGCGAATTCTATGGCGAGCGCTGCGTTAGAACATAAGAGTGAAGGAATTGTGCTTGGTGTTGCTACAAATATGTTTAAGCTGGCGGGAAGTGTTATCGTTTTTGGGGTCGTTGGTGCATACGTTATTGGGTTAATAAGGTATACTTTTAACATTTTTATGTCTTAAAGGAGGGGCTAGTATGAGGTTGACTGGAAAACAAACGTGGGTATTTCAAAATGATATTTATGTGAATGCAACCGGTACTGCTGTCGGTCCAAAAGAAGCTGAAGGCCCTCTCGGAAAGGATTTTGATATTTCATACGATGATTTACATTGCGGAGAGGAAAATTGGGAACTTGCTGAACGAAGATTAATGTCAGATTCAATTCAGCAAGTCGTGCAAAAAGGAAATATAGAAACATCACAAATCGATTTCTTTTTGGCGGGTGATTTATTAAATCAAACAGTGACAGCAAATTATGTTGCGCGTAAGTGGGGGATTCCCTTTTTAGGGATGTTTAGCGCTTGTGCGACCTCGATGGAGACTTTAGCGGTCGGATCCGCCTTTATAGATGGTGGGTTCGCAAATCGTGTTTTAGCGACGGTAAGTAGTCATAATGCAACGGCTGAAAGACAGTTTCGTTATCCAACCGAGTATGGGGGACAAAAGCCAGGAACAGCAAATTCCACTGTTACAGGTGCGGGATCCATATTAATTAGTAAAGAAAAAAGTGCCATTAAAATTACGGCAGCTACGATTGGAAAAGTGCAAGATTTAGGAATTGCGAATCCTTTAGATATGGGATCGGCCATGGCACCTGCTGCTGCTCATACAATTCAGCAACACTTTGAAGATTTGAAGAGAAGTGCCGATGACTATGATTTGATTGTTACCGGTGATTTATCAGCTATTGGGACACCAATCGCGAAACAGCTGTTACTGGAAGAAGGTTATGATCTTGGACATATATATAATGATTGCGGATTAATGATTTATGATTCCGGTCAAGAAGAAGTATTTGCTGGTGGTAGCGGTTGTGCTTGTTCAGCAGTTGTCACATATGGTCATTTATTAAGCGAGATGCAAAAAGGGAATTTACAACGAATTTTTGTCGTTGCTACTGGCGCGTTATTAAGTCCGATGATGATGCAGCAGAAAGAAACAATTCCAACCATTGCACATGGTGTCGTATTTGAGAGAGTGAAGGGAGAGTGAATTGTGGATTTTATATATGCTTTTCTTGTAGGAGGTGCTATTTGTGTAATTGGACAAGTATTGTTAGATTTCGCAAAGTTAACACCAGCCCATTTAATGGCGACCTTTGTAGTCATAGGAGCAGTGTTAGATGGATTCGGATTATACGATAAGCTCATAAAGTTTGCTGGTGCTGGTGCGACAGTTCCTATTACAAGTTTTGGACATTCCCTATTACACGGGGCAATGCATGCGGCAGAAAAACACGGATATATAGGGATTGGTATGGGTATGTTTAGTTTAACGTCTGCAGGCATTTCCGCAGCGATATTATTTTCATTTTTTGTAGCACTTATATGTAAACCGAAAGGATAAATCAAATGAGACGAAGGGTTGTTTTGGTCACAGATGGAGATGAATATGCAAAGCGAACAATTGAGCTTTTAACGAAGGAATTTGGGGGAAGGTGTATTTCGGCATCACAAAGTAATCCAACCAAATTGACAGGGAAGAAAGTTGTTGAGCTTATTATGCAAACGCCATATGACCCTGTATTTGTCATGTTTGATGACAGTGGATTTATTGGAGAAGGATCTGGTGAAAAGGCTTTAAAATATGTAGCCACACATAAACAAATTGATGTACTGGGGATTTTGGCAGTAGCGTCTAATACACATCATTGGGAATGGGCACGCGTAGATGTAAATGTAGATCGGAACGGGAACTTAACCGAATATGGTGTTGATAAATTTGGACTTCCAGATGGAGAAATTGGCAGAATTAGCGGAGATACAATTTATTGTTTAGATGATCTGAATGTTCCTGTCATTGTGGGAGTTGGTGATATTGGTAAGATGTGTGGGAACGATGAATGGGAGAGGGGATCACCTATTACTAGAAAAGCGATTCAATTAATTTTGGAAAGGAGTGGTTTTTATGACGAAGCCTAAAAAAGTGGAAATCCCAATTTCATCTTTCATAAGTGATAATGAAAATTACTTAAAGCAAACAGCTGGACTGGGTGTTACATACGATGTTGGTATTCGTAAATTTCAAATTTTAAATAAAGAAATTGGTGTGTTATTTGTAAACGGACTTTGTGATACAAATTATATTATCCCTATTTTAGAAGAAGCGGTGGATACAAATGAAATAAGGGATGTAGAAGAAGATACAGTGAAGCTTTTAGAGAATCGTTTAATCCATCAACAAGTAAGTAAAGTGAAAACGATGGATGAGGTAATGCTCCAAGTATTATCAGGACTCATCGTTATATTTGTGGAAGGTGAAACGGAAGCGTTCGCAATAGATGTTCGTAGCTATCCAGGACGAACACCAACAGAACCTGATACTGAAAAAGTAGTACGCGGTGCGAGGGATGGATTTGTTGAAAATATCGTTGTAAATACAGCGTTAATTCGTAGGAGAATTCGAGATCCACGTCTTCGAAATGAAATGATTCGAGTAGGAGATAGATCGCAAACGGATATTTGTATTACATATGTACAAGATGTTGCAAATCCAGATTTAGTGAAGATAATAAAACAAGAATTAAGTAACATTGAAATAGATGGAATTACGATGGCGGATAAAACGGTAGAGGAATTTGTAGTTAAACAAGGTTATAATCCCTTCCCACTTATTCGATACACAGAAAGACCAGATGTAGCAGCAAATCATCTACTAGAAGGACATGTGTTAGTACTTGTTGACACATCACCGAGTGCTATGATTACTCCAACAACATATTTCCACCATTTACAGCATGCAGAAGAGTTTAGACAAAATCCAGCTGTAGGTACATTTTTACGTTGGGTACGTTTTTTAGGTGTTATATTTTCGCTGTTTTTACTGCCATTTTGGTTGGTGTTTGTTTTTGATCCAACTCTTTTACCGGAAAGTCTCGCTTTCATTGGACCGAACAAGATGACGCATTTACCAATTTTATTACAAATTTTGATGGCCGAAATCGGACTAGAATTTTTAAGGATGGCTGCCATTCATACACCGACATCATTGTCGTCTGCAGCAGGATTAATTTCTGCCATATTAATTGGTCAAATTGCTATTGATGTAGGTTTGTTTGTACCAGAAGTAATTTTATACGTAGCAGTTTCTATGATTGGAGCATATGCAACACCGAGTTATGAACTAGGGCTTGGGAATAAAATCGGAAAGCTATTTGTCATTATTTTGACAGGTATATTTCATGAAATGGGATTTGTAATTGGTATGACGATATTGATTTTATTTTTAACGTCTATAAAAAGTTTACAAACACCTTATTTATGGCCGTTTTTACCATTTGATTGGGGCGCATTAACAAAAATTCTACTCCGTCCAACGATGTCTAGTTTAAAAGTACGCCCAAGTATTGTAAAACCTCAAAATGTAAAAAGACAAAAATAAACGGGATTATACACCCGTTTATTTTTTTAGCAAAAATTTATTGTTTTTTAACAAAAATCAAACATTTTTTGTGTACACTTAGAGTAGATATTGTGTATGTATGGAAGGGGAAGAGGACATGATTAAATTATTTGTAAGTGATTTAGATGATACGCTCGTTTACAATGTGAATCATATGCAAAAAGAAGATGAACGTGCACTTTGTTGGTTAGCTGAAAAAGGGACAAATATTTGTTTTGCCTCTGGCCGCTTTACTCATCGAATCGATGAAGTCGTAAATAGGTTTTCATTCCCGTATTACACAACTAGTTTAAATGGAGCGACGATGTTACTGCCGGATGGAAAAATATTTCATGAATCAAGTTTTGAAGATGGGATTGCCCAGGAAATATATCGATATATCCATAAAAAGGGACTAGCAGATATTGTTTGTGCAAATGAGCAACGGTATACAAAAAGAAAGAATGAACATCATCATACTTTTGAGACGTATATGGGCGTGCATATTGCTGAGATAGAAGCATTAGAAGCGGAATTTGGTAAGACTGTACATCCTGCAAAATTGTTTGTTTTTGGGGAAGAAGAGACAATTGCAGCATTAGATGAAGAGTTACGAGATACATTTCAGAGCGAAGCGGAAGTTTTTATGTCTGGTAAACGCTATGTTGACATTATGCCAAGGGGAGTAAGTAAAGGGAGTGCTTTAAGGCGACTAATGGAACATTTGCAAATTGAAGCAAATGAAGTTGCATGCATTGGAGATTCTTTCAATGATATTTCTATGTTTGAAGTAACCCCGCATTCATTTACTCTTCATCATGCTCATCCATATGTGAAGGAGAAGGCAAATCATATTGTTCGTTCGGTTGAAGAAGCTGTTATGAAATTGCCGTTACTTGTATAAAAAAGAAGCTCGTCAGTGACGAGCTTCTTTTTACTTGAATAACGATTTAACAAAATCAATGATACTTGAGAAAAAATCTTTAACTTTATCTAGGAAACCTTGCCCTTCTTCAGATCCTAAAAAGGCAGAAACGTGTTCTTTTGCTTTATTTAACTGACTGCCAACTTGATTCCAATCGATATTAAGATTTTTCATTTTATCAAATAGCGCAACTAAGTTATCTAACTGTTCATCCGTTAATGTAATACCAAGTTGATCCGCAATTTTTTGAATTAATGAACGTAAATCTTCAGTCGTTTTTGGCTGTTCTTTGGCAATTTCTTCTTTAATTTTTGCAACAAGTTGAACTGCTTTTTCTTCACCAATTTTATCGCCGAGCTGGGCTGTTTGCACCATTTCTTCGTTGGCTACTTTTTTTACTTCTTCAGGAATTGCTTTGTTCGATGTTGTTTCATAGGCTTTCATTAAACCGGTTAAAGCAGCGGTTCCTGAGACTTTAAATGGTGCAGTAATTTGAATTTCTGCATCTTTCACACCTGCTGTAATAAGTGCGTTTGTGTACATTGCATCTGTTATCGAATTAATGTTTTTTGAACGTACAATGAGACCAGACCCTGGCTTTGTGTATGTAATCATAGAAGAGGAAATTGCTCTCGTACCAATTTGGGCTTTTGGAACAATCCCTTCTAGAAATTTATGTTCTTCCGCATTAGACACAGTAATGATTGTAGCATCTTTTGGTGCTTTCATTTCTTGTAACAGATCTTGTTTTTGTTGTTCAGACAAGTTTTCTCCTAGTGTAACAATTGATTCTCCTTCGATGATGTCTGCAAACGAAGCTGTTGGCATTATAAATACCGTTACAGCTAATAGCAGAGCTAGTAATTTCGTTTTCACGAAAAATCGCTCCCTTTCTCTTTCTAAAATTTTCGGGCAACACAGTTATTATAGTATATATTTCTTATTTGTCACCTAGCTTTTTCCACATTTCAAAAAAGAAGTATGTAGATTGTCGGATTCTTTTTGTTTCTAGTCATGAATGTGGTAATATAGTGCTGAGATAGTTGAAAGGAGACATATACGTATGAAAACTTTAGGATACATATTAATGGAAAATGGCGAAAAAATCGATTTAGAATTTTTCCCAGAAGAGGCACCAAAAACAGTAGAAAACTTTAAAAAACTAGCAGAGCAAGGATTTTATGATGGTGTGACATTCCACCGCGTTATTCCTGGCTTCGTAAGCCAAGGTGGAGATCCAACAGGAACAGGTGCAGGTGGCCCAGGTTACTCTATCCCATGTGAAACTGATGGAAATCCTCATAGACACCTTGTTGGATCACTTTCTATGGCTCATGCTGGCCGTAATACAGGCGGTAGCCAATTCTTTGTTGTTCATGAGCCACAACCACATTTAGATGGTGTACATACTGTATTCGGTAAAGCAACAAGCGGTATTGAAACAGTATTAAACATGCGTCAAGGTGATGTAATGAAAGAAGTTAAAGTTTGGGAAGAATAAGTTAATGGAAAAAGAGAGCGATTGCTCTCTTTTTTGCTTTTTTAATAGGAATGTGTATGTCGTTTACAGTACATGATACAAGTAGTACTGTTATTGCAGTGAAAATATGTCGCTTATGAGAACAAAAATTTAACAAATTACATAGAATACATTAGATTAC
Organism: Bacillus cereus group sp. MYBK79-1; assembly: GCF_051915365.1. Classification (NCBI taxonomy): domain Bacteria; kingdom Bacillati; phylum Bacillota; class Bacilli; order Caryophanales; family Bacillaceae; genus Bacillus; species Bacillus cereus group sp. MYBK79-1. The sequence goes on along the minus strand of NZ_JBQAEO010000016.1, from coordinate 14,386 downwards.
ATGTTTCAATAAATATTTTTTATTACATTTATTTTGCTAGAATTCATTTGCACTCAGATGATGAATAGTGAAATGATAATGAGCGGTGGATGTTTCTTTTCACTTTCATATAACAGTATTTTTCTTTCATCTACTTAGGAAAAATAGTACTGAAACATATATTTGACTTTCTTCTTTTTGCTTTGTATGATTATCAAGTTGTTTTAAGCCCTTCTCACTCTGTTGAAAATATTGTAAAATGAATGTGATATGAAAAGAGTGGTTGAGGGGATTAATAGTTTGTAACTTTTGTAAGAAGGGATAAGGGTTATGTTAATTCGTTTTAAAAAAAGTTATGAAAAGATTGCAATGGGGCTTCTTTCATTTATGCCAACAGAAAAAGATGTGAAAACATTACAATTGACTATGAAAGATTATGAAGCAAAGGATGATTGGCAATTGTATTTGTGGAAACAAAACGAAGATTTTGTTGGGATAATGGGGATTGTAAAAAAAGAGAATCAAGTTTTGGAAATTCAGCATTTGAGTGTGAACCCATCTCATCGTCATATGGGTATTGGGACGAAGATGGTACAAGAGTTAAAGAGTAAATTTCTTGAGTTTACAATTTGCGGAAATGAGCAAACAGCAAGTTTTTGCAAAAAGTGTAAAGGGCTAGAACAAAATATACATTCGTGAAAGCAGAGATAAGTAGTTTATTATCTCTGCTTTCTTTTTTGTAATTGTTCGTTGCGTTCAGTAATGACTTCTGTTCGATCACGTAATGTATGCTTATGTATGATATATTCACTAGAAGTAGCATTCACGTCTTTCCAAGGGAGGTTTTGTTCCTGGCATAATTCCATGCAGTGCTTTTCTAATGCTCTATCTGATAATGGTAAAAATAACGGTGTGAAATCTGCTTCTTTCTGTATAGATTGCAATCTATCCTTGAGTAAGAATAGAAGTTGTGTGGTATTTATTCCTAAACGTAGTAAAGGTGCACTGTTTTTTTCTAAAATCGTTATGGCGCTTTTCATCATCTTTTCTGCGCCATTCCAGTTAGAGCGTCTTTGGTGGTATAAAGAAACTGCAATTTGAATGAGACCGACTAAATAATGATCACGATCTCCTCTTGGTTTTTCCTTCCAATATTCTTCCAGTATTTCGTGACATTCAAAATAATCATAATCTCCGTGAAAATGAATTAAAAATTGTATGTATTCGGTAGGATACATGTTTTTCACCCCTGTTTAACGGTTATAAATACAAGTGTATCATAGAAATATGAACAATAAACGACTAGGGAGTATTCCCTAGCCGTTATTGTTCATATTAGCAGAAGCAAGCTGCCCCTACAATAATTAGTAAAATAAACAATACAACAAGTAATGCGAACCCACCACTAAAACCGCAATCAACGTGACCCATAGTTTTTTGACCTCCTACATTGTTCTTACTACACTGTTATCATATGAAGTGGTGGGCATGATGACATAGGCATCGGTCTATTTTTAATTAAATTTCTTAAAAAGGTTGGATAGAACATGAGTATGCTCTATACTTATGTTGTTATAGAAAAAATGTGGTGGGATGCTTTGTGCAGTATAATTTTAAAGTAGAGGCTTTTGAAGGGCCTTTAGATTTATTGTTACATTTAATACATCGTTATGAAATTGATATATATAATATTCCTGTAGCGGAAATTACAGAGCAATATTTATCTTATGTTCACACGATGAAAGAACTACAATTAGATGTTGCAAGTGAGTATTTAGTAATGGCTGCGACTTTATTACAAATTAAAAGTAAAATGTTGTTGCCGAAACATGAAGAAGATGTACTTGATAACGGTGATGACTTTATAGATGATCCTCGTCAAGAATTGATGGAGAGGTTAATTGAATATAAGAAATATAAGCAAGTTGCTACTGAGCTAAAAGAAAGAGAACAAGAAAGAGCACAGCTATATACACGTCCGCCAATTGATTTTACATCATTGCAACAAGAAGAGGAGACAAACTTGCCTCTTGATGTTACGTTATATGATATGCTAGCGGCATTTCAAAAATTAATGCGCCGTAAAAAAGCAAAGAAACCTGTAACAACACGTATTACTCGTCAAGAAATACCAATTGAGAAGCGCATGATTGATATTTTAAAGCAGTTAGAAATACAAGGTGGTCGTCAAAGTTTTTATGATTTGTTTGTTGATGATGAACGGGAAATAATGGTTGTAACATTTTTAGCGGTTCTTGAGCTTATGAAAAATCAACAAATCATAATTGAACAAGAACATAATTTTGATGAAATTTTCGTATCAAGCTCTACTAAATCTGCATAGAGTTAGTATGGAAAATGGGATGGAAATATTATATCTCATGCTAGGTTTGAATGTATCGTTTGGAACAAGAGAAAAAATATTGAACCGAACGCATTGATTGTGATTCGGTTTTTTGATGTGTATTTTTATGGAGAAAATTGGAGGAAGGAGCTCGTAAAATGGATAGAAAAGAACAGAAATCAATCATTGAAGGGCTTTTATTTGTTTCTGGTGATGAAGGGATTTATCCAGAACAAATAGCGAAAGTGCTTGAAATTGAAGGAAATGAAGTAATCGATATTTTAGAAGAAATGCAAGAAGAATGTGAAGGTGCACACCGCGGTTTGCAAATTGTACAGTATGCAAAAGTATATCGTTTTGCTACAAAGAAAGAACATGCTTCGTACTATCAAAAATTAATAGATATCCCAACAGCGGCTTCACTTTCTCAGGCTGCTTTAGAAACGTTAGCGATTGTGGCATATCGTCAACCGATTACAAGGACTGAAATGGAAGAGATTAGAGGGGTAAAAACCGATAAGGCGTTACAAACGTTAGTTTCACACTTACTTATAAAAGAAATGGGACGAGCAGAAGGGCCAGGGCGTCCTATTTTATATGGAACAACGAAAGAATTTTTGGATACATTTGGATTGAAAACATTAGATGATTTACCAGCACTTTCTGAAGAGAATGAACAAATGAATGAAGCAGATTTATTCTTTGGTTCTTTACAGGAGATATCGAAATAAAAGCTTAGCATTTTGCTAAGCTTTTTTTGTATATCAATTATATACCGTGCCATACTAATTGAAAAAAGGAGACGAGTTATGAGAAGTATGCGAAGTATTTTATTGTTAGTTTCTGTTTTGTTATGCTTTTCTTTAAATAGTACATCGGCCAAAAGATACATGATGTCTATTCATACCGCGTCTCCTTTACATATGCAGCGGCAACATTTTGGGAAAATGAAAGTGAGTTTTTTAAAAGTTGGGCAAGGTGATGCGACACTTATTATATTGCCAAATGGACAAACGATGTTAATTGATGGGGGACCTTATGAAGCTGGAGAGGTTATCATTCAAAAACTAATCGAAAAAGGGATTAACCATTTAGATGCTATCGTCAGTACGCATCCTGATATGGATCACATTGGAGGACTCATTCCGATTGTAGAGCAAATGCCGGTATCACTTATATTAGATAGTGGAAAAACATATAGTTCTTTTACTTATCACACATACCGGAATCATATTAAAAAAAGAGGGATTCCTTTCGTTTCAGTAAAAGAGGGACAATACATACCGCTAGATCCGCATGTTTCCATACAAGTATTAAACAATGGGAAATCAAAAGATGAAAATAATGAATCTTCAATTGTGTTAAAGGTACGATACGGAAAAGCGGATTTTTTACTAATGGGTGATGCTGATGTGCGGACGGAAACTGAAATATTAAAGCAATTCGATGTACATGCAGATGTGTTAAAGGTAGGACATCATGGCTCCTATACCTCAACAAGTGAAATGTTTATAAAGAAAGTAGAACCACAGTTTGCGATTCTTTCATATGGGAGCAGAAATCCGTATGGACATCCTCATCAAAGTGTAGTGAGACGATTAAAACAGCGTGGTATAATGATGTATGGAACAAATAAACGTACAGTAGAAATGGAAACAGACGGCGAGCATATTACAATAGGCTCTAGTGGATTAATGCCATTACTTAAGTGAGTAATATGATAGGGGATACTCTCCCTTTTTGGAAAACTGAATAACATATATTATAATTGCAAGAGACGTACTAAGTTTCCTTTTTGTTAAACAAAGAGGAAATTTCATTCGAATGTCTAGACAACTACTCGTGCATATATTAAGATGGAATTAGGCGAATAAGGTAATAATAACAAGTAGGTATTTCATGGGAAAGGATCGATGAAAATGAAAACGCAAGCTGTCATCAATGCCAAAATTTATACAGGTCAAGAAGTAGTGGAAAACGGATTTATTCGTTACGCAGAAACAATTAAAGAAATTGGTTTGATGGCTCAATATGTATCACAAGAAAATGAAGCGGTTTTAGATGCGGCAGGGAAAATTGTGATTCCAGGTATGATTGATGTTCATATTCATGGTGGATACGATATTGATGCGATGGATGCAAATAGCGATGGGTTAGTAACTCTAGGTAAAGAAATGTTAAAAGAAGGAGTTACAACTTACTTCCCAACAACAATGACACAAGCTCCAGAAGCAATCGAAGCAGCATTACATGCTGCGAAAGAAGCGAAAGAAAAAGGAGCACATTTCGAATATATTCACTTAGAAGGACCGTATGTTTCAAAAAAACGTGCAGGTGCACAACCACTTGAACATATTGTTCCTGCGAATATTGAACAATTTAAACAATGGCAGGAAGCAAGCGGGAATCTAATTAAATTAGTAACATATGCACCTGAAGAAGAAGGTGCGTTAGAGTTTGAGCAGTATCTTGCTGAAACTGGTGTTGTTGGCACAATGGGGCATACAGATGCAATTGATGAGCAACTAAAAAATAGAAACATTACACATGCAACGCATTTATACAATCAAATGCGTGGATTACATCACCGTGAACCAGGAGTTGTTGGTCATGTGTTATTAAATCCAGATGTAATGGTTGAAGTAATTACAGATGGTATTCACATTCACCCTGATATGGTGAAATTAGCATATAAATTAAAAGGACCGAAAAAAGTAAGTATTATTACTGACGCAATGCGTGCAAAGGGTCTTGAAGATGGATTATATGAGCTTGGCGGACAGCCAGTACATGTAAAAGATGGTAGTGCTCGATTAGAAGATGGAACGTTAGCGGGTAGTATTCTAAAAATGGATCAAGCTTTCCGAAATGTAATTGAATTTACAGGTTGTTCAATCGAAGATGCAGTACTGATGACATCAGTTAACCAAGCAGAAGAGTTTGGATTAAATCATAAAGGTGCATTAGCGGTAGGAAAAGATGCAGACTTTGTTGTGATGAGTGAAGATTTACATGTATATGATACGGTTCGTTTAGGAATTCATATGAAGGAAGGGAAGTAATTAAATGAATATTCTTGTTGTAAAAAATCCAGAAGAACTAGCAGAAGCAGGTTATAAATTAATTGAAGAAGTTGTAAAAACAAAAGAAAATCCAACATTAGGAATGGCTACAGGAAGCTCTCCATTAGGTATTTATGCAGAAATGCGAAAAAATAAACTTGATACAAGCCGTGTAACCACTGTAAACTTAGATGAGTACGTAAATTTACCACATGAAGATAAAAACAGCTATCACTATTTCATGCAAGAACAGTTGTTTGATCATCTTCCATTTAAACAAACTTATGTACCAAACGGGATGGCAAGTGATTTAGAGGAAGAGTGCAAACGTTACGAGGGCATTCTAGCTGCTAACCCAGTTGACCTACAGATTCTTGGAATCGGTGAAAACGGTCACATCGGATTTAACGAACCAGGAACGCTGTTTAATTCTCCAACAAACATTGTTGAATTAACAGAATCTACACGCCAAGCAAACCTTCGCTTCTTCGAAAAAGAAGAAGATGTGCCAACTCATGCGATTACAATGGGAATCGGAAGCATTATGAAAGCGAAACAAATTCTACTTGTTGCTATGGGTGCTAAAAAGGCAGAAGCTGTTAAAGAATTATTGCAAGGTGAATATAGTGAAGCGTGTCCTGCTACAGTTTTACAACGTCATCCGAATGTAACCGTAATCGCTGATCAAGAAGCTCTATCTTTATGCAGTGAGGCGATTGCTGATGAACATCGACAAGTATTCACCATTTCCGATCTATTATCAGATTCAAGAGTGGGTGAAACAGCTAATTGAGGACGGCGAATGGAAGCCGGGAGATAAAATCCCATCTGAGAATGAACTTTGCGATAAGTTCGAAGTGAGTCGTATGACAATCAGACAGGCGATTAATAATTTAGTGGAACAAGGTTATTTATATCGGAAACGTGGAATCGGTACGTTTGTCCAACTTCCGAAAGTGGAACAAAAATTGCAAGGAATGACGGGATTCACAGAAGATATGATTTCTCGTGGGATGAACCCAAGTAGTCAATTACTTAGTTTCCGCCTCGTTCCAGCTACTGCGAAAATAGCAGACCGGTTGAGAATACAGGAGGGGGAGTCGGTTTATGAAGTGAGGCGTATTCGCTTAGCTGATGATGAACCGATTGCTTTTGAGACGACATATTTGTCGCCAGCTCTTGTAAAAGATATTAACGAAGAAATATTGCAACAATCTTTATATGAACATTTAGAGAAAAAACTGGGCTTTAAACTTGTTAGCGCTACTCAATCAATTGAAGCTTCAATTGCAACGGATAATGAAGCTGAACATCTGCATATTCCTAAAAAGGCGCCAGTGCTTGTAATGCGTCAATGGTCATATTCAGAAGGTGAAGTACCGTTAGAGTATGTGAAATGTATTTATCGTGGGGATCGTTATAAGTTTATTACAAATATCGCACGTAACAAATAATATATTTCAGTTTGTGAAGTACAGTTAATGTCAAATTGTTTAACATGTAAAGAAAAAATACGACTCATCCTTACAAGGAGTGAGTCGTATTTTTATTATGAGCAATTACGTGGTTAACAGCATCTTTAACTGTATTTACTACATAGTGAGCATGTTCTTTTACTGCGTCATCAGCTTGAGACATAGCAAAACTGTGAGGAGTTAAAGAAAACATTGGAATATCATTATAAGAATCCCCTATGCAAGCAATTTCCTCTGGTTGTATTTGAAATTCTTGTAATAAAACAGAAATAGCAGAACCTTTACTAATATTAGGTGGCATTACATCTAAACATTGTTCTGCTGAAATGAAGGTACTAACTTTTCCATGGAATTTTTCATCAAGTTTTTTCTGAAGGAGTTGTAAACTTTCCTTTGTTCCGCCGACAGAGATTTTATTTGGGAAAATAGTATCATCAATTTTTTCTAATAGATGCGGTTCTTCAACGGAAGTCATTGTTACTTGTTGTTCAAGTTCATGAATAAACGGTGTTTTCTCTTCAATGTAATAATTATGTTCATCACTTACATAACGAAAATAAGGATCTTCATTTGTCATCGCTAGCAAATCAGGAAGAATACTGGAATCAAAAGTTGCAGATAATAGTTGCTTATTTTCGTGTGTGTATACAAAAACACCATTGACACTAATACGGTGGAAATTTGTATTTACAGTTTGCATTAAATTTGCAATTTCATTATCAAGTCGGCCAGAAGCGAAACAAAGAATAACATTTTGCTCAGCGAGACTGCGAAGTGCTGCAATATCTTGTTCGTCAATTAATCCTCCGTGTTGCATCATTGTACCATCGATATCACTTACAAACATTTTAATCATGTTGTTATCTCCTTTCTATGTACAGTTGCTCTTACATTATACGCATCATATATAAACATGTCTAAAAAATGAATTTTTATGAAATGGTAGATGTTTTACATTGACGACAAAGAAGGATGTTCTGTAACATAAAAGCAGGCTATTTAAGTACGAGGGTGGTGTTATATGAGTAGTTATCTAGAAATTAAAAAAGTTTTAAACAATAATGTCATCATTGCTAGCCATCCTGAACACGAGGAAGTAGTAGTGATTGGTAAAGGAATTGGTTTTGGAAAAAAAGCGAAAGATGTATTGGAGCAAGAACAAATTGAAAAAATGTTTGTTTTAAAAAATGAACGTGATCGTGAACAATACAAACTGTTAGTGCCACATGTGAGTGAAAAATTAATTGAATTAATGAATGATATTATGTTCTATATTCAAGAAAAAGCAAAATCACCATTAAATGAACATATTCATATCGCTTTAACAGATCATATTTCTTTTGCAATTAAGCGATTAAAGCAAGGGCTTACAATTGATAATCCTTTTTTAGTTGAAACGAAAATGCTCTATCCAGAGGAGTATGAAATTGCTGAAGGTGTTGTAGATCTTTTAAATTCTCGTTTGCAAATTACATTGCCAGAAGGAGAAATTGGGTTTATTGCACTCCATATTTACAGTTCACTTACAAATTCAGATTTATCTTCAGTTAATCAAAACTCCCGTCTCATTGCACAGCTTGTATCTTTAATTGAGACAAACTTACAAATTACATTAGACCAAGAAAGTATTCACTATTTACGCCTTATCCGTCATTTGCAATATGCGATTGAACGGGTGAAAAAAGGAGAAAAAGTAGAGGAATCACAAAGTTTTGCTGATTTATTAAAGGCGGAATATCCCGTTTGTTATAATTTAGCTTGGAAGCTAGTTAAGGTCATGCAAAAAGAATTGCAACTTCCTGTGTATGAAGCAGAGAGCATATATTTAACCATGCATTTGCAACGCTTAGTGAAAGCAGAACGTGTGTAAAAAGACATATATTTTTGTCTAAAATGAAAACGTTAAAAAAAATCATTGAATCGCTTACAATAGTTATGTATAATAACTATTGCAAAGTTATACAAATTTCGACAAACAAATTAAGGCAAGTAACGAAAACGTTTGCCTTAATTATAGTGAACTTATACGTAAACCTATTTTTGACACGTGTTACTGATTCGATCAGGCATGAGTGGAGAAAAGTAAGGAATGTAAGCTAGAGAAAGGGATATACTACCCTTTGTATAGCTATCGTTCTATCTTTTTTTCCTCATGTCTTTTTGGCGTTTGTCGGAAGGTATCAATATAGATAAGAGAGGAAGGGTTTCCATGTTTAAGAAGATCTTTGGTGTTCTTCAAAAAGTCGGAAAAGCGCTTATGCTTCCAGTAGCGATTTTACCGGCAGCAGGTATTTTACTTGGATTTGGTAATGCATTTCAAAATCCACAGTTAACAAATGTTATTCCTGCTTTAAAAGCAGATTGGTTCGTAATGGTAGCAAAAATTATGGAACAATCTGGTGATATTATTTTCGCTAACCTTGCATTATTATTCGCAGTTGGGGTAGCAATTGGTTTAGCTGGTGGAGACGGAGTAGCTGGTTTAGCAGCATTTGTCGGCTACTTAATTATGAACAAAACGATGAGTGTGTTCTTAGAAGTAGATAAGCTAGTAAAAGTAACAAGTTCTGGAGCAGATCCAGTAAAAATCGGATTTGCAGATCCAGCATATGCAAACGTATTAGGAATTCCAACGCTACAAACGGGAGTGTTTGGTGGTATTATCGTCGGTATAGTAGCCGCATATTGCTACAATAAATACTTCAACATTGAATTACCATCATACTTAGGTTTCTTCGCAGGTAAGCGTTTCGTACCGATCGCAACTGCAACATTTTCTTTAGTAGTAGGTATTATCATGTGTTTCGTTTGGCCATACATTCAAGGTGGCTTAAATACGTTCTCACATCAAATGATTGATGCAAATAGAACAATAGCCGCATTTATATTCGGTTTAATTGAACGTTCATTAATTCCATTTGGATTACATCACATTTTCTATTCACCGTTCTGGTTCGAATTCGGGCAGTATACAAATGCAGCTGGCGAATTAATCCGTGGTGACCAAAAAATCTTTATGGCACAGTTAAAAGACGGTGTAGAATTAACAGCAGGTACATTTACAACTGGTAAATATCCGTTCATGATGTTCGGTCTTCCAGCAGCAGCATTAGCAATGTACCATGAAGCACGTCCAGAAAATAAAAAATTAGCAGCTGGTATTTTAGGTTCTGCTGCATTAACATCTTTCTTAACAGGTATTACAGAACCACTTGAATTTTCATTCTTATTCGTAGCACCAGTATTATTCGGAATTCACGCAGTATTCGCTGGTCTATCATTTATGACAATGCAAATTTTAGGTGTTAAAATTGGTATGACATTCTCTGGTGGTTTAATCGACTTTATGTTATTCGGTGTACTACCAGGCCGTACAGCATGGTGGTGGGTAATTATTGTTGGTCTTGTACTAGCAGTTATTTACTACTTCGGATTCCGCTTTGCAATCCGTAAATGGAATTTAAAAACACCTGGTCGTGAAGTAGCTAATGCTAATGACGGTGCAGGGAAAACTGAAGCGGGTGAACTTCCTCGTGAAGTATTAGTAGCACTTGGTGGTAAAGAAAACATTGCTTCTCTAGATGCTTGTATTACTCGTTTACGTGTGCAAGTTAACGAACAAAAGAATGTAAACAAAGACCGCTTAAAAGAGCTTGGAGCAGCTGGTGTACTTGAAGTTGGAAATAACATTCAAGCTATTTTTGGACCAAAATCTGACACATTAAAATCACAAATTCATGATATTATGTCAGGTCGTACACCTCATGTTGAAAAAGAAGAGGCTGTAAAAGTAGAAGAAGCTCCTCAAAAAGTTGATGAAAACGAAACAATCGTTTCACCAATTGAAGGGAAAATCTTACCGATTACAGAAGTACCTGATCAAGTATTCTCAGGAAAAATGATGGGAGATGGATTTGCAATCGAGCCAACAGAAGGAACAGTAGTTTCTCCAGTTAATGGTGAGATCGTCAACGTATTCCCTACAAAGCATGCGATTGGCATTCAATCTGAAGGAGGAAAAGAAATTTTAATCCACTTCGGTATTGATACTGTAAAATTAAATGGTGAAGGTTTTGAAGCACTTGTAGCACAAGGCGACCAAGTGAAACAAGGACAACCATTATTAAAAGTAGATCTTGCATTTGTAAAAGAAAATGCACCATCTATCATTACACCAATTGTCTTTACGAATTTACAACAAGGACAACAAGTCGAATTGAAAAAAGATGGAAATGTTAAGAAGGGCGAAAACGCTATTATTGACATCCAGTAGGAATTTGACGCAAAATGTTTATAATTATAATAGGCGATGTGGTTGACCGAACATCGCCTATTATATACAATAGATGATGTAGTACTCACGTCTATACAACTAAAAAATACTGTAATTTAAAGGAGATAAATTATCATGGAAAAAATCTTTAAAGTAACTAGCGACTCAGGAATTCATGCTCGTCCAGCAACTCTACTTGTAAACACTGCAAGCAAATTTGGTTCTGACATTAACTTAGAGTATAACGGAAAAAACGTTAACTTAAAATCAATCATGGGCGTTATGTCTTTAGGCATTCAACAAAACGCAGAAATTAAAATCACTGCAAATGGTGATGATGCAGCTCAAGCACTAGCAGCTATCGAAGAAACTATGAAAAACGAAGGATTAGGAGAATAATGACTCTTAACATTCAAGGGATCGCTGCATCAAGTGGGATTGCTATTGCAAAGGCTTTCAGACTTGAGAATCCTGAATTTAACATCGAAAAGAAATCAATTACAAACGAAGCTGCAGAAATTGCACGCTTAGACGCTGCGCTTGAGAAAGCAAAAACTGAATTAGAAGCTATTAAGGACCACGCTTTTGCTGAGCTAGGTGCTGATAAAGCTGCGATCTTTGAAGCACATTTATTAGTGTTAAATGATCCAGAATTAGTAAACCCAGTAAAAGATAAAGTAAATAGCGAAAAAGTAAATGCTGAATTTGCAATGGATGAAGTTGCATCAATGTTTATTTCTATGTTTGAAAACATGGATAACGAATATATGAAAGAACGCGCTGCGGACATTCGTGACGTAACAAAACGTGTTCTTGCACATTTACTAGGCATTAACTTCTCAAATCCTGGTACAATTTCTGAAGAAGTAATCATCATTGCTGAAGATTTAACACCATCTGATACAGCTCAGTTAAACCGTAAGTATGCAAAAGGTTTTACAACTGATATCGGTGGCCGTACATCTCACTCTGCAATTATGGCTCGCTCTATGGAAATTCCAGCTGTTGTTGGTACGAAAGTTGTTATGGAGAAAATCCAAAACGGCGATATCGTAATCATCGACGGTTTAGATGGAGAAGTAATTGTAAATCCATCAGAAGAAACTCTTCGTTCTTTTGAAGAAAAGAAAGCGAAATTTGAAGAGCAAAAAACTGAATGGGCAAAATTAAAAGACCAAGCTACTGTAACAAGTGATGGACATCATGTTGAGCTTGTTGCAAATATCGGAACACCAAATGATGTACAAGGTATTATTGATAATGGCGGAGAAGGCGTTGGTTTATACCGTACAGAATTCTTATACATGGGCCGTGACAATCTTCCAACAGAAGAAGAGCAGTTCGAAGCGTATAAAGCAGTTCTTGAAGGTGTAAAAGAAGGTCAGCCTGTTGTTGTTCGTACACTTGATATCGGTGGAGATAAAGAGCTTCCATACTTACATTTACCAAAAGAAATGAACCCATTCTTAGGATACCGTGCAATTCGCTTATGTCTTGATGAGCAAGATGTGTTCCGTACACAACTTCGTGCATTACTTCGTGCTAGCGTATACGGTAACTTAAAAATTATGTTCCCAATGATTGCAACTCTTGATGAGTTCCGTCAAGCGAAAGCAATCTTATTAGAAGAGAAAGCGAAACTTGTAGAAGCGGGTACAACTGTTTCTGATTCTATTGAGGTTGGTATGATGGTTGAAATCCCAGCTTCAGCAGTATTAGCAGATCAATTCGCGAAAGAAGTTGATTTCTTCTCTATTGGAACAAATGATTTAATCCAATACACAATGGCTGCAGACCGTATGAACGAACAAGTATCTTACTTATACCAACCATATAACCCATCTATTTTACGTCTTGTAAAAATGGTTATCGATGCTGCTCATAAAGAAGGCAAATGGGCTGGTATGTGCGGTGAGATGGCGGGAGATTCACTTGCTATCCCATTATTATTAGGATTAGGTTTAGATGAGTTCAGTATGAGTGCAACATCTATTCTTCCTGCAAGAACACAACTAAGCAAGTTGTCAAAAGTAGAAATGGAAACATTAGCAGAAAAAGCATTAATGATGTCAACTGCTGAAGAAGTTGTTGAACTAGTTAAAAGCATATAATCAATAAAAAACCTGAGTCGATTTGAAATCGGTCTCAGGTTTTTTCTATAGAAAAAATAAAAGTTAATTTGTTACGATAATAAAGTACAGGACTAGATAACGATTGCAACAATATCAGTTGGGCATACACGTAAAAGACCCTCACCAGTTGAGAAAAGAGCAACACCATTTGCAAAACCTTCAAATACTACCGCAGCAAATGGGTCGGCGATATCTCTAACAATTAAACTGGTAATTTCTGTTCCTACAGATATGTTAGCAAGCAAGTTACATACCGCAGGGCGTTGTGGTCTAACTACCTCTTTCTCTTTCTCACGATGGTCACAATCTCTTTCACGATGATGACAGTCTCTAAAGTTATCACAGCATCCAAATGATCCAAACATAATCCTCATCACCCCCTTCACACTTATAATCTATGTAAGTTCGGTAGTTGGTGATTGGACAGAGCGTGGAATTTTTTCTAGGGGATTTTCTCATTTTAAAAGACTAGGCCGGTATTTAGTAGGGAATGATGTTTAAGATAGGGGAAGTATCACAAAAAATGTAAAGACCACCGAAATGAATGAAATAGGTAGCCTTTACACTTTTTTACTTTTATATAAAACGATGATATATACAGGAAGAGCTAAGAGTAGTGGTACAATGGATCGTGCAGTATGTTTTTCTGATTCTAATTGGAACGCTTCTTCTTTGGGAAATTGTAATACCGAAATGTTTGCAGCATCGCCAATAAAATATAGAAGCAGTACAGTTACTATGTAACATAAAAGTGCAATAAAGCTTCCGTATGAACTCAATGAAAATCCCTCTCTTGTTATCTATTTGTTATCATTGTATCATAATTGTAACAAAAACACACGGTTATATTTCGGTGATTTAACAAGATTCGACACGAAACGCCATTTATATTTAGAGAAATAGCATAAAATTTACTATTTCTCTATGCGTAGATGTCGAATAATACATTGTAATATTACGGATGTGTAACAGAAAAAAAGAAACGAAGGTAATGAAATTACCTTCGTTTCTCAGAGTGTTGGGAAACCCTTTAGGGTTCCCAACACTCTGATATCTTTTTTGATTTTAATGAAAGCAAACAACATGAAATAATAGAATTTAGAAAAATAGCCCTCCACTAA
>NZ_JBQAEO010000015.1:0-99201 GCF_051915365.1 Bacillus cereus group sp. MYBK79-1 | reverse complement strand
GCAAAAGCAGCGGCGTTAGCGAAGCAAAAAAGAGAAGGAACAGAGGAAGTAACGGAAGAAGACAAGGCAAAAGCGAAGGCGAAGGCCGTGGCAGCCGCGAAGGCAAAAGCAGCGGCGTTAGCGAAGCAAAAAAGAGAAGGAACAGAAGGAGTAACGGAAGAGGAAAAGGCCAAGTCGAAAGCGAAGGCCGTGGCGGCAGCAAAGGCAAAGGCAGCGGCGCTAGCGAAGCAGAAGGCCTCGCAAGGTGATGGGAATTCGGGAGATGAAAAGGCGAAGGCGATTGCAGCAGCGAAGGCAAAAGCGGCTGCGGCTGCAAGGGCGAAGACAAAGGGCGCTGAAGGTAAGAAGGAAGAGGAGCCGAAGCAGGAAGAGCCATCGGTGAATGAACCGTATTTAAATCAGTATGTTGAAGTTATTAAGGGAAAAGTAGGAGAGGATACATTAGTAGATTCCTACATTAATAAACTTTCAAAAGATGTACCAACTCTTGTGGTAGAGCCCTCCAAATATTATGAAGTAATGGAGTTACTGCGATTTCATGAGGGACTTGCCTTTGATTATATGTCAGAGCTACATGCGACGGATTTTGTGACACATATGGAAGTGTATGTTCATTTATTTTCATATGGAAAGAAACAGTCAGTAGCGGTGAAGGTGAAGCTGGATAGGGAAGCACCGCAAGTAGAATCGGTGACAGCGCTTTGGAAAGGAGCGGACTGGCCAGAGCGGGAAGCGTATGATTTGCTTGGCATTGTATTTAAGGGGCATCCGAATTTATCGCGTATTTTAATGCCTGATGATTGGATAGGTCACCCGCTTAGAAAAGATTATGAACCGTATGATGTGGAGGTGTAGCTAAATGATCCGTACGGAAGAAATGCTTTTGAATGTAGGTCCTCAACATCCGAGTACGCACGGTGTGTTCAGGCTTGTTATTAAGATTGACGGGGAAATTATTAAAGAAGCTACACCGGTTATTGGATATTTGCATCGCGGGACCGAAAAGATTGCAGAGAGCTTACAGTATACGCAAATTATCCCGTATACAGATCGAATGGACTATTTATCGGCCATGACGAATAATTACGTCATTTGCCACGCTGTAGAGACGATGATGGGGCTTGAAATCCCGGAGCGTGCCGAATACTTGCGAGTGCTTGCAATGGAGCTTGGAAGGATTGCGAGCCACCTCGTTTGGTGGGGGACAAATCTTCTTGATATAGGAGCGGTCAGCCCGTTTTTGTACGCGTTTCGTGAGCGAGAGATGATTATAAATTTATTAAATGAATTATGCGGTGCACGGCTTACTTTTAACTATATGAGAGTCGGAGGTGTAAAGTGGGATGCGCCGGACGGTTGGATTGAAAAAGTGGAAGAGTTTGTTCCGTATATGAGAGAGCAATTGGCAGGTTATCATGATCTTGTTAGTGGTAATGAGATTTTCTTAAATCGTGTAAAAGGCGTTGGTATATATAGCGAGGAAGATGCGATTTCGTATTCTTTAAGCGGAGCGAATTTACGATGCACTGGAGTAAACTGGGATCTTCGTAAGGATGAACCGTACTCCATTTATGATCGTTTTGATTTCGATATTCCTGTTGGGAGTGTGGGGGACGCTTGGGATCGCTACGTTTGCCGCATGCAAGAAATTGAGGAGTCTTTAAAGATTGTTGAGCAAGCGGTTCAGCAGTTCCCGAAAGATGGAGCTGTGCTGGCAAAAGTACCGAAAATTATTAAGGCACCCAAGGGAGAAGCGTTCGTACGTATAGAATCGCCGCGCGGAGAGATTGGTTGCTATATTGCTAGTGACGGAAAGAAAGAGCCGTACCGTTTGAAGTTTCGCAGGCCGTCTTTTTACAATTTGCAAATTTTACCGAAGTTATTGAAAGGTGAAAACATCGCCAATTTAATTACGATTTTAGGTGGAGTTGATATTGTACTTGGGGAGGTTGATGGCTGATGATTGAAACGCTCTTACAATCACCTTCAAGCTGGACGAATTTCTTCATTTTTTTCGGATTAGCGGTGCTCCTATTATTTGCAGTCCTTGGCTTCGTTACATATGGTATTTTGGCAGAACGGAAAGTGATGGGCTTTATGCAAGGGCGGATTGGACCAAACCAAGTTGGGGGCCGGTTCGGTTTACTGCAAACGGTAGCCGATGTTTTGAAACTACTATTGAAGGAAGATAGTATTCCAAAAGCGGCAGATAAACCGTTGTTTATATTAGCACCTGTCATTGCATTCGCACCGGCATTTATGGTGCTTGCAGTCATCCCATTTACTGATAAATTTCAGTTCGCGGATATTGGCGTAGGCTTACTGTATTACATTGCTGTTTCTGGCATTACGACGATTGGTGTTGTAACCGGAGGATGGGCATCAAATAATAAATATTCCCTTTTAGGAGGGATGCGTGCGGCGGCGCAAATGATTTCTTATGAAATTCCGCTCGTAATGAGTGTAATTGGCGTCGTTTTGTTAGCTGGTAGCCTAAATTTAAATGAAATCGTAGCAGCGCAGGAGAATGTTTGGTACATTTTCGTACAGCCAATCGGTTTCGTCGTGTTCTTAATCGCAGCGGTAGCAGAGTTAAATAGGACGCCGTTTGATTTACCAGAAGCAGAGTCGGAACTTGTTTCTGGATATCATACGGAATACTCAGGGTTTCGCTGGGCGTTTTTCATGCTTTCAGAGTACGTATATTTCTTCGGAATGGCATCTTTAATTACAGTGCTCTTTTTAGGCGGATGGAATCCAGTCATGTTCCTTGGATTTATCCCAGGAGCTGTATGGTTTGCTTTGAAATTTAGCAGTGTAGTCTTTCTATTAATTTGGTTCCGCGTTACGTTCCCGCGTATAAGAGGTGACCAGTTAATGGAGTTTGGCTGGAAAGTATTATTGCCAATTGCGCTTGCGAATATTTTCTTAACGGCATTGATTAAGGAGTTATTCTTCTAATCTATGAGGGGGGTGCCAGTAAGAGATGAAAGGACTATTTAAAGGATTAAAATATACATTAAGCAATTTGAGTAAGAAGAAGGTGACGTATGATTATCCAAATCAACCGTTGCCGCTGCCGGACCGTTTTAGAGGCATTCAAAAATTTTATCCGGAAAAATGTATTGTTTGTAACCAGTGTTCCAACATTTGTCCGACAGATTGTATTCAGTTAACAGGAAAAAAACATCCGGATCCTACGAAAAAAGGAAAAATTATCGACACGTACGATATTAATTTTGAAATTTGTATTCTTTGTGATTTATGTACAGAAGTTTGTCCGACAGAGGCAATTGTTATGACAAATAACTTTGAGCTCGCGGAATATTCACGTGATGATTTATTTAAAAATTTGCAGTGGCTTGACGAAAACGACGAAAACGTCAGGAAGGAGAATAAAGCATGAATGGCGAGTTTGTAGCATTCTTCATACTATCCTTGTCTGCAATTATCGGCGGTATTCTTATGTTGAACTTAACGAAAGTTATGCATATGATGCTAGCTCTCGTTCTAACATTTCTCAGCATTGCAGGTTTGTACTTTCTTTTATCGGCCGAATTTATCGGAGTTGCACAAATTTTACTTTACTCTGGTGCGATCACAATTATTATGATTTTTGGCATTATGTTAACGAAACATAATGCGGAAAATGAATCGCGTCTTACTCTTCGAAAATGGATTATCTTCTTTGCGGTTGTAGCATTTGGGGCAGTTATGTATTTCGCTGTTAACAATATTGACTTTGCAAATGAAAGCACACAAGGAAGTTTACCTCTCCATGAAAACAACACACTTCAAATCGGTACACTTCTCTATTCAGAATATATTATTCCATTTGAGTTAACCTCAGTTATTTTACTTGTAGCACTTGTTGGCGCGATTATTCTTGCGAAGAAGGATGAGAAAGAGGAGGATTCCAATGAGTAGCGTTCCAGCTTCTGCATATTTAACGCTTGCGATTATTTTGTTTTGCATCGGTTTGTTTGGCGCTTTAACGAAGCGAAATACAGTGATTGTATTAGTGTGTATTGAGTTAATGCTTAACGCGGCCAATTTAAATCTAGTAGCGTTTAGTAAATTAGGTTTGTTCCCAAATTTAACAGGTCAAATTTTCTCTCTGTTTACGATGGCTGTAGCGGCTGCAGAGGCGGCGGTAGGACTCGCCATTTTAATTGCTTTGTATCGTAATCGTACGACGGTTCATGTAGATGAAATGGATACGCTCAAAGGATAACATTGTGACCGAAAAGGGGGAAGGAAACAATGATCGATTATGCATGGCTCATACCGCTTTTCCCGCTTGTTTCGTTTTTTTTATTACTTATATTCGGGAAGAAAATTAGAGAAGGAAGCAGTGTACTTAGTATTTTCCTCGTCTTTCTCTCCTTTATATTTGCGGTACTTGTATTAATAGAACGATTTTCAGAAGCAAGCGTGAAGCATAAGTGGGTATGGCTTAGAACGGGAGATATTGATATATCATTTGGCTTTGAAGTGACTGCATTAGGGGCTTTAATGCTGTTTATCGTTACACTTGTGAGTTTACTTGTACATGTGTATTCGAAAGGTTATATGAAAGGTGAGGAAAGATTACCAACCTTTTATGCTTATTTAGGGCTCTTCACATTTGCGATGCTCGGACTCGTTATATCACCGAATTTATTACAGCTTTATATATTTTGGGAGTTAGTGGGCCTTGGTTCATTTTTACTCATTGGTTTTTATTTCTTTAAAGAAGAAGCGAAGGCTGCTGCGAAAAAGGCTTTTATTATGACTCGTATTGGAGATGTCGGTTTATTTATTGGGATGATCTTAATTTTCTGGCATGCAGGTAGTTTTGAATATGACGCAATATTTAGGGCGATTCATACGGGGGATCTTACCCCTACGATGATTACAATAACGGCGATATTAATTTTTATCGGTGCAATGGGGAAATCAGGTCAGTTCCCGCTTCATACGTGGTTACCAGATGCGATGGAAGGGCCGACGCCCGTTTCGGCACTTATTCATGCGGCGACAATGGTCGCGGCTGGCGTGTATTTAGTGGCGACGATGTTTCCTCTATTTTCAGCAAGTGCGGTGGCGATGCAGACGGTGGCAATCGTTGGAGCCTTTACTGCAATATTTGCGGCTTCCATCGGTCTTGTACAAACGGATATAAAGAGAGTGCTCGCTTATTCTACAGTTAGCCAGCTTGGGTATATGATGCTTGCGCTAGGATCTGCTGGTTATGTAGCTGGTGTTTTCCATTTAACGACACATGCCTTTTTTAAAGCGCTACTATTTTTGGCGGCAGGAAGTGTCATTCATGCAGTGCATACGCAAAACATTAATAAAATGGGCGGCCTACAGAAGAAGATGAAAGTAACGGGTGCACTATTTTTAATCGGTACACTTGCAATTAGCGGGGTTCCGCTCCTTTCTGGTTTCTTTAGTAAAGATGAAATTTTAGCGGCGACTTGGATGAACGGCAATTACGTTTTATTCATATTAGCAGTAATTGCAGCATTCTTAACAGCGTTCTATATGTTCCGGTTATACTTCCTTGTCTTTACTGGGGAGGCGAAGACGAAGGAAGACGTGCATGAATCGCCCCGCGTTATGACGTATCCGATGATTGTCCTTGGCGTCCTCGCAGTAGTGGCGGGTTATATGAATACACCATGGTTTGGGACATTCCTTGGGGATTGGCTTACGAAAGATGTAGCATTTCAGGTAGAAGAGGCACACGGACCAGTTTGGATTATGATTGTTGCAACGCTCGTTTCCTTGGCTGGGATTGCTCTCGCATATTTCATATATGGTAAGAAATCTATTTCTAGAGATTGGGCTGGTGGCGATAGAACACCTCTTTATAACCTTTTGAAAGAAAAATATTATGTGGATGAACTATACAATATGACGGTGCTCCCTATTACGAAGGGAATCGCTTATGTGCTTTGCTTATTTGAGGTGTATGTAGTCGAAGGAATTGCCGTTTTAATAAGGAGCCTAGTTAAAGGGATAAGCGGACTTGGTTCTAGACTTCAAAACGGAAATGTACAAGTGTACGGCACTGTAACAGCGGTCTCGCTTGCAGTACTTGTCATTATTTTGCTCTATACGGGAGGGGATTTACGATGAATGATTTGTTATTAACGTTCTTCATTTTTTCCCCGCTTTTAGGAATTCTCTTACTTGCATTAACACCGAAAAAAGAATCGCGTACAGTGCGAGCGCTTGGTTTATTTGGGACGGCGCTTCCATTTGGAATGGCTATCGTCCTCGCTTGTACATATGCTTCTGGAAAGAGTTTGTCGCTATTTGATGAAAAAGTGAAATGGATTAAATTTGGGGATTTTGCAGCGGTAGATAAAAGATGGTTTTCTATTTACTACGAGCTTGGCATTGATGGCTTATCGCTCGTTATGATGGTGCTGACGGCCCTTCTAGCGATGCTTGCAGCAATTGCGGCATTTACTATTAAAAGAAACTTGAAAGCCTTTTATATGCTGTTACTCATGTTAGAAATAGGGATGCTCGGCGTCTTCGCTGCTCAAAATTTAATGTTGTTCTTTATCTTCTTTGAAATTACATTACCACCAATGTTTTTATTAATTGGGAAGTGGGGGAAATTGTCGAGTGAAAAGGCTGCTTATAGCTATTTAATATATAACGGTATTGGCTCCGCTATTTTGCTCATCGTTTTCTCGGTTTTATTTGCGAAAACAGGTACAACGAATATTACAGAGCTTAAAGAAATATTAAAGAGTATAGGTGCTGGGGGAGGAATGGCTGTCTCAAGTAGCTTACAGTTCGGTTTGTTTCTTAGCATAATGATTGCCTTTGCGATTAAACTACCCGTTTTCCCGTTACATCGCTGGATGGTCAATGTGCATGTTGAAGCGCATCCGGCTGTAGTTATGCTTCATGCGGGCGTTTTACTGAAGATTGGGGCATACGGTATGATTCGTTTCGGAAAGGGGCTATTCCCGGAATACTTTCGCGAGTTTGCAACGCTCATTGCGATTTTAGGAGTCATCAATTTATTGTACGGTGCCTTCTTAGCGCTCATCCAAACGGACTTTCGGAAGGTGCTTGCTTACTCTAGTATTTCGCATATGGGCATTGTATTAATGGGCCTTGCGGCGTTAAATGCACCAGGTACACAAGGGGCACTATTCCAAGTTGTCTCTCACGGTTTAATTGCAGCTTTACTCTTCTTCTTACTTGGCGTTATAGAACAGCGCTTTGGAACGTCGGATATTACAGCGCTTGGCGGACTCGCAAAAAGTGTCCCGGTACTTAGCGGATTCTTCTTAGCAGGAGGAATGGCATCGCTTGGATTGCCAGGAATGTCTGGATTTGTTAGCGAGTTTCTTGCCTTTCTCGGTTTATTTCAAGGGGAGCCAATCATTGCTGCAGTCGGTGTGCTCGGCATCATTTTAACCGCTGTATACGTATTAAGAGCAACGCTTCAAGTAACATTTGGAAAGAAAGAGTGGGAAGCGAAAGCTGATATACACGGATGGGAGTATGTCCCTATATTGCTACTTATCTTCTGCATTATTGCAATTGGAGTAATGCCAGAAGTACTAGGGGATCCGCTTCAAAATACATTGAAAACATTGGGGGTGAAGTAGGATGGATATGAATACGTTACTTAGCTTATCATGGCATCTCATGGTGCCAGAATTCATTATTCTCGGAGCTGCCATCCTTCTTTCCATATGTGATTTGTTTTTTAAGCTGAACCATAGATATGTAGCGCTTAGTGCAATCGCAGCCGTCATATTAGCAATCGTGTCGTTAATCACGCTATATGGCGAACCGGCAGGAGATATTTTAAACGGATCGTTTGTGTTAGATGGGTTTTCAAAAGGGTTTAAAACGTTGTTATTAGGCGGAGCGGCCCTCATCTTATGCACCGCAATGAGCGATGATAAGAAGAATCCAATTGAAGATAAGGGAGAATATTATTACTTATTTTTAATGGCACTTCTTGGGGCGATGTTTATGGCTTCTAGCGTCGACTTCATTACACTTTTTGTTGGTTTAGAATTGCTTTCACTTTCTTCATATATTCTAGTAGGAATACGAAAAAAGAACCGTGCATCAAACGAGGCGGCCATGAAATATGTCATTAATGGAGGAATTGGAACGGCAATTACGCTCTTTGGAATGAGTTATTTGTATGGTATTACAGGATCAACCAATATCGTGGATATGCAAAAAGTATTCGCAGGGGAGCTTGCTAGTGGTATTCAGTTATTGTTAGCTCTCGCATTTTTATTACTGCTTGTTGGGCTTTCGTTTAAAATTGCGACAGTGCCGTTTCATATGTGGGCACCAGATGTGTATGAGGGGGCGGCTACGCCTGTTACTACTTTTCTCGGGACGATTTCTAAAATTGCAGGGTTCCTACTCATTATTCGTCTGTTCCTCATGGTTTTTGCAAGTGTATCGGTCCAAGGAGACATGCAATCTTTATACGGACGTATGAGTATATACATTGCTGTACTGGCGAGTATTACGATGATTATTGGAAACGTAGTCGCATTAAAGCAATATAACGTAAAACGCCTATTTGCCTATTCGGGAATCGCACATGCGGGGTATTTACTCGTTCCGCTTGTAGCATTATCACCATTTACGATGGATAGCATGTGGTTTTACATGCTTGCATATATGCTGATGAATATAGGAGCATTTGCAATTATCCACGGATTAATCTTACAAAGCGACAAAGAAAACATCACCATTTTCACCGGATTATATAAGCGGTCGCCATTTACAGCGATAGTGATGACGATTTTTATTTTATCGTTAGCTGGGATACCAGGAACAGCTGGTTTCATTGGGAAAATTAATATCTTTTTAGGTGCACTGCATGTAGAGCCAGCTCATTACGTACTAGCTTCCATTATGATGGGGACGACAGTCATTTCATTCGTATATTATTTCCGTATTTTACAGCAAATGTTTTTCCGGACGGGAGAAGTGGAAGCGAAAATTCGTTTGCCAATCAATATAAAGGTTGTTATGAGCCTTTGTGCAATTTCGATTGTAATACTAGGGATTATGCCGATGATTGGATACAATTTCTTTTATGAATATTTTCCATTAATGAAGGATTTCTTCTTTCTAGGGAACATGGTACAATAGTAAAAATAAAAGGTGTGGAGTTGTTACTCTGCACTTTTTATTTTGTGTGAATTACAATTGAAAATGCATGTAGGTATACGTTTTTTGAGAGCAAATTACGATGTGAAATGTAAGATGCTTATTTGTATTTGAAAAAGTGTGGCTCCTACTTATTATGGTATCGTTTTTATAGTATTTCGTAAGTAGTAGCTGGGTAAAAAGGGGTCGATTTTTTGGCACATCTTTTAGGACAACAAGCACTGATTGCCATTGTTTCGCATTTATTGTTTATTACCATTACGTGGTGGGCCTTACAAGGTATTCACATTGAGCGTTTAATGAAGTCTGGAAAGGTGATGCAGACGCGAGTATTACTCATCTTAATTACAATTGCAATTGGGACATCTGTAAGTAACTTTTTCCTTGATTATTTAGGCTATTCAAAGAGTTTAACGTATTTAGTAAAGTAAGTGTATAGAACCTCATATCTCCGTTAACAATGGGGATAGGAGGGGATGAAATTGAAGCTTAAAGCCATTCTTATTGTTGTGATAAGTGTTGTTTTATTTTTGGTTGGATATAGAGAAATGAAACCGATCAGCGATGAACAGAAAATGGAGAGCATGATTGCAACTTTAGAGAAAAATGACGCTAAAGTAGAGAAGTGGTCATGGTTAGCGCGAGAAACAAAAACAATTTCTAATATACATACGTTTCAAAAATTGTTAAACGATGTGAAGGACAAGGCGAATATTCAAAAGTGGGAATTAGAGCAATCTCCAGATGGATATAAAGCTACATCCTATAAAAAATTTTCTTCTCATGAAGAACGAGTAGTAGTAACTTGGAGTAAGGAAAATACTAAAGAAAACACTTTCATTATTTTTGAAGTAAGTGGGGCGAAATGGGACCCGAAGTACATTCAGAAAACAAATAAAATTTTTAGTGAAAAACCTATAATTTACACTTGTGTTCAAGGTGTACTGAATGATAAGATTGAAGGTGTTTTGCAAAATAAAACCAATCAGGTTTTGAAAGATCTTTCAGCAAGAGCGATCGAACAGATAGAAGAAAGAGCATTTGTGTCAGTCTCCGCATACAATAAAAAGTGGGATGACGCTCTTTCAACAAATAGAGAGAAAATAAATGTGCAAATAGCAATACGTTCTACAGACAACAAAGATACAATTGTGGTTGGCACACCGATCATAACTTCTGAGTATTGAGTGAATAGATACTGAAAAAAGGACACGGAGGGGAATAATTTGGAAAAGATCATCGTCCGTGGCGGAAAGCGGTTAAACGGCACAGTGCGTGTTGAGGGCGCAAAAAATGCTGTATTACCTATAATCGCTGCAGCCCTATTAGCGAGTGATGGAAAGAATGTACTATCTGAAGTACCAGTTTTGTCTGATGTATACACAATTAATGAGGTATTACGTCATTTAAATGCTGAAGTCGTATTTGAAAATAACCAAGTAACAATCGATGCTTCTAAAGAACTAAACATCGAAGCACCATTTGAATATGTACGTAAAATGCGTGCATCTGTTCAAGTAATGGGACCATTACTTGCACGTAACGGTCGTGCTCGTATTGCACTTCCTGGTGGATGTGCAATTGGTTCACGTCCAATTGACCAACATTTAAAAGGCTTCGAAGCAATGGGAGCAAAAGTACAGGTTGGTAATGGTTTTGTTGAGGCATACGTTGAGGGAGAACTAAAAGGAGCTAAAATTTATTTAGACTTCCCAAGCGTGGGCGCGACAGAAAACATTATGTCTGCAGCTACATTAGCAAAAGGGACAACAATCCTTGAAAACGCAGCGAAAGAACCAGAAATCGTTGACTTAGCTAACTTCTTAAATGCGATGGGAGCGAAAGTACGCGGAGCTGGAACTGGAACGATTCGTATCGAAGGCGTTGATAAATTATATGGTGGAAACCACTCTATTATTCCTGACCGTATTGAAGCAGGAACATTCATGGTTGCAGCGGCAATTACTGGTGGAGACATCTTAATTGAAAATGCTGTGCCTGAACATTTACGCTCAATTACAGCGAAAATGGAAGAAATGGGTGTTAAAGTTATCGAGGAAAATGAAGGTGTACGTGTTATCGGCCCAGATAAGTTAAAAGCGGTTGATATTAAAACTATGCCTCACCCAGGTTTCCCAACAGACATGCAATCACAAATGATGGCATTATTACTACAAGCTGATGGAACAAGTATGATTACAGAAACGGTATTCGAAAACCGCTTTATGCACGTTGAAGAATTCCGTCGTATGAATGCTGATATTAAAATCGAAGGTCGTTCTGTTATTATGAACGGTCCAAACAGCTTACAAGGTGCTGAAGTAGGCGCAACTGACTTACGTGCTGCTGCTGCATTAATCTTAGCTGGTTTAGTATCTGAAGGTTACACTCGTGTAACTGAGTTAAAGCATCTTGACCGTGGTTATGTAGATTTCCATAAGAAATTAGCTGCATTAGGTGCAACTATTGAACGTGTAAACGAAAAAGTAGAAGAAGTGAAAGAACAAGAAGTTTCTGATCTTCACGCTTAATTGAAATAGTCTTTACGTCTTTTGACGTAGGGGCTATTTTTTTTTTGGGTTATTACTGTTATAGTCAAGAAATTCTATACTTATGCACGTACCAGTAAAAATATTTAGAAAATTTTCGTTTTAGCTGGTTCCCTTAAGTATGTTCTAAAAGAAAGAGTTGTTCCATAAGAATGAATGGAGTAAAGCTTTTGGATATTGGGGGAAATAAGATGAAATTTTCAAAGCCACTTTTCATCACAGTAGCGCTTCTCATAGCGCTCGTTATCATTGTACCTGCTGCTCTTGTTATTCCGTTTGCGAAAGCAAAAGTAGGGGAAGAAGCAGCTTCCAAAACTCCTCCAGCGATAGAAAGTATACCAGCTCCAGGGAAAGTGGATACAGCGGTTCAAGTTGCTGTATATCGTGAGAAACAGAAAAAGGTAGAGTCATTACCTATGGAGGAGTATGTGACCGGTGTAGTAGCTTCTGAGATGAATGCCAGTTTTGAAATAGAGGCGCTAAAGGCGCAGGCATTAGCAGCGAGAACATTTGTGGTACAGCGTATGCTAAGCGGAGGTAAGAAAAACAATGCGGACGTGACAGATACGGTGAAAGATCAAGTGTACAAAAGTAAAGAAGAATTGAAGAAACAATGGGGCAATAACTACGAAAATAATTTGAAGAAAATCGAGGAAGCAGTTTCCAAAACCGCAGGACAAGTTTTAACGTATGAGGGAAAACCAATCTCAGCATCCTTCTTCTCAACGAGTAATGGCCGGACAGAAAATGCGGCTGATTATTGGGGAAATGATTATCCGTACTTAAAGAGCGTAGATAGCCCGTGGGATGAAGCATCTCCAAAATTTACGAGTGAGCAAACATTCACCGTAGCTGACTTTCAAAAGCGTCTCGGTGTGAAGGTACTAGCGGACGGAAAAGTTGGAAACATTAAGGACCTTACGGAAGGAAAGCGCGTAAAGGATGTAGCATTTCAAGGGAAAACATTAACAGGAAAGCAAGTTCGCGAAAAGTTAGATTTACGTTCTTCTGATTTCACGTGGAAACAACAAGGGGATAAAATCGTCGTTACAACGAAAGGCTTCGGCCACGGCGTTGGCATGAGCCAATACGGAGCAAATGGCATGGCAGCGGAAGGTAAGAAATATACAGATATCGTCGCTCATTACTACAAAGGCGTTGAAATAAAGACGATGAATGATTATAAAGGAAAGTTAATGGTGAAGAAGTAGGATGCAAGAGAGACCGTTCCAAGAAGTATGTTGGGACGGTTTTCTTTTGTTGGTACACAGGTTATTTTTGTCGTATTTTGTGGTTAAGTCGATATTCCTTGTCGAATCGTTGATATATTTTGAGTTGTGATAGATATATTTGAAAAATCGTTGATATATTTTGAGTTGTGATAAGTATATTCGAAAAATCGTCGCCCTCCCTTTATATTTTCATATATAATGCCTTAAAATAATGTATGAAATATCATAATTTTCCATTAATTGTTTGGTATAATAAGATAAAAACATTTGGGGGAGACGAAATGGCGTTACTCGAGTTGAGACAATTAGGGAAGACGAACCAGTTGCCGGTAGTTGAGCTAGAGGTTGAGAAGGGACAATGTGTTGTTTTGCAATGTAATAACCATACAGCTAAAGTGTTGCACCGTATTATTATTGGTGAGCAAGAAGCTTCAACTGGCAACGTGCTGTTTGAGGGAGAATCGATTGGGAAGAAAAATTATTCTCGCATCGGCTTTTGTTTTTTGAAAGATGAGGCGTATGATCGTTTGAAGGTGAAGGAATACTTCCAATTTCTATTAGGACTTTATGAATCAAAGATAAGTATAGAAGAAGTTGTACAGTATGTTGGTCTTCTAGATAAACTCAACGTTAAAATAGAAAAATTATCATTTTCAGAGAAACGTCGCCTTCATATTGGGCGTGTTATGATTCATAATCCGGATTTAGTTATTTTAGAAGAGCCAGAGCAAAATGTAGATACAGAGAGTACGATTATTATCAGGAAAGCAATTATGAAAATGAAAGAGCAAGGAAAAGCGATTTTTATTACGTCATCGTTTCTATCGGACGCCCTTTCGTTAACAGAAGATGTATACATATTAAACAATGATGGTGTGAAAAAAATAGAAATCGAACAAGAAGAAGTGGAAGAAGTCGATGGAGAAAAGGTTGTTCAAATGATTCCGCAAATGAAACTTGAAAGAATACCAGCGAAAGTGAACGATAAAATTATTTTACTTGATCCGATGGAAATTCATTTCATTGAAACGCAAAACGGAGTGACACATATTCATGTGCGCGAAGGTGATTTCGTATGTGCATTAACATTAAGTGAACTAGAAGTGAGATTAACAGGATTCGGGTTCTTTAGATGTCATCGCTCGTACCTTGTGAATTTACAAAGAGTGCGAGAAGTCATTACGTGGACTCGTAATAGTTTTAGTTTAATTTTGGATGACGAAAGAAAAAGTTCGATTCCGCTTTCAAAAGGAAGAATGGATGAATTAAAAGGAGTGATTGGGCTATAAAAATTGCTCCAATAAGCTCAAAATACGATTCATTCACCGGTAAAAATACTCCTTTTATCGGTATTTTACTGCGCCTACCCTTTGTTTTTCATATGATTGAGTTAAGAAAAGCGAAACAAACAAACGAAAAGCGCTAAAGCGACTTTCATCTATAAAAGAAAAAACAAAGGGGATGACGAGATGACATTGGCAATTGAAATGAAAGATGTAATGAAAAGTTTCAACGAAAAAACAGCACTTCGAAATGTAAATATTGAAGTGAAGCAAGGAGAAATTTTTGGATTCCTCGGACCGAGTGGATCTGGAAAAACGACAACAGTAAAGATTTTAACTTCTCAATTACTTCATAGTGTTGGAACAGTGAGGGTACTAGGCAGAGATATTACAGGACCAAGTAGCATCGATTACAAACGAATTGGTATTTTAACAGACAATAGCGGTTTATATGAGAGACTTAGCATTTATGATAACTTGCTATTATTTTGTGACTTATACGGTTGTAAAAAAGAAAGAATCGATGAAGTACTAGCGCAAGTGAATCTATTAGATGATAAAAAAACACCAGTAAAGAAACTATCAAAAGGAATGAAGCAGCGCGTTACATTAGCAAGAGCAATCCTTCATAAACCAGATATCCTCTTCTTAGACGAACCAACATCTGCACTCGATCCAGTAAACGTACAAAACATTCATAAAATCTTAACAGACTTAAATAAAGAAGGAACGACGATTTTCTTAACGACGCACAATATGGACGAAGCGGAAACGCTTTGTAACCGCATCGCCTTTCTATGTGGCGGAGAAATTGTAGCGCTTGATACACCAGAAAACCTTCGCCTACAATACGCGAAAGATCAAATACAAGTCGTATTAAAAGATAAGCAAAAAGAAATCGTACAAAAAGACGAATTAGGTGCAAAACGTATTTCAGAATGGATGAAAAAAGGTGAATTACTATCGATTCATTCACATGAACCAACGCTAGGCGATATCTTTATTGAAGTTACTGGGAGGGGACTATAATGACATTTTCAATGAGACGATTTTCAGCTATTTTTCGGAAAGAGTTACAGGATTTTAAAACGAATTCACAAACTTTAATTATGATGGCAATGCCAGTTTTCTTTGCAATACTATTTAGTCGTTCAGATAACTTTAGAGAAGTTGGGGCAGGTACATTAACTGCGATGGCGTTAGTTATGGTTGGAGGTTTTGTACAGGCAATGCTCATCGCTGAAGAAAAGGAAAAAAATACGCTTCGTGTTCTTATGCTATCACCAGCATCATCTATTGAAGTATTAATTGGTAAAAGTTCATTAACAGGTCTGATTACAGTTTCGATTTGTTTTATTAATCTACTTATTTTAGGGAAATTAGAAGGTAATTTTGCATTATTATTACTCATCTTTGTTCTTGGAATGCTAATATTTAATCTCATTGGCACTTGTATCGGATTATTAGCTCAAAATGTGCCACAAACCTCAACAATTGGATTGCCAATATTAATGACATTTCTTTTGGGTGACTTAATTGGAATGTTTGTGAAGAATGAAGTTGTTACAAAGATAATTGATTATTTACCAACTCGTCATATCGGTCTTGCAGTTAGTAGTGTTATAAAAGGGGAAGGTTTTAGTGCAATTGCTAGTAATTTATTGAATATAACTATTTGGTTAGTCGCAGTACTTGTTATTACACTCTTCATTTATAGAAAGAAACAAATGGACTAAAAACTGAGCTAAAACGCTCAGTTTTTTCTTTTTTCTATCATTTCCTCGGAAATTTTGTAATTCCTATACATATTTTTACAGATTTTGTCGAAAAGTAATTAGTTATACGTTGTATAGGATACGTGAATATTGTTCAAAATGATTGCTGAGGTGATGATGGAATGCGAGGAAGAAATAATAAAAAGTCGCAAAAGGTAGTACATTTATTTCAAAAAAGATGGGTGTTTCCGGCACTGTACATTGCTTGTGCAGCGGTAATCTTAATGGTTGCGCTATGGTTCCAAGGAGCTAATCCGAAGAAGACTCCGAACCAAGATCAAGCAACACCGTATACACAATCGGAAGATCCAGCAGTACCAGTAACGAAATCTTCAGAAGTAGTGAAAATGCCAGCTGCCGCTAATGCGGAAGTAGTCGTACAAAAGAAGTTCTATGAAGATGCAGCAACTGAGGCGGAACAAGAAAAAGCACTTGTTTTTTATAACAACACATATTCCCCAAACAAAGGAATTGACATTGCTGCGAAGAATGGAAAAGAATTCAATGTTACAGCTGCTTTAAGTGGTACAGTAACGAAAGCTGAAAAAGATTCACTTCTTGGTTATGTTGTAACAGTTGATAGTGGAAATGGTGTAGCAGCTTCTTATCAAAGCTTAGGCAGTGTAAAAGTAGAAAAAGGTGCACGAGTTGTACAAGGTGAAGTATTAGGAAAATCCGGTCTAAGTGCAATGAATAAAGAAGCAGGTTCTCACGTTCACTTTGAAGTACGTAAAGACAATGTGGCTGTGAACCCTGAACGTTACTTAAATAAATCAGTAGCAGAAATTAAAGCTGATGCAGGTGCTGCAAAGGCAACGAACGCTTCTGGTAAAAAAGCTGATGACAAATCTCAAAAAGAAGAAAAGTCAACGAGTACGAAACCAGAAAGTAAAACAGAAGATAAGTCTCAAAAAGAAGAGAAATCAACTAGCGGTTCGACTAGTGACAAAAAAGAAGAACCGAAGAAAGAAGAAAAATCAACAAATGGTTCTACCGAATCATCTAACAGTTCTTCTTCACAAGAATAAAACAGTAAAAAATCAGTTCTCTAAGAGAGCTGATTTTTTTACTTTCACCCCGCATTAACGGGCAGTAAGACCCCTACTTCAAAATTCAGTGAAAGCTAAGAAGTTAGGCCTGGGGCCAACTGCCCGTAAAAGCCCGATTGGTTCAACTAATAATCAGTGGGAAATGGCACCCACTGATTAAAGTTTCACTTTATATAAAAATACTCAATTTCGAGAAAAAAGTTGCAATAACAAGGAAAAATGACGAGATTCTCGAATATATATTACAAAAGGGAGGGGATACTGTGTCATTTTTGTTTGTTCTGTCGACTGCTATTATTTTATTGTTTGTTTTATTCACTTTATATTATTACATTGCTGGTAAGAAAGAGGTTCCCCACCATCAGTTATTAGAAGAAGAGTTGGAAAGAGAAGAATGACACCTTATATACAAGGTGTCATTTTTTTCGCCAAAATAGTCACTGTTAACGTATTTCTCACAAAAAAACGTAATTTTTCTTAACTTAGTCCGCAAAAATAGTGAACATGTAGCATATATCAGTAGTGCGGGCAATACAATGGTATAAACCAAAGCAAAGAGAGTGTTTGAGGTGAGAAATCGTGAATCATTTCATTATAAATCCAAGAATATTTAACGCTTACAAACAGCACTCACACTTACTTCTTAGTCGTATGCAGCGAGGCTCATTTCACACTTCTCACATCCAATTTAGGGAGGCGAGTGGTGTGCACGATTACATCAAAGAGAGAACTATCAAGATTGGTAAGTATATCGTGGAGACAAGAAAGACAGTGCGTGTCATTGCAAAGGAATTTGGGGTATCAAAGAGTACAGTCCATAAAGATTTAACGGAACGTCTACCAGAAATTAATCCAGAGCTCGCAAATGAAGTGAAAGAAATTCTTGATTATCATAAGTCTATTCGTCATTTAAGAGGCGGAGAAGCAACAAAGCAAAAGTATAGAAAAGAAGATGTAGAAAAGCCGGTCCGTCAATAAATATGCGATCGCAAACATTCCGTTTCAATTCGGTAATATTTTTCAGAAGAATTCTTTTTGCGAATATTACGTTTCTGTTAAATTTATGATAAAATCAGAAATTAGGTGTAAAAGAATTCGGGTATAACCTGATTTTGAATATCGAGGAGGAAATGACGGGAATGTTTGCGCGAGATATCGGAATTGACCTAGGTACGGCTAATGTATTAATTCATGTTAAAGGCAAGGGTATTGTATTAAATGAGCCATCTGTTGTGGCAATTGATCGTAATAGTGGGAAAGTATTAGCAGTAGGTGAAGAAGCAAGAAGTATGGTGGGACGTACACCTGGTAATATTGTAGCAATTCGTCCGCTTAAAGATGGTGTAATCGCAGATTTCGAAATTACAGAAGCAATGTTAAAGTATTTCATTAACAAATTGGACGTAAAGAGCTTCTTTTCAAAACCTCGCATTTTAATTTGTTGTCCAACCAATATCACATCAGTAGAACAAAAAGCAATTCGTGAGGCTGCTGAACGTTCAGGTGGTAAAACAGTATTTTTAGAAGAAGAACCAAAAGTAGCCGCAGTTGGTGCTGGTATGGAAATCTTCCAACCAAGCGGTAACATGGTTGTTGATATTGGTGGAGGTACAACAGATATCGCTGTACTTTCTATGGGTGATATTGTTACCTCTTCCTCTATCAAAATGGCTGGCGACAAGTTTGATATGGAGATCTTAAACTACGTTAAACGTAAGTATAAGCTATTAATTGGAGAACGTACTTCAGAAAATATTAAAATTAAAGTTGGTACAGTATTCCCAGGTGCACGTAGTGAAGAGCTTGAAATTCGCGGGCGTGACATGGTAACGGGCTTACCACGTACAATTACAGTATGCTCTGAAGAAATTACAGAAGCACTAAAAGAAGACGCGGCTATCATTGTACAAGCTGCAAAAGGCGTACTAGAGCGCACACCACCAGAACTATCTGCGGACATCATCGACCGCGGTGTTATTCTAACAGGCGGTGGAGCTTTACTACACGGTATCGACATGCTTCTAGCAGAAGAACTAAAAGTACCAGTATTAATTGCTGAAAACCCAATGCAATGTGTTGCGGTTGGTACAGGTATTATGTTAGAGAATATTGATAAATTACCAAAGCGTGCTTTACGATAAAGTGAAACTTTAATAAGTGGGGGCATCCCCCATTTATTGTTAGCTTGCAAATAGCAGAGAAGATGAGAAGAACTACGGTGTGAACCGTAGTTCTTTTTGTTTTTTTGTTTTTTTATTCTTTTATTTTATTTTGATTTATTGAGAAAATAGAAGAAAAATAAAGAAAAATGAAGAAAACAGGTGAAATATTCATATATATGGTTAAATTTAATATTTCCTTATTTGAAAACGTTTATAATATAATGAGTCGAATACGACATTAAGGCAAATAATGTTTCAATACATATTGCCTTTCCCTAATTTGGGCATACACTCTTTTCTACCTCCGTGTCGGTTGCAAGTATATGCAGCTATTTTAATGGAATAGAGTGTATGCATTTTTTTATAAATAGGAAGTAAAGTTTCACTTTACCCCGCATTAACGGGCAGTAAGATTCCCGTCTAAAAATTCCTTGAATACAAGAGAGTTAGGTGGGAAATCAACTGCCCGTAAAAGCCCGATTGGTTCAACTAATAATCAGTGGGAAATGGCGTCCACTGATTAAAGTTTCACTTTATAATGACAAACAATAAACAAAATGGGATAATAAACAATATGTCCAAGTGGTAAGACCAATATTACAAAAGGGGCGATTGTTACATGCTAAATATAGAACAAATTAAAGAAATCATTCCTCACCGCTATCCATTTCTACTTGTTGATAAAATATTAGAAGTAGATGAAGGAAAAAGAGCGGTTGGAATTAAAAATGTATCCGCAAACGAAGAATTCTTTAACGGGCACTTCCCTGACTATGCAGTTATGCCTGGTGTACTTATTGTAGAAGCATTAGCACAAGTCGGAGCAGTTGCGGTATTAAAGAAAGAAGAAAACCGCGGAAGACTTGCTTTCTTCGCAGGTATCGACAACTGTCGTTTCAAAAAACAAGTACGTCCAGGTGATCAACTTCGCTTAGAAGTAGAAATGACACGTGTACGTGGTCCAATCGGCAAAGGAAAAGCAATCGCAACAGTAGATGGTGAAGTTGCATGTGAAGCTGAAATTACATTTGCGATTGGTGATAAAAAAGAATAGATGTGAATTAAAAAAATCTTTCTGCAATAGGCAGAAGGATTTTTTTAATTCATGTATTTTTTATTCGAAATATTAAAATGCAGAGTAATCAGAATTTTTATTGTAAATGAATGGAAGTTCATATATAATGACGCTATAAATATCTTGAAACTAAGATAAATGATAGCGCGATAAAAATAGAGACGCGGTTGTCACATTATGAAGGTTATGAAATAGGACAAAGCTTATTATGATTGGTTATGATGAAGTGTAGAGGAAAGTTATGGATAATTTTAACGGTATCAGTAAATGAAAAATGGGCGTAGCATATCGGACATAGAGAGATAAAGGGGAAAGTGTCGCATTTTGAAAAGAGGAGATCATACCATGTTCGGGAGAAAAAAAAGAAAACCATTACGACAATTAATTACGCATAAAGAGCCTAAATCACGCATCACAGAACAATACCGTAACATTCGTACAAATATTGAATTTACATCTGTAGATAATCATGTTCGTTCTATTATTGTTACTTCGGCAGATCCAGGCGAGGGAAAAACAACGACAATTGCAAACTTAGCAGTTGTTTTTGGTCAACAAGGAAAGAAAGTTTTAGTAATCGGAGCTGACTTGCGTAAGCCGACGATTCAAAACTTATTTGCTATCCACAGTTCAAATGGATTAACGAACCTATTATCAGGACAAGCAAAATTGATGCAATGCATTCAAAAAACAGATATAGAGAATGTATACTTAATGGCGTCAGGACCAATCCCGCCAAATCCAGCTGAACTATTAGGCAGCCGCTTAATGGACGAGCTATTACTAGAAGCATATAACATGTTTGATATTATTTTAATCGACACACCACCGGTTCTTGCGGTTACCGATGCACAACTACTTGCGAACAAATGTGATGGAATCGTACTTGTCGTACGCAGTGAAAAAACAGAAAAAGACAAAATCGTAAAAGCAAAGCAAATATTAGACAAAGCGTCCGGTAAAATACTTGGTGTCGTTTTAAACGATAAAAGAGAAGAAAAGGAACAATATGGATATTATTAGAAAATAATATATACAATAGTAAATTTAAAAGCTGATAAATTAACTTTATCGGCTTTTTTTGAATTTTTATAAAATTTCCAATTGCATTATATGAAAAGCGTGATATAATGGAAATTTTGGAAATTCGTTGGAATGTGTTGTCATATTTAAGATTATTTTGTAAGATTATATTTGCTTGATGTAAATAAATGTAGAACTAAGTTATTCAAAATAAAAAATGTAAGATTTATATGTTATAATTTTTCTTATGTGCAAATTTTAGAAAGTTGGAGGAACTTATGGAAGAAACAATTAGTTTGAAAGAGTTATTTCATATTTTAAAAAAACGTTTAGCAATGATCCTCGTAATCGCCTTTGGTGCCGCTATAGTAAGTGCTATCATTAGCTTCTTCTTTATGACACCAATCTATCAATCTTCAACGCAAATCCTTGTTAACCAGAAGAAACAAGAAGGTGCAATGTTCCAAGCTGGTGAGATTCAAACGAATATTCAATTAACGAATACATATAAGGTTATTATTAAAAGCCCAGTAATCTTAGAACAAGTAAATGAAAAATTAAATTTAAACATGACAGCGCAAGCTTTAACGAAGAAGATTAATGTTGCGAATGAAAAAGATTCACAAGTCATTTCTGTAACAGCTGAAGATAAAGATCCAAAATTAGCTCGTGATATTGCTAATGCAACTGCGGATGTATTTAAAGGTGAAGTTGCAAAAATTATGAACGTGGATAACGTAACGGTACTATCTAAAGCAGAAGTTGCAGAAAATCAATCTCCGATTAAACCACGTCCAATGTTAAATGTAGCAATTGCCTTCGTTGTTGGCTTAATGGCTGCAGTTGGTCTTGCATTTTTACTAGAATACTTAGATAACACAGTGAAAAAAGAAGAAGATGTGGAAAACCTACTTGGTTTACCAGTGTTAGGTATTGTCGCTCGCATGGATGAAGAAACAATGAACGTGAAATCGCATGCTCCATCATCAAGAAAAGTGAGGGGACAAACAATTGGCTCTTAATAGTTTATTTAAAAAGAAAAAAAATCATCGTCAACGTCGTCAATTAATTGCTCATCAACAACCGAAATCACCAATTTCAGAACAGTATCGTAATATTCGAACGAATATTGAATTTGCAGCTGTCGATAAAAATATACATTCATTAATGGTAACATCTGCGAACCCAAGTGAGGGGAAAACAACGACGACAGCGAATATGGCGGTTGTGTTTGCTCAACAAGGAAAGAAAGTATTATTAATCGATGCAGATATGCGTAAACCAGCGATGCATCAAATGTTCCAAATGGACAATATTTTCGGATTAACGAACGTATTAACACATAGTGAACGTTTCGATAAGTGTGTACAAAAGACAGCAGTAGAAAATTTACACTTTTTAGCGTGTGGGCCAATCCCGCCAAACCCGGCAGAGTTATTAGGTTCGAAATCAATGCAAGAACTACTTGCGCAAGCATATAGTATGTATGATTTAGTAATTTTTGATTTACCACCAATTTTAGCTGTTACGGATGCACAAATTATGGCAAATATGTGTGATGCATCTATTCTTGTTGTACGTAGTGAAGCAACGGAAAAAGAAGCAGCAGTAAAAGCAAAAGGTTTATTAGAATCGGCAAAAGGTAAATTGTTAGGCGTTGTTCTAAATGATCGTGAACGTGAACATGGCTTATATTATTATTACGGCGCTAATTAATTGAAAAGAGAGATATGATATGAGCATATCTCCTTTTTTCCCTTGAATATGAGATAAATCTCATATTCAAGGGAAAAAAGATGATTACGGGAGAGGAGGATGAAATAAGTGATTGATTTACATTGTCACATTTTACATGGCATCGATGATGGTCCACAAACGGTAACGGATAGTTTAGCGATGGCACAAAAGGCTGTTGAAGAAGGGATCCATACAATTGTCGCAACACCACATCATCAAAATGGAAAATATGTAAATGAGCGTACTTCTATTATTCATCAAGTGAAGCAATTAAATGATGAATTGCAACAAAATGAAATCCCACTGAAAGTTTTACCAGGGCAAGAGGTCAGGTTATATGGTGATTTACTAGAGGACTATGAAGCTGGTAAAATCGTTACTTTAAATGAAACAAACAAATACATATTCATTGAATTTCCATCTAATCATGTACCTCGTTATGCAGAGCAACTACTATATGAACTACGTGTAAAAGGAATGATCCCAATTATCGTTCATCCCGAACGTAATGCCGAGCTAATGGAGCGGTCAGATAAGTTATACAATCTTGTCAATAAAGGTGCACTAACGCAAGTAACAGCGGGTAGTTTACTAGGCAAGTTTGGTAAAAAAATTAAAAAGTTTTCATTGCAGCTTGTGGAGCATAATTTAACCCATATGATTGCATCAGATGCACATAACACAACGTCAAGAGGATTTCATCTAGCAGAGAGCTATGAACTAATAAAGAAAGAATTCGGCGCAAGTGTTATGGACGATTTGAGAGAGAATCCGTATTTAATCATTAGCGGGAAAGCAATCTATAAAGAAGATCCAGAACAAATTCGTCGTAAGAAACTGTTCGGTATTTTTTAAATAAAGAACAGGTGATGTCTCCTAACCGTTATCAACGGAGGCACTCGGTCGTGCTGTGGGTAGAAATTTTTATTTCGAACCTACCTTAGACACTTGTTGTCGGGAGTATGACGTGAGGTTGGGTTAGATGCCCATCATTTATTTATGATAGAAACTCTACCTATGGAGTTATAACTATGACTCTATAGGTAGGGTTTTTGTTATTGCTACATACAAATAAAAGGATGCAGGAGGAATACAATTGAAAAAAGTAAGAAAAGCGATTATCCCAGCGGCCGGTCTAGGGACGAGATTTTTACCAGCGACGAAAGCGATGCCAAAAGAAATGTTACCGATTGTTGATAAGCCAACAATTCAATACATAGTAGAAGAAGCGATAGAATCAGGAATTGAAGATATTATTATTGTTACTGGAAAAGGAAAGCGTGCGATTGAAGATCATTTTGATCATTCTTTTGAATTAGAACAAACTCTACTTGAAAAGGGAAAATTGGATGTTCTTGAAAAAGTACAAGCTTCTTCAAAAATTAATATTCATTACATAAGACAAAAAGAACCAAAAGGTTTAGGACACGCGGTATGGTGCGCACGTAAATTTATTGGAAATGAGCCATTTGCGGTATTGCTTGGTGATGATATTGTGCAAGCAGATACGCCATGTTTACGTCAACTAATGGACCAATATGAGGGCACACAGTCATCGGTTATTGGTGTACAAACAGTACCGGAAAATGAAACACATCGTTACGGTATTATTGATCCGGTTGAACAGAATGATCGCCGTTATCAAGTGCGTCAATTTGTAGAAAAGCCAGCTCAAGGTACAGCACCATCTAATTTAGCTATTATGGGACGTTACGTATTAACACCAGAAATTTTTACGTTCCTTGAGAACCAGCAAACAGGTGCAGGTGGAGAGATTCAATTAACAGATGCGATTCAACGATTAAATGAAATTCAGCGTGTGTTTGCTTATGACTTTGAAGGAACTCGTTATGATGTTGGGGAGAAGTTTGGGTTTATTAAGACGACAATTGAGATGGCGCTTCAAAATGAAGAATTAAGTTTAGAGTTAATGAAGTATATGAAAGAACTTATAAAAAAGGAAGAGGTACATTCATAAAAGAATGTACTTTTTTGATTATCAATAAGCTATGAATTATATAAAGAAGGGAAAAGATATATTGAGTTATCAAAAACGGCTCTCATTATTAGTTTTATTAGATTCATTTATCGTATTAACTGCCGTGTACTTGAGTTATTGGTTTATACATCCAAATACATTGAGTAACATTCCTACGACAGTAATTATTAGTTCTATTACATTACTATGTAGTCATCATATTTTTGCTGCTATTTATAAGCTTTACAATAAGGCATGGGAATATGCAAGTATTGGGGAATTAAAGCAGATATTTAAAGCAATTACACTTTCTATTATTGTAACAGCAATTGTGCAACAAATTATAAATCATGATATTTACGTTAGAATTTTAGCAATCGCATGGATGTTACATTTATTATTAATCGGAGGTTCACGTTTTGTATGGCGTATGTTCCGTGATACGTATATTGTAAAAGCTGCTGATAAAAAACGAACACTAATTATTGGTGCAGGTTCAGCAGGAACAATGGTAGTACGTCAGTTGCAACATAATAAAGAAGCGGATTTATATCCAATTGCGTTTGTTGATGATGATAGAAATAAACAAAAATTAGAAATTTATAACGTACCAGTTGTCGGTACAACAAATCATATTCAAGAAATTGTGGAAGATAACGATATTGAACATATTATTATTGCAATTCCTTCTTTAAATAGAAATCAAATAAACGAGATCTTTGAGAAGTGTAGAAAAACGAAGGCGAAAACACAAATTGTACCAATGCTTGAAGATCTTTTAGATGGTAAAGTATCTGTGAATGAATTCCGTGATGTGCAAGTAGAAGATTTATTAGGAAGAGAACCAATAAAGCTAGATGATGCAGGAATTGGGGAGAAGATTACAGGTAAAACAATATTAGTAACAGGTGCTGGTGGATCAATTGGATCAGAAATTTGCCGTCAAGTAATGAAGTACAAGCCGAGTAAAATTGTTCTTCTTGGACATGGTGAAAACAGCATTTATAATATCGAAATGGAAATGAGAGTTACCTATAAAGATATAGTTGAAATTACGACAGAAATTGCAGATGTACAAGATCGAAATAAGATCTTTGAAATAATTGATAATCATCGTCCGTATATTGTTTATCACGCAGCTGCGCATAAACATGTACCTTTAATGGAACGTAATCCTGAAGAGGCTGTAAAAAACAATATTTTTGGCACAAAAAATGTAGCAGAAGCTGCAGATACGTTTAAAGTAAATACGTTTGTTATGGTTTCTACAGATAAAGCTGTAAATCCGACCAACGTAATGGGAGCTACAAAACGATTTGCAGAAATGCTTGTCCAACATATGGCGTCTGTAAGTACGGGTACGCGCTTTGTTGCAGTTAGATTTGGTAATGTTCTTGGGAGTAGGGGAAGTGTGATCCCATTATTTAAGAAGCAAATTCAAAAGGGTGGACCTGTAACAGTTACTCACCCTGATATGATTCGTTACTTTATGACAATACCAGAAGCTTCTAGGTTAGTAATTCAAGCTGGCACGCTAGCTAGAGGTGGAGAATTGTTTGTACTGGATATGGGAGAGCCAGTGAAGATTGTAGACTTAGCTAAAAATTTAATTACTCTTTCAGGTTTTTCTGTTGAAGAAATCGGAATTGAATTTACTGGATTAAGACCAGGTGAAAAAATGTATGAAGAGTTATTAAATGAAGGTGAGATTCATCCAGAGCAAATATTCCCTAAAATTCATATAGGAAAGGCTGTTTTAATGGATCAAGCGATTCTAAGACAGTTTATGAATGATTTTGGAGAAATTAGTAAAGAAGAAATAAGAGAACGATTATTAGATATTGCAAATAATAAAGTTAATCTTAAAAACTAACTTAAGGGAAGGAAGTTTTTTAAATGGGAGAAAGAATATTTCTTTCATCACCACATATGAGTGATGAAGGTTATGAGATGCATTATGTTAAGGAAGCTTTCGATACAAATTGGATTGCACCACTTGGGGAAAATGTAAACGGATTTGAAAGAGAATTAGCTGCAAAAGTTGGTTCTAAAGAAGCTGCAGCGCTATCTTCTGGGACAGCTGCAATTCATTTGGCTTTAAAAGCAGCTGGAGTAGGGGAGGGAGATATTGTTTTCTGCCAAACCCTTACATTCTCAGCTACAGCAAACCCTATCATTTATCAAAATGCTACTCCTGTTTTCATAGATAGTGACTATGAAACTTGGAATATGTGTCCTAAAGCTTTGGAAGAAGCTTTTAAAAAGTATCCGAACGTAAAGGCAGTTATAGTAGTTCATTTATATGGTCTTTCTGCGGACATGGATAAGATTGTTGAACTTTGTAAAAAATACGATGTTACTTTAATTGAAGATGCTGCGGAATCTTTAGGAACGTACTATAAAGGGAAGCATACTGGAAGTTTTGGTGATTATGGTATTTTCTCTTTTAATGGAAATAAGATTATTACAACTTCTGGTGGTGGTATGCTCGTTTCTAATAATGAGGAAAGAGTTTCAAAGGTAAGATTTT
Source organism: Bacillus cereus group sp. MYBK79-1 (assembly GCF_051915365.1). Lineage (NCBI taxonomy): Bacteria > Bacillati > Bacillota > Bacilli > Caryophanales > Bacillaceae > Bacillus > Bacillus cereus group sp. MYBK79-1. Next base: position 71,643 of record NZ_JBQAEO010000015.1, on the reverse strand, counting down.
GGGCTACTCAAAGTAGAGATCAAGCCAGACACTATCAACATAGTGAATTAGGCTTTAACTATCGTATGAGTAATGTAGTTGCTGGTATTGGTAGAGGACAGCTTAAAGTTTTAGATCAAAGGGTTCAGAAGAAAAGATACATATTTGATTTTTATAAGAGAGAATTAGAAAGTCTCGAAGGTATTGAATTTATGCCTAGTAATGAATGGAATGAACCAAACTATTGGTTAAGCTCTATGACATTGAACGGTAAGATTCGCCCAATAGACGTAATGGAGGCTCTTGAAAAAGAAAATATTGAATCTAGACCAGTTTGGAAGCCTATGCACTTACAACCATTCTTTGAGAAGTATGATTTTGTTGGTACAGATGTGTCGGAGAAACTTTTTGAGAATGGTGTTTGCCTACCAAGTGATACAAAAATGACAGATAAAGATTTAGATAGAGTTGTGAAAATTATTAAAGGGTTGTGGATAGCGTAATGAGGAGTTCTAAAGTTGGCATCTATAGACGGTTTATAAAAAGACCCATGGATTTTATGCTGTCTTTAATTGCTATTATAATGCTTAGTCCAGTATTCCTTATCGTTGCTTTTCTTGTGAAAACAAAGTTAGGTAGCCCGGTATTATTTAAACAAGAGCGACCAGGATTAAATGGAACTATTTTTAAGATGTATAAATTTAGAACAATGACAGATGAAAAAAATGAAAACGGTGAGTTACTATCTGATAGTGTAAGACTTACTAAGTTCGGAAAATTTTTACGTTCAACATCACTTGATGAGTTACCGGGGCTTTTAAATATTTTTAAAGGTGATATGTCCATTATAGGACCTAGACCTTTATTAGTTCAGTATTTACCACTATATAATGAACATCAAAAGCGCCGCCATGAAGTTAGGCCTGGATTGTCAGGATTAGCACAAGTTAACGGTCGGAATGCTATTAGTTGGGAAGAGAAATTTAATTACGATGTAGAGTATGTAGATAATGTAAGTTTTACTGCGGATTGGAAGATTATCCTTTTAACAATTAAGAAGGTTTTTATTAGAGAAGGAATTAATTCAGAAACAGCTGCTACAATGGAACCATTTAAGGGCGATCAAAAAGGAAGTATAAAGTTATGAAAACAAAACTTCTTATAATAGGTGCTGGCGGACACGGGAAGGTTATAGCTGATATTGCATTAAAAATGAATAAGTGGGAGTGTGTTGCTTTTCTTGATGATAGTGAAGAGGTAAAAACCTTAACAGGTATAAAAATTATTGGAAAGTCCGCAGATGTTTCGAAATACATAAAGGATTACGATATTTTTGTGGGCATTGGTAATAATACTATACGTGAAAAGGTTCAAGAACAACTAGAATCTCAGGGAGCGAGTATACCAGTTTTAATTCATCCAAATGCAGTTATTGGGGCACAGGTTTTTCTGGAACAGGGAACAGTAGTTATGGCGGGAACAGTAATTAATTGCTGTACTCAAATCGGAAAAGGCTGCATTATTAATACTGCTTCTACAATAGATCACGATAATATTATTGAAGATTATGTGCATATATCCCCGGGGACACATTTAGCAGGTACCGTAAGGGTTGGAAGAGGTACTTGGCTAGGTATTGGCACTGTGGTAAGTAATAATATTAATATTACGGATAGTTGTAGAATTGGTGCAGGAACGGTTGTTACTAAAGATATATCGGAATCAGGAACATACGTTGGAGTTCCAGCTAGGAGATTACAGAATGAAAAAGGTCTTAATATTAGCAAATAATGATGTAGGATTATATAAATTTAGAAAAGAATTAATAATAGAATTGGCAAGAGATTATAAAGTTTATATATCACTTCCTAATGGTGAATTTATGCCTTATCTAAAAGAATTAGGATGTAATTTTATTGAGACACCGATTAGTAGAAGGGGTACCAATCCAATAACAGATTTAAAATTATTGATAAATTACAAGAAGATTATTAGAGAAGTTAAACCAGATTTGGTATTAACATATACGATAAAACCAAATATTTATGGTGGCCTGGCGTGCAAGATGAGTGGTATTCCATATATATCAAATATAACTGGTTTAGGAAGTGCAGTTGAAAATGGTGGTTTATTACAAAAAATCACTGTAGCTCTATACAAGTTAGCATTAAAAGAAGCAAGTTGTGTATTCTTTCAAAATGAAGAGAATAGAGAATTCTTTGCGAGGAAAAGAATTGTTAGCAATAACCATAGATTAATACCAGGATCTGGTGTTAATCTTGATCAATATTGCTTGTTAGATTACCCAGTTGATACAACAGTAAATTTTTTGTTTATTGCTCGTGTAATGAAAGAGAAGGGGATTGCGGAATATTTAGATGCAGCAAAATTTATTAAAGAAAATTATCCGAATACAAAGTTCCATATTCTTGGTTTTTGTGAAGAGGCTTATGAAAGCACACTTAAAGAAATGCAGGCAAATGGTATTATTGAATATCATGGGATGCAAAGTGATATTAGGGAATTTCATAAAATTTCAAATTGTACAATCCACCCTACTTATTATCCTGAAGGGATGTCAAATGTACTATTAGAAAGTGCTGCTTGTGGTAGACCAATAATCACAACTAATAGAAGTGGGTGTAGAGAGATAGTTGATCATGGGAAAAATGGTTATATTGTGGAGCAACAGAATAGTCAAGACTTGATAGAGAAAATCGAGAGGTTCTTAAGGCTTGATTATAAATCTAAAAGAAAAATGGGGATAATGGGAAGAGCCAAGGTTGAAAATGAATTTGATAGGAAGATAGTAGTAGATTCTTATATAGAAGAAATAGGGAAGATTTTGGGGTGAAAAAGAGTGGATTATAGAAAAATTATTAAAAATAAAGAGATGCGCTTTAAAATATTGCAATTTATGAAATTTATTCCGGACTCATGGATGCTTAAATTACAATATAGAATAAAAATGGGTAGGAAGCTAAACTTGAAAAATCCGCAACGTTGGACAGAAAAGTTACAGTGGTACAAGATGTATTATAGAACGTCTATTATGACCCAATGCGCAGATAAATATGAGGTACATGAGTATATTAGGTCCAAAAATCTTGGGCATATATTAAATAAATTACATGCAGTTTATGATAATGTTGATCAAATAAACTTAGATTTGTTACCGAATAAATTTGTTATGAAGACAACAAATGGTAGTGGTACAAATATTTTATGCAAGGATAAGTCACAATTAAAATTGAATGAAATTAAAACATCTTTGCAGGACTGGATGAAAAGGGATAACTATTCGGTCGGCCGCGAGTGGTCATATAAAGATATTGTACCAAAAATAATAGTCGAGCAATACTTAGAAGATGATACAAATTCATTTGATGGAATTAATGACTATAAGTTTGTTTGTTTCAATGGAAAGGCACGGTATATTATACTGGATGTCGACAGGCATATAGACCATAAGAGAAATATTTATGACGAAAAGTGGAATTTTATTGATGTTAGTACGGATTATCCAAATTTTGGTGATAATGTGTCTAGGCCAGATGGACTTGAAGAAATGTTAAGGGTTGCTAATATTCTTGCAGCAGATTTTCCATTTGTTCGCGTAGATTTGTATTGGGTTAATAACAAGGTGTATTTTGGTGAATTAACATTTTATCCTTGGACTGGGTATGTTCAATTTACTCCTGATAAATTTGATTTAAAATTAGGTGAGGAATTCATTTTGCCCGATCCACAAAAAATGAGATGAGGTAATTATAATTATGAGAGTACTTTTCTGTCATGATGGGCCATTAAGAATAGATGAATATAATAACTATTATGGAGTAGCACATAATGATGAAACTTTTAGACGTTACTACACAATCGCTGATGAGCTTGCTGTAGTAATTAGAGTAAATAAAACATCCAAAAACGAGGCGGAGAAAAATCTATCCAAAATTACAGTATCACCTTTTGATGTTGTGGAATGTCCTAATTTATCTAGCTCAAAAGGAATGTTATCAGGTAAAAAAATGGCTGAGAAAATTATAGAGGAAGAGATTATAAAGTCAGATTATGTAGTTGTTCGTCTTCCGAGCATTATTGGGTCTGTTGCTGTTGATATTGCGAGAAAACTTCAAAAACCATATTTGATTGAAGTGGTTGCATGCCCGTGGGATGCTTTTTGGAATCATAGTTTAAAAGGGAAGCTAGTAGCGCCATTTATGTATTATGCTACAAAAAAGCGCGTTAAATCTGCTAGTCATGCAGTTTATGTAACTAATGAATTCTTACAAAAGAGGTATCCAACTAAGGGAAAAAGTACAAATTGTTCTAACGTGGCTCTTAAGGAATTTGATGATGAAACCCTTCGGGAGAGATTGGAAAAAATAGAAAAAATGGATAGTGAAGATAAAATAACTTTGGGTACTACCGCAGCTGTTGATGTTAAATATAAAGGACAACAGTATGTAATTGAGGCCCTAGGTAAATTGAAAAAGCAAGGTATAAGTAATTTTGAATACCAATTGGTAGGTGGAGGGGACCAGAGTTACCTAAAAACTATGGCTCAAAAATACGATGTCATCGATCAGGTGAAATTTTTAGGTCCTATGCCACACGATAGAGTTTTTAAATGGCTAAAGGCTATTGATATATATGTACAACCGAGTAAACAAGAAGGGCTGCCAAGAGCATTAATTGAGGCAATGAGTAGAGGATTGCCCGCTTTTGGAGCTAAAACAGCTGGAATACCCGAGTTGATAGAGGCAGATTTTATTTTTAGTAACTCGAGAAAGAATATCCAGGAAATATGTATGATTTTGAAAAAATTTGATAAACAAATAATGAGAAAACAGGCAATGCGTAATTATACTGAGTCTCAAAAATATGATAAGAAAAATATAGAGGAAAGAAGAGGTAGGTTTTTCAAAGAATTTAAAGATGGCTTATATCGTTTTTAAGAAAATGAGAAAGAATGTGAGGGAATTGATATTTGAATCAAAATACAATTATAAAGTATATCTGTGCAATAATTAGTGTGACAGTATATCTGATTTTTATCCTGTTTGTCAATTTTGAGTCATTAGAAGAGGGGTATCAGATTACTGTTCTATTACCATTAATTTTCCTGTTATGTTTTTATTTGTTTTTATGGGAACCACTTATAAAAAAAAGAACGCCTTTTATAGTGTTATTTTCAGGTGTTGCTTTTATAAGATATGTCGTTTTGTCCATAGTAACAATTTTAAATGGCACATATTGGGGAATATCAAAAGTATCACCATCTTCAGAAAGTCTGAATTTGGCAGGTATACTAATGTGTTGGGAACTATTAATAACCTCAATATTAATTTTCTATTGGTCTAAAAAAACAATACCGGATAATTATAAGAAACAGAAAAAAATTCTTGAATCAAAGGCTAATCCGTTAATTTATTTAATTTTTGCTTTAGTATCGGTTATATTAATTATTTTATTTCCACAAGCTCGACAGGGACTAAGTTTCTTTGGAGAGGTTAATAGGGCATTAAATGATGAAATCGGATCACCACTTATTTTAGGAATTAGAGAATGTTTAATTAATGCGAAATATTTTATTCTTTTTGCGTTTATTATATTATTACAAAGAAAATTCAAAGGTGGTTTTTCAAAAAACAGCTTGTTTTCTTATATGTTTATTTTAGTAATATCTATGGTTATCATTGGTATTAGAATAGGAACTAATAGAAAAAAATTGTTGGCTGATACCTTTGCTATTTTGTTGTTTTTGTGGAACTTATTTCCCAAATATAAAAGAACCACTATTTTTGCTATTGCTTCTATTGGAGTAATCCTTGTTGCTGTTACAACTGTATCTCGAGGGTTACATGATTCGGTAAATGGCTTTTTTGTAGAATATTTTGATTTGGATTTTTTACAGACATATTTTCTTGGTCAATATAATGTTGCAATTGCAATTGAAGCAATAAATTATTTTCCTAGTGAACTTGATATAAAGACATACTTATTTGGATTCCTCAGACCGTTATTTGGAATTGGAGCTGTTGTAAAGAACATTGATTTTTCTACAGTTGCTAATTTGTTTGATACAAGAATGTCCATGGGATTAAATGGATGGAGAGGAGATCAAATTTTGCCAATGATTGGCGAAGGATATATGTTATTTGGCTGGATCTTAGCCCCTATTCTATCAGTAATAACGGTCAGGTTGGGCGTATTTTTTGATTCATTGTATTCTAAAAGTAATAAGATAGAAATAGTTTTCATAGCTTCAATTGTTTCATTTTATTTGGCGCAAGGTATGATCTTAAATTCAACAATTATATTAAATATGTTGTCCTTTAGGTTAGCTATATACATGCCAGTGGTATATATAGCGTATGTAAGTATAAAGAAATAGACACCATAAATAATTTAAACAGAATAGAACCTAATGTAAGGAATGAATGGTAATGGCATTTAAAAAGATATATAAAATAGCTAAAAATCCCAAAATGATTATTTCCCGTTTAATGAACTTAAAAATATTCAATAATTACCCGGATGATAAATTTTTGGAGACTAAATTTTGGTTAAGAACGGGAAAAAAGTTAGACTTAAAAAAACCGATGACATTTAATGAAAAATTGCAATGGTTAAAGCTTTATGATAGGAATCCAGAATATACACAACTTGTGGATAAGCTGGAAGTCAGAAAACATATAGAGAAAACCATAGGGAAGGAGTACCTTATTCCATTATTAGGAGAGTGGGATATGTTTGAGGACATTGATTTTAATCTGTTACCTAATCAGTTTGTCCTAAAATGTACACATGATTCTGGTGGATTAATTGTGTGTGAGGATAAGGGTGCTTTAAACTTAAAAAAGGCTAAAAAGAAAATTAACAGAAGTTTAAAAAGAAACTTTTATTATCACGGTAGAGAATGGCCGTATAAGAATGTAAAGCCTCGCATTATTTGTGAAAAGTTTATGGTAGATGAATCGGGAATCGAATTAAAGGACTATAAAATATTTTGCTTTTTAGGGGAACCTAAAATAATACAGGTAGATTATAACCGCTTCGAGGGTCATAAAAGAAATTTATATGATGCTGATTGGAATTATGTTTCATCATCTATTAAACATCCAACAGATCCTGAAAGGTTAATTGAAAAACCAGAAAAATTAGAAGAAATGCTCCAATTAGCTAGAATATTATCGAAAGAATACTATCATGTTAGAGTGGATTTTTATTCTATTAAGGATAAGATATATTTTGGCGAAATGACGTTCTATCATGGTAGTGGATATGAAAAGTTTGAACCCGAGGAATTTGGTTACAAGATGGGCAGTTGGTTGCAATTGCCGATTGATAAATAAAGTAGAGTTAAAAAATAATAAATATATATATAATTTCATAGAACATAATAATATTAGTTCGTATAAAGTAATTTTTTTGAGATAAAGAGGAGTCATAAGATGGAGCAAGAGAATCTAAGAGGTAAGGTTTTAAAAGCAACTCGATGGGCATCTATTACTGAAATAGCTGCTAAAATAGTTATTCCTTTTACTAATTTAATTTTGGCTAGGATTCTTTCTCCAGAAGCTTTTGGTGTTATAGCAACTATCACCATGATTATAAGCTTTGCAGATATGTTTACTGATGCGGGCTTTCAAAAATACTTAGTCCAACATGAATTCAAGAACGATAAGGAAAAGTACAGAAGTGCTAACGTGGCATTTTGGACGAATTTTGGGATATCGCTTATTCTTTGGGGCCTAATTGGAATTTTTTCAAATCAAATTGCAACTTTAGTTGGAAATCCTGGACTAGGGCTAGTAATAGTTATTTCATGTGTTCAGTTGCCGATATCTTCATTTTCTAGTATACAGATGGCTTTATTTAGACGGGAATTTGATTTTAAAACCTTATTTTATGTACGGTTGATGTCAGTTAGTGTTCCTTTTGTTGTTACTATTCCTCTTGCTTTAATTGGAATGAGTTACTGGTCATTAATTATTGGAACAATTTGTGGTCAAATTGTAAATGCGATTATATTGAATATTAAGTCAAAATGGAGGCCGCAGCTTTTTTATGATATTAAGGTTTTAAAAGTTATGCTGTCGTTTAGTATTTGGTCGTTAATAGAAGCGATTTCAATTTGGCTTACAATATGGATAGATGCATTTATAGTGGGAAGTTTATTTAATGAATATTTACTTGGTCTATATAAAACGTCTACAACGATGGTTAGTGCTTTTCTGGCTATAATTACATCTGCTACTACTCCTATCCTTTTTTCTGCTTTATCGCGCTTACAAGATGATCAAGATAGATTTAATCGAACATTTTTTAAGATGCAGCGGGCAATTTCTATTTTAGTCTTTCCTTTAGGGATAGGTGTATATTTATTTAGTGATTTAGCAGTAAAAATCCTTTTAGGAGATCAATGGATAGATGCTAGTAAAATAATTGCTATCTGGGCATTAACAAGTGCGATACAGATAGTACTTGGACATTATTGTAGTGAAGTATATAGAGCGAAAGGAAGGCCTAAGTTATCATTTTTAGCTCAAATTTTGCATTTAATAGTACTCATTCCAGTATGTATTATAAGTGGAAAATATGGATTTTGGGCATTTGTTTACGCTAGATCATTAATTAGAATAGAGGCAATTGCAGTACATTTCTTAGTGCTGAAGTTTTTTGTAGGGTTTCCGGTAATGAAAATGATAAATAATGTTTTACCTACTTTAACATCAGCGATAACGATGGGTTTGTTAGGCTATGTACTTCAACTATTAAACGATGGAATAATATGGGATGTTATAACGATTTTTATTTGTATATTGTTCTATTTTGTCTTGCTTTATCTACTTCCTAACATGAAAAAAGATATGATGTATATATTAAAGATTTTTAAGATTAAATCATAGAGAGTATTAGTTTTGACAAAATATACTTTGCAATTTTTAGAATAGAAGGTTGTTTTATAGGAGCTTTAGAGACTCATAAGTTGAGAGTATGCTATAAATGAAAATTATGCTAATTAATTTTGGGTATATAAACCATTTGTTCTTATGTGTATATGATATAAAAAAGACTTTATTTTTTACGATTTGAGCATTTAAAAAAAGTAAAAGGAGTATCAGGTATGTTTAAAATAGCAGTAGCAGGAACAGGGTATGTCGGCCTAGTAGCAGGCGTATGTTTTGCTGAAGTTGGTCATCAAGTGACTTGTGTTGATATCGATGAGAAAAAAGTAGATTTAATGAAATCTGGAGTTTCCCCAATCTATGAGGCTGGTTTAGAAGAACTAATGCAGAAGAACTATGCTGCTAGAAGAATTGATTATACAACAGATTACAAAGCAGCGTACAAAGATGCAGATGCAATTTTTATTGGTGTAGGAACTCCAGAACAAGCGGATGGCTCTGCAAACCTTTCATATATTGCAACTGTTGCAAAGCAAATTGCTGAAAGTATAGAAAAAAATTGTCTCGTTGTTGTAAAATCAACTGTTCCAATTGGAACAAATGACAAAGTTGAGCAGTTTATTCAAGACTTTTTAGTTAATGATGTGAAAGTTGAAGTAGCATCAAATCCAGAGTTTTTAGCACAAGGTTCTGCTGTCCATGACACGTTATATGCAGAAAGAATTGTTATCGGTACTGAAAGTAAATGGGCAGAAGAAGTATTAATGAATCTTTATAAACCATTCCATTTACCTATTGTTGCGGTTAATAGACGATCCGCTGAAATGATTAAGTACGCTTCAAATGATTTCTTAGCTCTTAAAATTTCTTATATGAATGATATTGCAAACCTTTGTGAGTTAGTTGGTGCGGACATTCAAGATGTTGCAAAAGGTATGAGTTTTGATGAGCGTATTGGAAGTAAATTTCTAAATGCAGGTATTGGGTTTGGGGGATCATGTTTCCCTAAAGATACTAAAGCATTAGAGTATTTAGCGAGCCAAAATGGTTACGAATTAAAAACGGTAAAGGCTGCTATCGATGTAAATAAGGATCAAAAGACTTTATTATACAAAAAGGCGAGCCAAAGGTTAATTACTTTCAATGGTCTTAAAGTAGCGGTGTTAGGATTGACATTTAAACCAGGTACAGATGACTTAAGAGAAGCTGCATCTCTTGAAAATATTCCTTTACTGTTAGAGCAGGGCGCAGATATTTATGCATTTGATCCAGTCGGTGCAAATAACTTTGCTAAAGTGTACCCAGAGGGTAAAAATAAAAATGGTAATATTACATATGTTTCTAATGTCGAACATGCATTAGAAGGTGCAAATGTATGCTTTATTTTCACAGAATGGGGAGAAGTGAAAGAATTAACTCCAGAAACTTATAAGAAATTAATGAGAACACCTCTAGTATATGATGGAAGAAATATTTATGATGTTCAAGCGATGCAAGAAGCTGCAGTAGAGTATCATTCTATCGGAAGAAAATCTACAAATAGAGAACGTATGAAGGAGTTGGGTAACGTTGAATTACAAGCTTCTAGATAATAGTAAAGTATACCTTATTACAGGAGCAGCGGGTTTTGTTGGATATTTCTTATCTAAGAAATTATTAGAACAAGGTTGCAAAGTCATAGGTGTTGATAATATAAACGATTATTATGATGTGAATCTTAAATATGCTCGTTTGGAGCAACTTAAGCCATATGAGAAATTTAATTTTATTAAAGGTGATATTTCTGATAAGGATATGATTACTAAGATTTTTGAAGAATACAAGCCAAATATTGTAGTGAATTTAGCTGCACAAGCTGGTGTGAGGTATTCAATTGAAAATCCTGATGTATATATTCAAAGTAATATTATTGGTTTTTATAATATTATTGAAGCATGTAGACATTATCCAGTAGACCATCTTGTATATGCATCATCTAGTTCTGTTTATGGTGCTAATAAAAAGGTACCGTTTGAGGAAACGGATTTTGTGGACCATCCGGTATCACTTTATGCATCCACTAAGAAATCAAATGAGTTAATGGCACATACGTATAGTCACTTGTATAAGATTCCTGCAACTGGATTGCGATTCTTTACAGTTTACGGGCCAATGGGGCGTCCGGATATGGCCTATTTTGGTTTTACAAATAAGTATTTCAATGATGAATCCATTAAGATATTTAATAATGGTGACTTTGAAAATGATTTATATCGTGACTTTACTTATATAGATGATATTGTTGAGGGAATTCAACGTCTTTTAAGCAATCCACCTGTAGAAGATGTAAAGCACAAAGTATTTAATATTGGTAATAATAACCCTGAAAAGTTGATGGTATTTATTAAAGCATTAGAGAAAGCATTGAGTAACTCATTAGGAAGGGCAGTAGAGTTTAAAAAAGATTTTGAACCTATTAAGCCAGGGGATGTACCGGCTACTTACGCATCGACGGATTTATTGCAGAAAGCTGTTGATTTTAAACCTGAGACATCTATTGAAAAGGGATTACAAGAGTTTACTAATTGGTATGTAGATTACTATAAAGTAAAATAATTAAAAGTCTACGGTACTTGAATGATATTATACTAGTTATAGAATATCATTCCTAGTATAATAGACTAAATTAGTATTTGTATTATCTGAGGAAATCCGGAATAATGGAAAGAAGAGGTCTATAGCAATGAAAAAGAAAATCCTATTATGGATACTAGGGGTTATAGGAGTAATGATTATAGGCGGAGGAATATATGCTTATAATGTGTACTCAAAAGTCTCAAAAACATTAGATGAAGTTCATAAACCATTAAAGCGTGATGAAGGTAATAAGCAAGAAGAAAAAATCAATAAATCTGAACCAGTATCTATCCTATTACTAGGAGCCGATGAACGTGGTGAAGATAAAGGTCGCTCAGATTCTTTAATGGTTATTACTTTAAATCCTAAAAATAATTCAATGAAAACAGTAAGTATCCCTCGTGATACATATACCGAAATTGTTGGAAAAGGAAAAAGTGATAAAATCAATCATGCTTATGCATTTGGTGGAGTAGATATGTCTGTCGCAACTGTAGAAAAGTTCTTAAATGTTCCTATCAATTACTACATTGAAGTGAATATGGAAGGATTTAAAGATATTGTTGATGCAGTTGGTGGGGTAGATGTAAATAATGATTTAGAATTTACTGCGAATGGTCATCACTTTGCTAAAGGTAATGTACATTTAACAGGTGACCAAGCCCTAGCATTTACACGTATGCGTAAAGAAGACCCTCGCGGTGACTTCGGACGTCAAATGCGCCAACGTCAAGTAATGCAGGCTGTTATTAAGAAGGGTGCAAGCTTCTCTTCTTTATCAAGCTATGGCGATGTGTTAACAGCAATTCAGAAGAATGTGAAGACAAACTTAACGCAAGATCAAATGTTTGATATGCAAAAGAACTATAAAGATTGTTTGAAAAATAGTGAAGATATCCAAATCTCAGGTGACGGCCACAAGGCCGCTGATGGTATTTGGTACTATTACGTTCCAGATGCAGCAAAACAAGATATTACGAATAAGTTAAGAGCGCATCTTGAAGTGACGAAGTAATATGTAATAACCCAACTCCTTTGGAAGGAGTTGGGTTTATTTTTGCTTAGATTTATATTAGTATTATATATTGTGAGATTAATAGATGAGGTGAATCGATGAATAAGAAAGCAGTACTTGTCCTATTTATTTTTGTATTGTTTGTCGCTTCGGTTGTGAGCGGTAAATTATATTGGAATAAGAAGGTTGCGAATGCGACAGGACAGACGAGTGAAGTAACGAAAACGAAGTCTGAAGTGAAAGATAGCGGAGCGAAGAAAATAGAGAAAAAACAAGATGCGAAGTCATCTTTTAATGAAGCATATGCAAAGAATTTACCAGATGAAGTGAAAGAGAAGTTAAAGAAAGCTGCTGAGGATAACAAGGCAGTAAATCTTGTTATTGTTGGTGATGAAGCTTCTTCATCTGAAAAAGATGCTTGGGCAGCTAAGTTAACGGCTAATTTAGAAACTGCTTATGGTAAAGGTTTATGGAATGTGACGGTAAAGGAATATAAGGGTGAAAGTACGGACGAGTTAATCGCAAATAAGCGTGATAAAGAGATTGCGAAAGAAAATCCAGATGTGATTTTATTCGAACCACCATTTATTACTGACAATGGTAAAACTGGTAATGGAAACTCTGTTGCGAGTACACAGAAATTCGTGCAGGCACTTTCTACTAGTGCAAAGGGTGCTACGATTATGATTCAACCACCAAACCCAGTGTATGGTGCGAAGAATTATCCGAAGGCAATTGAAGCGTTAAAACAATTTGCGACGCAAAACGGTTATACATATGTGGATCACTGGGGAGCATGGCCTGATGCAGCAACGAAGGCTATCCTGCCATACTTAACAGAAGAGTTTGGTTTCCCAAGTGCTAAAGGGCATGAAGTTTGGGCACAATATGTAACGGATTATTTCGTTGCAAAGTAATAAAGGTACACAAAAGGTATACGAGCAATCGTATACCTTTTATAATAAGTAAGTGAGTAAGAAATCCTAATATATGTAGGAGGAAGACAATGAATTCAATCTTAATCTGCGGCGGAGCCGGTTATATCGGTTCTCACGCTGTGAAAAAATTAGTAGACGAAGGTTTATCTGTTGTAGTAGTAGATAACTTACAAACGGGTCATGAAGATGCGATTACGGAAGGCGCGAAGTTTTATAATGGAGACCTTCGTGATAAAGCGTTTTTAAGAGATGTTTTTACACAAGAAAATATTGAGGCAGTTATGCATTTCGCAGCTGATTCTTTAGTTGGAGTTAGTATGGAGAAGCCTCTTCAATATTATAATAACAATGTGTATGGTGCACTTTGTTTATTAGAGGTAATGGATGAGTTTAAGGTAGATAAGTTTATTTTCTCTTCTACTGCGGCAACGTATGGTGAGGTAGATGTAGATCTTATTACTGAGGAAACGATGACAAATCCAACGAATACATATGGAGAAACGAAGTTAGCAATCGAGAAGATGCTTCATTGGTATAGCCAAGCTTCTAATTTACGTTATAAGATTTTCAGATACTTTAACGTGGCTGGTGCAACTCCAAATGGTATTATTGGGGAAGATCACCGTCCAGAGACGCATTTAATTCCTCTTGTATTGCAAGTGGCATTAGGGCAACGCGAGAAGATTATGATGTTTGGTGATGATTATAATACACCAGATGGTACTTGTATCCGTGATTATATTCATGTTGAAGATTTAGTGGCAGCTCACTTCTTAGGTCTTAAAGACTTGCAGAACGGCGGAGAGAGTGATTTCTATAACTTAGGAAATGGTAATGGTTTCAGCGTGAAAGAAATCGTTGATGCAGTTCGCGAAGTTACAAATCATGAAATTCCTGCTGAGGTAGCACCGCGCCGTGCGGGAGATCCAGCACGTTTAGTTGCTTCTTCTCAGAAAGCGAAAGAGAAGTTAGGCTGGGATCCGCAGTATGTAAATGTGAAGACAATCATTGAGCATGCCTGGAATTGGCATCAGAAGAAACCTAATGGGTATGATAAATAAAATATAATAAGTGAAAGAGAGGGTATTGTCGTTCAACATATGTTCGACAATACCCTCTCTTTTTTTATAGGATTTTTGCTATACTAAACTGTACTATAATACGTGATGGAAGGAGGAGAATAATGAAAATACTTGTAGTTGATGATGAATCGAGCATTCGTAATTTGATTCGGATGCAGTTGGAGATGGAAAGGTATGAAGTATTGACAGCAGCTGATGGAAGAGAAGCTTTAGAGAAATGGAATGAAGGACCGGATGTTTTGATTTTAGATGTTATGCTTCCAGATATAGATGGGTATGAGCTGCTTCGTTTGTTCCGTGAGAAGGATAGAGATATTCCAGTACTCATGTTAACTGCGAAGAGTCAGATGAATGATAAATTGCTTGGTTTGCAGCTTGGTGCAGATGATTATGTGACGAAGCCATTTAATTATGCAGAGCTGATTCTTCGTGTCAAGAATATGACGCGGCGTGTGAAGAAGGAAGATGTCACTGTAAGTCATGAAGTAATCGGGGCGGGAGAGATAACGATTTGTCCTAAGGAAAGAAAAGTACATGTTAGTGGAGAAGAAATTCAGTTAACGTACCGAGAGTTTAATTTATGTCAGTTGTTTGTTTCAAATCCGCAGCGTGTGTTTATGAGAGATGAGTTACTTGAGAAAGTATGGGGATTTGAGTATATCGGAAATACGAGAGCGGTTGATATTATGGTGCAAAGATTGCGGAAGAAGTTAGGGAATAGCGGGGAATATATTAAGACAATTTATGGCGTCGGCTATAAACTGGATTGTTAAGTGGTGATGGTATGTCTTTAAAAAGAAATATGGTGTTTGGAATAGTTGGACTGTTAATCCCGATTTTTGTTCTTTTGTATGCAGTTGTGTATATTACGTTAGAAAAGAATATGTATCATAACGCGGCAAATTCTTTAGAGAAGTTAAGTGTAGAAGCACAAATTTATACGATGAATTATTTAGAGAAGGAAGCAGAGGTCGAGACGCTCGGTCCGAATTCACTTTTAATTGCTTCGTATTTAGCGAAGCGCATGGGTGTCCGTGTACAGATGATTGGGAAGAATGGAGATGTTGTTGCCGATACGCAAAAGGGAGCACTTCTTCATCGGAATATTGATATTGAGAGCTCTTTGAAGGGGAAGAAATCTTATGTTTTTGAAGAGGGAGACCCAGCTCCAATTCTTTTGTTTTCAAGCCCAGTTTATTATGGAAACGATGTCATTGGAAGTGTTCGTTTTATAAATGAGTTAACGGGTGAGAAGGAAGTTTTAACAAATGTTGGCTGGACGTTCTTAATGACATCACTTTGTCTAGTAGCTGCTGGTATTTTCTTTGCAATTCGTTTGGCAAAGTCTCTTCATAAGCCAATCGATCAGTTAAGACAAATGGCGCATCGGCTTGCGAATGGTGATTATAAAAGTAAGATTGAGCTAAATGAATATGTAGAAATTGCTCAGCTTTCAGCATCTTTTAATGCGATGGCCGATGGAATTGAGCTGCATATTAAGCAATTGAAAGAGGAGAAAGAGAAGCAGAAAGATTTCTTAGACCGTATTACGCATGAGCTAAAAACACCGCTAACTGCAATTATTGGCTATGTGGATTTAATTCCGAAGTTAAAGGCGCAGGAAGATGTACAGGAGAGCCTGCGATATGTAGCTGTAGAAAGTGAGCGTTTATTATCACTTGTAGAGGAATTACTTAAGTCTTCAAAGTACGGGACGAGTACGTTTGAAGTGTCACCTACAGTTGTGAATATAAAGGAATTAGCAGAAGAAGCAGTTTCAATTGTGAAACCTCGCCTGCAGAAATTTGAGATTGAAGTGATAAATGAGTTAACAGATGTACATGTTGTTGCAGATTTTGATAAGACGAAACAGATTTTCTTAAACGTGCTGGATAATGCGATAAAATATAGCGACGCTACGCAAATTCGTATGAATGTAATTGTAAATGAACGTGAAGCAAAGGTTTTTGTTCATGATGATGGCATTGGTATAGATGAAAGTGTGCTTGCAGAGTGGAATGAATCATCAAGCGGGAAGGTGCTGCCTTCTAGTTACGGGAATGGTTACGGTTTGTATATTTGTCAGGAGATTATGAATAAGCAGGGCGGAAGTATGCGGATCGAGAGTAGTGAAGAAATAGGGACTACAATATTTATTACATTCTTACTTCCGAGACGGATGGAAGACATAAAAAACTTGAAAGCGGTTAAATGATACATTTATGAAACAATTATGCGGTATTTTCGAAACAACGTTTTTTTATCTTGGAGGTAGGCAGAAATGAAAAGGCTATCATTTCAAATTCTTATGTTTGTTCTTTGTATAATTGTTTCTCTTATTTTGTTTTATGTGATGGAGAAGCAAATATACAACCGAATCACAATAGTGAATGACAAACAAACTGTTTTACAAAGAGTGAATGAATCCCTGCCTACTGAAATGAAGGTTAGGCATGAAAAGTGGGGAGAAATCGTTATAACGGATGAAGTTCGTTTGCATACGATTGTTTCATTCTTTGACCGAATTCAAATAGAACCGAGAGAGGCTAAGGATCAAGAACAAGTATTTACTGGAGAAGTAACGTACTTGAATGGACATAAACGTACTTTTGCAGTAGGTGACTTGTTCCAGTACGGGGCTGATATGTACGGAAAGAATGGTACGGATCCAATGATTTCAGCATTCCAAACGTATTTGTTAAGCCTGTATTACACACCAGAGCGTATTAGTGATTTTTTTGCGTCAGCACAGGATGTTATAGTACGCCAAGGTGATGTAGAACGTGCGATGAATGTTACGCACATACTTGATTCGGTTCGGTATGCAAAGCAAATTACGGATTACGGAGAAATACAGAAATTATTACAATCACAGAATGAACCGATTGCTTATATTACAGCTTATAAAACAGGGAAGCGTGTAAAGAATGAGCGGGAGGATATTCTAACTATTTCTGTGTATCCATCGTACTTTGTTGTGCAATATCTCGGTGATAATAACGGGAATGTCATGTATATGAAGGGCTCCCTAGCAGAGTTGTTTGTAAAGGAGAATGTGTCATGAGAAAGATAGCCTTTTTCTTCTTTTTGCTAGTAATTGGAGGAGCGATGTCTAGTTGCTCTCGAGATACAACCTCTATTAAATATAATAAAAGTGGTCTCCCTATTTTGGATGATCGTCATCTTGTTGCGTATGTAGCAGCACGCGAGGAAGTTGGTGAAGCTTTGCTTTCATCATTTTGTAAACCACGCGGCTGTACGTATGAATTTATTCGTCTTTCGACAGAAGAGCTTCTTCGGAGAGTAGAAGAGGAAGCTGGAAATCCGAAAGCGGATATTATTATTGGTGGTACGGTAGATGCGCATCAAATGATGAAACAAAAAAATCTATCTATTCCTGTTGCGAGTCAGCATGCGAACCGTATTTCCAAAACTGTTAAAGATAAAGACGGTTATTGGTACGGTTATGAAGTGGAGAAACTGGCAATTGCAATCAATAAAGAGCGGTGGAATGAAGAAATAGCACTGCTCGGACTTCCTTATCCATCAAGGTGGCAAGATTTATTAAATCCAGTATATAAGGGACAGATTGTTATGCCAGATCCGAATGTATCAGGAACAGCATATACGTTTTTTCAATCACTTATTGATACTGTAGGTGAAGAGGAAGCGAAGGAATATGTGAAGAACCTTGCAGGGCAAGTTGGTGAAGTAACGGTGAATGGTTATATACCGGCAGAACTTGTTGCGAGCGGTGAGTATATGATAGGCATCAATTTCATGGGAGACCAGAGAATGCTTCAAAAACAAGGCTTTCCAATTGTAAGTATTATACCTGAGCAAACAGGATTATCTGTTAATGCGATTTCGAAACTAAAACGTGCACCGAATGGTATTATTTCGGATTTATTTATTAATTATTGTTTATCAGAAGAAGCGGGTCACATTTTAGAAAAAGTTTCGTTTGGCGTACCAACGATGTTTGCGAAGAATGAGAAAGAAATAGAAGGACAGCCGGTTAGAAGAACAAACCAAAATATATCAAATAGCGGAATAATCGAGATATGGAATAGACAGCGTCTCTCTCAGAAGTGAGAAAAGGAGACGAAAATATATGTTTAAATGGCTTAAGCCAGCACCTGCAATTGAGAGATTGCCAGCAGATATGATTGATCGAGTATACAAATTATTACGTATTCGTGTATTGATGGGAATTTCAGTTGGGTATGCTGCTTATTATTTAGTTCGTAGTAACTTTACGTTATCAAGTACGTATTTAGTACAAGAATATGGATTTAGTACAGCTGAAATTGGACTGCTAGGTTCAATCATGGCAATTGTTTATGGATTTAGTAAGTTCTTTATGGGGAATTTGTCAGATAAAGCTTTCGCCCAGCGCTTTATCGCAGTCGGTTTATTCTTATCAGGGCTTGTAAATATTTGTTTCGGTTTTGCATCGTCATTTGGAATGATTGTTACACTACTTGTTCTAAACGGCATTGTACAAGGTATGGGAGCACCACCTTGTAGTATCGTTATGACGAAATGGTTCTCGAAGAAAGAACGCGGTACGAAAACAGGTATTTGGAATATTTCACATAACGTTGGCGGAATGCTTGTACCACCACTTGTTGGAATTGGGGTAGCTATTTTTGGTGAAAACCATTGGCAAGGCGGCGTGTTTATTTTCCCAGCGATTATCGCAATGGTAATTTCCGTTCTTGTTTGGATTAATGCGAAGGATACACCAGAATCAGAAGGTCTTCCTCCAATTGATGAGTATCGTAATGACTATGAGAATCTTGAAAAAGCAGATCATGCTAACAAGATGTCACCAAAAGAAATTTTGATGAAGTATGTAGTGAAAAATAAATTTGTATGGTTCTTATGTATTGCGAATGCATTTGTTTATTTAATTCGTTTCGGCGTTATTAACTGGGTTCCACTTTATTTAACGACAGTTAAAGGTTTCTCAAAAAATGAAGCACATGCGGCGTACGCAATCTTTGAAGGTATGGCAATTCCAAGTTCATTAATCGTTGGTCTTTTAAGTGATAAATTATTTAAAGGAAAACGTATGCCATTATGTATCATTAGTATGGTCGGAGTTGTTATTGGTACGTTTGTATATTGGCAAGCAACTAGCATACTTGTTGTAAGTATTGCAGTTTCTATTATCGGTTGTTTAATTTATGTACCACAGTTTTTAATCGGTTTAAGTGCGATGGAATTAGTACCGAAATTTGCGGTAGGTACGACAGTTGGTATGTGTGGTCTGTTCGGTTATGTAGGCGGAAGTCTTGTAGCAAACGCAGCAATCGGTGTTATTGTTGATCGTTCTGGCTGGGACGGTTGCTTCATCTTACTATTAACAGGTGCAATTTTATCAACAATCTTCTTGTTCATCGTTCAACGTGGGCATGAGGGGAAAAAAACTAAAGTAGCGTAATATTTTGTTTGAAAAGCTATCCAATTATCATTTTGGATAGCTTTTCTTATATTAATATAACCTTTCCTTAAATCTATCTTAAAAGACAATATGTCATATTTCTAATCATTGGAATTTTTGTTACAATATAAATGGATGTGTAAAACTTTGTAAAAAGAATGTAATAATATGTAATTTGTTTTCAGAAAGTTTTATACAATTTTTATATTAAACTATTAAGTTATAAAGGGAGCGAGAAAATGGTACCAAATACGGTTCGTACTCCAAACAAGAAGAAGAAATGGATTATCATGGGAGTTATTGCACTAATTGTTATTGTAGCGGCAGTTAATATTTTTGTAATGCAAGGGAAGAAGAAGGGCGCAGCAACAACGGCTGATGCTGTGAGTTTTGAGAAGGTAACGGAGCGAAAGCTTAATAATACGAAGTTAATTGCGGGACAGGTGAAACCTGCAAATATTGAAAGTTTCTATGCTGATCCGACTAAAGGAAAAGTGAAAGAAATTGTTGTGAAAGAAGGACAAGAGGTAGAAAAAGGCACGAAGTTATTCTCTTATGATAATGAAGAAATGAATCTTCAAATGAAGCAAGCTGAGCTTGATCAGAAGATGGCGGATATGCGTTATGATCAAGGTAAAAAGAAGATTGATTCGCTGAAGAAAGAAATCAAGAAGGCGAAAGACAGCGGAGCTGGGAAAGAAATAACAGATCCGATGGAAGAGCAAGTAAGTGAGTTAGAGATGGCACAAAAGACAACTGATCTTGAGAAAGAAAAAGGAAAGTTGCAAAAAGAAGAGTTAAGTAAAAAGCAGAAAGAACTTACGGTTTATAGTAATTTTGCTGGTGTCGTTCAAAAGTTAGATAAAGATGCGGCGCAAAGTTCTTCTCAAGCATTAGGTGGTCAAGGGAAAGCATTTTTACAAGTGGCGTCTAAAGATCCATTCCAAGTTCAAGGAACGTTAACTGAGCTTCAGAAGTCACAAATTCAACCAGATCAAACATTTACTGTTACTGCGAAAGCAAATAATAAGAAGAAGTGGACAGGTAAGATTACAGAGGTAAGTGAGTTCCCAACGAGTGCAGAGATGGCTCAAGCAGGTGGTATGGGTGAAGCGACGCAAAATATGTCTCAATATACATATAAAGCAAGTCTTGATACGCAAGATGGTCTATCTCCAGGTTATCATGTTTCCCTGCAAGTAAATTTAGAGAATAAGACGATGATTGCTGTTCCAACTAAGAGCATTGTAGAAGAAGGCGACGATGCATTTGTTTATATTGAAGAGGAAGGAAAGCTTCGTAAACAAAATGTGAAAAAAGGTTCTACTGATGGAGATTGGACAGAGATTGTTGAAGGCGCAAAAGTGGGGCAAAAGGTGGTAAAGAATCCTTCCGACAACGTGTATGACGGAATGGAAGTGAAAGAGAAATGATTACGTTAAATAATATTTCTAAAACGTATTATCAAGGGAAGTTGGCAGTGCCGATCTTGCATGATATTAGTGTAACGATTCAAAGCGGTGAGTTCGTTTCGATTATGGGACCATCTGGTTCTGGTAAATCAACGCTTATGAATATTATCGGTTGTTTGGATCGTCCAACAGAAGGCGAATATATGCTGAATGATGTGAATATCTTAACAGCAGATGAGTCAAAGCTTGCTTTAATTCGTAATGAATATATTGGTTTTGTGTTTCAGCACTTTAATTTGCTTCCGCGTCTTTCAGCGGTAGAAAATGTTGAACTTCCGCTCGTATACGGTGGCGTGAAGAAAGCAGAACGTCGTCAAAGAGCTCTGGAAGCGCTTGGTAAAGTCGGTTTGTCAGACAGAGTTCACCATTTACCGAACGAGTTATCAGGTGGACAGAAGCAGCGTGTAGCGATTGCAAGATCGATTGCGAATAATCCAACGTTCATTATGGCCGATGAACCAACTGGTGCGCTTGATACGAAGTCTGGTGAGCAAGTTATGAATATTTTCACGAAGCTTAATGCAGAAGGTACAACGATTGTTATGGTTACGCATGAAGAAGAAGTAGCAGCGTATTCTTCCCGCCGCATTGTACTGCGAGACGGGAAAATTACAGAAGATAGAAGGTGTGCGGTATGAGTTTACTAGATAGTATAAAAATCGCTCTATCTTCTATTTTAGCTCATAAACTGCGTTCAGCTCTTACGATGCTCGGTATTATTATCGGAGTAGGTTCGATTATTACTGTCGTTGCAATTGGGCAAGGCGGGGAAGCGATGCTGAAGTCGAAAATCGCTGGTTCTGGTAATAACCTTATGCCAATTCAGTTTCAACCAGATATGAATGATGAGTTTGCTATAGGTGGATTTGAAATACCAAAGTTAACGGAAGAGGATATTTTGGAAGTAAAACAAGTGAAAGATGTTTCACATGTTATTACGACAAACCAGAATTCAGAGGTGCTTGATGTAAATGATAAAAAAGCAAATCTGAATGTAATTGGTCTTGATAATGAATATTTTGCGGTTCATAAAGTAAAGGTTGTAAAGGGACGTACTTTAAACGAATCAGATATTTCTCATGCAAATAATGTTGTGATGATTAGTACAAAAACAGAAGAGACGTTATTTAAGGACGTAAATCCAGTAGGACAAATTATTGAGATGAAAGGACAACCGATGCAAATTGTCGGTGTGTATACATCTGATAATGAGTTTATGGGATTTGAAATGGAAGAAGGGTTAATTCCGATTACGTTATGGCCTGTTTTATACGGAACAGATGAAATTCAAAGTATCGCAATTCAATCTAAAAATGTAGACAATTTAGAAACCGCGGGGAAACAAGCTGTCGATATATTAAATAGTCGTAAGCCAAGCGAAATTCCAGGTAAATATGAATTAGTAAACTTAAAAGAATTCCAAGAAGGTGTTTCTAAAGTTACTAACATTATGACGATGATCATCGGCGGTATTGCGGGTATTTCATTAGTCGTTGGTGGTATCGGTGTTATGAATATTATGCTTGTATCCGTAACGGAACGTACGCGCGAAATTGGAATCCGTAAAGCACTTGGAGCAACGCGTAGTAAAATTTTATTACAGTTTTTAATTGAAGCAGTTATGTTAACGCTTCTAGGTGGCTTAATCGGAATTGGTCTTGGATATGGCGGGGCATATATCGTTTCCACATTTGCGAAATGGCCACCACTTGTTTCGTGGGAAGTTGTCGTTGGAGGCGTACTATTCTCTATGACACTTGGTATTATTTTTGGATTAATTCCAGCAAACAAAGCTGCGAAATTAGACCCAATTGAAGCATTACGTTATGAGTAATTAATAGTGTAGTAGAACTACACATTACCGTTCTAGTGGGCGGTTCGTAGCCTCATATGAGGAAGTGAACCACCCACTAGAACGGGTTATATACATAGAAGGAGGCGTTATAGTGGAAGCGAATTTGAATACACAAAAAGTTGGCGGAGAGAAGCCATCATTATTGGGGATGATTACTTCTCCAGGCTTACAGTTTGAGAGAATGAAGACGAGCGAGAAAGTTTGGGGTATGTTCTTCCTAGTTGCGTTGCTACAAGGACTTTTAAGTGGTTTGGAAGCATATATTATGAATACATCACCTGAGATGATTAAATTTCAAAAAGAATTAGGTGGTGAATTTGCAGGACAGAGTTCACTTACATCCGAAGTTATTTACGGTACTGTATCGGGCACTGTAGGTGTTATGCTTGCAACGTTTGTTATTGCAGCTATATATAAAGTATTTATGATGTTTTACGGGAATGATACTTCTTATAAAAAGCTAGTAATGATCCTTGTATATACAAATGTTGTTGTTATTATTGGTAGACTTATTAATGCTATTATAGCTTTCAGTTTAGGCGATGGATTCACGTCTTATACGAGTTTAGGGATGTTATTTGAAGAAGGTTCACTCGCTTATGGAATCGGTAGTACGATTGAAGTATTCTATTTATGGAATATTGCTTTAATTTGGTTAGGACTGCAAATTACAGCGGGAGTAAGTAAAGTGAAAGCAGCTATTCCAATTATCGTTTTATTCATCATTAAAGCGGTATTCTTAGCGGCTATTGTTATGTTAATTGCGGCATTCTTACCGAATATGCCAGTATAAATAAGGGGGCGTTATAATGGAAACGAATATTAATACGCAAGATGCAGGTGGGAAGAAGCCATCGTTGTTTGGGATGATTACTTCTCCTGGTTTACAGTTTGAGAGAATGAAGACTAGTAATGCAGTTTGGGGTGCGTTTTGGATACTTACTGTATTAGGTGGACTTGTTGCAGGTTTTGCTGCTTATGTGTATTCTTTAACTCCTGAAGCAATTAAATTTAATAAGGACTTAGGTGTTACTGTTTCACCTGAAATGACGTTTGGGACAGGTGTAGTATTTGGCGCTATTGGTATGGCGATAGGTTTTTTTGTTAGCGCAGCAGTATACAAAGTGTTAATGATGTTAATGAGCAATGATACTTCTTATAAAAAATTATTAGCGATTACTGTATATTCAAGTATTATTTCACTAATTGGTTTATTAATAAACACCGTTTTAGCATTTGTGTTAGGCGGATCAGGTCAAGAAATGTATACTGGTTTAGGACCGGTTTTCGCTTCAAGTGGTGGTGCTTTGAAAGGTATTGCAAATAGCATTGAAGTATTTACAATTTGGGGATTTGTAATCACGTGGTTAGGTCTTCAAATTACGGCTGGTTTAAGCAAAAAGAAAGCAACTATTCTTATGGTTGTATTCTTTATCTTAACTATTGGATTTGGCGCAGTAAAAGGGATGTTCCAATAATACCCATGTTTTAAGTCGCTAGAAAGAAATACAGCAATTATAAAAGTAATTGCTGCATTTTTGTTAAAAGGAGAAGGTATATATGTTTAAGAAATTATTAGTAAATTTTTTGTTCATGTTAGTTGTATTATTGCTAGCTGTAGAATATATGCCGAATAAGAATCCGTATATATTTGTTGGCGTTATAAGCAGTATTTTAGCTACAGGTTTATATGCAATCGATAAATTCTTCAAACGTATACCTACAGAATAGTATAAATCGAAAATGTATAAACAAGAGGTTCCTTCTTATGTATAGAAGGAATCTTTTTTATTTTTACCCTTATTTCAAATACCATCAGCAGAATTTCAAATTCTACTTCATGTAATTTCAAATTACGGCGGTAGTATTTGAAATTACTCACAGTGAAATCGCTTCTTTATTTTTATATTGTGGAGGTACCGGCGGAATAACAAAGAGGTATACCTTTTAGAAGTGGGTACTGTGTGAAACCAGCAACTTTTAAAGAGGCAGTTGTGTTATATGAAGGTATGATTGTAAATCAAATAAAGAAGCTAGGTATTCGTCAAGATTATGAAGAGTATTATCAATGTGGTTTAATTGGTCTTTGGCATGCGTATGAAAGATTTGATGCGGAGAAGGGAAGTTTCCCTGCATATGCAGTTGTAACGGTGCGAGGTTATATATTAGAGAGGTTAAAGAAAGAGTTCGCCTTGCAAGAAAGGAACGTTTACGTAGGTGAATATGAGGAGATTTTTACGTCTGAAGATGCTGAAATAAGAGCGAAGGACTTTATGAGTGTATTAGATGAGAAGGAGAAGTACATTATTTTCGAACGTTTTTTTGTAGGGAAGACGATGGGGGAGATCGCTAGCGAGATGGAAATGACTTATTATCAAGTGAGATGGGTGTATCGGCAAGCACTTGAGAAAATGCGAAATAGCTTAAGAGAATAAATGTTATCATAAGAATGGAAGGCAAGGGATATTGCTTTCCATTCTACTTATTCTGTTACAGTAGTAAGTGTAATAAGAGGTTTTTAGATTGTAGCGAATCTTGCATGTTCATACGTGATAATACGTATCCGGCTTTTAATAATTGTTGTTTTAACTTATGGGGACTGATATGTATGGTTGTAGTTGTACCATTGGAAAAATGAATGTTAGCTTTTTTACTCTTTTTAAAAAAATCTATGTCATCTATATGGTTATAAAATAGCCATATACAGTCTGGAGAAGAAGGAGATTCTGTCGGGAAAGCACAAATATATTCTCGATGATTAATTGGAATTGGGACATTTTGCTTGAATTTAAAGTTTGTTTGAACCGCTTTCCGTCTACCTTGATAAGTAGAGTGAACATTCTTTAGACAAGATTGCTTAATGAGTTGGAGAGCAGTTTGACAGGAGTAAAGATGGTTCCCGCTACTGTCGATCATTTTTGTTTGATAATAAGGGTGCTTGTAAGGCTCTAACATCATTGTAGAATTAGAAATAATAATATCATTTTCTTCATTCATAAATTTGATTCCCCCTTTATAAATGATAATAGTTCTCGATATTATTATATACGAATTAAGTAAATTAATTGTTAATATTCTGTTTCGTATTGTAAATTTTGGTTATTTGTTTACAATCAATAGATGATAGTCTTTCTAATTTGCATCGCTTGTACATATATATGAAAATAGAAAAGAGTAGGCGGTGAGATAGTATGAAGAAAAGGTATATTATTATGGCTCTAGTTGTTGTTCTTCTAGTATATTTAGCAAATAGTAATCCGAGTAAAGGTGAATATACGGACTGGGCAGCAAAGCAGTTTATGAAACGTAATGATGTAAGTAAGAAGCTAGACGAAGTTCAAAAGGAAAATGAAGAGGGCCTCCTTGGCGATTTAGCATCGGCTGGTAAGAAGTTGGCGAAAAAATATGTTGAGCCACAAGTTGGATTATTAATCGAGAATTATACGAAGCGAAATGATTATATTTTCTTCTCAACATATACGACCGAGTTTGATATAGGCGGAGAACACTATAAATATGTATGCGTCGGATTTTCAAAAATCTTTATTCCAATTGAAATGCCGAAGAAAAAAGACGAATCTGCAAAATGATGCAGGTTCGTCTTTTTGTTTATAAATTAATTGGAACTTCAGATACATTCTTTTCTACGAGACGGGCTCCTTTTTTTCGGGTATTTTCATTAATTGATGAAAATACAGATGAGGCCAGGATGGTATCCATTACTTGATTTACGACTTGTGCATCGACAGGTGTGATCGGTTTCTCGATAGAAAAAACAACTGTTTTTCCATCTTCTTTCGTGAAAATTAATTCTAGTACTTGCATACGTTGTTTCCTCCTTTTTATTTATTCCGCTATATGCGGGCAGCGCGACCAGTGTTGGCTCATAATCAGCGGGGGATGAACACCCCACTGATTAAAGTTTCACCTTATAGACTAGAAAGATCTGATGTGCTAACAAGTTGTACAGCGTGAAGTGGTGATGCTTGTAAGGAAGCAAGAGCACGTGCTACGTTTTGTACTTGCTCTAAGTTTGCGTTTGTTTTAACACGCTTAAATTGTTTGTTCTTGAAAACTGTTTTTCCGTTCTTATCCAATCCATTGTTTAAGACAAGACGTAAAGTTAAGTCCATTACGATTGTTTCGACTGCCATGTTTATCACCCCCTTTCACTTTATAAATAGGTTGTGAATGTCATGTTTTGGCGTGAAATTTTTTCTTTTTTTTGGTACGCTTAAAAGACTAAGAGAGGGGTTTCGGAAGAATGAAGCGTAAATGGTTATTTTGGATTCCTGTTTTACTATGGATGGGATTGATTTTCTATTCCTCGGCACAACCGTATAAAAAGCAGGATATGCGTTCGGATATTGAACAATATGTAAATGTTGAGTTTGTGAAAGAGCATTTTTCATGGGTATCTATCGATTATGGCGGTGGTACACCTGTTAGTATTGCAAATAAAGGTGTAGGCGGATTTATTGAGTTTTTCCTGCGTAAAGGAGCTCATTTTATGGTGTTCTTTATGCTCGGTTCATTGACGTATTATGCTTTTCATCGACTAGGTTATTCGAGAAAAAGGTGCTTTATATACGCTCTTCTTTTCGTTGCGGGATATGCAACATTTGATGAAATTCATCAATGGACTACGGGAGATCGTACACCGATGTGGCAAGATTCATTACTGGATACGTGCGGCGGATTAACAGGAATTATAATAAGCAATTGGTTTTGGAATAGAAAAAGGAGCTAATCTTTTGGGATTAGCTCCTTTTGTTTATACACCAAGTAATTCTTTTAGTTCATCTGTAGATAGTTCGGTCATCCAACTATCGGTTGTAATGACGGCGTTGTTTAATGATTGTTTTCTTTCTAACATTTCATCAATTTTCTCTTCTAGTGTCCCCGTTGTAATCAGTTTATGAACGTGAACGAAGCGTTTTTGACCAATGCGATATGCGCGGTCTGTTGCTTGGTTTTCTACAGCTGGATTCCACCAACGGTCGTAGTGAATGACATGGTTGGCAGCGGTTAAGTTTAAGCCAGTTCCACCTGCTTTTAACGATAAGATAAAAATGTCATACGTTCCGTTTTGGAACTGCTCGATCATTTTGTCACGTTCTTTCTTCGGTACACTACCGTTTAAGAAGAGGACGCGCTGACCGAAATGTTCTTCTAACACACTTTTTAACATGTTCCCCATACCGATGTATTGCGTGAAGATTAAACAACTTTCATTTTGATCTTTTATATTTTCAATGAGTTCCATTAACGTGCTCGTTTTCATGGAACGTTCGATAATATCTTTTGGTTCTGTTTCTTTTAAATAAAGAGCAGGGTGATTACAAATTTGTTTCAGTTTGTTCAGCATGAGTAATATAAATCCGCGTCTTTCAATCCCGCTTAATCCTTCTACATTTTGCAATGTATCTTGCACAAGTTGTTCATATAAGGAAGCTTGTTCACCAGTAAGTGGACAGTACGCTTTCTGTTCTTGTTTATCTGGTAAGTTTAATGCGACTGTTTGATCTTTCTTCGTACGACGCAGTAAAAACGGCGAGATAAAACGTTGAACTTGTTGGATTTTTCCTTCGTCACGGTCCTTTTCAATTGGTGAGACGAAACGGCGCTGGAATTGTCCTAAACTGCCAAGATATCCATGATTAATAAAGTCGAAAATAGACCAAAGCTCGGCAAGTCGGTTTTCCATCGGTGTACCGGTTAAAGCGATTTTGTGATTTGCTGGCAAGTTTCGTACTGCTTTTGACTGTTTCGTATGTGGGTTTTTAATATTTTGTGCTTCATCCAAAATAACAGCGTCCCAGCATAACGTACTAAGTTCTTCTTCATCAAGCTGAGCTAATGCATAAGATGTTAATACAACATCTGCTGATTGAAGGAAGTCTTTAAATGATTCGCCTTTCGCACGGTTACTTCCATAGTGTAACTGAACACGTAAATTTGGTGCGAAACGCTCAAATTCTTTTTGCCAATTTCCAAGAACAGATGTCGGTGCCACGATTAGGGCAGGTCCTGTTTGGAGATTATTCTCTTTTATATATAGTAAGTATGTGATTGTTTGAATACTTTTTCCAAGTCCCATGTCGTCAGCTAACAATGCGCCGAATCCAAGTTTTCTTAAATATAATAACCACTCAATGCCATGTTGTTGATACGGGCGGAGTGTGGCGTTTAGTGAAGAAGGAACATCTACTTTTGGAATATCTCCAATGTGTAAGAGTTTTTGGAATAGCTCTTCATAATATCCATCTAGCTCGATTTCAATATCGGTAAATGGACTATCGTCTTCTACAATTTCTGTTTCAGCAGTGTTTGATAAATGTTGCTGAAGGACATCTTTCATTTCGAGTCCATATTTATCGGCACGGTTCATGAGCTTTCGTACTTCTTCAATAAAGGCTGGATCCAGTCTCATCCATTGACCATTTATATTGAATAATCGTTTGTTTTGTTCAACGAGTTCGAAAAATTCGCTTTCTGATAAATCAATGCCGTTCGTTGAAATGCGCCAGTCGAAATTAACGAGTGTATTCATACCAAAGAAAGATTGTGTTTGCGTCGCATTTTGCTTCAGTTGCACACGTAATTTTGGTTTTGTTGCTTTTAAATTTTGCCACCATGATGGTAGTAAAATCGTAATACCTGCAGCGAGTAATTCGTTACTTGCTTCTGTTAAGAAGTTCCACGCTTCTGTTTCAAAGAGCTCACTTCGGAATGTATCCTCTTCTTTTAACCATGGTACGAGCTTACTGAAGCCTTCTTGTGTTTCAAGAATACGCTCTTCATAATCGTGCCATCGTTTTGGTAAAGAATCGATACTTTCATATACATATATGCGATGTGCCCCGCGCTTTGGTGTAACAACCGTCTCAAGCTTCCACATTTCAAATTCTTCTTGCGGTTCTTGCAGTCTTAAGCCGATTGTAAAGGGAAGGTCGTCTTCAATGTAACCAATCTTTCGAAGCCAATCTTCTTCATGTAGCGCTGCATCCAATTGTCTTTTCGTAAAGTCGTAATGTTCATAAAGTCTCTTTGCATCTTCCCATCCGTCGTTCGAGCGGTTATCTTGTAATATGCTTTCATTTACCGCAGCCGAGAAAAGGGATGCCAATGTGTCATCTTCGATTGGGGTATTTTGAACTTTCCAAGATGGTTGTTTGGGCCAACGCTCCATATCAGGTACGAAGCTACCACTAGTGAAGACATCCCATAATTCATTCGCATCTTTCATAAGTGCTGTAATAGGGCCATTCATTTGAATATGTGCAAAGGAGTTCATCGGTTTATTAGCGATGTATTCAAATGCTTGTGCGTTCGTTAGCATAACACCTTGTTTTCCTTCAAAGGTTGCTTCTTTTAGAAACGTGCCGTAGAAGGAAGTAGCGTGCCATGTAAATGCATTTCGTTTCCAACTTGTTACGGATAATGGAGTACCGCTGTCATCTTCCCCCCAAAGGAACCAACCGTGACTAACGTGCTGGAGCCTAATTGTTACTTCAGTTTGATTGATCATCGATTAATTTTCCTTTCCGTAATTCCTCTTGTAGTGCACGCAGACGTGAATGT
Organism: Bacillus cereus group sp. MYBK79-1; assembly: GCF_051915365.1. NCBI lineage: Bacteria > Bacillati > Bacillota > Bacilli > Caryophanales > Bacillaceae > Bacillus > Bacillus cereus group sp. MYBK79-1. The sequence goes on along the minus strand of NZ_JBQAEO010000015.1, from coordinate 40,738 downwards.
AAGTTTGCGATGTGAATAATGAAAGCATCCCATTCATCAGTGCGCTTCAATCGTTTATATAATGTACGTAATTTCTTTAAGTAGCGAACTGCACGTCTATATGATTTGCGGTTTCGCTCTTCAATGGCTTCTACGGCAGCAAGGTGATAAAGAGGAAGTGCCGCTTCTGGTGCTTCCTTTTCAATATCTTTCAGCGGCTCTTTCAAAAGTTCAATTGCTTCAAATCCATGTAAGAGCTGAAGTTCTGCCCATGTACGATATTGCTTCTTTGCCAGTACGTATTGCTCATAGTTTGCGAAACTATATGGTAATAGCTCTTGCAAAATCATTTCGAATCCAGCTTGTTCATTTGTATGGGTTGCATACGTTTCATACATGATGACGAATAAGTGAACGATATCTTTTATGAAAATCGTATTTTCGTGCTCATGTATCGTTTTCTTCACTTGTTTATACGTAAAAGAAAGCCAATTCTTCGCACGATCCCACTTCATTGCACTTAATAGCTCTTCTAACCAATAGAAGTACAGACTTACAACAGAAGCAGGCTGTTTCTTCAGTAAGTCCATCGCTAATAGATCTTCATCATTTAAAAAGAGTAGATGAGAAGATGCTAATGCTTTGGAAAGTGGATTGATTTTCGTATCGATTCGTTTTTCTTCTTCATGTAGTTGCTCTTTATTGTGTAACAGTTCACTCCATATGTGACGATAAATAAAGAATCTCTCTTGCGTATAAGCGTCGGTGGAGAAGAATACTTCGTGAACGAGACGAGCTGTTTCTTGCAAAATTGGTTCAGACTCTGAAGGAATCGCTTCTGATTGTAAGTCCCGAACGATGGATTCCACTTTATCTACTAATAAGCGAACGACGTTAACAGGCTGGTGATAAGAATACGTTTTATTTGCTTCGAAGTCCTGAATTTCTTCTAATAATTTTTGAAAGCAATAAAGCGCTGCATGTAGCCTGAACAACTCATGTATCGCAACGATACGCGGAGCTTTCCGTTCGAGTTTCGTATAGAAATCTGTAAAAATACTCATAAGAAAATACATTTGTTTATAAGTAAGCCGAGCTTGTTCTTTTTTAAATGAATCATATTCGTTATCAAAATATGATTGCCAACTTTTATAATCCGTTTCTTCAAACGCTGATGATTGCAATACTTGTCTTGCAGTTCGAATAGGAGGAAGGGAAGGTTTCGTATTATTTTTGAATAAAGTTAATACATCTCCTACTTGCCCGAAACTAGATGCTGCAGATAGTAACACAGCGAGCATATGCTCACATTGCGTTGGTGCAAAGCAATCGCAATAGCTTTCCGCGACGTTACGAATCGGGATATGGACGCTATATACGTTGCCTGCAGCATCTACAGTTCCTGATAGCGTATAACCATCAAAGTCAACGTTGTAGACAACACCACTACGATATAGGTGCCGAGCTGTAGCGACATGTTCCTGATCAGCTGTTTGCTGTGGATCTAGTCCTTGAACGAACTCATTCGCAATCATCATAATTTCATCTTTCGTAATTGAGTGTTGCAGCATAATATTCCTCCGTACACATATTTCTTTCCTCTACCATTATAAACAAAAAATGCTCAAAACAGAAAAAATGAAATTTGGATTATCATATTGTAACTGTGAATGGAGATGGAAAGGTGTTTTTCAATATTTTTGAACAGCATCTTTTTTGTAGTTTACTTCTCTTATCAATCTTTGTCGGTAAATCGATATTTCGTGTCGAATCGTTGATATATTATAAGTTATGATAGGTATATTCGGAAAATCGTTGATATATTTTTATCTACTCATGTTTAAGAAGGAAAAATAAAAAGGATATCACTTAGCCGAAAAAATCCGGCGAGGTGATATCCTTTTTTACAATTATGAGCGCGTTTTCGTTAAGACCGCTTGTACATATGGATCACGTAATATTTGTTCGATCATTGGCAACATGTTTTGTTCAAATGGAATGTCGATAGGAAATGGTTTTTGTGAGCCAGGTTTAATTCCATATTGGACAATTTTGTAATGTGTATTTTCTTCAGAGTTGAGCACAATTAATTTATATCGATTGTCATCGCCAGCAAGTGAAAAGTCAATCGAAGTAGCTTCGTATGTTACTTCATCTTTATATATATACGGTTTTGGTGTACCGATCCAGTCTACTTTTGCTTGTATATTCATGGACGTAACCTCCTTATATGTATTATAAAAAAATAAAAGCCAGCTCTCAACAAAGAGAACTGGCCTTAGCAGTCATTGGTTATTTTAAAATTTTCACTTTAACAGTTTTGCGTCCCCATTTTTTAGCAGCGCTATCTGATCCAAGTAGGATGTCGATACGGTTACCTTTAATCGCACCGCCAGTATCTCCAGCGATAGCTTCTCCGTAACCTTCTACCCATACTTTAGATCCTAATGGGATTACTTTCGGGTCAACAGCGATCATTTTCATGTTTGGGTTCGCTGTTAAGTCATGACCCATTGCAGTTAATACACGGCCACCGTATGTGCCACCGTTTTCGCTCGGATGAGCTGTATATGCTGTAGCTACAACTGTTAACTCACGACCATTAGAAGGTTCGCTAGTTTCAGCAGCTTTCACAGCAGGCTTAGCAGCTGGTTTTGCTTGTGCTGCAGGTGCTTTAGCTGGTGCTACAGTTTTAGCAGGAGCAGGTTGTTCTTGTTTCTCAATAACAGGTGCTGTACCTGTTAAGAAAGGAACGTGAACATAAGCTGTTTTCCCGTTATATTCAAATTGTAACCATTCATTTTGTACTTGGTTCGTCGTTTCGATCATATCGTCTTTCTTAAGCGTCCCAAGAATTTCTGAGTTTGTGTTCGCTTCAGCACGCACGTTTAATACGTTAGCTGTTACGTAGTAGATGCTTTTTGTGAACTCTGCACTTACGAATGCGTCTTTACCATCTAAAGTGATTTTTGACCATCCGTTCTCTGTATTTTGAACATCTATTTTATTACCGTTTAGTAATTTACCGACAACTTTTGATTCAGTAGTAGGGTTTTCGCGTACATTTAGTACATCTGTTGTTACAACAGTTTCTGCATTAGCAGATGATGTGAAAATCCCAAGACCAAAAACTGCTGCTGTTGCTATTCCAATTAATTTTTTCATGATAGCCTCCATTGCGTTTGTTTTCGTGTCCTCATTATAGCAACAGATTTTTTCGGATTTCAGGAAAACACACAATTACAAACCATTCGTAATAAGTCGTTAACATCCTGTAATATAACAAAAAATATAGGAAAGCGTTTTTTATTCTATATGATTAGTAGGTTTCTACTTATATTCAAAATATTTAATACAACATATTGTTTTCGGTGTAAATAAAAATATTACAGGAGTGTTACATGATGTTTACTAAACGATTACATTCCTTGAGTATTTTACCGTTTTATGGGTAATATAGTTATATAAACATAAACATTTCGTTTGTGAAACTATAAACACGCGCTATATACTAGCAAAAAAACCGCATAATTGTTACAAAAAGAAAGGGTTGCAAGGAAGAAATTTGCCCTTTTTTACACCTGTAACACATCCTTTTTTGGGAAAATACATTCCCATCCGCATTTTTCTCGCACAATTTGACAGCAGTATTTCTATCTTGTAGCTCTTGCAGAGTGAAAAAGGTTATACGGAAGGTAAGGCTGTCCATAAGAATTCGAATTGGTGAAGGTGAGAGTAAGAAAATCACCGCAAAAATGATAGTTTTCTATCCGATTTTACATATCGGAATTTATGTTATTTACAAAAGTGAAACCTACGAAGGGGGATTTGATGAGGAAACTAACAAAAACATTCATTGCTTCATTAACATTATGTATTGCATTTACACTTTGGGGGATTATTCCCGAATCTATTATTGGAAAAGGTAGCTTAGGAAATGTAACAACTGCGATTCAAGCTGCATTAGTTAGTAAGTTTGGATGGTTCTATATTATTTCTGTTTCTATTATTTTAGGTGTGTCTATCTTTTTAATTGTTTCGAAATACGGTTCTATTCGTTTAGGTAAAGATGATGACGAGCCTGATTATAGTTATATGACATGGTTTGCTATGTTATTTAGTGCTGGTATGGGTATCGGTTTAGTTTTCTGGGGCGTTGCGGAACCATTAAACCATTTATACGCACCTCCGTTTGGAGAAGGTGCAACTGAGGAAAGTGCGCGTCTTGCACTACGCTTTTCATTTTTCCATTGGGGATTACATCCGTGGGGACTATATGCATTTGTAGCGCTTTGTATTGCTTACTTTACTTTTAGAAAAGGAAAAGCAAGTACAATTAGTGCGACAGTAGGCCCGTTATTTAAAGGCGGGGACCATGGGCGTATTGCTCATTTATTTGATGTATTAGCTGTTTTCGCGACTGTATTTGGCGTTGCAACATCATTAGGACTTGGTGCAAAACAAATTGCAGGTGGTGTTAGTTATTTAACATCTATCCCAAATTCATTGACGACTCAGTTAGTTATTATTGCAATCGTAACCGTGCTATTTATGTTATCTGCGCAAACAGGTCTTGATAAAGGAATTAAATATTTAAGTAATACAAACATTATTTTAGCATTTGCTCTTATGGTTATCGTATTATTTGCAGGTCCAACGAACTTTATTATGAATTATTTCACTTCAACAATTGGTGCTTATCTTCAGGAATTGCCAAGTATGAGTTTCCGATTAAGTCCATTAGATGAAGGCGGAAATCAATGGATTCAATCGTGGACAATTTTCTACTGGGCATGGTGGATTGCATGGTCACCATTCGTAGGTACGTTTATTGCCCGTGTTTCACGAGGACGTACCATTCGTGAGTTTGTTATCGGTGTGTTACTTGTCCCGACTGTAATTGGTGCGCTTTGGTTCTCTGTTTTCGGCGGAACAGGTATTCATATGGAGCTATTCGGTGATGCGCATATCTTTGAAAAAGTGAAAGAGATGGGAACAGAAGTAGGATTATTCGCTATGTTTGATCAGATGGGAAGCTTTGGATCAGCCTTATCTGTCCTAGCCATTCTTCTTATTTCTACATTCTTTATTACATCTGCAGATTCTGCGACATTCGTTTTAGGGATGTTAACGACACATGGTAGTTTAAATCCGCCAAACCGCATTAAAATGATTTGGGGTATCGTTCTAGCAGCGTTAGCTTCTATCTTATTATATGTAGGTGGATTAGAAGCCTTACAAACGGCAGCTATTATTGCAGCATTCCCATTCGTCTTCGTTATTTTCTTTATGATGGCAGCATTGTTTAAAGAGTTACAAAAAGAAGGGCGTATGAAGCGTCATAAATAATAGAAGGAAAAAGAGCTGATTACGTATCAGCTCTTTTTTATATAGAAGGGATTTTAAATACAAGTAAGGGAAATAAAATACTTTACTATATAAGTAGTATGCCTTTTATATAAAGAAAAATCGATACATTTCGACAAATTCCGATATTTTGTAAATTCTATTCACATTTTTGACAAAAAATTGTCGGAAATGTGTTGTCACGTTTATGTATATGTGCTATATTATTTCCTGTAAGCGATTTCAAATAGTTTTAAAGCGCATTCAAGGGGGACATCTAGAATAATGAAACGTTACGAAAGAAAGTGGAAGCATATTTGTTTGAAACGTGTGGCACATCGTAGTGTCCAAGAAAACACGGAACCTAAGACTGAAACGCGCAAAGAACAGCAAGAGAAGCAATTGGTTCTACAAAAATAGCAATCACTTTTTCGTATATAAATGAAGGTCGATCGTTCGTTGGGGGATGGACGTGAAATTACTTTCAGCTAAGGGGTATTGTCTGATATATAATTTATACGGCAATAAATAAGCACAGAGCATACGGCGCTCTGTGCTTATTTTTATCCCGCTTTAATGGGCAGTAAGATCCCCACCTCAAAATTCAGCGAAAGTAAAGATTTTAGGTGGGAGATCAAGAAAACCCCCCACTGATTAAAGTTTCACTTTATTTATCTTTTTTGAATCGAACTGTTTTATCCCAGCCGATGACTTGTTTCTTGCTCTTTGCACGTAAGTATAAAATTAAGCTACGAATGAATAAGTAAGTAAAGAGCTGTGCGTACGTAAAGTACATGATTACACTAATAAAAATATTAGTTGGTGTAAAGGTTCGTTCCACACTCTGGGCACTAAATAATTGAGAAACATATGTAATATATGCGACATACCACATAAATAGTAACGGAATGCTATATTGAATTTGGAATATCCCGAGTAACCCAATTACAAACCAAACGTTCGAAATGATTAAGAATAACCAAAAGACAACATACACTAAAACTTGTTGTAAGGAATGGACGAGAAGTTTTCCTTTAAAGAAACTTAATGAAGAAAACATTTTTTCTAAAATGTACAAGTTCCCTTGGAGCCAACGTGTACGCTGTTTAATAAGGATTTTTAAATGCTCAGGTTCTTGTTCCCATGTAATCGATTCCGGCACGATTGGTAAGAGATAGCCTTTTTGTGTAATTCGTAATGTTAATTCAGCGTCTTCTGCAATTGCATAAGGGTCATAGCCGCCAAGCTCTTCTAATGCAGAGCGACGAAGAAGCATGTTTGTTCCTGTTAGTGAACCTGTTTGGAATAGTAACCAGCGTCCGGATTGCATAAGGAGCTGGAAGATTTGAAATTCTAACGAAATCATTCGTGTTAGCCAGTTTCTTTTTTCATTGACAGTACGAACGTGACCAACAGCTCCAACAGCATCTTCGGTTGTTTCAGCGTGTTCTACAAGCATTCGAAGTGCATGTGGTTCAGGCTGGTTATCTGCATCATACACACAGAAGTATTCACCATCTGAAATACTAAGACCATAGTTTAAGACACGAGATTTCCCTTTTGGTTCACCAGGTGGAACACGAATATGACGAATATGAGCATAAGCTTTGTCAAAATCGTCACCAATTTCAGGTGTTTCATCTTGCGAGTTATCGTTTAATAAATAAACAGTGAGTTTACCTGGATATTCAATCTTCGCCATCGCCTCTAAAGTATCTTTCATAACGACCCCTTCATTGTGGGCAGGTATTAAAATATCGACGCTTGGGTAATGTTCTAGTGTACGATCTTTTCGTTTACTATTTCGGTGAATTAAGCCTGCGAGTGTTAAGAGTGAATAGTAAACAAGTAAGCCAGAGAATAGAAAGGCGGTAAAAATAAGTATATACTTAATCGAAAATGTGATGCTAATCCAAAACACGAGTAAGCAAAACAGAAGGAATAAAAGCAGTATAACGAGTGTCATCATAATAACGTCTGTCCTTTGTTCCCAATTTGCTCGCGTGAAACTTTTATATCTTGGATTGCTTCAGCAGCAAGCCATTGCTCCATTTTTGGGTTTAGGCGGTTCATTACAATGTCAGCACCAGCTTCATTTGTGTTTTGTAATAAAATAACTAGCGTATTATTATCGTATTCAGCAGCAAGGTCAAAGTCATTCCTTACCGTTTCAACTAATAAGGAAGCCACGCGGTCCATAACACTTTCCTTCGTATATTTACTAAAGGAAGTGAAGTCAAAGTAAACGATAACGCCTGTTTCATTACGACGATTCATTGCAGTGATTAATAATGCTTGTCGTCTTTCGAATTCTTGTCTTGTTAATAATTTTGATTCTCCAATGTATTGTTCTAACATTCTCACACGTTCGGTTAACTCTTTATTTTCATGAATAACCTTCTTTAATAAATGAGTTGATATATATACAATGAAGAAGTTTGCTGCCATTAGGAAGTGAGTAATGATGTATTCCCATTGTTCTGATGTACTCCATAAGTAAAGCCATGCTTGGTAGAACAGGTAGAAAACCGAAGTAATGGTTCCTAATATAAAGAGAACAAATGCGGTTTTATCATTCAATAATAGAAATAGTACATTAACAATTACATATATAATTGTGAAAATGAGAGCATGCTCATATTGCGTTACATGTACGGTTGTAAAATAAAATAAAATTTGTAAAATCCACATAGAGAGGACTTTATAGAAGTTATCTTTCACAAAACTTTCCTCCTTAAAGATAATTCATGCAAGGATACTTGTAGTATGCGCAATTATTAAGAAATAGAACGGATGATTCGTTTATTTTGGAGAGCAACAACAAGTAGTATCCCTCGTTTGCAAGAAAAAATAAACAGACTTAGTAATTATTGTACCATAATGTTTTTATATTTCATTATTAAGTATTAACTATTTACCGAAAACATAAAGAACATAATAAAAAGCCCCCTCTTTAGAAAGAGGAGACTTTACATCATTTTATCCCACTTTAATGGGCAGTAAGACCCCCACCTCAAAATTCAGCGAAAGCACAGAATTTAGGTGGCGGATCAACTGCCCATAAAAGTCCGATTGGTTCAACTAATAATCAGTGGGGGATGAAAAAACCCCCCACTGATTAAAGTTTCACTTTATAGGAACATCATACCTGCAACTGCTGCATTTAAGAAGTTCGCTAATGTACCAGCGATAACTGCTTTAATCCCTAATTGTGCAATTTGTTTACGGCGAGTAGGTGCTAATGTTCCTGTTACACCTAACTGAATTGCGATAGAAGAGAAGTTTGCGAATCCACAGATTGCGAATGTTAAAATTAAATTTGTTTTGTCAGAGAACTCTGCCATGTGTGGTCCTAAGTTTGCGTATGCAACGAATTCGTTGATTGCAAGTTTTTGACCGATAAAGCTTGCTGCTTGTATAGCTTCACCAGGAGAAACCCCGATTAAGATTGCAAATGGTGATAGTAAGTAACCGAAGATTAAATCAAGGCTAAGTTTAATATCGAATAAAGAGCCAATTAATCCTAATAGACCATTTAATAAAGCGATTAATGCGATGAAAGCCATTAACATTGCAGCTACGTTAATAACGAGTTGCATACCTTCAGATGCACCACGTGCCGCTGCGTCAATAACGTTTGCATCTTCACGTTCTGTAGAAAGTTCAACGTTATTATCTACTTTTTCTGTCTCTGGCATGATTAGTTTCGCAATTAATAGACTTGATGGAGCTGCCATAATTGCTGCTGCTAATAAGTGTTCTAACGGAATACCCATTGCTGCATAGCCGACAAGAACTGATCCGGCAACAGCTGTCATACCGCTTACCATAATAGCGAAGAATTCACTATTTGTTAAACGTGCTAAGTAAGGTTTAATTAAGATTGGAGCTTCAGTTTGTCCTAAAAATACAGTTGTTACTGAGTTTAAACTTTCTGCTTTAGAAGTTCCAAGAAGTTTACTTAATGCGCCACCAACGACACTAACAAATCTTTGCATAATACCGAAATGATATAAGATTGCTACTAATGAACTAATAAATACAATTGGAAGTAGTGCTTGAATGAAGAAAACAAATCCCCAAGGGCCTTTTGCGTTGACTAAATCCCCAGCAACGAACTTAATTCCCTCGTAAGAAAAATTAATTAATCCTTGAACGCCGTCCGCAGCGTATTTTAAACCTGCTTTTCCAGCGTCCCATCGTAATACGATAAATGAAAATGACATTTGTAATGCTAGCGCGATTAAAATTGTGCGCCAATTAATAGCTTTGCGGTTGGAAGATAGTAAGAAAGCAATTGCTAATACTCCAATCACGCCGCCAATTCCCCATAAAAGATTCATGCAGTGTATGCTCCTTCCTCATAGTAAAAAAGTGTATAAATCAGTTGTCTATACTTTTGCGAATATAACATCTTAAGTAACTTATCATAATGGACATCAGAGGTCAAACGTCTAATGAAAAGTTTAAATAAAAAGAAAATTCTTTAAAAAAACACATATAAAATGAATGGACATGAAATAGGTTATGTTTTTTGTGTAAAAATATGCATTATGATAACGTTATGGATCATTATTGTAGAATATGGTGTATGAAATAGGAAAATAGATACATTATTTTTTCGGGGATATAGGTTATACACATTAAAAAGAGCCTTCTAGTAATCTAGAAGGCTCTAAAAATATAACTTAAGGTGCTTTCGTATAACCTAAGAAGTGTTTACTCCAATAAGAGTTACTTAGTGAAGCAATTGCTACACCTTTATCTCCAGATTGGATAAATGATCCGCCACCAAGGTAAATACCCATATGAGAAGGACCTGCTTTATAAGTATTTTGGAAGTAAATTAAGTCACCTGGTTGTGGGCTTGAAGTTTTTGGTAAGCTGCTCCAATATCCTGCAACACTTTGACGACTAATGTTATGACCAAATTTCTTAAATACGTGGTAGATGTAACCACTGCAGTCTACACCAGTAGCAGAAGTACCGCCCCAAACGTATGGTACGCCTTGCATTGATTTTGCGTATGCAAGTAGGGAAGAACTATCGCCGTTATTATTACTTGTATTGTTATTATTGTTGTTGTTGTTGTTGTTGTTTTGATTGTTATTTTGGTTGTCGTTAGGCTTATTATTTACAGCACCACCAACTGGTGTTTTAGATAGGAAACGTGTTCCAATGTAACCATTTTGGCCGTTGTAGTTAATCTTACTCCATCCAGAGTTTTCAGAGATTACTTGAACCTTCTGTCCTTGTGGAAGTGCGCCTATGATTCTATAATTTGTACCTTCGCCGCTACGTACGTTTAATGCAGAAGCATTAATGTAGTAGTCACCAATTGCACCTTGATTAGGTTGTTCAGGTTGTTTTGGTTGCTCAGGAGTAGTAGTGCCACCTTTAACGAATTTCATGAATTCGCTACTAACGTAGCCTGTTTTTCCTTGATAGTTAACTTTAAACCAGCTACCTTCAGATCCAATTACGTTTAATGTCGTACCATTTAATACGCCACCAATTACGCTATGGTAAGTAGCAGGGCCCGTACGAACGCGTAGAGATGTTGCGTTAACAACGTAAGTACCACCAGTTTGAACGGTTACATTATTGTTTTGATTATTATTTTGGTTGTTACCTTGTGTAACGTTGTCACTAGAACCGCCTTTTGTTACATAGTCTTTACTTACGTAAGCAGTTTGGCCTGCATAATTGATTTTGAACCAATCTTGAACTTCGCCAACAACTTGTACAACTTGTCCTTTTGTAACAGAACCTACAGTTGTGTGAGAAGTGCTAGGACCTGTACGAACACGAAGGGAAGATACATTTACTGTATAGTTTCCGCTTGCTGGTTTTACAGATTCTTGGTTGTTATTATTCGTATTGTTGTTTGAAGAACCTGCATTAGAAGAAACACCAGATACGAATTCGCCACTTACATAGCCAACTTGTCCATTATGGTTGATTTTCACCCAACCATTTTCTTGACCAATTACGTTTAATGTTTGTCCTTCATATACACGTCCTGAAACAGAACTAGAAGTGTTAGGAGCAGTACGTACACGTAATACATCAGCAGTAACTTTATTCTTTCCACCTGTTGTACTTACATTAGAATTGCTTGCTCCATTTTTTGATACAAATTCGCCGCTAACAAAGCCAGTTTGTCCATTAACGTTAATTTTGAACCAACCGTTTTCTTCGCCAATCACGTTTAGTGATTGACCGTTATAAACGCGAGAGATGATGTCGTGAGAGGTACTTGATCCTGCACGAACATGTAATACGCTAGCGTTTACCGTATAAGATGAGCTGTTTGATGCAGAAGCTTGGACAGTTGTAGCAGCTTTTTGTGTATTTTGTTCCGGGGCAGCTTGAACACTATCAAGTGTAGGTGCTGCTCCTCCTGCTACAGACACTGCCGCAAGACCGGCAAGGTATTTTTTCATAATTTGTCGATTCCTTTCTGTCTGTAATGTAGTGAAGAAATATTTACCAACTGTTAAAAATTCTAAAGAGCATGTCGATTACTGTCAAGACTTATGCGGTAATCTGAATATGACAAAAAGATTACAAAAAAAAATCAAGGCATAAATCTATACCTTGATTTCCATTTAAATACATATATTGAATGTAGAAAGGATAGAAATTATACGTGTTTAAGAAGATGACATATTGGATTGTAACAAGCTTTGAGAAAATGACCTTTGCAGCATTTTTGTAATAGGTCCAACTTGGCCATCTTGAATTGCGGTTCCATCAAGATGAGTCATCGGCAAAATTTCAATCGTTGTTCCTGTAAAGAAACATTCATCCGCTTGATAAACATCACGAACGCTGAAAAGTTCTTCTTGTACTGGAATACGAAGGGTTTTCGCTAAAGAAAGGACATATTGACGAATAATACCATTTAAAATAAGGTGATTAGCTGGATGTGTGTAAAGAGTTCCGTTTTTGATTAGAAAGAAGTTCGAACAGCTTCCCTCGGTTACAGTACCATTTCGTACGAAAAGAGCCTCTTTACAACCTTTGCGTTCCGCTTTCGTAGCAGCTAATACATTGGGTAATAAATTTAACGATTTAATATCACAGCGTAGCCAGCGCGTATCCGGTTCCGATATAGCACGTACACCATATTCAATCCATAACGCGGGTCTTTCTTTTTTTGTAATATAGGCGTAGATTGTCGGAGGGACGTCATATGAGAATGTATGGGTACGAGCTTGTACACCACGAGATACTTGTAAATAAATCGTTCCATCTTCGTGGAAATTATTATTTTCGATTAGTTTATAAAGTAGGATAATCAGTTCTGCTTTTGAGAAAGGAAGTGTTAATTCTATTTCTTCCATGGAGCGATATAATCTTGTGATATGCGGATCTAATAAGTGAAAGTTGCCTTTATATAGGCGAATAACCTCGTAGACACCATCTCCAAACTGCAAGCCTCTTTCTTCAAGTTCTATGTACGTTTTTTGTTTCGTTGTATCAATAACTGCATCATTCCAAAGTACAAATCTTTCATATGCCAATTGTCGTCCCATCCTTTCGTAAGTGCACAAGTAAAGTGAAACTTTCATTCATTTGGAATAAAAATCACTATAGTAATTTTTATGTGAGTAATTCTTTACATATGCCGTATAGGTATTTGTAAATGGTAGAGAAGTAGTGGTGATTTACAGCATTTTGTATATACAAATTCGAAAATAAGAAATAAGAATCCTGCTTTTAGATAAAAAAAAGCAACATTCTTATGGAATGCTGCACAAGGAGGGTAGCTATCTTTCATAGGGACATCGTCTTATTGAATGTTTTGTGTATGGAAACAAAACATATTGAAAGACAATTATAAGAAAGTAGAAATAAACGATTCACATATTTCTTTAAGGGATCTTATTACAGATGAGAGATAAGAAATATATAGAACCTCGCTTACATATTTTATTATAGAGATGTTTCATTAATCTTATGTGAATATTTGGTAAAGGTTATGTAATGTTAAAGTTAATGAATATAAGTGATTGTATGGAGAAATATAAAAAAAAGAGGCTGAGATTACTCAGCGCTCTTCTTTTCTTCTTTAATAGCGGTCTTTACTTCACCAGTTTTGGTCTTATTACTTTCAGAGAAGCGAAGTAAGTCGCCTTCAATGATTTTGTCAGACATGTTCAATTCATTTTGGGCACGATCGATAAGTGGTTGAGATTCTTCTTTTGGTAGTTGTACAACTTCGCCAGTAGCACGGTCGTAGAATGTACTGTTCGTGTACATGTACTTATCTGTAATGAAGCTACCGTCACGAAGAACAACGAATCCTTTATTATCAGGTGAGAATACATCATGACCAAATTGAACTTGATTCGTAGAATCTATACCAAGTAAGTTTAGAATTGTTGGTTTAATGTCAATTTCACCAGTTGGTTTTGAAATTGTTTTACCTTCTTTTTGACCTGGAACGTGAATAAACATCGGTGTTTTTTGTAAGTTCATATGGTCAAATGCAGTGATTTCTTCTTTTCCTAAGAACTGTGCCATTGCACGGTTATGGTTTTCAGAAATACCGTAGTGGTCACCGTAGAATACGATAACTGAGTTGTCGTAAATACCTTCTGCTTTTAGACGCTCAATAAAGTGTTTCATTGCTTCGTCTAAATAGCGAGCAGTTACCATGTAACGGTCAAATACGCCATCCCCAGAATTGTATTCATCGATTAATTTTGTATTTTCATCATAAGTGAATGGGTAATGGTTTGTTAAAGTAAGGAAGCGAGTATAGAACGGTTGCTTCACTTCTTTTAACATATCGATAGATTGATCGAAGTATTCGATATCTTTTAATCCCCAATTTAATTTCGTTTCTGGCGTAATCTTGTAGTCAAGCTCGTTGTAGTAACGATCGTAACCAAGTGCCGGATACATAATGTTACGGTTCCAGAATGTTGCGTTGTTCGCGTGGAATACTGATGTGTGGTATCCTTGCTCACGTAAAATTTCTGGAGTTGCTGTATATTCGTTATTACCGTGTGTGAAGAATACAGCACCACGGTCTAGTGGATACATGGAAGTATCTACTAAGAATTCAGCATCAGATGTTTTTCCTTGCCCAGTTTGATGGAAGAAGTTATCAAAGTAATAACTTTCTTTCGTAAATTGGTTTAAGAACGGTGTAACTTCTTGTCCGTTAACTGTTGCACCAATTAAGAATGTTTGTAGTGACTCAAGAGAGACAACAATTACGTTTTTCCCTTTTGCAGTACCAAACATATTTGGATCTGGTTTGCTTTGCGTTGTTTTTACGTAGTTTTCTGTTTCCTGTAACTTACTGCCGTCAGCAAAGGCCTTTTGTGAACTTGATTTTGCTTGTAAGCCAAGGTCATACACTTGGTGTACATATAAACCTAAGTTTTTAACAAGCATAACGCGGTCGAATGAACGTGTTAATAGTTCAGGACGCTCAGCTTCTGCCAGTCCTAAGTTTACGAAGAAAATAGCAACTGTTGACACGAAGTATAGGGAACGCATTGGGCGTGCTACACGCTCTGTCGGCGCAAAGCTTTTTTTCTTCTTCAATAAAATGAAGAAGACGATAATATCAGCAAATGCAAGAATGATTTTGTAGTTAAACAGTTCTTTCACACTAGAACCTAAACTTCCAAAGTTAGATGTTTGTCCTAGTACTGGTAAAGTAACGAAGTCATTGTAGAATCCGTAGAACATTACGTTACCAACAAGAATGATTGTTAAGACAAAATTAATTCCAAGTGCTATATAGTTACGTTTTTTTCCTTTTGCAAATAATGCAAGACCAACAAGCAGTAATGATGCTGCTAATGGGCTAAGGAATAAAATGAATTCTTGCATGAAAGATTCAAGTTTTAAATCAAAGCTTGTGCGTGTAATAAGATACGTCTTCAACCATACGGCTAAGGCTACGAATACAGTGAAACGCACATTTTGAAATTGTGATTTCAAGGTTTCTTTCATTCATTTCCACCCTTTCTCTATCAGGCTTGGTCGATTTTGGAGCGAAAAATGTTAAAATAAAAAATACATAGTTTTCTTGGCCATAATTAGAGGTTCTATATTCACCCATATACGACTATAACTATGCATACCCTTTTGGTTTCTTGTGTTGCTCATAAGCATAACGTCATTTCTGTATTATACAACAAAATTCATTTCTGAGAAACACTATAACATTTTACATTTTTTGTATGTGGTTTGTCACTACCAGAGAAAACTTTAACATTCGTTTATATGTCCGTCAACTAGAAAATATAACAAACATAGAGCAGAATGTTAAGTGAAAGTGAAAATTTCCTTTGTTGAGAAATAAGAAATGACGATGGGTAAGTGGTTATATAGAAAACTATTATATGATGGGAATTGTGTAAAAATTAACGAACACTTGTTCTTTTTTTATTTGTTTGTTACAATGAAAGTTCATTGATAGATTATGTGTAATGTTGATGAACTTTTACTGATAACATATTGTAGCTTATTTCTTTTAAAAAATAGGGAGGCTTTCATATGGAACAAAAATTTTCAGTTGAAGCGTTTTGGAAGAAAGCAAAACATGTTGCAAAGCAAGCAGGGCAGTCGGTCATTTATGCAAGTTTACTATTGTTTTACGTTTTGCAAAGACCTGATGTTCCAAAGCGAGTGAAAATTATTGTGATTGGAGCACTTGCTTATTTTATTGCACCAATTGATGCCATCCCAGATTTCATCGCTGGAGTTGGTTATACGGATGATTTAGGGGCGTTAATGGCCGCGCTATTACAAGCGTCGTTATACGTCAATGAAGAGGTGAAAGATAAGGCACGGGTGAAGTTGGCAGAGTGGTTTGGTTCGGATATAGACACATCCTTTATCGATCAGAAATTAGATCAATAGGTGAGAACTGTCATATGGTGACAGGGCGAACGTAAGCGAGGAAGTGCTTTATGCCATCAGGAAGAACGCATACGAAAATAAACTTAATATCCCTTCCGGTTGTTTTGTTTTTGCTTTTTTCGTATGGATTAACAAATTTTGATTTTTTATTAACTTTTGCAATTGGCTTTTTAGTAGGTACTACATTTTTAACGCCCGATTTAGATACGTATAGTAATGCGTATAATAAATGGGGGTTCTTGCGTATATTTTGGTATCCGTATAAGAAGGTCATGCCGCATCGCTCCTTCTTTACACATACAATTATACTTGGTGATGCGATTCGTATTGCATACATGTTAATTGTGTTTTCGCCGTTTTTATTCCTATTAAATGTAATCGCGCTTGACGGGAATTTAATAGAAATGGCGAAGGAACATGAGGTTGAAATTGTAACGTTCGTAATGGGAATTGTTGTGGCAAGCACGCTTCACATTATAGCGGATAAAGTGAACACGCGCCGCAAGAAAATGATGAGAAAAAAGAAGAAACGCAGAAGATAAAAAAACGTCCCAAAAGGTATTTTGGGACGTTTTTTTCTTATTAAAAGATTGTCGTATCGCCGATAAAACTTTATTTACCATTATGCGTGCCGTTTTAATCAAACGTTTGTTTAAACTTAAGCTTTCAGCACTTTAATACCTTTTACAATGTTCCAAATGAAGTAGTATAAGCTAATAATGCCGCAAATACATAAGACAATCATTGCTCCAATGCCAAGTGTTACGTCTGGTTGATTCGAGCCAATCCCCATAATTCCTAGAATAATAAATCCAATAAATGACGCGATGCTTGGAATGATATGTGTCCATAGAGCGCGTTTTGCGTGTGGTTTCGTTTCAGAATCGCCCACAACCCACACAATGATTGGGAATAAGAGAGGGGCAAATAATACACTAAAGTACGATAAAGCTGCTAATATTTTGTTTCCGTTCATATATATCACCTCATAAATAATGTCCGTTGTTATACTTTTATTATGCAGGAAATGTAGCGAGCTTCCTATCGATGAACATTACAAGAACGTGACGCTTTTGTAAGATTTCTGGGTTAAAAAATGAAATTTTCAAAAAAATCTTTCGGAATGGAAATTGTTGTGATAGAATTAGTGAAAACGTTTTCTTGAGCGTTTTTTATTTTAGACTTAAAGGTATGATGACCTGATAGTCTATTGATGAGGTTATTCTATTTAAAAGGGGATTCTTTAGGGGGAGAGAACAATGAACACATGGACACAAGTTTATGATCCGTTCGGAAACATTTGGCTTTCGGCAGCGGTCGCACTTATTCCGATTATCTTTTTTTTCTTAGCTTTAGCAGTTTTCCGCATGAAGGGGTATGTGGCAGGATTTATTACAGTTGTACTTACAATTTTAGTGGCTTTATTCGCTTATAAGATGCCGTTCACAATGGCGATGGCAGCGACCGGATATGGTTTCTTATATGGACTATGGCCAATTGCTTGGATTATCATTATGTCAGTATTTTTATATAAAATATCTGTGAAAACGGGTCAATTTGATGTGATTCGTGCATCTGTATTGTCCATTACGAATGACCATCGTTTACTTGTTATTTTAATCGGTTTTTCATTTGGAGCATTTTTGGAAGGGGCAGCAGGATTTGGTGCACCAGTAGCGATTACGGCAGCACTTCTTGCAGGTCTTGGGTTAAACCCTTTATATGCAGCGGGTCTTTGTTTAATCGCAAATACGGCACCGGTAGCGTTCGGAGCGATGGGAATTCCGATTACAGTTGCTGGACAAGTAACAGGTATTGATCCACATAAAATTGGACAAATGGCTGGACATCAATTACCGTTCTTATCATTATTTGTTCCGTTCTTTATCGTATTTTTAATGGATGGATTGAAAGGAGTAAGACAAACGTGGCCTGCTTTATTTGTAGCGGGTAGTTCATTTGCAATTACGCAGTTCATTACAGCGACGTTCTTAGGGCCGGAACTTCCGGATATTACGTCAGCACTTGTAAGCTTAGTGAGTTTATCGCTATTCTTAAAAGTTTGGCAGCCGAAAGAAATCTATCAGTCTAAAGAAGCAAATAGTGAAGTAGCTGCGGCAACAACAGCGACATCTATGCCGAAACTAACAGTAGGAAAAGTCGTAAAAGCATGGTCTCCATTCATTATTTTAACTGTAATGGTAGTCATTTGGAGCCAAAGCTTCTTTAAAGCGTTATTTGCTCCAGGTGGCGCATTAGAAAGCCTCGTGTTTAAGTTTGAAATTCCAGGCTTGCACAATTTAGTAATGAAAGCAGAACCGATTGTAAATAAACCGACGCCTTACGAGGCAATTTTGAAGTTTGATGTATTATCAGCAACAGGAACAGCAATTTTAATTGCTTGTATCATTTCTATCTTTATTTTGAAAATGAGTGCAAAAGATGCAGTAACGACATTTAAAGAAACGTTAAATGAACTTAAAATGCCAATTCTATCTATCGGATTCGTATTAGGATTCGCATTTATCGCAAATTATTCTGGTCTATCTTCTACATTAGCGTTAGCACTTGCAGGAACTGGCGGACTATTCCCGTTCTTCTCACCATTCCTGGGCTGGATTGGGGTATTCTTAACAGGGTCTGATACTTCAGCGAATGCACTGTTCTCGAATTTACAAGCGATTACAGCACAGCAAGTCGGTGTATCTGAAGTACTTCTCGTTGCAGCAAATACAACGGGCGGTGTAACAGGAAAAATGATTTCTCCGCAATCGATTGCAATTGCTTGTGCGGCGGTTGGACTTGCTGGAAAAGAATCTGATTTATTCCGCTTTACAGTGAAGCATAGTTTATTCTTCGTTACGATTGTTGGTATTATGACGTATGTGCAGGCATATTATTTAACGTGGATGATTCCATAAACAACAAAAGAAATAAACTTTGCATTTTTCAGATTATCGTGTATGATGGGAAAGTATTGAAAATTAAATCAGTGATAAACTAGGGGTGCCTAACGTATGCGTAGGCTGAGAGAGAAGCGCGTGAACTTCTTAACCCTTTGGACCTGATCTGGCTCGTACCAGCGTAGGGAAGTTAACGGCTTTACATAATGATGTCTTTATGAGCCAGGTCCTTATTTTTTTATGGACCTGGCTCTTTTTATTTTGGCATACGCTGGCCATATCTTGTCCTTGTCACGTACAGGGGGGCAACAAAGGTTATGAAACAATCTGTTTCAGCTGAGCAAATTGAATTGAAATCGAGTTTACCAGGAAGTAAGAAAGTGTATGTGGATGGACCACGCGCTGATATGAAAGTGCCGATGCGCGAGATTGAACAAAGTGAAACGAACGGCATTCCGAATCCGCCAATCCGTGTATACGATACGAGCGGTCCTTATACAGATCCTGCGTATAAAGTGGAGCTGGAAAAGGGGATTCCAACGCCGCGCCACTCTTGGATCATAGAGCGCAAGGATGTAGAAGCATACGAAGGGCGCGAAGTGAAACCAGAGGATGACGGTGTGAAGGTGGCTTCGAAACACACACCTGTTTTTCCGCAAATGGACCGCCAGCCGCTTAGAGCGAAGCGAGGGGCCAACGTTACGCAAATGCATTATGCGCGTAATGGCATCATTACGTCTGAGATGGAATATGTTGCGATTCGCGAAGGAGTAGAGCCTGAGTTTGTTCGTAAGGAAATCGCGGAAGGTCGTGCTATTTTACCAGCGAATATTAACCATCCGGAAGCAGAGCCAATGATTATCGGACGTAATTTCCACGTGAAGGTTAATGCAAATATCGGAAACTCTGCTGTATCTTCTTCTATTGCAGAAGAAGTAGAGAAGATGACGTGGGCAACGCGCTGGGGTGCAGATACGATTATGGATTTATCTACAGGTAAAAACATTCATACGACACGTGAGTGGATTATTCGTAACGCACCTGTACCAGTCGGAACTGTACCAATCTATCAAGCGCTGGAAAAAGTAAACGGAATTGCAGAAGATTTAACGTGGGAAGTGTATCGTGATACGTTAATTGAGCAAGCGGAGCAAGGTGTTGATTACTTTACGATTCACGCAGGCGTATTACTTCGTTACATTCCGATTACTGCAAAGCGTACGACAGGTATCGTTTCACGCGGTGGTTCGATTATGGCGCAGTGGTGTTTATTCCATCATAAAGAAAACTTCCTGTATACTCATTTTGAAGAAATTTGTGAAATTATGAAGCAGTACGATGTTTCGTTCTCTCTTGGAGATGGATTACGTCCAGGTTCGATTGCAGATGCAAATGACGAAGCGCAATTCTCTGAGCTTGAAACACTTGGTGAATTAACAAAGATTGCTTGGAAACATGATGTACAAGTGATGATTGAAGGACCTGGGCATGTACCGATGCACTTAATTAAAGAGAATATGGAGAAAGAACTTGATATTTGTCAGGGCGCGCCGTTCTATACGCTTGGGCCGTTAACGACAGATATTGCACCAGGTTATGACCATATTACATCCGCAATTGGAGCTGCGATGATTGGCTGGTTTGGAACGGCGATGCTTTGTTATGTAACGCCGAAAGAACATTTAGGTTTACCGAATAAAGATGATGTTCGCGAGGGAGTTATTACGTACAAAATCGCTGCACATGCAGCTGATCTTGCGAAAGGACACAAAACGGCTCATCAGCGTGATGATGCACTTTCAAAAGCTCGCTTTGAATTCCGTTGGCGCGATCAATTTAATTTATCTTTAGATCCTGAACGTGCGATGGAATATCACGATGAAACATTGCCAGCAGAAGGCGCGAAAACGGCTCATTTCTGCTCAATGTGTGGGCCGAAGTTTTGTAGTATGAGAATTTCACATGATATTCGTGAATACGCAAAAGAAAATGATTTAGAAACGACAGAAGCAATTGAAAAAGGTATGAAAGAGAAAGCGAAAGAATTTAAAGACACTGGTAGTCATTTATACCAATAACACGTTACACCTCTTTACTTGATTGATCACACTGTAGTACCTAACTTAAATATAGAAGAAGCCCGCTTTGCTAAGACGGTAGCAAAGCGGGCTTCTGTCGTTTTGGAACAGACTCCAAAGCTATATTACTTTTCCTTCAAAAAAGTTCGATCCTTCAAGAATAAATTCCAGAAGAAGATAAATCCTGGTAGTAAAATTGCAATTCCGATTGCGTATAGAATAAGCAATGCATAGAATGTTTCTGGCGTTGTAAAGCTTGTAAATACAGTTACATCAGGATAAATAATATAAGGTAAATGCGCGACACCGTAAGCGTAACTTGCAAATGCATATTGAGCGACGACTGCTAACACGGCAATGCGAGGGTATCCTAGTGTGCCATACTTTTTGTTTGTCCACCAGAGAGAAGAGTACCCAATAACGAATAAAACGATAGAAACTGTAAACCATGGAAATTGCTTTATGAGTCCTTGCATAAGCCAGTGTGTTTTCGGATCCATTACAACGAGGGCAATAATTGCTGTAACGAGTGTTGCAGGACCAAGGATGATGGCGTTTCTTCGATAAATTCGATACGAATCTTCTGAACCTTGCTCTCTCGAAAAATCAGCAAGAAAGAGAGAGGAAAGAAAGAGTTCCGAAGTTAGTCCAAAGAGCATATAGCAGTAGATAACTGGGCTAGAAAGAAGTTTTCCGTACAGGAGTACCTCTTTTCCTTCAACCATTGTAATATAAGCCCCCTCTGTAACGGGTAAAACGGTAATTAATAAGGCTGGAATTAAGAGCCCAGTAATACCTGAAATCACCCGAAGGAGATACTGATATTTTGGCACAGAGTAAGCAAATACCATGAATGTACTGCGAATGGCAATGAGTATTAAAATTAACATAACTGGTACAAACATCACTGTCGCAAGGGTGAAAGCGGCTTTCGGAAAGAAACCGAGAAAAGCGACAACGACAAAGACGAGAAATGTATTTGTTACTTCCCAAGTTGGTGATAAGTACCGATTGGCAAGCTTGGCAGCGAGCGTTGGATGTTTTGCGTATACCATGCCCCAAAAACCTGCTCCAAAATCGATGGACCCTAATATACTGTATACGAAAATAAGAGCCCATAAGATGATAATTGCAATACTTTCTTCATGCACGAGAATCGCCTCCTTCGTGATGTAAATCATTTGTAAGCGGATGTTTCTTAAAGAATGTCCGTAGTACAAACACAGTTAAAATACCGAGTCCGATATATAAAATGATGAATAAAATAAATAAAGGACCAACAAAATCAGCGCGTGTAGAAGCGTCGACGGTCCGTTGCATACCATAAATGGTCCACGGTTGACGACCACTACAGCTGAAAATCCACCCGAATTCAATGCCGAGCATCATAACTGGTCCACATGCAGCAGCTCCCCAAAGAAGCCACTTCGGTAATTCTGTTCCTTTTTTTCGATAAACAAAGTACCAATATAGGAGCGCAATTGCTGCGACTGCAAAGGTGAAGGCAGCGGTGCCAACCATTAAGTTGAATAATGTATGTGTGTAAAATGGTGGCCATGTTTCTTGTGGGAATTCATTTAGTCCTTTTACGACAGTGCTAGGGTCTAGCCCCACTAGTAGGCTAAGCATGTTTGGAATTTCTAGTGCATAGTTTAGTTCCAGTGTGTTAGGATCCACAACGCCGCCAATTGATAACGGTGCATGTGATGTCGTTTCAAATAAAGCTTCAGCAGATGCAAGTTTTTCAGGAGAATGCTTATGTAAAGCAATTGCCGATTCGTGTCCCGAAAGCCACATCGTAGCACCTGTAATAAATGTCACGACGAGTCCTAACAGTAGTCCTTTTTTATGATAAGCCACTTCCCGTTCACTTAAATTCTTCTTTAATAATTTAAACCCAGCAATAGAGGCAATGACAGCTGCTCCAGTTGCGTAGGCTGTAATCACAACGTGGAATGCGCTTGTGCCAAAACTCGGATTAAAGAAAGCTTTCCAAGGATCAACGTTAAAAACGGATCCATCTGGTCCCATTGAAAAGCCTGCGGGTGTATTCATCCATGTATTTGCTGATGTAATAAGCACGGCAGATGCCGTGGCACCAATCATGACGAAGAATAGCGAAATTAATCTCATGAATGGAGGTAGTTTGTCAGCTGCATATACATAAATGGACATGAACAAAGCCTCTAAAAAGAAGGCGAAAATCTCAATTTGAAAGGGAACAGAAATAACCTGTCCAACAATTTTGGCAAAACCAGGCCAAAGAAGTGAGATTTGCACACCAACGATTGTTCCAGTTGGAATTGCTACACCGAGAAGGATGGCAAACGCCTTCGTCCATCTTTTCGCCATAATGGCGTAGTCGGAATCTTTCTTCCAGTGATAGAGTATTTCACTTATAAAAATCATTAATGAAAGTCCGACACCAAGTGTTGCAAAGATAATGTGGAATGCTAATGAAGAACCGAAAAATGCTCTTGCTAATGTTACCGTATCCATATGTAAACTCCTCTTCTTTTTTGCCATTATTTTCTGATTGAATTGGAAGATTTATTCAAAAAAACTACCAAAAATATATGTGTATTTAAAAAGTGGGTATGGTAATATAATGTTTGAATATTCCGAATAGAAAGAAGTTAATATTTAATAATATTTTGTTTGTTTTTTAGTAAGGAATATTTTATAATCTTTTATGCGAACATAAGTTCTGTTTTTAAAGTGAAGAAGTTTATGTGAAATGGAGAGGATGTTTTATGTATCCTGAAGTCATTAAAAAGATGGCATTTTCAAAAGAGCATAGAGATTTATTATTGAAGCTGTATAATAAAGAGATTACGCGTAGTGAATATGATCGACTCGTAGAATCGCTATATAGACCTTCTAAAGAGGCTTGTGAGGGATAGAAGTACGGGAGACAATCTAATAGATTGTCTTTTTTAATTTTACGTATGTTCTGGTAAAATTAAGGCTAGCCTTATTAGGGAGGTGAATAGATTGCGGAAACGTTTATATATAGGGATTGGAGTTATTCTCTTAATCGCTTTAGGTGGAATTGTATTTTGGTCAGCTATACAAGGAAATCGTACAGAACATTTTATTTTAAGACATATGGTGAATGAAAATGGGACGCTTGCTACATATCGGTTAGAGGATACAAAGGCAGGTACGGGTGAAGCGAAAGGGCGTGAAGCTTTATCGGAATCAGCAGGACTATGGCTACAATATACACTCGATAAAGACGACCAAGCGTTATTCGATGAGCAAGTTAAGGTTATTCAAAATAACTTTGTATATAAGGATCAAATCGTTGTATGGAAAATCTCTGAAAAGGGAGAAATACAGTCGGCTACCAATGCACTTATAGATGATCTTCGTATTATAGAACAATTATATCGAGCTTATGAAATGTACAAGGAAGAGCGTTATAAAAACTTGGCAGATCAATTGAGTGACGCTGTCATTCGTTATAATAAGAAAGATAATTATTACGTTGATTATTATGACGTAGATGCAGGGAAACAAAATAATTTTGCAACGACATCATACTTAAATCCGCACGCATTCTCCTATATGAAGAAGTACGGCAAAGTTTCTGATCAGCAATATCAGGAAGTTGTTCAATTTTTAGCGGATTATCCAAGGAATGGCTGGGCATTCCCGAAAGAGTATAAAGAAGATGGTACATTTACGTACGATAAAGAAGTGAATCTAATCGACCAATCATACGTTGCATATCACCGGAGTTTAGGTGGCCTTTCATCAGATGCTTATTTGGAATTTATAAAGAAGAAATTCCAGGAGGAAGGCAAGCTATACGGTCGTTACAATTTAGAAACGGGAAAACAAACTGTGAACTATGAATCGCCAGCCGCTTACGGACTAACGATTTTGTACGTACTACAAACAGGTGATACAAAGTTTGCAAAGGAATTATATGATCATATGGCCACATTCCGAAATGACAACGTATTTAGTAGATATTACGGTGGATACGTAACAGGCGAAAATAACAATACGCATATTTTTGATAATGTACTACCACTTTTAGCTGAAATAGAACTAGAGAAGAGTGAACAATAGAAGGTGCCATCCTATGGGGATGGCACCTTCTATTTGTTGATATAATTTTACGCCTTAATATTAGAGAAGTACTCAATCACAAACTTACGAAATTGCTGAGCAGTTTTCGATAAATAGCGTTTCTTCGACCAACTTAAGCCGATAGTTCGCTCGCAATTTGGTTCAATAATACGTAACTTATTTAATGATAAAGTAGAGTTTTTTAATAAAGTTAAACTTGGGACGAAAGCGATGCCGAGACCTTGCTTAATAAGGTCGCTAATTACGGTTGGTTCATCTACTTCAAAAGCGATATGTGGAGTAAAGCCAGCTTCCTTGCAAAATTCATCCGTTAAGTGCCGAAATCCGTAACCAGTGTTCATACTAATAAATGGTTCGTCTTTTACTTCATGCAGATGGATACTGTCGCGTCCTGATAAACGATGACCGGAAGGGACGACTAAGAAAATTTCTTCTGTAATAAGTGGTTCCCACATAATTTCCTCGCCTTCAATTGGCACAGAAGAAATGCAAAAATCAATTTCTATATTATCTAGTTGTCGTTTCATAGAAGGAGTAGATGCGAGAAACTGTTGGAATCGAACGTTAGGATGTTCTAGTAAAAAAGAACCGAGTAGTTCTGGTAATATTCTCGGAATAGAAACTGCTAGTGTAATAGAAGCTTGTTGTAATTCAGCTAAATCTTTAATTTCTCGTTCACCTTCACTTAATTCATGAAAAATACGCTCTACTCGTTTTAAAAATACTTTCCCAAATGAGTTTAATGTAATCTGTCGACCTTGGCGATCAAATAACGGGACACCTAAGTCCTTTTCTAATCTAGTAATTGTTTTGCTGAGCGAAGGTTGTGCAATATGCAATTCTTCAGCCGCTTTTGTCATATGTTCTAATCGTGCGACTGTCTGAAAGTATTTTAGTTGAAGAAGTTCCATTTTGACTCTCCTTTCTATAGACCAAAAGGAATGAATTGATAATTAAAGATGTATTATACAGTATGAATATGGACGTGTATAGTAAATCTGTTAAACCATTCTAATGGTGTTAAATTAGGAGAAGGAGCATATTTCATGAAGGGAATTCAACTTATATTTAAAGATTGGAAAGCGATGTGGCACCATAAACATGGACGTATCGCTTTAATTTTTTTATTAATCGTTCCTTTAATTTATTCAGGATTCTTCTTAGCTGGATATTGGGATCCATATGGGAAATTAGATAAATTACCTGTTGCGATTGTAAATTTAGATAAGGGTGCTGCGATGGATGAAAAAACAATTCATGCAGGAGACGATTTTGTAGAAAATTTAAAAGAGAATAAGGAACTAGCTTTTCATTTCGTATCAGAAAAAAATGCTGATGAAGGGCTAAAAGAAGATAAGTATTATATGGTTGTTACGATTCCAGAGGATTTCTCGAAAAAGGTAAGTACACTTATGGATGAGAAACCAGAGCCAGCGCAGCTTCAGTACAAAGTAAATCCGGGTAAAAACTTTGTAGCAGCTCAAATTGGAACGACAGCTGTTGAAAATATGAAAACCAAAATTTCAAATAGCATTACGAAATCTTATACAGAGGGTGTCTTTTCGAAGTTTCAAGATTTGGCACAAGGGTTGAGTGATGCAAGTAATGGTGCTGAGAAGTTACATGAAGGAACGACAGATGCAAGAAATGGGGCAAATCAGCTTGCAGATGGTATTCATCGTTTAAGCGACGGGACATCAAAAGTGAAAGAGGGAAGTGAAAAACTTGCTTCTAGCAAATCTACTTTAACTGGCGGGGCAAACGAGCTGAGTCAAGGAGCGACCTCACTTCATAGTGGTATGGAATTATTAGCTGAAGGTGAAAAAACTTTACAAGCAGGGGTTAGTGAATTAAGTACTGGTACAAATGAATGGGTGAACGGAAGTGAGAAACTTGCTGAAGGGCAAGTGAAAGCGGACAATGTAGCAAATAGTGTAAAACAGCAATTAGAAGAGTACGTGAAAAGTCATCCAGAAGTGCAGCAAGATCCTGCTTTTCAAAAGATCATTGCTACTTCTAATGGATTAGCTAAAGCAACAAACACTTTAAATAATAGCCAACAACAATTGACACAAGGTGCCAAGAAGCTTGCTAATGGTCAGCATAAGATTGAAGAAGGTATGAATACATTCGGAGTTAAGTTGAACGAAGCTACTGCTGGAACGAAAAAGATAGCAGACGGTGCGGTGAATTTAGCTAATGGATTTACGAAGTGGGGAAATGGATTTACATCATTACAAGAAGGTGTAAATCACCTTGCGAGTGGCGGAACGGAGCTGAATAACGGTGCTGGGAAGTTAACGAACGGACTTGTTAAACTTGACGATGGTGCGAAAGAACTTTCTACGAAATTGGGAGAGGGCGCAGAGAAGATAGCTGATGTTCGCAATGATGATGCACGTAATACGATGTTCTCAGAGCCGGTTCAATTAGTGAAGTCGACGGTTTCTGACGTGCCTAACTACGGTTCAGGTATTGCACCATACTTCCTATCACTTGCGTTTTATGTTGGTGGAATTATGGCATCGAATATTTTACCACTTGGTCGTAGACAGAATATGAAGGTAAGCGGAACAGTACATTTTGTTAATAAATTAGGATTAGTATATTTGATTGGACTCATTCAAGCGCTACTTGTAGATGTGGTTGTGCTAGGAGTTATGAAATTAGAAGTTGCCAGTGTGCCACTTTTTGTTTTATCAAGTATTATTATTTCCTTTACGTTCATGACATTTATTCTTATGTTAGTAACGGTATTTGGTCTTGTTGGGAAGTTTGCGGCGGTAACGCTTCTCGTCTTGCAATTAGCGACGAGCGGGGGTACTTTCCCAGGAGAATTAAATATAGCTGTTCTTAGCAAAATTGGAGAATTTCTCCCAATGTCCCATTCTCTTAGAGGGTTACAAGATGTAATTTCGTTAGGAGATTGGTCGCAATTACAAATGCAAATTTTAATATTGTTATGCTATCTCGTTGTTGCCGGTGGAATTACTTGGATCACGAGTCATATACAACATAGAGAAACAAATGCAGAACAAGTTTCTTAAAATGAAAGAAGCTATCCGTTTTTTCGGATAGCTTCTTTTTATTTTCGTTCCATTACCGCAAAGTAATTATTTTCATTATCAGCAAAGTTGAACGCTCTACCAGTAGGTAAATCCACAACTTGTCCAACTGTAACATTTTTCTCAGAAAGATCTTTATACAGTTGATCTAAGTTATTAGAGAAGAACATAAGTGAAGGTGTATGTAAGTTTAATTCAGGCTGCATTTTCGCAATTAACGCTTTATCGTGAAGGACGATGCTCGTGCCTGCTTCTTTCGTTGGTGCAATTTCAATCCAGCGAAACCCTTTTCCGTTATTTTCTTCAGCGATGACTTGGAACCCTACTTTTTCTGTCCAAAATTGTACTGTTTTGTCTTGGTTATTTACATATAACATAATTTGTCCAATTTGATTAATCATAGGTGTGTCCTACTTTCTTTTCTTGTATGAAATTTTATTATATCAAAGATATGGTTTGAATACTTTTCCATGATTTTTCCGAAGTACAATCTTTGCCCATTTTACGTTCGTCGTAGGAGAAGGTCCTGTAATCCATGTATGGAATGTTAGTGTACTGCAAATGACCATTGCTGAAATCGAGATTGTGGCCGTTATTGTAAATAATAATAGGCTATATAATATTGTGTTCTCTTGCAGTGTGAATAAAGAAAGAAATTTTGTACATAGTTGCAAGAAGAAAAAATGAGCTAAATAAGCACCATACGTGTAATTCCCAATAAATCGTAAAGCTTTATATAAGAAACCGCGTCGCTGTACAATTGTAATAGATAGCACGTAAAGTATAATAATTTCGCATACGATATATATAAACATAGACGGTTTTAAATAAGTCGAAACGGTTAAATGAATAGAGTTTGCTCCGTAAAAACTAAATAACTCATAATTGATGAATAGAAATAAGACGAAAAATAACATTGTTATAAGCGGGATATGTTTCATAACAAATGTACGCCACGTTTTTAGTGCGACAGCGGCGATTCCTCCCATGACGAAATAGAATGAGTAGAAGAAGAAGGAACGATCTGTATAATGTAAAATGGTTGAGCTAGTCAATTTCTCTCCATTAAAAATGTAGTGAGAAGAGTACCACATTAAGAGGCAATATAGAAAAGCGAAGGTGGTCATATATTTATATATGTCTTTTTTATTTTCTGTTCGTTTTTGAAACCAATAAAATAATGTGCACAGCAAAGGGAACAATAAGTGAATTTGGAACATCATAATCACGTACCAAAGATGGGGTGCGGCTGTTCCGAGTAACAAACTTTTTATTCCGCTTTGTAGTGTAATCATATCGTTTGTTGTTAATAAGTAAAGAATAGACCAGAAGAAATAAGGAATGAGTAAATGTGCGGCTTTTTCATAAATATATTCTGTGTAGGCTAGTTGTTTCGTATATTGCCGAATTAAGTGAAAGCCGACGATAAATATGAATGCAGGTGCTGAAAATTTTGCAAGGTTAAAAAGCATACCCATAATGAGAGATTGTTCGAGTAAAACATTTCCTTGATTCATTGTATATAATAAGGAACTTTGCAAAACGACAGCAAGAAATGCAATGCTTTGCAAAACTTTAAATTCTGGTGCGCTTTGTGTCATTAGATCCATCTCCTTTTCCATACATGATTATAATACGGAGAATGGATAAGAGGTGTGGAATATTTGTGAAGATTATAACAAATTTGTGGCGGGAGGGAATGGATTATATCGACGATTTTTCGGATATATCTATCGTAAATTCAAATATATCAACGATTTTTTCAATATATCGACGTTTCGACAAGGGATATCGACTTATCAACAAATAACGACAAAAAGAGGATGCTCCAAACGAGCATCCTCTTTCTATTTATTAAGCAAATTTGTTTTTGATCCAGTTCTTACCTTCTACAAGGCGAGCTGTCATTACGGCACAAGCGTTATCTGCTGTTACGTTTAAAACTGTTGCAGGAGGATCAATGATTGTACTAATTGCTGCGATAATTGGCAATGCTTCTGGCGGGAAGCCGTATAGAGAAACGATTAACATTTCACCAATCATACCGCCGCCTGGAATAGCGCCCATTACTGTTCCTACTAATAGAGAAACAACAAGTGCGATTGCTAATGTTTTCGGTCCTTCGAATTCCATGTTGAAAATACCGAATAAGAAAGCAATTTTTAATACGCCACCTAAAACAGATCCGTCTTTATGAAGTGTAGATCCAAGAAGGACAACTGTTTCACGAACGTCAGAAGAGATACCCATTTTCTTCGTTGCTTCCAAGTTCGCTGGAATACTAGCAGCACTACTACACGTTGCAAGAGATGTAACTGTAGGAGAGACCATGTTCTTCCAAAATACTTGTACACCTTGTTTGCGACCTGCAAGGTATGCATAGAACGTAAAGAATATAAAGAAGTAAATTAGAGATGCTGGATAGTATACCATTGCTGCTCGGAAGTAAGTTCCAAGAAGTTGTGGTCCAAATTCACCAACTAATGCCGCGAAGTAAGCAGCAAGTCCGATTGGAGCGTAGTACATAATGAAAGATACAACTTTCATTGAAATTTCTGCACCAGCTTGTAAGAATGTAGCGAATGGTTTTCCTTTTTCACCAACTGCTGAAGTTGCAACCCCCATTAAAATAGAGAAGAAAATAAGAGCTAACATATTTTCACGAGATAGTAATTTCGAGAAGTCAGATACTGTTACAATACCGACGATTTGATCTGCAACACTAACAGCTTTTTCAGCTTTATCGGGCTGCGTTAGTTCTAATACAACACCTTGTGCTGGCGGGAATACTTTCACGACAATAATCATAAAAATAGCAGCTAAAATACTTGTAAATAAGAAAGTTCCAGCCATACTAGACATAATTTTACCGAAACGTTTTAATCCATCCATATTAGCAATAGATGACGCGATGCTAAAGAACACTAGAGGTACAACAATCGTAAACATTAAGTTTAAGAAAATGTCACCAAGCGGCTTTAAAGCAACTGCATCGGCACCCATGAAATAACCAATGAAACCACCAATTAGGATAGAAGATAATAAAATAAGCGGAAAGCGATATGCCTTCATAAATATATCCTCCTATCAATTAAAAAAATCATACTGAATTATTATAGCGAGTTAGAGTCCTCTTTACTAGGAAAATACCGATAGATGGAATAGCGTGAAAACCGAGAAATTTTTGTTTTTAAGCTCGGCATACAGCAGGAAATCTAGACATATATATTTGTAACCTAGTGGTGGCAAGGGATGCACCGTAACTTAGGTTTGGAAAAAGGGGGAGGGGAGCGAGATGAATATTTTACTTTGCTGTGCAGCGGGAATGTCTTCCAGTTTGATTGTTACGAAAATGGAGAAAGCAGCAGAGGCAAGAGGGATAGAGGTAAAGATTTGGGCAGTATCAGGTTCTGAAGTAAATAGTCATATAGATGAAGCCGATGTACTTTTACTTGGACCGCAAGTACGTTATTTATTACCGAAAATGAAAGAATTATGTAAGGAGAAGGGAATACCTGTTGATGTCATTCAATCCGTCCATTACGGACTTTGTAATGGAGAAGCTATCTTACAAGCAGCTTTGTCAATGAAACCATGAGGAGAGTGGGATAGATGATACGGTTTTTAGAGAAATATGTAATGCCGGTAGCAGGGAAAGTTGCAGAACAGAGGCATTTGTTAGCAATTCGCGATGGGCTTGTATTGACGATGCCTTTCTTAATTATAGGATCATTTTTCCTCATCATTAGTGCTTTACCAATACCAGGTTATAATGATTTTATGGCAGGTTTGTTTGGGGAGAATTGGCAGAGGGCTTTGGGGTATCCAGTTAGTGCAACTTTTAATATAATGGCTTTAATAGCTGTTTTTGGAATCGCTTACAGACTTGGGGAATATTATAAAGTGGACGCTTTAGCATCCGGGGCATTGTCGCTTGTGACGTTTTTACTTGCGACGCCATTTCAAGTTGCATATATTATACCAAGTACAAAAGAGAGTGTACTTGTAGAAGGTGCTATCCCAGCTGCATTAATGGGGAGCCAAGGGTTATTTGTAGCAATGATTATTGCACTTATATCTACTGAGCTTTATCGGTTTATTGTACAAAAAAAGATGATTATAAAGATGCCTGAGACAGTTCCACCAGCAGTAATGCGTTCATTTGCAGCACTTATTCCGGGATTTATTGTTGTGACAGTTGTTTGGATCATTCGATTAATCTTTGAACAAACGACTTTCGGTAGTATTCATAATGTTGTAGGGAAATTGCTGCAAGAGCCGCTTAGTATACTGGGGGCTAGTCTTTGGGGTGCAGTAATTGCAGTTATTCTCGTTCATGTTCTTTGGTCGTGTGGAATTCATGGTGCTACTATTGTTGGTGGTGTAATGAGCCCCGTTTGGTTGTCGTTAATGGATCAAAACCGAGTTGCTTACCAAGCAGGGCAAGATATACCAAATACGATTACTGCACAGTTTTTTGATTTATGGATTTATATGGGCGGTTCCGGTGCAACACTTGCTTTAGTTGTAGGAATGTTATTATTTGCCCGAAGTCAGCAATTAAAAAGTATAGGTCGATTGTCAATTGCGCCTGGTATATTTAATATTAATGAGATGGTAACTTTTGGGATGCCAATTGTCATGAACCCAATTTTATTAATTCCATTTATTTTGGTTCCAGTTGTGTTAACAATTGTTTCTTACTTTGCAATGGAATGGGGATTAGTTGCTCGTCCGAGCGGAGCTGCTGTACCTTGGACGACACCGATTCTTTTTAGTGGATATTTAGGCTCGGGCGGGAAACTTTCAGGTGTTGTTTTACAACTTGTTAACTTTGCGCTTGCATTCTTCATTTATTTACCGTTCTTAAAAATATGGGATAAACAAAAAGTAGCGGAAGAAAAGGGGGAGTAAAGAACTAAAATGGATACGATAGAAACGAAGGCTTTTCATTTAATTTTGCATGGGGGAAATGCGCGAAGTTGTTCAATGGAAGCAATTGATTGTGCAAAGCGTGGAGAATTTACAGAAGCAGAAGCGAAATTACAAGAAGCGTTAGAGGAATTAAAAGAGGCGCACCGTGTACAAACGGAGCTCATACAGAAAGAAGCTGGTGGTGAAAAAACCGAAGTTACCCTTCTGATGGTCCACGCGCAAGATCATTTAATGAATGCGATTACGGTGAAGGAATTAGCGAGTGAATTTGTAGAATTATATAGGAAGATGTCAGTAGCTGAATGAACCTTGCGTATGCAAGGTTTTTTTATGTTGTATAAAGAGACAGTTATGACGAAACAAAAACCACTTACGCAAAATCATATTTATTATTTCCAGGTTTATGTAAAAATGAAATTGTAAAGGGGGTGGGAAATAGATGAAAGTTCACATCGAGTTAGACCCATCACAAGTAGAGACAGAAATAATTATAAAAACAAAAGAAGTCACGGACGAAATTCAGCAACTTTTAAAAATAATAGAAGGCGGAAATGCGAATCAAATTGTTGGTGTGTTGGATCAGCAATAAGTTCGATTCTTGTTTGTATAGGAAGTTTTATTGTTATTTACTTCATTCCATGGTTTGTGATGACACTATATTGGAAACGAAAAATAAAAAAATTAAATCATCAATTACGGTGAAAAAATTATGAATGTGTCTGTACTATCAGTGGGGATGAACAAAACCCCCACTGATTAACCTTTCACTTTCTTCTATTCTATGTAATTTAGTAGAGTTTGCTTTGATAAGAGATAGAAGAGTGTGCTCAAAGAAGGTTTATTTTTTACTAGATCTTCACACTAAAAAAATTTTTTAGTGTTTTTTGTTTTGAATACAACTAGACAACTAAACACTAATCTATTTTCATACAGTTATGTGTTAAAAGCGTGTTGTTTTATAACACACTGTGTGTTTTTCGGGTGACACACTAATTGAAAGCGTTAACACACAAAGAAAATAGTCGAAAAAGTGCTGATTTTAGTGGTTTTAAAAAGTTGGCACGCTAATTGCATTAATAAATAGCGTAAAGAAAAATAAATAAAACATAAATTTTTTATACTACACAAGGGGGATTTTCAAATGAATATTTTATTATGTTGCTCAGCAGGGATGTCTACAAGTTTACTAGTTACAAAAATGGAAGCGGCTGCAAAAGCTCGCGGTCTAGAAGGAAAGATTTGGGCTGTATCTGGGGATGCAGTAAAAACAAATATCGATCAAGCAGATGTATTATTACTAGGACCACAAGTTCGTTACATGCTTTCTTCAATGAAAACGCTTGCTGATGAGAGAAACGTTGGAATCGACGTTATCAATCCAATGCACTACGGCATGATGAATGGAGAAGCGGTTTTAGATCACGCATTAACACTTAAAAAATAATTAGGGGGGAAGCGAAATGCAAAAGTTTATTGCATTTATGGAGAAATATATTGTTCCTGTCGCTGGTAAAATCGGATCGCAACGTCACTTAGCTGCGATCCGTGATGGATTTATTGCAGTTATGCCACTTATTTTAGTGGGTGCACTGGCATCATTAATTAATGGTTTTCCGTCTGAGGCTTTCCAAGATTTCATGAAAGGTTTGTTTGGTGAAACGTGGAAACAAGTTGGCGGTGGAATGTGGACTGGTTCTTTCGCAATTCTAGCACTAATTATAGCATTTACAACAAGTTATAACTTAGCAAAATCTTACGGCGTTGATGGTTTGTCAGCAGGTATTATTTCATTTGGTGCGTTAATTATTCTTACGCCAACAACACCGAAAGAAGGCGGATTGAACTTAGCTTGGACAGGTGCACAAGGGTTATTCGTAGCAATTATCGTGGCACTCCTTGTTACTGAAGTATTCCGTTTCTTTGTACAAAGAAACATTACTTTAAAAATGCCTGATGGAGTACCACCAGCAGTTTTAAGATCTTTCGCAGCTATAGTTCCAGCATTTGTTATCTTAACAGTAGTTGCAGGTATTCAATTAGCAGTGAAATTAGCTGGTACAAGTGTTCATGAATTTATCTTTAATACGATTCAATCACCACTGCAAAGTTTAGCAGGGACATTACCAAGTGCAATTGTCATTGTGCTCCTTGTTCATCTTCTTTGGTTCTTCGGTTTACATGGTCCAAATATCGTTGGTGGTATTATTGAGCCGTTATACTTACCGGCATTAGAGAAAAACATGAAGTTATTCCAAGGTGGTACATCTGCATTTGATGTTCCAAACATTGTTACAAAACCATTCTTTGATACTTTCGTATATCTTGGTGGTTCTGGTGCAACATTAGCGTTCTTAGTGGTCGTATTACTTGTAGCAAAAAGTGCACAATTACGTGGTGTATCTCGCTTATCAATTGGACCAGGTGCATTCAATATTAACGAACCAGTAATCTTTGGTACACCAATTATTTTAAATCCAATTTTATTCTTACCGTTTATCATAACACCAATTGTATTAGTAATTACTTCTTATACAGCTATATCTATTGGTTGGGTACCAAAAACAGTTGTGATGATTCCATGGGCAACACCACCAATTATTAGTGGTTATCTTGTAACAGGTGGACATCTTTCAGGTGCAATTCTACAGTTATTCAACTTTGTAATTGCGATGGCAATCTATTATCCATTCGTAGTATTATGCGACCGTTCTGTTGTTCGTACTGAAAAAGCAGCAGCACAAGGAAATAACAACTCTGTACCTATGTAATATAGTAATTGTTCTCACAGATAACATTATCTGTGAGAACAATCACCTTTATATCATGTTCAAAAAGATGAGACCCATCTACAAGAACACCAAACTATCATTCATAAAATAATAATTTAATAGAAATGTTCAAACTGAAGGGGTATGTAAATCGGTTGAACCATAATAGAGAGGGCGGTAATTATGATGACTACAGCAGAACAAATTCCATTCCAATTAATTTTAAATAGTGGTAATGCACGAAGCTTTGCGATGGAGGCACTTCAATTTGCCAAACAGGGGAAAATGGCAGAGGCTGATGAAGCGATGGTAAAGGCGAAAGAAGCGATTAATGAAGCGCATCATTTCCAAACAGAGCTCATACAATCAGAAGCAAGAGGAGAAAAAACAGAGATTAGTGTTCTTTTAATACACGCACAAGATCATTTAATGAATGCGATTACAGTAAAAGAATTAGCAACAGAATTTATTGACCTTTATAAAAAGTTAGAAGCGAAAGGGGAATAAAGCATGACTGGAATTAAAATTGCTACAATCGGCGGTGGATCTAGTTATACACCAGAGTTAATTGAAGGATTTATTAAACGTTATGATGAGCTTCCTGTTCGTGAAATTTGGTTAGTAGATATTGAGGCAGGAAAAGAAAAGTTAGAAATTGTTGGTAATTTAGCGAAACGTATGGTGAAAAAATCTGGTTTACCAATTGAGGTACACTTAACGCTTGATCGCCGCGAAGCATTAAAAGATGCTGATTTCGTAACAACGCAGCTTCGCGTAGGTTTATTAGAAGCTCGTGCAAAAGATGAAGCAATCCCATTAAAATATGATGTAATCGGTCAGGAAACGAATGGTCCTGGTGGTTTATTCAAAGCATTGAGAACGATTCCTGTTATTTTAGATATTTGTAAGGATATGGAGGAGCTCTGTCCGAATGCGTGGTTAATTAACTTTGCGAACCCAGCTGGTATGGTAACAGAAGCTGTCCTTCGTTATACAAATATTCAAAGAGTAGTTGGCCTATGTAACGTTCCAATCGGAATCCGTATGGGTCTTGCAAGATTACTTGAAGTAGATGCAAGTCGTGTCCACGTTGATTTTGCAGGTTTAAATCACATGGTATACGGATTAGACGTATATTTAGATGGCGTAAGTGTAATGGATCGTGTGTTAGAGCTTGTAACAGATCCAGAAAAGCAAATTACGATGGAAAATATTGCAGCACTTAACTGGGAGCCAGACTTTATTCGAGGCCTTCGTGCAATTCCATGTCCATACCATCGTTACTACTACAAAACACGTGAAATGTTAGAAGAAGAGAAAGAAGCTTCAGTTGAAAAAGGTACACGTGCAGAAGTAGTAAAACAATTAGAAGATGATTTATTCGAGTTATATAAAGACCCGAACTTAGATATTAAACCACCACAATTAGAAAAACGTGGCGGCGCTTATTATAGTGACGCAGCATGTAGCTTAATTACTTCTATTTATAATAATAAAGGTGATATCCAGCCTGTTAATACACGAAACAACGGAACAATTGCAAGCTTACCGCATGATTCTGCTGTTGAAGTAAACTGTATTATTACGAAAGAAGGTCCAAAACCAATTGCAATTGGAGATCTTCCGGTACCAGTTCGCGGTTTAGTACAGCAAATTAAATCATTTGAGCGCACAACAATTGAAGCTGCTGTTACAGGGGATTATCATAAAGCGCTGCTTGCTATGACAATTAATCCACTTGTACCATCAGATAAAGTGGCAAAACAAATTTTAGATGAAATGTTGGAAGCACATAAAGAATATCTTCCGCAGTTCTTTAAAAAGGTAGAGAAATAAAGCGGCGCTAGTTAGCCCGCTTTTTTTTATTCTATTAGGAGGTATTACGATGATTAAGTTAATTGTAAATGCAGATGATTTCGGTCTTACAGAAGGTACAAATTACGGCATTATTGATGGGCATATAAATGGATTTGTAAATTCAACGACGATGATGATGAATATGCCAGGAACAGAGCATGCGGTACGCTTAGCGAAAGAGCATAATCTACTCGGAGTAGGCGTACATCTCGTATTAACAGCAGGAGAACCGCTTCTTGGAGACGTACCATCACTTGTAAGTAGCGATGGGTTGTTTCATAAACAAAGCGTCGTATGGGAAGGGAAGGTAAATCCAGAAGAAGTTGAGAGAGAGTGGACTGCTCAAATTGAGAAATTCCTATCTTACGGATTAACACCAACTCATTTAGATAGTCACCATCATGTGCATGGATTACCGATTTTGCACGATGTTCTTGAGAAATTAGCGGCTACATATAATGTTCCGATTCGTCGTTGTGAGAAAGAGCGAGCAGTACGCCCGTTTTCTGACGTATTTTACAGTGATTTTTACGCGGATGGTGTGACGGAAGATTACTTTGTGAAGTTAAAAGAAAGAGTACAAGGTGAACAAACGGTAGAAATTATGGTTCATCCAGCTTATATTGATCCAGAGCTTGTGAAGCGTTCTTCTTACGTAATGGATCGTGTGAAAGAATTGCGTATTTTAACAGAGAGTGAGTTGCCTGAAGGAATAGAGCTTGTGAAGTTTTAATAGAAAAACGACGGCTATATCATGCCGTCGTTTTTTCTATTTATAAAATGGATAGAACGTATCCGCCCAAGGCTCCGAGTATAACGATAACCCAAGGTGGTGTTTTCCAAAAAGCGAGCAAGCAAAATAGAAGAGACGCAAAAACGAAATCTCCAGCGTTCATAATCGTGCTTGTCCAAATAGGATCATAAAAAGCGGCAATTAAAATACCAACAACAGCTGCATTGACTCCAAGTAGTGCCCCTTGTATGAAAGATATTTTTCTTACACTATCCCAAAATGGTAAAACACCAATAACGAGTAAGAAAGCAGGAAGAAAGATTGCAATTGTTGCGAGTATGGCCCCAAGCGTCCCGTTTAACACTGCGCCTATATAAGACGCGAATGTAAATAGTGGGCCTGGTACGGCTTGTGTTAATCCGTATCCAGCTAGGAACTGTTCTTTCGTCATCATTCCGTTTTGTACGAACTCACCTTCAAGAAGAGGAAGCACGACGTGTCCGCCTCCAAATACAAGCGCACCAGAGCGATAGAAACTATCAAATAAAGCGATGTAATAAGAGAACGGTCTTAATATTGGTAGCAGTAGTAATAGTCCGAAGAATAAGACGAGACAAGAAACTGCTATTTTTTTTGAAATAGGTACTTTTATATGTTGAGATTGGCTAATTGGTTGGTTACGATATAAAAACCAGCCGATAAAGCCAGATATTATAATGAGACTGACTTGTGTCCAGCTACTTGGCCATAATAAGGCGATTGCGGCAGTTACAATAGCAATCGTCGCACGATTTCGGTCTGGCGTTAATTTTTGTGCCATTCCCCATATGGCATGAGCAACAATAGCGACTGCTACAAGTTTTAGTCCATGAATCCATCCAGCATTTCCAAGATCGAACTGATTAAGAAATGAGGCGAAGAAAACTAAAACGAGCACAGACGGTAAAGTGAATCCAATCCATGAAATAATAGCTCCTAATACCCCGCCTCTTAATAGTCCAACCCCCATACCGACTTGACTGCTAGCAGGACCAGGAAGGAATTGACATAGTGCTACTAAATCTCCATAGCTTCGTTCATCCATCCATTTTCTTTTTTGCACATATTCATGATGAAAATAGCCGAGATGGGCGACAGGACCACCAAATGAAGTAAGTCCTAATTTAAATGAGACGAGAAAAATCTCTAATAATGTGTGAAAAGTGTATCTGTTATTTTCCAAAATAACCTCCTATTATGCTTTCCTATGTGCATTATACAAGAGGTAGTAAAGCAAAAGGAACGATTCTAATGTAAAGATTATGTGAACCTTTTCTTCGTAATTAAAACTTGAAAAAGTCATAAATGATTATGTATAAACCATAAAGTAGTAGAAGTAGTGCTGGGAAATTTATATAAGGAGAATGCCTGTATGACAACACATTTCTTTGCGAGATTAACAGGAAAGAGGGAACTACCTCCTGTAAATACAGAAGCTTATGGTGTAGCAGAGTTTATATTTAGCGATGATTTAAAGAAATTGCAATATCGGGTCATATTGAAAAACATCAAAAAAGTTACATCATGCCAAATTCATTTAGGGAAAGCGGATCAAATTGGTCCAATTGTTTTAAGTTTATTTGGTCCGTTAAAGCAAGGTATTAGTGTAAATGAAGGAGTCGTGACAGGTGTAGTCAATGTGGAGGATTTTGAAGGGCCTTTACAGGGGAGAGCGTTTGATAGTTTACTGCAAGAAATCATGCAGGAGAATGTATATGTAAATGTTTATACGAAGTCCAATAAGAAGGGCGAAATCAGGGGCAGGATCAGGAAAGTAAAGAAGTAGAAAAAAGGCTGTCCATATTTTGGAACAGCCTTTTCTGCTATAAGGTGCAAATTTTAGCGATTATTTTCGGTAAATCGATATATTTTGAAAATCGCTGATAAAATCCGAGTTACGCCGATATATTTGAAAAATCGCTGATAAAATGGTTCCGTCAAGAAGTCTGTGTAAATTGTTGGGGTTCAGTACATTGGTTTATCCAGTTTATAATTATTTGGTGTGGGAACAGTGAAGCTAGCTTCACTGTTCCCACACCAT
>NZ_JBQAEO010000014.1:0-135802 GCF_051915365.1 Bacillus cereus group sp. MYBK79-1 | reverse complement strand
AGCACCCATCATAAGAAATCTCTCCTTTTCCTCTTTTTTATCAGTGTTGACACATAAAAAGAGGTTCAGACACAAAAACAGGCTGTGGAGAAGACTTTCTCCACAGCCTGATGAAAAAGGTACAGTTTTATACTGTACCTTTTTCATGTTATTCTGTAGCGGGGCTACGTGAAAAAAATAGTTGTAATAAGAAATTAACCCTACTTGATCTACCTGTCGTACTAGCGTGAATGGTGCACAAAGAACTTGAAGTTAATGAGGCTTCAGATTTAGGTGGCACTTTTATTTTTAGTTCTGAATTTCTCCCTTTTGATGTAATTACAGTTATAGTATCCTCAGATAAGTTTACAATTTTAACGACACCAACAGGATATATATTTTGATTAGGGTGCGACGCAGAAGAAAATAAAGTTGATTTCCAGATTGTTTGAGAGGAGTCGCTAATACTCGGACGATTATTAGAATTAGAATTAGAGTTAGAATTGTAATTAGAATTAGAATTGGAGCTAGAACTAGAACTAGAACTAGAACTAGAGCTAGAGCTAGAACTTTGAATGACAGCATTAATGGAAAGTTCTTGTTCAAGAGGTAAAGCGACGTTTGGTTCTTCTGGAAGCGAAGAAAGGAATTTACTGCACATATACATTTCACCTACTTTCAAGCGCGACTGCTATAGTATATTAAATAACTTTCTGAAAAGACACCACACTTGCCTATGTATCATATTTTTTGCACAATATTTGTGAATTAAAGCTTGTTTCTTTAGAATGGAAATAGGGTGTTATTTTTATGAAAGATGGAAAACGTAAAGAGTATGTTTACTAACTAAAAAAGGAAGTGGTAAAGTGAACTATGTCATTATTGGCGGAGATGCAGCTGGTATGAGTGCAGCTATGCAAATTGTTAGAAACGATGAAAATGCAAATGTTGTAACGTTAGAAAAAGGTGAAATTTATTCGTACGCTCAGTGTGGGCTACCGTATGTCATTAGTGGTGCTATCGCTTCAACTGAAAAATTAATTGCGCGTAATGTGAAGACGTTTCGTGATAAATACGGCATTGATGCGAAAGTGCGTCATGAAGTAACGAAAGTAGATACGGAAAAGAAAATGGTGTACGCAGAGCATACGAAGACGAAAGATGTTTTTGAATTTCCGTACGATCGCTTATTAATTGCAACTGGAGTGCGTCCGGTTATGCCAGAATGGGAAGGACGAGAGTTACAAGGCGTTCATCTTTTGAAAACAATTCCGGATGCTGAGCACATATTAAAAACGTTAGAAACGAATAAAGTTGAAGATGTGACAATTATTGGCGGCGGTGCGATTGGACTAGAGATGGCAGAGACATTCGTCGAACTTGGTAAGAAAGTAAGAATGATTGAGCGAAATGATCATATCGGTACAATTTATGATGCAGATATGGCAGAGTATATACATAAAGAAGCAGATAAACATCATATTGAAATTTTAACGAATGAAAATGTAAAAGCATTTAAAGGGAGCGAAAGAGTGGAACAAATTGAAACGGATAAAGGAACGTATAAAGCAGATCTTGTTTTAGTGTCAGTTGGAGTGAAGCCAAATACGGATTTTCTTGAAGGAACAAATATACGTACAAATCATAAAGGAGCAATTGAAGTAAATGCATATATGCAAACGAATGTGCAAGACGTATATGCAGCTGGTGATTGTGCAACACATTACCACGTTATAAAGGAAATTCATGATCATATCCCGCTCGGAACGACTGCTAATAAACAAGGGCGACTTGCTGGACTGAATATGCTTGATAAACGAAGAGCTTTTAAAGGAACGTTAGGTACAGGTATTATTAAATTTATGAATTTGACGCTTGCAAGAACAGGTTTAAATGAAAAAGAAGCAAAAGGACTACATATTCCGTATAAAACGGTCAAAGTAGATTCTACAAATATGGCGGGCTATTATCCAAATGCGAAACCACTTTCCTTGAAATTATTATATCGCTCTGACACGAAACAATTATTAGGCGGACAAGTAATAGGAGAAGAAGGGGTAGATAAACGAATTGATGTGATCGCAATGGCACTTTTCAATAAAATAAGCATTCACGATTTAGAAGATGTCGACTTAAGTTATGCACCACCATATAACAGTGTTTGGGATCCAATTCAACAAGC
This sequence comes from Bacillus cereus group sp. MYBK79-1, assembly GCF_051915365.1. Lineage (NCBI taxonomy): Bacteria > Bacillati > Bacillota > Bacilli > Caryophanales > Bacillaceae > Bacillus > Bacillus cereus group sp. MYBK79-1. The sequence continues at coordinate 133,641 of NZ_JBQAEO010000014.1, read as the reverse complement.
GGCAAGGCGAGCAGAATAGCACTTTTTAAGTGCTATTTTTTTTGCAAAGGTAGGTAAACTTTTTTAACGAATAATAAAGAGGGAGAAACAGTTACATATAGGGGAAGGGGATTTTTTAAATGGTTGTAACACTTCAAATAGTTCAAGAATCAGAAAAAGAAATATTACGTAATTTATATGCACTATATCTTCATGACCTCTCTACATTCACTCCTAATATAACGATTGGGACAAATGGATTTTTTGAATACGAAGATTTGCACATGTTTTGGGAAAATGACGGAATCACTCCGTATTTTATAAAAGCTGAAAATAGTATTGTAGGGTTTTTATTATTGTTGGAACGTCCGTTTTTGAAGAAGGAAAACGACTTTAGCATAAATGACATTTTCATATTGAATCAGTACAAGGGAAAAGGAATAGGTAAAAGAGTTATTGAGAATGTACTAAAAGAGAAACAAGGACAATATTTCGTTATCGAACTTATGAAAAATGTACCAGCGGTTTCTTTTTGGAAAAAGGTATATAGGGAGCTAAACATCGAATTTGATGAGAAAACACAGATCATCGATGATGAAGAATGTCTCGTTCAAACGTTTAAAATATAATGAAATGGATTCTCTTAGTATATTACTTTGAAATTTAACTTTATTTTGAATATACCATTCGCCCTTGAAAACATAGTACTTATCGCTTATATTTTCATATAGTATTTATTTTAAAATAAAGCAATGAACGAACCAGGGGGCACAGTATGGCAATTAATATGAAAACAATCGAAGAATGGATTGCTGAATCAAATGCAAGACATGAAGAAGACTTTGGACACGTTGTGGAAGAGATGAAAGAAGTGTGCGTCGGACTTGATAATGCGACATTAATTTATACGAAAAATGTATTTTGTTTCGGTAAGAAAGTAGAAGTATTGTTCTTCTTCCAAGATCATGTCGTGATTGGACAAGAAAAAGACGAATATGTTGAAATTGAAAAATTAAAGTATGATGCCATTACACATAGCAACTTAAAAACAAATGACAAAAATACAACACTAGAATTAAAGTTTGCTAACGGACAATCTATCAATTTAGATAGTTTAAATGATAACTACGGTACGAAAAATTGGTTATTCGCGAGACAAATTAAGAGTATTTTTAAATTAATCTAGTAAAAAAGCACGCCGTCCACCGGCGTGCTTCTAATTACACAAATCCCCTTTTAACCAATTCCGCGCCCGATACGCCCCGACAGGAATTTGAATGAGAGACGTTTCATTTCCAGCATCTATTCCGTACAACTGATCACATGAATTTGTATCAAAGCTAAGTAAAGGGTGCCCAGCCATTCCCATTGCGGTTGCGGCGAATACGAGTCTATGAACGAGTATACCAGCTTCCATTTGGTGAATACGGTATCCTCTATAGCTTAATGTATTTGTATAGTAATCTTTCTTTCCGACTACATGTAAGCAAAGCGGTACTTGAAAAAGATTTACGTTATCCATTGTCATAATAGATTGAAGGGGATAACGAAGGTCTCCATACCGTATAGGTTGTATGGAATGAGTTTTACTGTTATAAGCGTAAGCACCGTTTTCTATATCTTTTACGTTATAGAAGCATCCATATAATGAAACTCGCGCATTTTCATTTATATACTTACCGTCAAGATCGTTGTAATAAGGGAAGGAGAGGCTCGCTTCTTGTAGTAAAGTAGCGAGCTCTGCTGCATCCCATTTCGTTAAAGTAAAATCAGCATCAGGAGAATACCGTTGTTTGCAAAGTTGTAAGAAGTCATATGATAATCGCTTTACTTTCGGTAGCTGTACAGCGTGCACATTATGTTGAAAGTGCTCTTTATGATGTAGTGTTTGGAAATGTGCTGTCGATTCGATCATAGAAGCTTCATTTACTTTTGTTATCAGCGGATATTCATTTACATGTTTTGAGCGAACAAAATGTTCATGTGTTAACGGCGGAATTTGCTGCAACAACTCATGAGAAGTAACTGTTTTATTTTCACGATAATCATTATGAAACCAATCATTTTGTGGTTCTGTACTTAAAGGAACAACCGCATACACACTTTCCTCGCCTTCTAATAGGCCAAGTAAATGATTGATTGCCCGGTCTAGAAACTGAAAGTATACGCCATTTGTGAAACCGAATTGTTTGGCACATTCCAGTAATTGTCCGATGAGAACGCCACTATCTAATCCTTGAAGTCGATATGAAAAGTTATTGTATTTAAAGTAGTTTTTCCAAAACATAGTGGATACGAATGCAGCGCCAAAACAAGACTGTATGTTACAACGATTGCCAAGTGCTTCCGAAATATAAGAATCGAAATTTCCTTCGCGAAGTAAAACAAGCCGGTGATGCGCAGCGTCGTAATGGTAAATGCCGTCTGGATAACCGTCAATCTTTAAATATACATACAATTCATTTGGATATAAAGCGCCTCCTGAAGGGATAGATCTTCGGAATAAAATTTTCTCGCTATTTAGCTGACATAATTGTGTTAAACCAAATGAGGACCAAAGGTAATGACCAATCTCCTTCAAAGTAGGTGTAGTAGAAGAGTTAGGTAAAAATAATGGGATTTCTAAAGAGAGAGGGAGGACAGGTACATTTCGATATAATTTATAAGGAAGCGGTGCATCTTCCCAGTCCACTTCCTGATTCGGCATAATTTCATCGATAGAAAAATGGAGATGATGTAAAAAAGTATCCAGCTGCATAGAATCCCCTCCTTTACTATGGAAACGGATGCGGATGTGGATTTAATTGTTCGTTCGTTAAAGGCTCAGTGCTATATCCAAGCGTCATCGGTACGGTATACACTCTATCCAGTCCTGTAACCCGAGTGAGATGGTGGCCGAACGTCATCGGTAACATGCCTGGAATAATGACTTTTACGCAATGTAATCCGTTCTTTTCTATAAGAGGTACTGTTTGATCTATAACGATTACTTCAAGTCCAGATTGCTCTAGACGGTTTAAAAGTTGATGAAGATCGGATGTTAAATCCAGATTAACTGATTGTAATGCATTCATTTCTTGAAACGATTGCACTGGTGCATCGTCACGTAAAAGGAAGTGAAGACGTTCTTCCGCTTCTTTTAATCCGTACAGCATACTATGGTCTTCCATTTTACTTACGAGATAAGGGTCTTGTAAGCAGTTTTCGTAGTGCTCTCTTTTTTGTTCGAGTTCATCATCTGTTATAAGTAACATGCCTGCTATTTCGTGAATGGCACTCTTTAAAGCGCGGACTGGGTCCAAATGAGAGCCTCCAGCACAAACAACGTTCATTCCATTTTCACGCGTATTTTTCGCAATTACCCATAAGCTTGGGATACCGTGTTCCATCGTTGCGTTAAAAGCGTGTAATTCATAACCAGTAATCGTGTATAGCCGCTGAATCATTAATTGTAATTCCGTATCATTTGCCGAACTAAGATCAAGGCGGGGAAGAGGTAATTCCGTATACCAAGTGAGCAAGAAGGCGTCACGCTCTACAATTTCTAAAATGCCGTGAAAAATTGCTTCTTCTAAACTACCACCAATAGCACATCCATTTGATGTTTCATATACGTAAGCATCTCGATGACCGAGGCTATAATAAGCGATCGATTCAGGAACTAAAATCGGCTGATTTTGTAGTAAAGAGTATCCCCATACCCAATTTTGTTTGTATTCAGGATCAAATGGTTTAAAGGGAAAACTATCGCGATTGTAATGTTCATTTGTATGTACACCGAGGGAGAGGGGATTCAGTGCATAATCCTCTAAATCATGAAAACTACCATGCACATTCGTCTTTTTTCCTCGAGGTGACATACCACAATATCGTTCTAAACCTTCTAAAATAGCAGTTGCTTCACTTATCGCAAATGAAAGAGTTCGACCTGCGACCCCTTCATTTCCAAACATTAATGGCATGTTTATAATAACGTCAGCAAACGGTAATAAAGAATGTTGCATTTTTCCGTTCAACATACCGACGCGGTAATCTAAATAATCTCTCGTTAAAAATGTGTTTAGTTCATGAATGGAACGACAGCGATATGTTGTATCACTTGTTTTTAAGCTCGGTTGTAATGAAATCACAGCTGCATCTGCTGTGTCATCAGGCAAATTGCTGCATACAGGGCAGAGGGGATCTGGAAGAAAAGAATGCCGCGTACATTGCAGTGTTTGTAAGTTTAGTAAAATGAGTTCATTTTCTAAAGAAGAAGGGTGATGAGCTAATATTTTCTCTGTCTCTGCGCAAATAAGATGGCACATTTGTAACATGCCATTTTGGGTGGCACGTACATCACGCCTCGTTACGTTATCTTCTTTTACCGCGTATTTTCGTTGTAGCTCCCACATTTCTTTTTGATCAAAGCCAGCGATAAAGCGTCGTCCATCGGCACAATGGGTACATCCATTTGCAAGAGGATGAATGTAAGGCCCGATAATACCTTCACCAAATGAAGTAAACCCGCGTAACCACGGAATTTGATTGGAACGGAAAATTAGCTCCGCATCATGATGAATAGCAGAAGGAGAGCCATCGTGTAATACGAGAGCGAGTTGAATATTTTCAGGGAGTTCGTCTGTAATAGTATGTTGGCGAATGATGGAAAATTGTTCGCTTAATTGATTGTGTACATAGTCTGCAAGTAAGCCATCTCCTATAAGCAATATATTTTGAGTCATAGACTATCCTCCTTTGCAATTAATACCCCGTACACACCATCTAAGTTTTCTTTCAAAAAAGGTTCAATTGCTAAATCAAACACGAATGGATAAAAATTATGTTCTTCTAAATGTTGTAAGGCAAGCTGTACTGATTGCGTGTTTGGAATTTCTTCTTCCGCTTGTATTTCTAACCTAAAAGAATCCGTGTCATATAAAATAATAGAGGATTCAGGCAAGATATTAGCTCTGTAAGGAGTCTCTTCATTTTGAATGTGAAGAAGTGATAGTTGTAGTGCGTTTCGTAACGCTAACGTCGTATTAATATTAGAGGCACCGTACCATCGATCATTTATACCGACCCAAACAACTGGAAAGCTGAGAATCTCTTCACTTACTGCTATTTTAGGTGTTTCATGAATTGTAGCGAGAGCATCGTAATAAAATCTACAATGTTTATCATGAATTTCGGTTAAGTTGACTGTCGTAATTTCTTCTAGCATATGTGATTGCCGTTCATACAATTTGTTATTTAAATGTTGTTGTATTGCCCGGTATACACCTTCTGTCATCGTTTCCCCAGCGCCAATACCGATATCGTTATGTTCAGGGATAAGGCGGTGCATAATTTCTGCTACATAAGTTTCAATTCCTACTAAACCAGCTTCTCGGCGCGCTTGATTATGAGTTAAACCAGTGCAAGTCATAAGAGGCAGGAGGGAAGTAGGACCATCTGATAGTGGTGTAGCTACTTGAATATGGCATTGTGATAACGGTAATTGATGTAAATCTTGTTCATCCCATACATGGAATATACCAGCTTCTTTAGAAGTTAATGAATCGAAAAAACGAAATAAATCAGTTGAAGTATGTTGGCTAGAACGATATTCAAGTTGTTCAGAAAGATTTTCTATCGTATCAATTGTAAAACTTTCATCAGTTGCGAGAGGATGTTTTATAAAAGGATGCCATGCTCCTTCGAGTGTTTCATAGTTTAATAAGAAGAATTGGGGATTCTTTTCCCGGTGTGAATCATCAGCAACATGTTTAAATAATTCAAAAACGATTATATTTGCTAACATTGCAGATGTAATAGGTGAAAATGATGCTGCTGAATGTTCATTTTGTAAAGTTGTTTCATGTAGTCGATGCCATGCGGATTCCCAGCATTCTTCACGATTCGCTGTTACGACAGGGCCAGCTATACCAAGTGTTGATAAACAGACGGCCGGTATGAATTTCTTTCCTATTTCTCTACAAATCGTGTGAACAGCTCTTAAACCTTCAATATCTCCATTTTGAGAAACGTACAAAATCCAGTCGAAAGGCTCGAACACTTCATGAAGGGGACGATCAATTGTCGTATCTATTTCTTGAACTAGTACAGTATCATCTACTTCATGTGCACGTACTATTAGCTCATAAATGCGGTCGTAATTCGTATCCTCATAATCTGTCACAAGGTAATGAAAGGTAGGTAATCCGGATTCTAATAAAGAAGAAACTAAGGATGTAAGCATATCTCCAGAACCAACTATAAGGACATTTGCCGCGCGATACGTTTCGAATTTTAAAGCGCCTGAATGAGAATCTGCTTCTAGAAATTCAATTTGCGAAGCATACCTGTCGAGTAGCGCGCTGTTTAATTCATGAGGTGCATCTTGACTTACATCCCGAACGAAACCATTTTCATATAAAATCTCTCCGATTTCAAATACACGATTTTGATAGGGGAGAGGGAGACCATCGGTTATTTCTGCTAAAGAGTAATTACCGTTAAACATCGGCATTAATTTTTCAATCCAGTTGTAAATTCCATCACCGTCCATACGAAATGAACTGGCGTTATTTCGAAAATAGACACCCCCGTTTGAGTCGGGGAGGAAGAAGGTATCCTTATTTGCTTTAAGTTTTGCATCAATTGGAAGGTTACTCATTTTAATCCTCCTTACGTTCTAGGCATACATTATTAGCTTATGTCATGAAATTTGTCCCGTATGAACGCAAAAAAAAGCTGTAGAATGATTCATTCTACAGCCTGTAATAGATTATTAATCCATCAACCTTCTAATAATAATGATTTTGGATCTTCAAGCATATCTTTAACAGCAACAAGGAAGCTAACTGCTTCTTTACCATCAACGATACGGTGATCGTAAGATAAAGCGATGTACATCATTGGACGGTTTTCCATACGTTCTGCATCAATTGCAACAGGACGTACTTGGATTTTGTGCATTCCTAAAATACCAACTTGCGGGCTGTTTAGGATCGGTGTTGACATTAGAGAACCGAACACACCACCGTTTGTAATTGTGAATGTACCACCTTGTAACTCTTTTAATGAAAGTTTGTTGTCACGTGCTTTCATACCTAAATTACGAATTTCGCTTTCGATTTCAGCGAAGTTTAATTGGTTAGCATCGCGTACAACTGGAACAACTAGTCCATCTGGAGCTGCTACTGCAATACCGATATCGTAGAATTTTTTAATGATAAGCTCGTCGCCTTGAATTTCAGCATTTAATAATGGGAATTGTTTTAATGCTGCAACAACTGCTTTTGTGAAGAATGACATGAAACCAAGACGTACATCATGTTTTTTCTCGAAAGCGTCTTTACGCTCTTTACGTAATTCCATGATTGCAGTCATATCAACTTCGTTAAATGTTGTTAACATTGCAGATGTTTGTTGAACTTCTACAAGACGTTTTGCAATTGTTTGACGGCGGCGGGACATTTTCACACGCTCAACTGGTTTTTCGAATTCCGTTTTTGCAACTGGAGCAGGAGCTGGACTTTTTGGAGCAGCTGGTGCTTCTTTTGGTGCTGCAGCATGAGCTTGTACATCGTGTGGTCTCACACGTCCAAGTGGATCTGTGCTACGTACGTCATTTAAGTCGATTCCTAATTCACGAGCCATTTTTCTAGCAGCTGGTGATGCGATAGGACGGTTCGTATTTGGTAAACCTTGTAAAGTTGCAGCTTGCTCAGCATTTGGAGCCGCAGCTTTCGGTGCTTCAGTTGTTTCTTGTTTTGGCTGTTCAGCAGCCGGTGCAGGTGTACTTACTGCAACTGGTGCTCCGTTTGCATCTAAAATTGCGATAGTTGCGCCAACTTCAACTGTATCCCCAGGTTCGCCTAGTAACTTCGATACAATACCTGAATCTTCTGCAATGATTTCTACATTGACTTTATCAGTTTCAAGCTCAACAACGCTGCCACCTTTCTCAACTTTGTCACCTACGTTGATAAGCCATTGTGAGATAGTTCCTTCAGTAATAGATTCTGCAAGCTCAGGTACTTTAATTTCGATCATTTTAAATGTCCTCCCCTTATTTGCCTAACGGTGTGTTTTTTCTTCTTTTGTCTTCGGTAATCTCCATTTGTTAGCCTGCCCCCGGGCAGAATATCTGTCCGGGGAGCAGGCTAGAAACCTTCATTGTTACTTTCAGTTGCTGAAAACTTCAATTTCTTGTTTATCTTGACGGAAGTTATATTTCACATCTAAAGCGTGTGCAACAATTAGTTCTTGCTCAGCTTTGTGAGCGAATGGATCGCCACCAGATGGGCTAGAGCGATCTGGACGTCCAATATAACCTGTTTTCACTTTATCTCCAGCAAGTTCGAACAGAATTGGAGCCATGTAATGCCATGCGCCCATATTACGAGGTTCTTCTTGAACCCAAATAATTTCTTCTAAGTTTTTAAAGCGTTTAATAATAGATTGAACTTTCTCAGCAGGGAATGGGTACAGCTGTTCAATACGAACGACATGAACTTCATCTAAGTTATACTCATGTTTACCAGACTCAATTTCTGCTGCTAAGTCAATCGCCATTTTACCTGTGCTTAAAACAAGACGTTTTACTTTAGTTGGTTTTGCACCAAGGTTTTCTTGTTCTAGAGCAGGTTGGAAACGTCCTTCGCTTAACTGACTAGCAGTTGAAAGCGTAAGTGGGTGACGTAATAAACTCTTCGGCGTCATCAATACTAATGGTCGAACAGCTTCTGTTCCTAAGATAGATGCTTGACGACGTAAAATATGGAAGTATTGTGCCGCGCTCGTTAAGTTTGCAACTGTCCAGTTATTCTCAGCAGCTAACTGTAAGAATCGCTCTGGACGTGCACTAGAGTGCTCTGGTCCTTGACCTTCATAACCGTGTGGTAATAGAAGAACTAAACCAGATTTCTGACCCCATTTTGCTCTTCCAGCTGAAACATATTGATCAAATAATGCTTGCGCAGTGTTTGAGAAGTCACCATATTGCGCTTCCCACATAACAAGCGTTTCTGGAGCGAATACGTTATAACCATACTCGTAACCAACAACAGCAGCCTCTGATAACGGACTGTTATGAACAGAGAATGAAGCGTTAATGTTTGGTAAGCGATGTAATGGTGAATATGTTTCATTTGTATCAGTATCGTGTAATACGATGTGGCGGTGCGCGAATGTACCACGCTGTGAATCTTGACCAGTTAAACGAATTGGCGTACCTTCTTGTAAAATAGAAGCGAATGCTAATGACTCAGCAAGTGCCCATTCAATTTTACCGTTCTCTTCAAGAGCATCTTTACGGCGCTCAAGAATTTTCTTCACTTTCGGATATACGTTAAAGCCTTCTGGCCAAGATAGTAGACCTTCATTAATTGCACGAAGTGAGTCAAGCTCAATACCAGTATCAATTGGCTGAATGCCTTTTGCAACAACATCTGGTACTTTAACGTGAATTGTTGCATCGCTCGTATCAGCTGGTGGTACTTGTGCATAGTCAGACTTTAATTGTTCTTGCGTAAACTGTGTAATTGTTTCAACCTCATCTGCATTTAGAACACCAGCAGCTTGTAATTGATCTGCATAAATTGCTCTTACAGTTGGGTGATTTTTAATCTTTTTGTACACTTGTGGTTGTGTAACTGCTGGGTCATCCATTTCGTTATGACCGTAGCGGCGGTAACCAATTAAATCGATTAAGAAATCTTTTTTGAACAATGTACGATATTGAATCGCAAGGTTAGCAGCTGCAAGACAAGCTTCCGGATCATCAGCGTTCACGTGAACAATCGGAATATCGAAACCTTTTGCAAGGTCACTTGAATATTTCGTAGAACGAGAATCATAGCTATCAGTCGTAAAACCAACTGCATTGTTTGCGATAACATGAATTGTTCCGCCCGTTTGGTACGCGTTCAATCTGCTTAAGTTCAACGTTTCAGATACAATACCTTGACCAGGGAATGCAGCATCGCCATGAACTAAAATTACGAATGATTTTGAAGTATCTTGTTCTGGAAGACCAGATTTTTTACGATTTTCTTGAGCCGCACGTGCGAAACCTTCCACAACAGGGTTAACGAACTCAAGGTGACTCGGGTTATTTGCTAATGTAACGCGAGTGCTAACTTCTTCATTACTAACGACTTGTTCTCTACCTAAATGGTATTTCACGTCGCCAGTCCATCCAGAGTTTGCCACTGCGCCTTCTATTTTTGCATGTTTGAACTCAGCAAACATGTGACTATATGGTTTTTCTAATACGTGTGCAAGTACGCTTAGACGACCGCGGTGAGCCATACCAATCATGACATCTTCTACGCCGTTCTTTGCACCTTCTAGAACAATTTCATCTAGAACAGGCACAAGCATATCAACGCCCTCGATAGAGAAACGCTTTTGCCCAACGAATGTTTTATGCAAGAATTGCTCGAAACCTTCAACAGCTGTTAAACGTTTTAAAAGAGCAGTTCGTTTTTTATTTGATAGTGGTTGACGCAATGAATTTGATTCCACCATTTGATGCAACCACGCGCGTTCTTCACTATCTTGTATATGAGAAAATTCATAAGCTAAAGATTTTGTATAAACGTCTTTTAATCTATGAATTACATCAAGTGCAGTGTGAATACCTTCTGGTGCATCTTGCCATACTGTTTTCGCTGGAATCGCTTTCAAGTCAGCATCACTCAGTTCGTTCATTGCTTTCTCAAGAAGAGATTGTCCATTAGCAGCATCTTCCATCGGGTTGATGTGAGCCAACGTATGCCCGAAAGAACGAATCTGTTCAACAAGTTGAACGACTTTAAGAATTTTTTCAATGTTCCCTGTGTTTTGAGGAGAAAAATGTGTTGCTGTGTTGTCCCCTGTTACGACATCATCTTGAAACGAAGGAGCTCCAAAAATTTCAAAAAGCTCTTGTAATTCCGGATCAACAGAACCTGCTCCAGTTACGTAAAGATCATACTGCTCAATAACATAACCAAGGTTCGGACCGTGGAACTTGGCCCAAGGGTTTGTCGTTGTATTCTTCCTCGTCATTTGTTTAAACCTCCCAATGCATATAATCCTTTTTCCATACAAAAGGTGCATTTTGCTCTTTTCAATAATTGATGAACCAATAATCAATGTAAATGTTTTCTTTACTCTTATGTTATTACAATAATTTACATAATACCAAACACTATTACTTATCTGTTTTGTAAAAAAACATTCACAATAACTTATCACCCAAGTTAATCTTTCATGTTATAAAGTAATTTCACAGAAAAACAGGGTGGATATATTTGGTATACCTACACGAATAACTAAAATTGTTGCATGTAAATATAAGTATAATAATTAGAATGTTTCGATAAAATCGAGTTCGAATTATGTATATTGAAATAATAAGCGCTTTCATTGATATTATACAACAATATAACGGAATATAGTATAAAAAATAAAAAATTATGAATTTATCGTAAACTTTATTTAGATAGTGTTAAATATCGAAAGGAAAGTGAAGGATTTCTACAAAAAAAGTTGCTAAACATAAAAAATGCTTCATAAACAGTTAGTTTCTGTAAATATGACGAAAAACAACGTAAAACCAATAACGCATCTCATGGAATAAAGAGGGGAATGAAATATTTTAAAAGGATAAAACAAATAGGGAGATATTAAATTTTCATAGAAAAGGGGAGGAGATATAGTAACGGATATATACATTCTTCCATGTTTCATTTCAAAATAGACGTGCTGAAACTGAAAAAGTTTCTTCTATATAAATAGAACGAAAAATGAACATAATGGATGTAAAGGAAACTTGACGTAAAGCTTACTTTACATATATACTCGGTATAAGGGAGGAGGGAGAAATTTCCTTGGAAAATAAAATGGTCGAATACCGCAAGAAATTTGGACTATCTCAAGAAAAATTGGCTGAGAAACTTGGAGTTTCCAGACAAACCATCATTTCAATTGAAAAGGGAAAATATGATCCATCACTTCCGCTAGCATTTGAAATAGCAAAAACATTTCAGACAACGATAGAACATGTATTTATTTATGGAGGAAAAGAAGGGGAGGAATAGGGATGAACTATTCACAAAAGTACTTTTTAATTATGGGAATTATTTTCTTTATTATGAGCGGAACTATGGTATTAGCGGGCATAATGACGCATTCCGCACCACCGGCTCCAACGTATACAGTACTTGCGATGATGATTATGTGTTTCTGTTTAAGTTACTTACACCCACAATTTAAAGAAAAAGATGAGCGAATGAAACTCATTCGTTATAAAGGAATGTTCTTCAGCTTTTTTGCGCTAACGGCATATTATCTTCTTTTCTCTTTCGGCTTAAACTTAAAAATACTTACACTATCTGCTACTGAACTATTGAACATACTAATGGCACTTACGATGAGTACAGTTTTTATCTCATTTGTTGTTTTATCGAAAAGATATTAAGATGGAAGAGAGAAAGGAAGATTAACATATGCAAATGATGTATGCTTTTGGCATTGGGCTTGTATTATTTTTAGCCGTATTCTTATTTATTCGTAAAGACGTTCAAGGCGGGACGTTAACGAAACGAGGCTTTTATAAAATGATCGGCTGTTTAGTTGTTATGTTTATAGCGATTATCGTAATGATCGTTTTAATAAATCAGTCACTATAGAATGAACCTTACTTGAGTAAGGTTTTTATTTTGCTATTTATAATGAAGAAACAAATTTTTAATAGAGAGTAGTGGGCGTTATGAGATGGAAAGCAGGAACGTTTGAAAAAATCGAAACGAATGACTCATCTGTTGAGAAAATTATAAACACGTTTAAGGAACAAAACTTAAATGGTGGCGCAATAATCAGCTGTTTTAAAGTAAATGACGAACAATTTTTCAACGAAATACCTTATGAAAGAGATAGATACGAGCATTTTTTTAGAAAAATTTTCAACTCTTTAGATATAATCAAAGACTTAGAGGAATTAAAAATACATACATCAGAAAAATATAAGTTTCAATTTCAATATAGAAGCGCAGTAATGCTTGATGGGAGTATTGCATTTCAAATTATAAGAGGAGGAGCATATAAATATTTTCCGGATAGAATGGTAATCGCGAAGCAATTAGCGAGCGATGTATGCCAATACATGTTCCAAGATCGTTATGAGGATATTATAGTGTTCGAAAGTCATGCTCCTTGGACAAATTGGTTTTACGATGTTGCATGGGATAATACTTGGATGGTGTTAGATAGTAAGGAACATAAAATGTGGTTAATTTGTGCTACGGATACGGATTGATAGAAGAGAGCCTGTAGGAATGCTACAAGGCTCTTTATCTTTTGGGAATGAATAGAAAATGAATCATATAAATGCTATACTAAAAAATGTTTGTAATGTCAGTTTCATACTATTATATAGTGATGACTTACTAGAAAAGATAAGAGGAGAATGAGCATGCAAAAGATAAAGAAATTATTGCTGTTAATGATGGTAGTAGGATTAACAGTAGGAGTTTTAGCAGGGTGTGCAAATCCGAAAGATACGACAGAAGAATTTTTAACAGCGATACAAAAAGGTGATGTAGAAAAGGCTCGTACATTTGTTGAGAGTGACAAGGAATTTAATAAACTAAATGAAAAAACAGATGATGCTGAGGCAAAAGCAATGCTGAGTGCAATTACGAAAAACTTTAAATTTGAAAAGCCAGAAGAAGTATCGAAAAAAGATGACAAAGCAGAAGTGAAAGTGAAAATTACATCTGCCGATTTATCCGTTGCTGTAACAAAAGCAGTGGGAGAAGTTATGCCAATGGCTTTCGCTAGTGCTTTTAGCGAAGACAAGGAGCAGTCTGAAAAAGCAATCGAAAAAACGATGACATCATCTATCGTCAAACACTTATCAGATAAAGATGCAATCATGGCAACTCGCGAAGTTACATTGAACTTAAAGAAAAACAAAGATGGCGACTATAAAATCGTTGCAGATGATAACTTGAAAGAAGTATTGTTTGCCAATGCGAAGTCTTTGGAGAAGATGTTTGGTGGGAAGTGATTTAGTTCTTGTAAAAGAATGATGTTCACAACATGTTAGAGTGCGAATTTGAACGTAGTAAAAAAGATGTCAGCATTTGCTGGCATCTTTTTTTATGCAATCTATAAAAATATAGTTATAACGAGTGATTAAAGTTTCACTTTATTTGCTCGTATATACTATGTTCCAAGAAGATTCAAGCTTTTCGATGTTTGTTTCAGCTTTTTTATAATCTTCTGTAGCTGATTTTAAGAGATATTCATAATCCAGTTCACTATTCTCAGTATTTCCATCAAATTGTTTCATCATTTTAAGTTGCTTTTCAAGAGACGATTTTAAATTATTAATAGATTCACCGATTAATTTAAATTCTTTATCAGAAAAGGAACTTGGATATTTATTAAAGTTTGTTTCTATTCTTTGTATAGTTGGATACGTGTATTTCTCGATGCTTTCAATACCCTCTCGAGCTTGCTTAATAATCTCGGCTTCAGGCGAGGATTTATCTATAGAAACGAGTGTTGCCAAATCGTTATTGCTGTGGCCTAAGTTCACTTCATCTAAAATATTGTGAAAATTGTCCATTAGTATAGCTTGATAAATAACGTTTCCGCTTGTTAGGTTTTCATTTGCTACGGTTGCTTCTTCATTTGAAAAGGCAGAAACTTTCTTTTTTACATCCATAATTTTATTTCGTAATGATTCATTATGATTTACTAGTTTTTCATGTTCCATCCCCACTGTGATTGCTAAAAGTTGAAGGTCAGATGCAATATCAGGGAAATCTGTAGCTTCTATCCATCCTGATTTTTGTGAAGCTTCATCGATTTTTTTAGAGACAGCATCAGCTTTCGCAATAAGAGCTGCTTTAATATCCTTTGTATTTTGTGTCTCTGTTTCAGTGTTTGTTGCTTTTACCGTGGTGGACTGTGTTGATGATGCTCCATTACTACATCCGGCTATTCCTGAAGTAATAGTAAGTGCGATTAATGCGATAGATAAATGCTTTTTATGTTTCATGTTCCGTTGCTCCTTATGTGTAGTTCTATGCTGTGATTATAATGGAAAGTTTTGAAATCTTATCCATTAAAATATAATAACATTACTTATTTATATTAACTATAGAATGTTAGTAATCGGAAAGGAAAAAATTTGTATATACGGAGGTGTGTTTGTGATCTGGATAGTAGTAAGTACGGTCATAAAATCCATTCAAGACGGGAGAGGAATTAGTGGGATATCATATCGAGAATCTTACATTTTTTAAGTTATAAATACTTCGAAAATATGATATATTAATATAATGAATTTAATTGGAGGAATAAATTATGAAAATTTTAAAGTCAAAGAAGTTATGGATTACTTTAGCAGTAATCGTTGGATTAGTAATTTCATATTCAATTGGCGCTAGTGGAGCCAAGGTTGCTATCGAAAAAGAAAAGGTTACATATGAAGAGGCAAAAGCGAAAGCAGAAGAAAAAGAGAACGAATTAAGTTACACGAAGAGCAAAGTCAAAGAAGGTATTGATGCAGAACAAAAGAAGCTTGCTGATAAAAAAATTGAAGTAGAAGAGACTTTGGCTCTAGTAGCTAATAAGAATCAATTAACATCAGAAGTTGATAAACTAGGTAAAGATGTAGAGGCTAAAAAGGGAGAAGTAGGCAAGTTGGACGGGGACATCCAAACTAAGACGAGCGAACTACAGAAGCTTACAGATGGTGTTAAGGCTAAGCAAGAAGAACCTAGAATGCTAGGTGCAGGTGAATATATCGTAGGTAAAGATGTCCCAGCTGGTCGTTATAAGGCTACAGCAGTAGGTCGTGGTAGTAACTTTGTTGTATACGATAGCAAGAGTGGTTCAGCGGCAGTAAATACCATTCTGGGCAATAGTTCGGTAGGTCGTGGAGATTATACTTTCTTTACCGGCACTGGTGATATTATCAAGACAGCAGAGCAAGTTAAACTTATTCCAGTTGAATAAATATTGGATAAGTTCGATCATGTAATAAATAGTAAAGTAGACAGTAGGAGTAAATACGATCATGAAAAAATGGATAATTTGGGCGGTAATTTTTTACGTACATTCAGCGGTACTGCTATATAAGGGAATTGACAAAATTGAAGGGTACTATATGGCTAGTGAATATAGTGAGTTAAATAAACATGTTTATGTGGGCGGAGACGCGTACAACTACATTATTAACTCGAACTTACTTACAGCATTCTTTGTACTTAGCGCAGCATTCTTTATCGCGGGAACTCTTTTAATTGCTACAGGATCGATTATCAAGGCCATTAAGGAAAAACAAGTAACTGCCAGTTCTGTCAATTAAATCACTGTACAAAAATAACGGTCTATCAGTTGATAGACCGTTATTTTCCCGATATGACCCCGGAGAGGTTCGAACTCACGACCTCCACCCTGTCAAGGTTTGGAAGTGAATATGGGGTATCATTATATGTATAATTGTTGATAATTCAACTTTTCCGATAACTCTATTAACACAATTATACATATTTGATTGATACTCTACAAGGGATTTTAACAACAATATTTAAAATGATAACCAATAGGGTGTCGTTTTCCATTCTTTAAATAATGTTGAATTGTGTTACGTGGAATGTTTAAATTTCGACCCGCCTCAGAGATTGATTGAAATGTAGTTTCTTCATTTTCATTTATTGCAACAATTTGTTTTTGTTGTTTTCGATATGCCATTTCCCAATTTTCTTTTTGGAGAAGCACCACACAATTTTCAAGTGAATATATTTTTCCGCCTTTTAAATCTTTGTCTAAATGATAGTCACGATTATATAGTAAATGTCCATTGGGCATTCGGTTATCAATATCATAAACGAAGTTATCAAAATCATGCCAACGTTCATCAACAGTAACACCTTTAGCGCCATAATATTTGTAATTTCCATTTGTTTTACAATAACATCTATCTTTCATATTTTTCCATGTAGAATATAAGTTGTGTTTCTTTTTATCTATCATGTTCATTCCTCCAATATAAATGTATTAGTATTATATTGGAAAGAAATATAGATGACAGGAGAAACTTCCTCGAAAAATTGTGACATTGAGCGGATTGAATGGAAGTATGGAAAAACAGATGAAGTTCCACACTTACATATTAAATGGAAAACAAACGAAAGCTACGCCCAATAGGAGCGTAGCTTTTTATATGTAATAGGAATGTATTCGGAATATAAATAACCACCAAGCTCCAAGAACTGGTGGTTTTGATGATTAATCAAGAAATTCAAAACGGTAACCAGAGGAATGTTTTTTACCACTTTTTAAAGCATTATAAACAGTTTGTCTCGAAGAATTTAATTTTTTACCAGCTTCAGAAACGGATTCGAATTCAATTCTTTCAGAACCATTAATGGCTACAACTGGTCGTTTATTGCTTTTATTTATAGACAAAATTAATAATTGACATTTTTTACATAAAGGATATCTTTCTTGGTTGATGAAATTAGAATATGTTTTTTCCGCTGTATCATCACAATCAAAATTACAACATTTTGTTGTAATTTTAGTAGCAACTCCTTTAAATTCTCCATAGGAAACAATATCAAAACCGCAAAGCTCTGTATTATAGGAAATCATTTCGTATGTTATTGGTATTGCTTTTCTTAGTAAATGCTTTTCTTTAGCATATCGAACATTTGGATGGCGAAGTGTTATAGATTTGTCTTTCCTTTTAAATGTTTTTTCAACTAAAGGTATTTTCTCCATGTGGCTGTCCTCCGTATAAACCAATTAATATATCGCTATTATACTTTAGATTTACGAGATAAGCTCGTATCATGGTGACGTTCAGGGAACAACTTAATAGTAACGTCGAGAAGTATAACTCGTGAAGTTAATGTGTGCATGGAAATATAGTAAATAACTAGATTAATTGCTATAATAAGTTAATTGATAAGAGCAAGTGAAGGAGAGAAAATGCTTGGCTAATAAGGATAACGAAAAAAACAAAAACATAGAAAAGTGGGAAAAGGTTTTCACGTGGATTGGTTTTGGTTTAGTGCCAATTGCCGTAGCTATGCCATTTATAGCTTATTATTTGAATTTAGCTGATGTTTTAGAAGGTTTAGGAGAAGTAGGAGATTACATTGGAGGAACAACGGTAACGTTTTTAACGGGAGCTAGTGTATTTTTACTAATTGCTACTAATATTATGCAACGTGAAGAACTGAAGATTAGTAGGAAAAGTATTGACCAATTGGTTGAGCAAACAGCTGCATCAGTACAACAAGCTGAAGCATCAAGAGAAGAAACTAAAATCACCAATGAAACGATGAAAAAACAGCAATTTGAAACAACCTTTTTTAACATGGTTACTTTACATCGAAATAGTGTAGATAGATTAAAAATTGGAGATATTGGAGGAAATGAAGTCATTAAATCATGCTTGCAAGCCTTCAATGACGAGTATTTTAAAATTGCGAATTCTACATTTAAAAAGATGTATGAAACAGATGATTACAATGAAATTGTTGGTTTATTTGCATATTTAAACACAAAAGAAATTCCGGATATCGAAGAAGTTCAAATAAGTAACAAGGAAGAAGTATTAAGTACTTTTCATAAATTAGATTTTAGAGATGTGGGGGCATTTCAAAAAGATAACAAGATGATTAAAGAATTTATAAATTATGCGTATGCTAAACCTGATGAAAAGTCTATTGATGAAGCTTATCAGATATTTCATCTTAAGTATGATGGTATTTTAGGAAGTTATTTTAATAGCATAACTACAATTATAAAGTTTCTCCAAGAGAGTCCATACGAAATGGAAGACAGAGAAAATAACAATCAGAATAATAAAATCTATAGAAAAATATTCTTCTCGCAGTTTTCGCCTAGTGAAATGATGATGCTATATTATTATGTGAAATATTTGAAGGGAAACGAATGGCTATTAGAAGAATTGAAAGCTTATAATTTGTTTTATCCACGTTTGGTAGAGACACTATATTTATTTTGGGATGTAGACAGGAGTAATATAGAGGAATTATCAAAGTAATATAACTTCCTGAAAATACACTAAACAATTTGTTTAGTGTATTTTTTTATAAATGAATTTTAAAAATTATGTATGTCAAAATACCAAACGTATATTCTGGTGAATGTGATATAATGGAATAAATAGAATATTGATACAAAGGAGTGATTTTATTTGACCGAAAACCAAGACCAAGATTCTTATTTTTTATTTAAATGCGTGGAACAGCAATTTACAGAAAGCACTTTAGATGGTAACTTTTATTTTGCTCGGAATAGCTATTTTATAGATTTGGAGGAACAGCAAATTGATAAAGGTATTGGAGATAAACGGGAAGGTGTCTGGAGTGAAGTGATAGACTCACAGACAAGTAAGTTTGTTATTACCGTTGATGGGGAAGAAGTACCAATAAATTTTGAAAGAGCGGTTTATCGTCAAGAACATGAGAAATTGAAAGATTGTCCAATATGTTGTTTTGTAATGCTATCTGCCCCAAATGACATGAAGTTTGATGAAAAAACAGGTGAAATCAAGCTTAAATCAGAGATAGAAGAAAAATTGGCAGAACAATTCGCTGGAAGAGATTTAATTTTTTTAGGTGATTTTGGTGAATTGATTACAAGGATTAATAAAGCTTGTAAAAAAGATGGGTTACATATGTTGCGTGGAGTAATTAAATATTATGATGATAAAACGGAGTCACATCCTTTATCCAAAGAAGAGTTCGAAAAGTTTCCACCCAAAGCACTTTTTTATAAACGGAAATTTTTTGAATTTCAGAAAGAATATCGTTTTATTCTTACTCAACCACAAGACAAAGATATATTACTAAACGTAGGGAATATTAGAGATATATCGTATAATTTGGGTGAAATAAAATCTAAGAAATTACCGATTGAATTTAAATATGCACCAGATGTTACTAGTTGATGTCTAAAATAAAAATGGGAGCTCATTTTAGAGCTCCCATTGATAATTTGTTACTTAGCTCTTGCTTTTAAATATGCTTTACCAAGTTCATCATTGTATTTCGTTTCAAGTTGTTTTGCTAACATCATAATAATCAAATTAGAATTGTTAATGACAATTTTTTGAGCTTCAATTGACTCGTCTTGATTTTTGATAATTTTATCTTGTCGTTCAAGGTCAAACTTGCTACCAAGAATATCGTCTTCAAGACAAGTAGCAACTTCTTCAATAAAATTTTCATCAAATATTCCATTGAAATCTCGTTGGATATCAACATTGGCATACGTTCCCATTTCAATTATCCACTCTGATAAATTTTTAATTGATTTTTCACGAGTTTCAAGTTTCGCTTTCAATTCTTCATTTTCCGTTTTAAGTGATACTACCATTTCTTTTGTTGTTTTTTTAATTTTAGTTGTCATAATAAATCAGTCTCCATTTCGTTTTTGTTTTTCATTACACCACTATTATATTGATTGACTTCGTTATGTAAGGAAGCCAAATAGACTTTCTTCATTTTTATTTTTTCTTCATATAATGTATCGTTTAAATGTTTGTTTTTCATTACACCGCTATTATATTGAGACTGATTTAATCGTAAAGTGGAAAATGTGGCGAAATTGTGAATAAGTATGCGCTATTCACTTTGAGACGAGTTTCTTCATATATAAATAAAAAATAAGTATTTTTGAATATTAATATTCAAAAATTAAATTTTTAAAATATCCTTTCGGCAATTGGAAGGTATTGGTTGCTTCGTGTGGTAATAAATAAACATGCCATATAAAGGAGTGATATATATGTTATCCGAAGAGGATTATGAAAATATGAGTATTTCTGAGGGGTTGGAACATTACAGTCGTTTGATGCGAATGTTCAAAAAGAAAGGTGTCATACGAACAAATAATTTTGTTGGTGATGTGGGCGAATATGTCGCAATCGAACATTATAATGCTACGCCACATTTGCCTAATTTACGTTTGGTCGAAATAGGAGCACAGGATATAGATGCCGTTAGTGATACTAATGAACGATATAGCATAAAAGCATCAAGTGGAAGTGCTACGGGAATATTTAGAGGATTAAACCCGCCAAATTCCAATTTGCCTGAAAAAAAGAAATTTGAATATGTAATTGTTGTGCTTTTCAATGATGATATGAAGCTAAGAGCCATGTATGAATTTGATTGGGAATCGTTTTTAGAGGTTAAATTACGGAGTAATACTCATGACGGATGGTATATAAATATAAGTGAAAAATCGAAACGTAAATCCAGAATAATATACGAACGATAACATACATAAAAAAGGTACTCGGTGTTTTACCGAGTACCTATTATTTCATTTCTTTTATCATTTCCAGACGTTCTAGCCGTCGAGTTTCCCGTTCCTGTTCTTGCCTTATCGTTTCATCATCTTTATGAAACAAATCGTCCCACACCGTCATAGCGAACATTAGCATCATTATTATGACCGATACGAATAACAATATCGTTTTCACACGCTCAAAATCTACTCGTTTTTTCACCATTGGTATACCTCTCATTTGGATATTCGTCTAAAGCGTGGTCCAATCTTTCATCATGCAAAAACATATAACATTGCCATTCTGGTTTACTTCGGTTACGTGTGGAATACAGGAATTGACAGTCGTTCTTCACCAAGTATTGAAACAAGCTGTATTTGTATATGACTTTTACAGGCTCTTTTTTCTTCACTTGTATCCCTCCCAAATTGGTAATTTTAATATTCGTATGGGCGGTATTTTTTTCGTAACTCGATGAGTTCTTTTCTTTTAGCGAATAAATCAGATTTTAAAAACAAGCTAACACATCCCAGTTTTTTAACAGGTATTATCTTGCCATTTTTTATCATATGAGAAAGTCTAGCTCGGGATATTCCTAAATATTCAATTGCTTCTGGAGTAGTTAAAACATTATCACGTACCCACTGACGTATGTTTTCAGGCTGTAACATATATAGGCCATTCACATTAACTACTCCTTTTTGAATATTTATTTTCAATCCGCATTTGATACGAATAAGGATATTTATATTCATCGCATAGCGCATACAAAATTTTCGCTACTTTCCAATCAATATTGGAAATCAAATCAATTAAGAATGTAACGCCTCGTTCCATTAACATCTCAGCGGTCATTTCTAAATCGTTTACAAGATTGAATTTTTCGTTTGGGTCTAGATACCATTTTAAGTATGTGTGCACCATTGGTACATTCCGATTACTGTATTCCGCCATTAACATATTTATCATCGTCATTGTTAAACGTCTGTTCATATCAATAGCCCCGTAGAATGCTTTCGATATAATCTGCGGTTGGCATGTCCAATAACTTCAATATATGAATCAAGTCGAAACATCTTTTCTCTTCGATTACTCCCGCTACCAAACTAGCATCCTTTAGCAATCCGATTTCCACATAATATTCAAATGTCATCATTCCTACGTACTGGTCTTTATGTACGTAAAACAAACTTGTTAATACATCAATTGCCGATGATATGTTTTTTTGGTTCATTATCATTAACCTCCTAAATATTGTTAATTTAATTATATTAGCATTAAAAGTTGCTCTCAAACCTTAATAACGCTGAAGGACATATTAATAAATCAACAATACTCACAAGGGGAGCGTTCGCGACATGAAAGTAGCGAATGTAGTGGGCGACACAGCTTGTCTGTATCGTCTGGTTTTTCGTAGCCAATGTAACCATCAACTCGCTTTATGTGTTCAAAAAAATTTTTCAATACATCTTTTGTTATTAGTGCCATGTTTCATTCCTCCATCAAATTATAATTTTTCATTAGTAATTGGAGGTATTATGTAATTTGTCAATTTTTGTAACATTGATTGACGTATCTTTATATTATCAATGAAAGCGAATTATGTCTAGGTATTTTTGTATATTTTACACCTAAACACGAACTTATGGAAGTTATTTATTATTAATGTTCGTTTTTGTTCGAGGGCTAAATGTAGTTTTAGCATGTGTGGCAAATTGATTTGCCGCTATGTAAAAATGACGTTGTTATGATGATTAATGGGAGATACAGGGGAAGGGGTAAAAACGATTGTAGGGGTATGCAAATGCGAATTATAAAATTTGAAAAAATTAAAGTTGAAAAGGTAGTAACTGTATTGCTGCCTTTTATCATTGCTACTGATTATATATTGGTTACTATTGTTACTAAAAACCATGGACGGGACAGGCAAGCTGTCCCGTCACCTTTCGTGCTACGCACTCAGGTATCGCTGTTTTTGCCTTCGGCGCTTTTTGTAAAACTGGCACATTTATATATATTTTGTTTAAAGAGGTACTCGCTCTAACGGTGGTCCTAATGACTTTTCTCACTACGTTCTCACACTTTTTAATGATTTTTGTTAAAACGATATTTTTCATATGGCTTCCTTACAAACCATCTATTTTACCTATAATAGTTGTATAGATATTTGGGAGGTAAATCTTATGCGACAAACAGAAATTTTTGGTATGACTCGTACAATCAATGTAGTAGATGCCATTTGTGGAGCTGGGAAAACATCTTGGGCGATTCAATATATAAATGAAAGCAATAAACGAATGAAGCAATTAGCTTTTGGGGAAGAACATGAAAAGTTTATTTATGTGACACCATTTCTTAATGAAGTTGAACGTGTTAAAGATAGCACCAACATTGGTTTTGTTGACCCTGAAGTTATCAATGGTAAAGGTTCAAAAATGAAACATTTCCGAGCTTTGATAAATGCTGGTCAATCAATCGTAACAACTCATGCGTTGTTCAAAAAACTAGATTTAGATACTTTAGAAATGATTGAAGATGCTGGCTACACATTAATCATGGACGAAGTTGCAAACGTAATGGAACAGTACAACATTGACGACGATGATTTTAAAGTGCTAATACGAGATGGCATGATTAAAGTTGAAGATGATGGTACGGTGGTTTGGCTCGATGATGATTATAATGGAAGTAGATTTTACGATATTAGGATTTTAGCAGAAAGCGAGAATTTAACGTACATTGACGGAGTTGCTTTGTATTGGACGATGAACACAAGAGCTTTTGAAGCTTTTGAAACGGTTTTTGTTTTAACTTATATGTTTGATGGGCAACAACAATGCGGTTACTATAAAGCCAATGACATTAAATTCAAAAAGTTCAGCGTTGATAATCAGGATGGTCGTTATGAACTCGTTGATTATAATCCGAAAGTTGAACCAAGAAAAGAAATGTATGACTTGCTGAACATTTATGAAGATTACCAGAAGGGGAAATCTGTCAGCGTGATGAACAGCAATTTTGATTTTCGAGAAAAATTAACATTACAACAAAACCAAGCTTTGCTTTCATCAGGTTGGTTTGATAAAGCATCTGACGAAGAACTGAAAAAATTAAAAAACAATTTAAACAACTACTTCAGAAATCAGGTGCCAACAGACAACGACAATTTGTATTGGACAACAAAAAAATCAACAGCTTCAACATTGAAAAATCCAAAATGCAAATTCAATAAAAAAGATAACCGAAGCAAAGATAATTATTTGCCATTTAATGCTCGAGCTACAAATGATTATGCGAATTGTACAGCTATGGCATTTGTTTACAATCGTTTTATGAATCCGATGGAGAAACGATTTTTCAAAAATTACGGCGTTGAAATTGATGAAAATGCGTTAGCTGTATCCGATTTAATTCAGTTCATGTTCCGTGGTTGCATTCGCAAAGGCCAACCGATGAATTGTTACATACCATCCGAACGAATGCGAAATCTATTGAAGGATTGGGCGGAATACAAGATTTAGAAGGAGACGGGCTATGTAGCTCGTTATTTTTTTGAAGAAATCGTATCTTTTTCGAGATATTAGTTTACTTCCATACGAGTACTGTATATATATTTTGTAGACAAAAATAGACAAAAGGAGACATTGAAATGGAGAAAAAATATGATAAAAAATCGGTATTACGTTTACCAGAAGACGCCGATAAATATTTTGAAACGCATGCTAAACGCTTAGGAACTAAAGCAAATACATTAAAGACAATTGTGTTAGTTCAGCAAGCTCGAAAGGATGAAAAATTGAATATTAATATTCAATAAATATTGTTGAGTAGTTTTCTTACCAATTAAACATTATCAACTTAACATCTTAAAATTATGCTAAATAAATTAATGGAGGATTAGATTATGGGGTTTAAGGCAAATAGAATATGTGTTTTTTGTGGGCAGTTAGCAAAAAGCAAAGAAAGATGTGTTTGTCAGAAGTATAGAGCTAAGCCCAAAAGTGGATATCATCCAAGTACCACAAGAAAATTTCAGAGGTTACGTAAGCAGATTATATTAAGAGATGATGGACATTGTGTGCGGTGTAGAATTAAATTTGGATTATTTATCACTGATAACCTACAATGCCATCATATCCAGTCCTGGCGTGATTATCCAGAATTAGCTTACGAAGAAAGTAATTTGATTACATTGTGTAAACATTGCAACTTAGAATTAGGAAATAGAAATAAACTGGATTTTAATTATGAAGTCAAAAAAATAACTCCATTCATTGCTTTATAAATGAATTATTGAATAGCAGATTAATAGCCCCCTGTCCAAAAAGAAAAAACAGTAGGCGATGAATGGACATAGCGGTGACAAATAAGGAAAAAATTTTTCCCCATAACTTATTTTTTTGAGTATGTTTAATGCTATCCTGTATAGAAAATTGTGAATAAATGGGGATATTGAAGAGATAAATAAGAAAGGAATACAATACTATGACTAGACCTACTAAATCTGTAAGTCAAATGACAAGGAAAATATCAAAAGCTGAAAAACAGGCACGGGAAGAAATGGAAAGAAAACTTGTAAGAAATCTACAATCAAAACCTGAAGCATGGTTATCTATGAACGAGAAAGAACTAGCAATTTTCAATAAGTTAGCAAAGCTAAATGAAAATTTTACTGAAGCAGATTCTATTAGTTTATCAATGTTAGCAAAGAGTATGTATCGTTATCATTTACTAAATAATAAGTTGGAAG
Source organism: Bacillus cereus group sp. MYBK79-1 (assembly GCF_051915365.1). Lineage (NCBI taxonomy): Bacteria > Bacillati > Bacillota > Bacilli > Caryophanales > Bacillaceae > Bacillus > Bacillus cereus group sp. MYBK79-1. Next base: position 107,608 of record NZ_JBQAEO010000014.1, on the reverse strand, counting down.
AATTAGATGAGGTACATGAATGTTCAATGGAATTTGAGAAACGCATTCAGGCTTATGAAAAATCAATTACAACACATATGACTGCGTTATGTATTCCACTTAGCCAACGTTTGCGATTAAGTAATGAAATGGCTAAATTAATGATTGAAGAAAAGAAACTAGAACAAATGAATACAAAAAATAAACAGGAAGTCAATCCATTACTGGCTCTATTGGAGGAAGATGATGATGAATAAATCTGTGCAGATTATCGCTTCAAATCAGCTTGAAAAACCTTGCATTAATTTCTTCCATGAGTTCGATGTTTTACAGTATTAAAAAGACTATGGATATATATAGAATTACTAATAAATAAGATAAGTCCTTCTTGAAAATGAGACCTATCTTATTTATTAAGTGAATTTCTGTTTTACAAAGTTTGTTTTAAAATATTAATCTCTTAAGAATATATGATGTTATACAGTTCTCGGATTTCATCTTGTGCAGCTGTGTCATATACCCCATTAATATTTGACTCATCTTGCAATTTAAAAGAATATTCAGGAGTGAAGATATTCCCAGCCAGTCTGTAATCTTGTTTGTAATATTCAATACCTGAATTTCTTCTGAATTTTCCTAAGGAAACAAAAATAACTTTTTTTACTTTTGCATGCATTAACAAATTCCTTATTGTTTCAAATGATGTGCCGTTGTTTAAATAATCATCTAAAATACATACGGTTTTTCCTTTTAGTTTCTTCAAATAATCGGGATTGATATTCATACTTGGGAAATGTCTTTCGCAGTATAATCTGTCATCATTGTTTGTAAAAGAATGACTTTTTTTGATTTTTGTATGCCTAATAAAAAGGGGGTCTGTTAATCTTTTTCCCATTAATATTCGTGCTCGTTCTTTCAATGCCCAAATGTCTTCATTAATATCAGTTCCAGAAGATGGCATGAATGACCAAATATCAACGTCTTTAAATATTGGATTATGTATAATTGATGCTAAAAAATGCAACTGTAATACTTTGAAGTATTTTTTATTACCATGTTTCAGTAGGTTTCTAAAACCATCAACAATTTCTTTTTCTGTCTGTGGTACATTTCCTTTGGAATTGGCACTAGTTAATGAATACACTGTAGCATTTTCATCAATATTTACTTTGTAGAACCAAACTTTTTGATTTTTGATAATTTGAATAACTTTATGCAAAGCTTTAATTGTTGGGATTTCTATGCCGTACTTTACAGCCTTTTCGTCTTGAATATCGGACCATTTAGGAGTAAGAAGTGCAGTTTTGGTGCTAGCGGCTATTTTCAAATCATCATCGTTACTCCCAACTAATATATAAGTGCCATTATTATCATTTTTTAGTAATTCTCTCACTTGCCATCTGTAACAAAACTCTATGAAATCAAATTCTTCTAATAGGTCAGCTACCTTAGCACGGTTATGTGACATTATAATGATTTTATCTCCGGCATTATTTAATTGCAGTATTAGTTCCCTCATACCATCATAAACAAGATTTCTTTTATTTTTTAATGTAGATGTTGGAAAAACAATTGTTTTACTCATAGTTTCTTTCCCCCTCAATATATCTTGTAATTATTTCATTTATTAATTCATCGATTGAAAATCCTGTGATTTTGGACATGTGTTCAAGTTCTTTAAATGATGAAGTTTTTAGATTAATATTTACAGATGATGTTTGAGTTTCAAATGTATGATACATTACATCACTAGAGTTTTTTATAGGATATGCATTCCCAGTTGTAAGCAATTTTTTTACACCAGATGAAAGTTTTTCTGGTTCTTGAATTATATTAGGACAGAATATTTTTTTCCCTTGTTTATATGCAAACCGTGACGTATGCATTGTGCCACTTTTTTCGTCTGCTTCGAATATAATTACTCCTTGTGATAAGGCAGATATAATTCGATTACGGGCTACAAAATTATGTTTTTTTATATTTGTTTCTATGGGATACTCTGATAACAATAGTCCATCATTATTTAAAATTGATTCAGCTAAATCTATATTTCCTTTAGGATAGATTGTATCTAACCCATGAGCTAGAACAGCAATAGTTTTCCCTCTATTATATAAGCAGGATTGATGAGATTCGGTATCAATCCCTTTGGCTAAACCACTGACTATTACCACATTTTCTTTAACAAGTCCTTGAACTATATCATGGACGGCTTCGACAATATGTTTGCTTGGTTTTCTTGTCCCAACACAAGCTATTGATTTTGGAGAATTTAGTAATTCAACATTTCCTTTCGCGTATAGGAATAGAGGTTTTTTATCAAGAGCTTTTAAGCTTGTGGGATATTCACTATCATAATAGGATAGTATCCTTATGTTTTGTTTTTTATTGTTAGTTATAAAAACATCTGTCGACTCTTCAACTTTCTTTATATTATCAATATTGTAAAAAATATCAAGTTCTTTGTCGCTAAAGATGTTGTATTTAAATTGTAATTCGACAACACTACCTTCAAACAATAAAGAAAAATCTTTTTTTGAAAAATTCCTAGCTGCATAATCTATAAAACCACCGTTTATACCAAGCTTTTGTAACATTAATAGATTTTTAAGCATCTTCACTCCCCCATAATGTATTTCATCCTTAAGTTTTAAGCGTTTTAAAGTCAAAAGAAAGTGAAAATCTTCTTTTTACTTTGCAATCTCATAAATTCTGTTAGAAAAAAATATTTATATCAAACAATAGTTCTCATTTTATTATAACCGTTAAATGAAAATAAATAACATATGAATTCTTGTCTTTTTACTCTGTGTTATTTATCTTTTTGAAAATTATTTTGTGAATAAGATAAATGAAGAACAATTATCTTATTATTTTAGTGAATCTTGAGGTGCTCAAATATATTATTATGTAAATCTTACATTTAAATTAAAGTGAGAAAGCCAGTAAAATAGTCATTTTACTGGCTAACACTTATACTCTCAATTGATGATGAGTGTATTTTCTTTTTTTTTCAAAATTCCTTTATAATTGTCTTTATTAATAATAAGAATGGGGGAGTACCATGAGGGTTTATCATGAAGGAGATAATATTTATTTTCATGACCAAGAACAAAACGTTTTTGGGTATACAAATTATGTGGAAGAATTGTGGCATAAAATGCAGTCTGTAAACTGGAAAGTTATATGGGGAAGACCAAATTCAAAAGGGGAAAGAAAAGGATATATTGGTACATATTCAAAAAAGCTTGGGCAATACAATAAGTTACATCAAATTGTAATGATACACTGGTATGGACTTGATGTGCTTAAGGAAGCTTATGAAAAAGATTTTATAGTTGAACATATGGACAATAATTCTTTTGACTGTACTATTGAAAATCTTAGCTTTGCTCCAAATAATGTGAACATTGCCAAGGGACAAACTTATGACATTGAACGAGTTGAGGCAATGCCTATAGCTGCCATAAATATGTACAAAGACTTTGAAACACAGAAATATCAAATTACAGTAGGTTTCAATGAATTTGTGGTCAAGAAAACCGAAGAAGGTTTAATCGGCATAAATGCACTTCGGTTTGTTTACGAAAATGACTATAGGAGAACCTTAATGGACGCGCAAGATATTTTATATGAACTTGTAACTAATGGAATTATAGACCCTAAGAAGCTAAACCATATTTATATGGAAGAAGAGCCAGCTGTATTTTATGAATTAAAAGATGGAGAAGAAAGTCCTGGGGTAGTAGAGATAGATGGTAAAGCACATTTAATATTGAATGAACATACACGTCTTATAAAAGTTGCTCCTAAAAAGGCATTATATAAAAAATAAGATTAATATATTTTCATATCAACTGGTTAAAGAAATGTACAACTATAAGATAAATTAAATAAATCCTACCTTGCTTCATGCAAGGTAGGATTTATTTTAATCCTCATAGTCTTCTTTGCGTGGGGCACCTGGATAGTGTCGTGATTCAAGTGCTTCCCAAAATTTGTTTTCTACCTCAGTACCCATATTGTGAAACCAATCGCTATGCAAAGAATCTTCTAAAGCTTGATAAAGCTTACCGTTAGCTGCAGAAAGCATATAATCTTTGTGTTTTTGTTCTTCCATTTTCTTTTTATTAATTAGGAGAACCCATATAATTGTAAAATTAAAAACACCAATTGCTATGATATCATTCCACATCGAAATGTCATCATCTGACAAGGGTAAAAATTGAAGTGCAGCAAAAATGAAGCCACCTAAAATAATGAGAAGGCTAAGGTATTTTGCATTCCAAGTAGTTACTACAACAAATAAAGCACTTAAAATGGCTAAAGTTGTCATAAAATAACCGTTGGTAGGAGAATAAAATAATTTTAATAATACTATTATTATAGAAATTAAAAAATATAGTCCGATAACACAATATGGATGAAAAATGTCTAAACGTTTGTTTTCTTCCGGATTTTGTTTTTCCATATTTAATTCCTCCTAACTTTTCGAAATCTGGATTATCATACCAAATAATAGATAAGTAGGAAAGAAAAATTTTATTAGAACCCTACATTTCAAAAAATGAGCCATCTGAAAAGGCGGTTAAAGATATTGCGGACTATTTAACAAAAGTTGCTCTGAAAAATGAGTAGCTTTTTTATTTATTAAAGTTTGTCACTAATTTCTTTTCATACAAGGCCTGTATTTTGGGGTGATTTTGAAAATTAAGTATATCTATACAAAATTATGATATCTATTTCAAGGACAGCAGACGGAAATTGTTCGAGTAAGAGTTAATAAGTGTTTGAAATCTATACTGTTTCGTGTCCGACATCATTCAACCAAGCATAAAACAATTGACTCATTGGATTTTCATATGTTTGTGTTCCATTACGGAATGATATGTGTTTGATTATGTTATTAATCGCTCCACGTATGTATGCTCCTATATTACTAATTCCCTTTTTATTTTTCATTTCATCAATTACCTTGAAGAACAACTTTTTACTAATTCCATTTTTACGTGCAAATACATATTCGTCATGTATTACATCATTGTTAACAGTATTGTTTAATGTATTATGTTTATCGTTTTTTATTTCTTTAGAAATAATATTTTGATGTTCAGAAGGATGCTCTACAGGCTGTTCATGTTGTGGTTCGTCGCATTGTTGCTCCACGATATACACATTAGCGGATTGTTGTTCATTTTTTCGTTTCGCTTCGTTGATTGATAACAGACCGATTTTCTTCATTAAAGCGAAGAAACGTCTAACAGTTGATAACGATATTTTCATGCTAAAGCGTTGTGCAAACATCTTTTGAAATGTGCCATATGCGATACTGAACACCCCACAACCTTTCTTTGCTAAGTCGGATATTAAATACACACATCGTATCTGTAAATCACTGTATTCCCATAGTTCATGCGCTTTTTGAATGAATAATTTTGCATCATATTTTAATTTCGAATAACGTGTCAATTCTTCTGGTTTATCATTTAACAACATGGCTCATTCTCCTTTTCATGGAGAAGAAACTTTGCTACAATTAAAATACATAGCAAGTCCTTCACGGATTTGTGGTGAACCGTTTAATCCCAAACTTTGGTCGGTGGGGGAGTAGACGGTTTTATTTTTATTTCCTTCTATTATTTCGTTTACGATTGATTACATTTTCACTTCCAAAAAATCCATGAGTAGCATGTTTTTCTTGAATTGTAGTATCTGCTAAATGGCTATATCTGAGCACTGTTCGTAAGTCAGCATGTCCAAGGATTTTCCTCAACGATTCAACGTCACCAGAAGATGATAAATAATGAGTAGCCGCTGAATGACGTATTAAATGTAAATAAAAGCGTTTTTTAATTTTGGCTTCAATAGCGTATTTACGGAAATCACGTAGGACATTATTTTTGCTTAACATACGTCCGCTCAATGATAGAAAAATTAAATCATCAACATCATCTTCAAATGCTTCATTTTCTTCGAGCAATTGCATAAGCAAACGATATGTTTTGTTGGATAGCGGTACACCACGAGATTTTCTTGATTTGGCATTCTTGGATTGTATAATTACCGCTCGATTCGTATGGTCAATGTCTGATAGTGATAACAATAATGTTTCGGTTATACGAAACATGCCATCAATGAGAAGGTGTAACAATACGTAATCACGAAAATGTTTGAAACTCTTATTAGAATACGATTTCGCCACTTTCAATAAGTTATTTAATTCATCAACTGAGAGAATATCAATTTGCGTGTTATCTTTACGAAATCCCTCGAATTTATTGAATGGAGTTTTGCTGATGATTTCTTGGCGTAAACACCAATTGATGAATGTTTTCAAACGCTTGATTCTACTGGAAATTGTTTCGTCCGCTAATCCAACAGTTTGAGCACTTTCAGGCACGTAAGCATGACCATCAAAGCGTACATATTCATTTTTTAACCAGTAGACCCAGTCAGAAATGAAGTTTGTTGTAATGTCGGTCATATAAAATGTATGAGCATTTTGTGTTTCATGAAATGCTTTAATGCTGTTAAACATAAGAAGGAATTGATTTAATGATTTGGGACGTAAATTCTGTTTTACTTTACTATCAATAAACCTTTCGAATACACGTTCAACAGAATCTTCTTTTGAAATTTTGCTAGTTTTTCGTTTGTGGGGTTGTCGTTTTTTTACGATTTCTTTTTCAGTGAAGTATGTTAAAGACATAAAAAAACCTCCTTCAGTCTCATTTAGAGTTAAAGGAGGAGTTTCAATCAAAACTTGAGCGGTACTCACCGATAGTTTTGGTCAAAATATGAAATTATCAACAGTTGATACAAAAGGATATGACCCCGGAGAGGCTCGAACTCACGACCTCCACCCTGTCAAGGTGGCGCTCTCCCTGCTGAGCTACGGGATCTTCAAAAATGCTTATGTAATAGCATCTTTAATAATTATGCTAAAGCAATTATATATAATTAACTGAAATTTTACAATATTTTTATAGTAATCTGTTAAAGGTAAAGTATTTGGAATCACGCTAGTAGTGTATTAAGGAATATATAAGAGGAGCATTTAATTGAAAGTGGATTTTGAATAAACCGGTTATGTTATGATTTTCGATACCAATCCAAAGGAATTTTATCACTTAAATCAACAAGAAAAGGGAATAAGAAGTGTAAAGGTAAGCTTATAAATTCTGGCATAGCGCTCAATGTTTTCTTTGATAGATATTGCCGCCCGAAACAATACGGACAATCTTTTTCAAATGTCACGAGTATCGACCATATATCTTTTACTTTTCACTTCGTTTTACAATACGTACAACGCGCCATAGAGTTCCTCCTCATGTTATTTTTTCTAGTATATTCCATTTTATTATAAGAAAATCATTTGTATTTGGTGTAATAAAATGTAAATTGTTTTGTTTTTATGTGGATCTATTGAGTAATTTATGATCAATTACATATTGTTTGCTATTTTTGCAGGGTGATAGATTTTCAGTTTCAATATGCAAATTGGCCAATATATCCTTTTTACAATTTACTTAAAATCATGTATAACAGAGATACAAGATTATTTTATAAATATTCAGGAGTAGAGGGAGAAGTATTGTAATGGTAAGGAAAACGTTCAAGATGCGCGTATCTAGAAATAGAACGATTTCGATTAATGGCTCGATTCTTGATGTGGATGTTACACATGATGAGTTTTTACAAGAGTTTGTTGAGTGGGTCGATTCTAAAGGCTGGTCGTTTATGGGGATAACAGATGAGATTACACCTGAGGAAGCTAGTCAAAATTTAATAGATTCATTGATTGATGAGAAGGATAAGAAAGAATAATTCCTTCTTATTTTTTGCTGTATATTTATGTTCTTCATCGTAAAAGTATGATATAGTAAAAAACAGTGAATAATCTTCCAATTTAATACAAATTACATATGGATTGGTAGATTCAGTTTTTAAGCTGTGAGAGTATAGTGAAAAGGGAGAGTCATATGGTAAATTTTAAGAAAATTTTGGCTTTTATTACCGTTATTTGTTTATTTTTTTTGACACCTATGACGTTACGTGCTGAGACGAATGTTGGAGTGAATCCAGAACAAGTGCCACCACCACCTAAGGAAGGGCCAAATGTTTTTAGTCATTTTGCAACTGCGATTGACGCGAAAACAGGAGATGTTTTGTATGACAAAAACGCACATCATCGTGCATTTCCAGCTAGTATGACGAAAGTGTTAACAGCAATTTTACTTATGGAGCATACGAAGCCAGAGGATCAATTTACGTTTTCACAATTAGCATTAGATCAAGAGAAGAGTAATTATCAAATTGAGTTTCAACCTGGTGAGACGATTAATAGAAATACTGCGCTTATGATTTTAATGGTGCTGAGTGCGAATGATGTGTCGTATGCGATTGCGGAGCGGATTGGCGGAAGTGTTGAGAATTTCGCTCATATGATGAATGAGAGAGCGAAGCAATTAGGGGCTACAGAAAGTCACTTTGTCACGCCAAATGGATTGCATGATCCGAACCATTATACAACACCATTTGATATGGCTATGATTACGAGAGGTGTGCAAAAGTATCCTGAAATTTTGCAAGCGATGAATACGAAAAGAACGACAGTTACGACATCTAGACAGACGGTGTCTATTTTTAACAAATCTACTTATTTTGAAAACCCATATAGCATTGGCGGTAAGACGGGTTTTACAAATGAAGCGCGCAATACGCTCGTTTTATTAAATGAGAAGGATGGAAATCGTATTATAAATGTAGTAATGGCTTCTCAAAGACCTGAAATTTATGAAGACTTGAAGCAGATGGCGGAATATTCTTTCGGTCAATTTGTGAAGCAAACTGTACTAGATAAACATAGTTGGCACCAAAAGACAACGTATTTAAATAAAGATATTGATAGCGAACTTGAGCAAAGTGCAGAACTTATGCTTAAGAAAGATGAAGGGAAAAACGTGAGGACGATTTTCCGTGCGGCTGCATTAGATAAAGATTCTTTGTATCATAAAGGAATTCATCGTGGTGAGGTAGTTGGTGCAGTTGATATTACGAAGAATAATCAAACAATTGCGACGATAAATGTTCTTTCTAAAGAAGATGTCACTTTTGCGATGCCTAAAAAAGATACGGCTACGCCTGAAGTAAAGGAATCAAACGTGAAAATAATAAGCATTGGAGTAGGTGCTGCTGTATTATTTGGAGCCATTCTATTTGTAGTGCTACGCCGAAATACAACAGGAATGAAATCAGAAGAAAAATAAATTACTAGTTAAAAGGCTGTGGAGAGACTTTATCGCAGTCTTTTTTATATATTAGAAATAACTAATAATTGTAAATTTTCTTATTGCATTTCCGCTATGTTCGTTATATTATTTACTTGTGTTCTTGTTAAAGAACGATGGTGAATATTGTATACTTCAAATAATATAAAACAACGGAGAGGGAGAGAAACGATGAAATTAATTTGGAAGGTGATTAGCAACGTTATCTCATTTGTTTTATTTGCATTGATGGTTTGTTTAGCTTTTGTAGTTATTTCTTCAAAAGCGAGTGGCGGAGATCCAACAGTGATGGGATATCAATTTAAATCAGTGTTATCAGGATCGATGGAACCGACATTTTTAACAGGATCAATCATTGCGATAGAGCCGACGAAAGATGGTTCTAAATATCAAAAAGGTGATGTTATTACCTTTAAAGAGAAAGATGAAAAAATTATCACTCACCGTATTATCGGTGTGAAAGATACAAATGGAAAAGTAATGTATGAAACAAAAGGGGATAACAACAATGGTGCTGATTTAGAACCAGTACTTGCGGAGAATGTAATTGGAAAATATGCGGATATTACAGTTCCCTATGCAGGGTATGCATTAAATTATGCGAATTCAAAAGCTGGAGCTGCTTTACTTCTTATTGTTCCAGGAATATTTTTACTAGGCTATTCTGCGATTTCTATTTTTAGTGCGATTCGTAGCATTGACGGAGAAAAGAAAGAGAAAAAAGTAGAACAATCCGTCTAGTTCGATTGGTTATACTTTCCGATTAGGAAGTTGACAAATACATAAATTAAGGGGATATGGACATGACTTTAAAGAAAAAATTAGGGATGGGTATCGCATCAGCAGTATTAGGAGCAGCATTAGTTGGTGGAGGAACATTTGCATACTTTAGTGATAAAGAAGTGTCAAATAATACCTTTGCATCTGGAACACTGGATTTAGCACTGAACCCATCAACAATTGTGAAAGTGGATAATTTAAAACCAGGTGATACAATTGAAAAAGAGTTTAAATTAGAGAATAAAGGTACATTAGATATTAAAAAAGTATTATTAAATACAGAGTATGATGTAGAAGATGTGAAGAAGGATAATAAGAAAGACTTTGGCGAAGATATTGAAGTAGTTTTCTTGAAAAATATTGATAAAAAAGATGAAGTAATTAAGAGAACGACATTGAAAGATTTGAAGAGTAAAACAGTGACTGCTGCAGAAAATGATTTAGTAAGTTGGTTATGGCCTGAGAAAGGTATTAAAGCAGGAACTAATGATTCATTTAAAGTGAAATTCCACTTTATTAATAAAAATGAACCTCAAAATGAATTCCAAGGCGACAAACTTCAATTAAAATGGACATTTGAAGCACAACAAGGTGACGGAGTGGAGAAAAAATAAGCAGAAAAAGAGACTATCAAAAATGATAGTCTCCTTTTCTATTAAAAGAGAAATGTAAAAAGAAAGATAATTTTTTATATCATTTTATAATTCACTTTATTATAATAAAGGTATGGTTCTTGATAAAGAACAAGTTGTTCGATAGGAGAGATTAAAATGCTGAAGCCACCTCGCAATTTCAAAAAGATGCTTATATTGCCATGTTTGTGTTCTATTACTTTTTATTTAGGCTCTCAAATAATGACTTATACAGAAGCAGCTTTCATTCATGAAACGAAAGTAGCGGCTACCATTTCTACAGCAAGTGTTTTTCCAAAAACAGTTGATCAGTTAACAGAACAAGCTAAGAAACATAAGGAAGTTATTTTGCATGAGTATGAAGAGATGAAATCAAAAGTAACTGTCACTTCTACTCAAGAGTTAGAGCAGGCGCTTGTTACGTGGAAGCAAGGGCGTGAGAAAATTGTTGCTGAGAGAGAATTGTTACAAAAAGTATTTGTATCAATAGAAAATCCTTTTAATCAAGTACAAGAAGAGTTAAAAGAAAATAAAAGTGAATCGAATAAGCAAGTATTCTCGTATGTGAATGCTGGTTTTCATATAGTGAAAGAAAACTGTGAGTCTGTTGATAAAGAAGTTAATTTACAAGTGATTGATAAACAAATTCAAGATTTTGAGAAGTTATTAGTAGATGAAACAGCAAAACTAGAAGAGGGTAAGAAGCAAGAAGAAGCGAAAAAACTAGAAGAGGATAAGAAGCAAGAAGAAGCGAAAAAGCTAGAAGAGAGTAAGAAACAAGAAGAAGCGAAAAAGCTAGAAGAGAGTAAGAAGCAAGAAGAAGCGAAAAAGCTAGAAGAGAGTAAGAAGCAAGAAGAAGCGAGAAAGCTAGAGGAGAGTAAGAAGCAAGAAGAAGCGAAAAAATTAGAAGAGAGTAAGAAACAGGATGAAGCAAAAAAGCTAGAAGAGAGTAAGAAATAAGAATAGCAAGTAAATACAGCAACATTTCAGAGCGAATAGAGGTTATAAAGCCGAATAGGTGAGAGAGCATTGCGACTCACCTATTCAGCGTGTCTTTTTTATTTTAACAAAACACGTCAATATCTAGCAGATACGAGAAAACTAGTTAGTATAGATAGGGAAAATTAATTGACGTTTTTCTTTATTTCTCAACATTTTTTTGAAAATTTAAAATAATATTGAGAAATGAAAATAACTGAAAATACTAATAAAAAGTTGTTGTATTTATATAGTCATGTTCGTTATAATGAACATAAGGTTTTTAAAAAAGAACAAATATTAGCTAAGCTAATATAGTTTTAGTTACATTTCTTATTTTAAATAAGAGATGGCAATAAAAATATAAAAAACAGCTAGGGGGAATTGATTGTGAGTCTGAAAAAGAAATTAGGTATGGGAGTTGCATCAGCAGCATTGGGGTTATCTTTAATTGGTGGAGGAACATTCGCTTACTTTAGCGATAAAGAAGTATCTAACAATACATTTGCAGCTGGGACGTTAGATCTTACATTAGACCCTAAAACGCTTGTAGATATTAAAGATTTAAAACCAGGGGATTCTATTAAGAAAGAGTTCTTATTAAAGAATAGCGGTACATTAACAATTAAAGACGTTAAACTAGCAACAAAGTATACTGTGAAAGATGCAAAAGGCGATAATGCTGGTGAAGACTTTGGTAAGCACGTTAAAGTGAAATTCCTTTGGAACTGGGATAAACAAAGTGAGCCTGTATATGAAACAACTTTAGCAGATTTACAAAATGCTGATCCAGATCTTTTAGCTAAAGACATCTTTGCTCCTGAGTGGGGAGAAAAGGGTGGATTAGAAGCAGGCACAGAGGATTATCTGTGGGTACAATTTGAATTTGTAGATAATGGGAAAGAACAAAATATCTTCCAAGGTGATTCATTGGATTTAGAATGGACATTCAATGCTAACCAAGAAGCTGGCGAAGAAAAATAATTAAAAAGCGGGGATTCCCCGCTTTTTTTATAAAGAAAAAAGAAGTGCTGGTTGTAAGCACTTCTTTCTATTTATTATTTTTGATCGTGCTTCCATTTTGTAAATTCAAGAAATTCACGAAATTGTTCTTTGGAGACACCTGAGCTCATTGCATCTTTAACGAGTTGTGTCCATTCGGAGTCTAAGTGATTTTCCTTTGCTGTTTCATCATGAAGTAGAGTATCAACTGGAATTTGTAGAACTGCTGCAATTTTTTCAAGAAACTGAATGGAAGGGTTTTTTTGTAAATTTCGTTCTATAGAACTAATGTAAGATTTAGCAACACCAGCTTTTTCGGCAAGTTCAGTTAATGAAATACCTTTTTGTAAGCGAAGGCGTTTTATACGTTCTCCAATCATATTTGCGCACCTTTCTATCAATATGTAGTCGTCTTATGATGTCATTATTATAACATAAACTTCGTTAAAAAGAACAAGCCTATTGAGCCTGACTGGATGGCTTCATACGTTGGAAAAAATGTTCGATATCTTGCAGGGCGATACCAGCATCTAGAGCTTCAAGTATTAAATCAATCCATTCTTGGTCCAGTGCGTCAGTCTTATCTTTGTACAAATGTAATTCCTCCCTAATTATCGGTCATAACTGCTGCTACAGAATATATGATAATGCAATCGCATTTTGTGTTTTATATAGTGAATTATCAAATATTTTGTAGATAAAACAAAGATAAAATCCCCATTAAATTCCCTCTATGGAAATTATAAAGTTTTTGACAAGTATTTTCAATATTTTCAGAAAACATTGTTGAATTGTGATATATTCGTATGCTAACTATGGAATTTTTACAAATATATTAAAAACATTACATAATATGACTAAATATTGAAAAAATATTGAATTTTTAATAAAATTCAATTTGTAATACATATTATTTATTAGGGGAGGAAATAAGGGATGAACAAGAAACCATTCAAAGTTTTGTCATCAATCGCTTTGACAGCTGTATTAGGTCTTTCGTTCGGAGCGGGTGGCCAGTCTGCATATGCTGAAACGCCTGTTAATAAGACAGCTACGAGCCCAGTTGATGATCATTTAATTCCGGAAGAACGTTTAGCAGATGCGCTAAAAAAACGTGGGGTAATTGATTCGAAAGCTTCAGAGAAAGAAACAAAGAAAGCTGTCGAAAAATACGTAGAGAACAAAAAGGGTGAAAATCCTGGGAAAGAAGTAACAAATGGGGACCCACTTACGAAAGAAGCATCTGACTTTTTAAAGAAAGTGAAAGATGCGAAAGCAGATACGAAAGAAAAGTTAGACAAACCAGCAACAGGAACACCTGCAGCGACAGGCCCAGTTAAGGGTGGTCTAAATGGTAAAGTACCAACATCTCCAGCAAAGGGAAAAGAATATAACGGTGAAGTTCGTAAAGATAAAGTACTCGTTTTACTTGTAGAGTACGCTGACTTTAAACATAACAATATCGATAAAGAGCCTGGCTATATGTATTCGGAAGACTTTAACAAAGAACATTATGAAAAAATGTTATTCGGTGATGAGCCATTTGCGTTAGAGGATGGAAGCAAAATCGAAACGTTTAAACAATATTATGAAGAGCAATCTGGTGGTAGTTACACAGTAGACGGAACAGTTACAAAATGGTTAACAGTTCCTGGTAAAGCTGCTGATTACGGTGCGGATGCTGCTACAGGTCATGATAATAAAGGACCAAAAGGACCACGTGATTTAGTAAAAGATGCATTAAAAGCAGCTGTAGATAGCGGCCTTGATTTATCAGAGTTTGACCAATTCGACCAATACGATGTAAATGGTGATGGAAATCAAAAGCAACCGGACGGTTTAATTGATCACTTAATGATTATTCATGCAGGTGTTGGACAAGAAGCGGGCGGTGGTAAATTAGGTGATGATGCAATTTGGTCACATCGCTGGACAGTTGGACCAAAACCATTCCCAATTGAAGGTACACAAGCGAAAGTTCCATATTGGGGCGGAAAGATAGCGGCATTCGACTACACAATTGAGCCAGAAGATGGCGCAGTTGGTGTATTCGCACATGAATATGGTCATGATTTAGGCCTTCCAGATGAGTATGATACAGACTATACTGGTCATGGTGAGCCAATTCAAGCTTGGTCTGTTATGAGTGGCGGAAGCTGGGCTGGTAAGATTGCAGGAACAACGCCAACGAGTTTCTCACCACAAAATAAAGAGTTTTTCCAAAAAACAATTGGTGGTAACTGGGCGAATATCGTAGAAGTAGATTACGAGAAATTAAATAAAGGTATCGGTCTAGCAACATATTTAGATCAAAGTGTTACGAAAACGAACCGTCCAGGTATGATTCGTGTAAACTTACCTGATAAAGATATAAAAACGATTGCTCCAGCATTTGGTAAGCAGTACTACTACAGCACAAAAGGTGACAATCTTCATACAACGTTAGAAACACCATTGTTTGATTTAACGAATGCAACGAATGCGAAATTTGATTTCAAATCGTTATATGAAATCGAAGCAGAGTATGATTTCCTTGAAGTACATGCTGTAACAGAAGATGGGCAAAAAACGCTAATTGAAAAACTTGGTGAGAAAGCAAATAGTGGAAATGCACATTCGACAAATGGAAAATGGGTTGATAAATCATATGATTTAAGCCAATTCAAAGGTAAGAAAGTAAAATTAACATTTGAATACATTACAGATGGTGGTTTAGCATTAAACGGTTTCCTACTTGATAATGCTTCATTAACAGTAGATGGCAAAGTAGTATTCTCTGATGATGCAGAAGGTACACCACAATTTAAATTAGATGGTTTCGCAGTTTCTAACGGAACTGAGAAGAAAAAACATAACTACTATGTAGAGTGGAGAAATCATACTGGATCAGATAGCGCATTGAAATTTGCTCGCGGTCCAGAATATAACTCTGGTATGGTTGTATGGTATGCAGACTCAGCTTACACAGATAACTGGGTTGGTTTACATCCAGGACATGGTTTCCTTGGTGTAGTTGACTCTCATCCAGAAGCAATTGTAGGAACTTTAAATGGTAAACCGACAATTGAGAGTAGTACACGATTCCAAATCGCTGATGCGGCGTTCTCATTCGATAAAACGCCAGCATGGAAAGTTGTATCTCCAACTCGTGGAACGTATACGTATAACGGCTTAGCAGGTGTGTCGAAGTTTGATGATTCGAAAACGTATATTAATAAACAGATTCCAGATGCAGGACGTATTTTACCGAACCTTGGCCTAAAGTTTGAAGTAGTAGGACAAGCTGATGATAATTCTGCAGGTGCTGTTCGCTTATATCGTTAATACAGTAAAACTACCGAGAGAGTTTCTTTCGGTAGTTTTTTTGTGAGCAATGAATTTTATATAAAAGAAGAAATTATATATAATGTAACTTTACAAATAGAAATTTATTATATATGAAGTCTATATAAATAATGAAAGAATTGGATAAAAATAGTGGGAGAAGGTGAATGAATGAGTGTTTCTTCTATTGTAAATAAACAAAAAGTATATTTTTATAATGGCCATACGAGAAGTGTAGAAGTGAGAAAGAATAATTTGAAGAAGCTTTATGAAGGCATTCAGCGTTTTGAAGAAGAAATATTTCAGGCATTGAAATTAGATTTAAATAAGTCAGTTCATGAGTCGTTTACAACGGAAGTTGGATATGTATTAAAAGAAATTTCCTTTCAACTGAAGCATATTTCATCGTGGAGTAAACCGAAGCGTGTTCGAACAGCACTCACTCATTTTGGATCGAAGGGGAAAGTAGTGCCTGAACCGTACGGTGTGACGCTTATTATTGCACCGTGGAACTATCCATTTCAATTAGCAATTGCACCTCTTGTAGGAGCGTTGGCGGCTGGAAATACAATCGTTTTAAAGCCGTCAGAGCTAACGCCAAACGTTTCTAAAGTGCTTACGAGAATGTTAGAGGAATTATTCCAAGAAGAGCTTGTAGCAGTAGTAGAAGGCGGTGTAGAAGAGAGTACGGAATTGTTAAAGGAACCGTTTGATTATATGTTCTTTACAGGTAGTGTCGGTGTTGGAAAAGTTGTCATGGAGGCAGCAGCGAAACGGTTGACACCACTTACGTTAGAACTTGGCGGAAAAAGCCCATGTATTGTACATAAAGATGCAAAAATAGATGTAACAGCAAGAAGAATTGTGTGGGGTAAGTTTTTAAATGCAGGGCAGACGTGTGTAGCGCCTGATTATATGTATGTGCATGCTTCGGTGAAAGAACAGTTAATCGAGGCGATACGACATGAAATTGCGGAGCAGTATGGAAAAGATCCACTGAACAATGACAATTATGTACGAATTGTGACTGAACGTCATTTTGAACGTTTATGTACATTTTTGAAAGATGGTAAAACGGTAATCGGCGGGAACTATAAAAAAGAAACTTTACATATAGAACCAACAGTGTTAACAAATGTTACATGGCAAAGTACGGTTATGGAAGATGAAATTTTTGGTCCGATTTTACCAATTGTAGAATACGACAACATAGAAGAGGTAATTGGCACAATTCAGCAACATCCGAAGCCGTTAGCGTTATATGTATTTTCTGAAGATAAAGAAGTGCAAAAGAAAGTGACGAGTAATATTTCATATGGCGGAGGGTGTATTAATGATGTTGTCTATCATCTTGCAACGCCATATTTACCTTTTGGTGGCGTCGGAAGTAGTGGATTAGGTAGTTATCATGGGGAAGAAAGTTTTCGGACTTTTTCACATTATAAAAGCATTTTAGCCCAATCTACGGCATTCGATATGAAAATTCGTTACTCTTCTACAAAAAGTGCTTTAAAATTCATACGAAAGTTGTTAAAATGATGATGGTGTTTATCAGTAGGCGTAGCCGTATGATAATAACCCCTTCGCAATGGAAGGGGTTTTTCTGTTCGACATATGTATCATGCGAAAATGAATCAAACATACTACATAAAGAATAGAAGAGAACGCTGCTAAACAACCATTTTTGTTTGGATCGAAACAAAAAATAGTCTATAGAACATAAATATTTATTCATGAATATAAAAATTAAAATTTAAGGTAGATAGGACGGGAAAATGAAAAAGATTATTAAAGTTGAAGCAGTAGAAAAACATTTTGGAAATCAAGTGATTATCCCACCTCTTTCTTTAGACATTAAAGAAGGGGAATTTTTAACGATTTTAGGGCCGAGTGGTTGCGGGAAAACAACGTTACTTCGCATGATCGCAGGATTTGAAACGCCAACTAAAGGGAATCTTTTATTAGATGATGAAAAGATTAACGATTTGCCACCATATAAGCGTCATATGAACTTAGTGTTCCAACATTATGCGCTATTCCCACATATGAATGTGGAGAAAAATATTTGTTTCGGTATGAAAATGCAGAAAGTACCGGCAGCAGAGCAGAAAGAGCGTGCTGAAGAGGCAATGCGTTTAACGCAGTTACTTGAGTTCCGTAATCGTAAACCTGCAAAGCTTTCTGGTGGACAGCAGCAGCGTGTAGCAATTGCGAGAGCGATTGTAAATAACCCGCGTGTATTATTACTAGATGAGCCACTTGGGGCGTTAGACTTTAAATTAAGAAAAGATTTGCAACGTGAATTGAAAAACTTACAACGTAATTTAGGAATTACGTTCATCTACGTAACGCACGATCAAGAAGAAGCGATGAGCATGAGTGATCGTATTGTCGTTATGAATAAAGGACATATTGAACAAATTGGAACGCCGAAAGAAATTTACAATAAGCCGAAAACGATGTTCGTTGCGACATTTATCGGTGAAAATAATATTGTGAAAAACGGGGAAGGCTATGTAGCAATTCGCCCTGAAAACGTAAAGGTACGTTCGGTTGAAGAGCCGATTTTAAAAGAATACCATCTTGGACATATTGAAGACGTTGAGTTTGTTGGAAATATGGAAAAGCTGTATGTACGTGACGAGAAAACATCAGAATTACTAATGGCATATCAAACTGCTGAAGAAGCAATGCAGTGGAGCATTGGAGATAATGTATACGTAGGCTGGGAGCAAGAGGACGAGGTGACCTTAAATTGAAAAAAGGGAAATTACTCGCACTACCTACAGTCGCGTGGCTGTTAATCTTCTTCCTAATTCCCCTTCTGTTTGTATTGGCATTTGCCTTCATGCAGCGCGGAGCATACGGAACAGTGGAAATGCAATTTACGTTAGAGAATATAGCTCGTGTGTTTGATCCACTATACATGGGAACGTTATGGGAAACTGTTAAGATTGCAGTTATTACAACAGTAATCTGTTTAGTAATTGGTTATCCATTTGCTTATACAATTACAATTGTTGATCGTAAATACCGTTCCATTCTTTTATTATTGGCAACGATCCCGTTTTGGATTAACTTCCTTGTTCGTTCATACGCATGGATTGTTATTTTACGTTCACAAGGTCTTGTAAACACATTGCTATTGAAACTAGGTATTATTAGTGAACCGTTAAATTTACTATATAACACACCTTCTGTAATACTCGGAATGGTCTATTCTTTATTACCATTTATGATTTTACCGGTGTATGCAGCAATTGAGCAGCTTGATAAGCGTAAGCTAGAAGCAGCTTATGATTTAGGAGCAACACCAGCGAAAGCATTTTGGAATGTAACAGTACCAATGACAATGTCAGGGATTGCTACTGGTTCTATTTTAGTGTTTGTTTCTTCTATCGGAATGTTTGTTGTATCAGACGTTATGGGTGGATCGAAAGTAGCGTTAATCGGAAACGTAATTCAAAATCAATTCTTAGGAGCGCGTGACTGGCCGTTTGGGTCTGCGTTGTCTATGATTGTTGTTCTATTCTCTGTTCTGTTAATTTACTTATATTATCGTGCAACGAAAGTATATAAATATGATGGGAACGGAGGGGAATAGAGAAAGATGAAGAAGTTTTTAGTTTCTTATTCTTGGTTAATTTTATTGTTCTTGTATTTTCCAATGATGGTTTTAATGGTATATTCCTTCAATGATTCTCGCATTAATGCGGAATGGGAAGGTTTTACGCTCCATTGGTATACAGATTTATTTCAAAAGCAAGATGTTATTGATGCGTTTGTAAATAGTATGACGATTGCGATCGTAACGACGATTGTAACGACAGTTCTTGGTGTGATTTTCGCGCTTGCAGTACATCGTTATAAATATCGTTATGAAGGGGCTATTAACGGTCTTGTGTATTTACCAATTTTAATTCCTGATATTTTAATGGGATTATCTTTACTTATCTTATTTAGTCAATTAGGTATGGAACTTGGCAAAACAACAATTATTATCGCACACATTACATTTAGTATTTCATTTGTTGTCGTTATTTTAGCAGCACGTCTTTCTGGTATGGGACGTGATTTAGAAGAGGCTGCGAATGATTTAGGAGCAACGCCGTGGCAAACGTTTCGTTATGTAACGTTCCCGGCAATTGCACCAGGAGTTGTTTCAGCCGCATTATTAACATTCACATTATCAATTGATGATTTTGTAATTAGTTTCTTCGTATCAGGACCAGGATCAACAACATTGCCATTATACATTTACAGTATGGTTAAGCGCGGAGTATCACCAGAAATTAATGCACTTTCTACAATTTTAATTGTAGCTATCGTAGGATTAATGGTTCTATCTGAAATCTTCCGTAACAAAGGTGCAGATGGTGAAGAAAACTCTGGAGGACACCTTCCTTTATAATACGAACGATATAGAAAGTACGAGGGGGTAATAAACCGATGAAATTAATGAAAAGATTAGCCGGCGCAGCGATTAGTTTTAGCCTTGTTGCTGGTGTACTTGCTGGTTGTGGTGAAAAGAAAGAAGAGTTAAACATTTATAGCTGGGCTGACAATTTTGATGAGCAAGTGCTAAGAGATTTTGAAAAGAAATATAACGTGAAAATTAACTATGATAAGTATGCAAGTAATGAAGAAATGCTTGCGAAATTACAAGCTGGTGGCGCGAAGTATGATTTAATTCAGCCGTCTGATTACATGGTTAAAACAATGGCGAAAATGGATTTATTAGCGCCGTTAGACAAAAAGAATATCCCGAATATCGAAAATATGGTTTCTAATTTCAAAACACCGGCTTTTGATCCAGAGAATAAATATTCTTTAGTATACACTTGGGGTGTAACAGGGATTGCATACAATAAAAAGTATGTGAAAGAAGCTCCTACAAGCTGGGCTGACCTATGGAATGAGAAATATAAAGGGCATGTAACTTTATTAAATGATTCTCGTGAAGTATTAGGTATGGGTCTTAAGAAAAACGGCTTCTCAAACAGCACGAAAGAAGATGCACAGTTAAAGACAGCAGCAACTGATTTACAGAAGCTACTTCCAAACTTATTAGCATTTGATACAGATAATATTAAACAAAAATTCATTACAGAAGATGCTTGGATCGGAACAGTTTGGTCTGGAGATGCAGCATTTATCGCAAAAGATAATAAAGATGTAGAGTATGTTGTACCAAAAGAAGGCGGCACAATTTGGGCTGATACGTTAGCAATTCCAAAAGGTGCGAAAAACAAAGAGCTTGCAGAGAAGTTTATGAACTACTTACTAGATGAGAAAGTAAGTGTGAAAAACTACGAGTCAATTGGATACAGTAATCCAAATGAAAAAGCTCATCCTCTTCATAGTAAAGAATATCGTGAAAACCACATGATCTTCTTAACGAAAGAAGAATTAGATCGTACAGAATGGCTTGTTGATGTAGACGATAAGTTAAAAGACTATGATCGTTACTGGACAGAGTTAAAAACAAAAGGTAAATAAGTAAGGAAATGCGGTTTCTAAAGTAGAAATCGCATTTTTTCATAGTAGGAGGAAATAGTTTGAAAAAGAAGTTATATCAATATGAGCTAGTATGTATCGCTTTATTACTTGTTGTATTTGGCATTGTTGCTTGGCGCGTACATGCGGGTGGCGTTACAGTGATGGATACATACGTCCGAGGATTAGTAAAAGGATTACAAACAGAAGATTCGCTTACATTTTTCTCGCACTATACAAAATTAGGGTCTGCCATTGGGGTCGTAACTACTCTCATTGTTAGTTTACTTGTTTTTTGGAGAAAACGTTATTATGCTGCGATGATCGTGTATCCAGTTGGTATTTTAGTAACACATCTTGTAAATAAAGGGATAAAAGAAATTGCGAAAAGAGAACGTCCGTCGTTAAATGAAGCGTTTGATGCACTTGGGTATAGTTTCCCTAGTGGGCATGCAATGTTATCTATTATGACATTCGGGTTTCTTGCTTATATCATTGCCGCTAATTTGAAGAGTGTAACAGGGAAATATGTTATAACGATTTTGATGGGAATAGTCATTGTATCGATTGGGTTAAGTAGAGTTATTTTAAATGTACACTATCCAACTGATATTTTAGCTGGTTATTGCGTAGGTGGTATTTTACTAATTATGGCGATTTACTGTCACCGTTTACTTACAGAGAGATTAGGACTCAATAAAGAGAGATAGAAAAACGTCTGGAAAAACTATCATTATAGTGTTTCCAGACGTTTTTTGTTTGTACGAAGATGTGATACAGTATAAATGATAATTGAATTATTTAAAGTAGGTGAAAATGTGTGAAAACAAATGTACATAAAGTAGATAAGTGGGGGAAGTTAGGCGCTTTTTTGTATCAGTTTCGTTATACGGTAATTGTAGCATTACTATTGCTTGCGATAGGACTCGGTATTTTCGCTCCAAAGCTACCAGGAGTATTAGGTGGTGACGGTTTCCAAACAGAAGGGGACTATCAAAAAACGAAAGAAATTTTAGATAAAGATTTTAAGAGGTCTCAAGATACACTTTTACTCGTTTTTGAAAAAAATAAAGGTGTTTCACATGAGGGATTTCAAAAGCAAGTAGAGGAAATTGTAAAGAATGTACAAGAGAAAGAGACTTATGAATCTTTCCATCACCCAGTGCAAAATAAAGAAATGTTACAAGATGATATCGGCTATGCGACAATTTTATTTTCCGGGAAAACAAATAAGGAACGAATGGAAAAGACATTACAATTTGCTGATAAAGTCGAAAAAGAAAGTAATACAGCGTTAAAAGTAACGCCAACAGGATTTCCAAAAATTAATCAAGAGATTAATGAAAGAACGCAAAATGATTTAAAAGTAGCAGAGATGATTGGCCTGCCAATTGCATTTCTCGTATTACTATTTTCATTTGGTAGCCTTTTGGCATCTATTTTACCAATTGTAAATGGGGCACTTAGTGTTATTAGTACGATGGGTATATTGTACTTTATAGGTGTCGATAAGGAACTATCTATCTTTGTGTTAAATGTTGCACCGATGATTGGACTTGCGTTATCCATTGATTTTGCGCTATTATTTGTAAATCGCTTTCGAGAGGAAGTTGCAAAACGAACGGTAAAAGAAGCGATAGCAATTACATATCAAACAGCAGGGCGTGCAATCGTATTTTCAGGATTATGTGTATTTGTTGGATTGTCCGGCTTGTTTTTCTTTAAAATTGATTATATTCAGTCTGTCGCAATTAGCGGAATGATTGTTGTGATTATGAGTATTTTATTCTCACTCACACTTCTTCCAGCGCTCTTATCATTAATTGGAAAACGGATATTAAAAAAGAATCAAGTAGCACATACACCGGCGAAGGCATGGCGTAAATTTGCACAATTTGTAATGAAACATCCAATTGCGATGATTATTGTTGTTACAACATTTATTGTGATTTGCTTATTGCCATTACGTACAGCTAATTTGCAGTTCCCTGATGTGGAAGCTTTACCTAAACAAAGTGATACAAGAATTGCATATGAGAAGTACGAAGAGGCATTTAATAAAACTGCAAAAAAACATGCTGATGTTACGTTAGTGGTAGAGACGAAAAAAGATATGAAAGAAAAAGAAAGTTTACAAAAGATAGAAGAAGTCGTTCAAAAGTTACAAGATGATAAGAAAGTATATGAAGTTAGAAGCTTATACGACGGGTTAACTGGTATGAAAGCAGATCAAGTTGCTGGAATGTTAGCGTCGCCAGAAGCAGCGAAACTAGCTCCTATATTTGAAGCATATACGAAAGGGAATAAGACGACGATAGAAGTCTTTCTGAAAACAAAACCACGTACTGAAACTGCTAAACAGTGGGTTCGTGATTTTAAACAAAATTATAAAGAAACAGATGTGACGTATTATCTAGGCGGAATGACGACCTTCCAACAAGAGTTAGAAGATGAAATTAAAGATAAAGTTGCAATTGGTATGTCTGTTATATTTGGATCGACCTTTGTTATATTATTATTTGCATTCCGATCTATACTCATTCCGATTAAGGCGATTATTATGAATATACTTAGTTTAAGCGCAACAATCGGAATTGTTGTTTGGTTATTTGAAGGTGGGCATTTTGGTTTAGAAGCGAGTCCTGTTCTATTTGTCTTACCAATCTTCATTTTCGGCCTTGTATTTGGGCTTAGCATGGATTATGAAGTTTTTCTTATTTCACGTATTCATGAGTTATATG
Source organism: Bacillus cereus group sp. MYBK79-1 (assembly GCF_051915365.1). Taxonomy (NCBI): domain Bacteria; kingdom Bacillati; phylum Bacillota; class Bacilli; order Caryophanales; family Bacillaceae; genus Bacillus; species Bacillus cereus group sp. MYBK79-1. Next base: position 83,386 of record NZ_JBQAEO010000014.1, on the reverse strand, counting down.
AAGAAACAGGAGATAATGATCAAGCGACGTTAGAAGGACTTGTGTCAACAAGTAGGATCATTACATCAGCTGCGTTAATTATGATTGTTGTAACTGGTGCGTTCGCCTTTACTGATATTTTACCAGTACGGCAAATGGGGATTGGCGTTGCATTAGCGATATTCCTTGATGCAACAATTATTCGTCTTATGCTTGTACCGAGTTTAATGAAATTGTTTGGAGACTGGAATTGGTGGTTACCATTTCGAAAGAAAAGAGAAAAATCATCGTAAAAAATACTCATCTATGAGATGAGTATTTTTTTATGAATAGCAAGACCTACATTTTGCAAATAGTATGTGATAAGAACATTACATATAAGTAGGTGAAGGCAATGTTTCGTTATTTTAAGTTTAAGCTAAATGATACAGTACAGTTTGCAGAAAACGATGGGCATATGTATCGCATTGTCGGTTATCGGTTAGAAAAAGGATTTTATCCAAAAGATGAATGGACTCATATCATTTATGAATTGCTTAGAGATTTTGATGGATATACGATGGATGCGGAAGAGGAGGAACTTGTAAAGGTCATTCAAGTAGAGGATGAGTATTACAAAATACAAGAAGTATCGGGTTATCGTTATCCAGTAAAAATGAAGCAAAAACAACACGTGATGAAAGTAGAAAAGATGGATGATTTATTAGATACGTATAATGATTATAAAAGATTGGCGGATTTCTTTAAAGATTTATCGTATGAGCAAAAAGCGGACGAAGTATTGCAGGAAATGAAACGGCGTAGAGCATGAGGGGGGGCAGTCTACTATAAGACTGTCCTCTATTTTTGACGGTGCATCAAATTGTGTTTTCCGTTACAATGAGAGAATCAATAGAAATAAGGTGATACAGTATGGAAACGAAGAAAAAGGGCGAATGGTGCGAAATTACTGTTCCAGCGAAATGGAATGGTATAAGCATTGAGTCATTATTAAAAATAGAATGGGAAATACCGAAAAAGTTGTTACATCAGCTTCGTATGGAAAAAGGTGTTAACGTTAACGGAGACCAGCGAAGATGGAATGAGCTTTTAAAAGAAGGCGATAAGTTACAAGTGCATATGTTTATAGAAGAAGAATACGATGTAGAGCCTGAATATGGTGAATTAGATGTAGTGTATGAAGATGATCACGTACTCATCGTGAATAAGCCTGAGAAGATGGATACGCATCCTGCTGAAAAAGGTGGGATGGGAACACTTGCAAACCTTGTTGCCTTTCATTTTCAAATGCAAGGTTTAGAGACGAAGGTTCGTCATATTCATCGGTTAGATAAAGATACGACAGGTGGTGTCGTGTTTGCTAAGCATAGAATTGCGGGTGCAATTATGGATCGTTTATTAATGGAACGAAAAATTAAAAGAACATACGCGGCGCTTGTGGAAGGAAAAGTGAAAAAGAAACAAGGAACAATTGACGCGGCGATTGGAAGAGATCGCCATCATGCGACGAGACGACGTGTTTCTCCAAATGGAGACCAAGCAATCACATTTTATAAAGTAGAGGAGTATTTTAAGAACCAAAATATTACGCTCGTAACGTTACAATTAGAAACGGGTAGAACTCATCAAATTCGTGTTCATATGAGCTACAATGGTAATCCATTAGTCGGGGATGTATTATATGGTGGACAAACGCAATATATGTCTGGGCAAGCATTGCATGCGATGAAAATAAACTTCTTACATCCAATTACGAAAGAAGAGATTGAAGTGGATGTACCATTTCCTACAAAATTAAATAATACAATGAAAGAATTTCAAAGAATGAATGCGTAAAATATAAGTTTAAATTTGAGAAAAGTAGATTTTTGCAGGAATTTCTCTAAAAGAAGCGAAGCCGTTAAGAGAAAAGAGAGGTGAGAATCACTTGGTCAAATATAAATATATACTAGGAATATTTTTCGCTTGTCTTTTAGTTACTCTATGCCTCTATCCATATTTACCAAACCGTATGGCAGTACATTGGAATGAAAATGGTCGGCCGAACGAGTTTATGAGTAAACAAGTTGTTATAGCATTTATTCCTTGTCTTATTATTTTTTTGCATGGATTCGTGTATATTATTTCACATAATATATATAAGTTGAATGAAGGCGAGCATTTCATTATAAGTGGATTTCTAAAGACGATTACTTTATTTATGTTGTTTATCCATATGCTCATTCTCTTTATTAATTTTGGAAGTGTGATATCCTTTCAGACAGGATTAACAATTGGGATTAGTATGTTTCTCTTTATGCTTAGTAAAGGGTTTAAAGAAGTTAAGAGTAAGGAAAAAGACCCAATTCAATTACAAAAAATTCGTTTAGTGAGCAGGCGGATTTTTCAAGTAATGGCATGTAGTATATTGTTTTCCTTGTTTTTGAACTTGAAATGGGGATTTTATATGTTACTTACTGTAATAAGTTGTGGCTCTATTTTGTTTATGTTCTACATATTGTATTCATACATAATAGAAAGTTATGAAACGTAAAAAAAGAGTCTTCTCATTATGAGAAGACTCTTTTAATCTATTTACTTCGTAATAAATTGTTGTGTCCAGTAGTTGCCGCTTTCTACATAACCAACACCGATGTGAGTGAAGCCGTTATTTAAGATGTTTGCACGGTGTCCAGCGCTGTTCATCCAAGCTTGTACTACTTCTTCAGGTGTACGTTGGCCTTGAGCGATGTTTTCACCTGCAGACTTATAAGAAATACCAAATTTCTTCATCATGTCAAACGGAGACCCGTATGTAGGGCTGTTATGATCAAAGTAGTTGTTTTTTTGCATATCTTCAGACTTGATACGTGCTACTTTGCTTAATTCAGTATCGATTTGTAATGCTGGTAAGCCTTGTTTTGTACGCTCAGCGTTTGTTAATTCAACAACACGTTGTTCGAATTCGCTTAAAGATTTTGCTTCTTCAGCAGGCTTTTGCTCAGCAGGTTTTTGTTCAGCAGGTTTTTGAGTATTGTTGTTTTCAGCAGGCTTTTGAGTTTCTGGTTTTTGAACTTCTTCAGCAGGCTTTTGCTCAGCAGGTTTTTGTTCAACAGGCTTTTGAGTTTCTGGCTTAGCTGTTGGTTGCTCAGTTACAACATTTTCAGTTGGTTGTTGACCAGGAATATAGCAGTTTGGTTGGAAATTTCCTTGTTGCCATTGTGCTAATGACTCAACTCCCATAGATTGTAAGAATGCTTGTAATTCTTGTTGGCTCATTTGCTTCATCATCACTTTTGAATGCTGAATATTTTGAACCTTTATGTTAGATGGTTGTACTGTTGCAGCTTGTGCATCTAAAGATGATACTCCTAGAGTAAGAGCTGTTGCAGCAGCTACAGATAATAAAACACGCTTTTTCATGATGTGTGTCCCCCTATATAAAGTTTTAATTTGTTTTCACACGATTTGTTTTGACAGCCTGTCCGACTGACAAATTCATCGTAGCATACAATTTGCAAGAAAAAAGATGGAAAAAAATTCATAGACTTAAAATTTACCTAATTTATCCTAAGAGGGGAAATGGGGGGAAATAAGAGAAACATAGAGTGTAAAAGGAATTTTCAGCATTTTTATACTTGATTTTAAGAGGGTATTTTTGGATAAATGTACCTATATTGAAAATGAAGAATCCTATTGTATCAATGGTTTGAGCATTTTTTTGAGGAATATACTGGATTGATTTTTACAAAACTGTAATGTTTCTGTTGTTCTTTTTTATAATAAAGTAACATATTTTTAATGTTGTAGCGGACAAAAAAGCGGCTATCTCTTTACGTAGACGAAGGAGATAGCCGTTTTCTTATTATTACGTATGTTACGAGTTATTACGAGTTGGTTTCAATTGCTTCTAATAATAGATCTACAATGTGAATTCCTCTCATTTTATGAGAAAGACCTTCTCGTTCAATCCCTAATTTCATTTGTAATAAACAACCTGGGTTTGCAGTAACAATGGTTGCTGCGTCTGTTTCATGCACACGGTCCATTTTGTAATCTAGAAATTCCATTGATAACTCTGAATGAACAATATTGTAAATACCAGCGGAACCACAGCAACGATCCGCGTCTTTCATCTCACGGTATGTGGCGCCTTGAATTGCTTCTAGTAGCATACGAGGTTCTGAAGATGTTCGCATAACATTGCGTAAATGACAAGAGTCTTGATACGTAATAATTTGCGGTGTGAGTCGTAAGTCCTTTCGTTTATGGAAATCTAGTTCTACTAGAATAGCGGTAATATCTTTAATTTTAGAAACGAACTGCTTTGCGCGTTCAGCCCACTGTGGATCGTCTTTTAAAAGATAATCGTAGTCTACAAGGTAAGCTCCGCAACCACCGGCATTCGTAATAATATAGTTGATGTTTAAATCTTCGAATGCTTTTATATTGCGTTTCGCTAGTTCCTTTGCTCCGCTTTTCTCACCAGCATGTCCATGTAATGCCCCGCAGCAACTTTGTGTTTTCGGAATAACGATATCACAACCAGCTAACTGAAGAAGTTTCATCGTTGCGTTATTTGTTTCTAAAAACATTGTATCCATTAAACAACCTGTGAAGAATGCAACTTGTTTCTTCTTTGTACTTTCAGCGGGTAAAAATTCAGGGCGATCTTTCATTGCTTTCATTTTAGGGACTTTTGGCAAAACAAGATCCATCGTTGCAAGTGTTTCAGGGAATAACTTCATAATCCCTGTTTTATGTGTTAGCGTTTGTAAACCAGAACGTTGGTAAAATCCGATTAATCCTGTTAATGTTCTCATTCGATTTTGATGCGGGAATAGTCCTTCAAACACGACTTTACGAACGGCTCTCACTGGCACCGAGAACTTTTTATTTTGATTTATAATATCACGAGCTTCTTCTAATAAATGTCCATAATTCACACCCGATGGACAAACAGGTTCACAAGCGCGGCAACCCAGGCAAACGTTTAATGTATTTTCAACATCTTCATCTGGCTCAATTAAACCGTCAACGACTGCTTTCATTAATGCGATACGTCCTCGTGGTGAATGTGATTCTTTATATCCAGATTGAATGTAAGTAGGGCAAGTTGGCAAGCAGAAACCGCATCGCATACAGTTTAATAGTTCATCTTCACTTAATCGTTCTTTAAATTCCTTTTGAATGTTTTCTTTATTTAATGTTGTCATCGCTCAACCACCACTCTTTTACGAGTGTCTTTCGCGAACATTTTGCCTGGATTCATAATGTTATTTGGATCGAAGGCTTGTTTAATTCCTTGCATAGCAGCAATACCTTCTTTACCTAATTTCATTTCTAAATACGGAGCTTTCATCGCGCCAACACCATGTTCACCAGTAATCGTGCCGCCAAGTTCAATTGCTTTCGCAAATATTTCAGCAAAAGCTTGTTCAGCTCGGTGCATTTCTTCTTCATTACGAGCATCTGTCATACAAGTTGGATGTAGGTTACCATCACCAGCATGTCCAAACGTACAAATAGAAATATTATATTTTTTTGCAATGGCATTAATTGCTTCAACCATCGGAGCAATTTGTGAGCGTGGTACTGTTGCATCTTCCAGTATTGTTGTAGGTTTTAATCTTGCAAGTGCTGATAGTGCACTACGGCGAGCTGTCCGAAGCGCATCTGCTTCCGCTTCATCTTTTGCAACGCGAACATCGACTGCATTCATAGAGCGGCAAACGTGAGCCATTTTTTCAATATCTCGATCGACAACTTCGGGCGGGCCATCTTGTTCAATTAATAAAATTGCCTTTACGTCAGTTGGTAAACCGATTTGTGCAAACTCTTCTACAACTTCAATTGTCGGCTGGTCTAAAAACTCAAGTGTCGCTGGAATAATTTTATTTGCAATAATAGAAGAAACAGCACGTGCAGCTTCATTTATATCTTCATAGAGCGCAAGCATCGTTTTTTTCGTTTCAGGCATAGGAACGAGTTTTAATATTGCCTCTGTTACGACGCCCAGCGTTCCTTCAGAACCGATAAATAAACGAGTTAAATCGTAACCAGCTACATCTTTTGCTAATTTACCGCCAGTGTGAATAATATCGCCATTTGGTAAGACAAGTTCAAGACCCATCACATAATCACGAGTTACGCCATATTTTAATCCGCGTAATCCACCTGAGTTTTCATTAATATTACCGCCAATTGTAGAAATTTTCATTGAGCTTGGATCTGGCGGATAAAATAAACCTTTTTCCTCTACTGCTTTAATAATATCAAGTGTAATCACACCAGCTTGTACAGTAATTGTTAAATTTTCTTCATCAATTTCTAAAATGTTATTCATATGGCGGAAAATAAGGACGATACCGCCTTCAAGTGGACATGTTCCAGCGCAAAGATTTGTTCCAGAACCACGAACATATACAGGGATTTTGTGAGTGTTACATACTTTTAACACTTCAGCTATTTCATTTGTATTACGAGGAGCAATGACTGCATCAGGCATTGCTTGGAAGTTTGGAGTGGCATCATAACTATACGTTAAACGCCCCATATTGGATGTATCTACATTATCTTCGCCAACAATGGATACGAATGAATCAATAATTTGCTTTTCTAACATTGGAAATCCCCCTCAAACTGTTAACGTAATTCGTAATGATAAAAAACGTTGTCACAGTGCTTTCATTATAATGATAAAAAAGTCGGGGGATTCTTTCTATGTATAATCATCTAAAGATTAATCTATTTTATCATTCTTTTTTGTGTGATTGTCTAATAAGAGGAGCGAGAAGTATAAAATATTTAAATCTTTGAATTGTTTCGGATCAAGTCCTGTATGCTCCTCAATCTTTTTTAGTCTGTAATGCAATGTGTTAATGTGTATATGTAATCTTTCAGCTGTTTGTTTATAAGATTGGTTATAATCGATAAATAAGCGTAAGGTGTGCATAAGCTCGGAAGACGATAATAAATTTTCGATCGTGCGCCTTAGAAACTGTTCCCGCGTTTCAGCAGAAATATCTTGCAAGCACATTTCTAAACGTAAATCCTCATTAAATACAATTTCCTTCGTTTCAAGTGATACGGAAAGAGCTTGTAATGCTTGTTCGTACGATAAGTTCATATTGCTTGGCGTCATGGATTGTCCAATCCCAATATATAAAGGAATAGAAAATAAAGTTTCACAGTCTTGTTTTAATCGTTTTAAAAATTGATATGTTTGCTCTTTAGAGTGTGTGGCTGTAAATAGAATGAATCGATCATTTCCCCAGCGAACAAATAGATGCTCTTTTGTTAATAGATTGCGTACGTGTTGCCAAATCTTACGCTGAAGCATCGTGTCATTTTGATCAATAGAGAACAAAATAAGTTGTTTTTTCTTATATAAATCAATACCGAGTGTTTTGGCGCGATCGAGAAAGCTTGGAGACCAGTCTGTATTTTGAAGCCAATCAAAGACAAATGCTTCATAAGAACGGTGTTCAAGTTCTAGTTGTTCTAAAAAGTAGTTTTCGTGAATGAGTAGTTCGGTCATTTTACGTAATATTTCTCCGTATTGTGAAATATTTTCAGGTTCGCCTGTAATTCCAATGACACCAATTACTTCGTCATGGAATAATAAAGGGAGGTTCATACCCGCCTTTACGCCTTGCAAACGTCGTTCATCTTCTTTTGTAATAATGACAGTTTTCTTTTGCTTCGCACAACGGAGTGCACCTTCATGAAATTGACCGATTCTTTCTATATCTGTGCTTGCGATAATAACGCCTTGTATATTAATGATAATAATATTTTCTTTAATTAGTCTGCGTACTTCTCGTACAATTTTATTCGCTAAATCAGGAAAAAGCATAATTTGCACACCTCAAATTCTATTTGTTGTACATTATATATGTAAATGAAGTAAGAAAGGGAAATTTCACACTTTCCACACATTTATTTGTTATTTTACAATTATAACGAAATCATCCGAAGATGGAGGGAATCTTTTGAGAAAGTATGTTTTTCTTCTCTGTTTTTTATTTCTATTAGTAGGGTGTCAAGGAAGTTCATATACACCGATTGCTAAAGATAAAAGTGTTATTATAACAACGAATATAAAAGAAGGTAGTATTAGTTTTGTTGATAAACAAACTAAAAAGTTAATTACGACATGGGAACTTAATGAACCAATGGCAGGAATTGCACTACTTCCAAACGGTGAGGACATACTTGTATATGGTAAGCAGCTAGAGTACATGTATGTATATTCACTAGCAGAAGGAAGGCAAGTGGAAAAATATAAAACGGGAAAAGGCATTGTAAATGTGGTCGTATCAGAAGATAAAAAGCAATTATTTGCTGCCGATCAAAATGCTCAAAAGGTAAGGTTTTTTACGATAAAAGGGAAAGAGACAGGGAGTGTGTCAACCGGAAAAGGACCAATAACGATGGTAGAGCATGATAACCAGTTATCTGTATTAAACTTTTATGATACGAAGCTAACGATAATTGATACAAAGAAAAAAGAAGTGATCCAATCCTTTATGATTCCCCCAGCGTCAACGGGAGCGACAATTAGTCCGAATGGGAAAGAAATATGGATTGGTGGGCATGGTGATGGAAATCAAGTGAATGAGAAAGTATTAGTGTATTCTTTGCAGAGCGGGGAAATGGTACGTTCTTTACACGCCCCGTTTATGCCTGTGAATATAACGAAGGATAATAAGTATGTATATGCATTGAGTCACGGTTCGAATACGCTTAGAAAGTTTGATGTTGGCACGTATAAAGAGGTTGCTTCTGTAGAAGTAGGATCGAACCCATTTGCATTTTTGAAGAGCGGAGCAGAAGGATACGTAGCAAGCTATGATAGTGATGAATTGTGCGTCATGGATATGAAGAATTTGAAAATAAAACAAACAATTAAAGTCGGAAAAGGGCCGTTTCAACTCATAGAGAGAGAAGGGAAGGACAATGAGTAAATATAGGGTGCTAGTTGTAGATGATGAAAGTGATATGAGGCAGCTCGTTGGCATGTACTTAGATAATTTCGGGTACGAGTGGGGAGAAGCTGAAAATGGAAAAGAAGCTCTACAAAAATTAGAGACGAATCATTATGATTTTGTTGTACTAGATATTATGATGCCAGAGATGGATGGGCTTTCAGTTTGTAAAGAAATTAGAAAGACGTCAGATGTACCAATTATATTTTTAACAGCAAAAGGTGAAGAGTGGAATAGGGTGAACGGCTTACGTATGGGGGCAGATGATTATATTGTAAAGCCATTTAGCCCGGGAGAATTAATTGCTCGTATGGAAGCTGTGTTAAGACGGTATACAAAGCAAGAACAACAAGAGGAGGTTCAGTTTGGACCAATCCTGATTAATGAAAAAAGTAGGAAGATTGAGGCAGACGGTGAGCCGATTTCTCTTACGGTAAAAGAGTTTGATTTACTCTATTTTCTTTGCCAACATACGGGACAAGTATTTAGCAGAGAACAATTGCTGGAAAAGGTATGGGGATATGATTATGCCGGAAGTACAAGAACAGTAGATACGCACGTGAAAACGATGCGTTTGAAACTTGGAGAAAGTGGAAACTACATTCAAACTGTTTGGGGTGTAGGCTATAAATTTGAGGTGTAACGTATGTTTACGATGGTACAGAAGCTTTGGCTGACAGTAGTATGTGCAGTATTTGTAACAGTTTCCTTTCTCTATTTTGTATCTTTATACTCGTACGAAAAACTATACGTTGATAATTTAAAAGATTCATTAGTAACGGAGGGGAAGGGTCTTGCTGCGCAATATGATAAGCGTGAAGGCATATCAACTTTTGAAGAGAAAGTAAGAGCATTTGATCAAATATCTAGTTCAGACGTTCTTTTCGTATCGAACCCACGTGATTTAAGCGCATGTTTACCTTTTGATGTGCATCATCACTCTCTTATAAGTGAAGGGGACAGGCAAGCATTATTAGATGGAAAAACTGTGACAAAGATAGGATATGAGGAGCATTTTGACCGTAATATTATGGGAGTTGTCATCCCTGTTTTAGAAAATAAAAAATTAGTTGGTATTGTATATTCTTATATTCCTTTAAAAAGTATAAAAGACTTAATATATGATATGGGCCTTATTTTGGCACCGTTAGCACTTGCTATAACGTTACTAACAATATGGATTGGTAGAAAGATTATTATTGCTATTACGAGACCACTTTCGCAAATGGAACGAGTTGCGAATCATTTGGCTACGGGAGATTTCTCAGAACGTATTACAATTTCTTCCGAAGATGAAATTGGACGATTAGGAAAAGCATTTAATAAAATGGCAAATTCTTTAGAGACAGAAGACGTAAAGCGTAAGGAATTTTTAGCTAACGTTTCACACGAGCTAAGAACACCACTAAGCTATATAAAAGGATATAGCGAGGCTATTTTAGATGGTGTAGCGAAAGGACCACAGCAGGAAAAAGTAACACAGCTCATTCATAAAGAAGCAGATCGTATGCAGCGCCTCGTTCATGATTTATTAGATTTAGCACAATTAGAAGGGGAACATTTTCCGTTAAAGAAACAACCTATCGTTTTTTCACAATTGATTGAAGATGTGCTGGATACGTATGAGATTAAATTTATAGAAAAGAAAATTCGTATTTCAACAAATTTAAATCCAGAAATCATTGTAATGATTGATGAGGATCGCATGCAACAAGTGCTTCATAACGTGTTAGATAATGCGATACGGTATACAAATCAAAACGGGGATATCAATATAACTTTAGAACAAATCGATGATTACTGTGAATTAAAAATAAAAGATACAGGAATCGGTATTGATACAGAGCATTTAGAAAATCTTGGCGAACGTTTTTATAGAGTGGATAAAGCGAGAAGTCGTCAACATGGTGGAACAGGTCTAGGTCTTGCTATTGTAAGACAAATTGTTCATATCCATGATGGACAGTGGCGAATTGAAAGTGAAAAAGGGAATGGGACGACGGTTATTATTAAATTGAAAGTACAGGATGAGAGGAGCATGTTCTAATTTTTAGGGCATGCTTTTTTATATAGGAGACAATAGTTATACAGAAAGATATAAATTAATATGTAAGAAATATCGAAAATTTGACGATTTTATGAACAAAACATTTGTACTTCTTACCAATTCGTTCTAAAATAGTTATGATGCAAAGTTCTTATAAATCGTTTCAATTGTTGTTTGGAAGATACTGAGGTGATTTAACTGGAGTACAAATCGATTAAACCGAAGAAAATTTACGAAGAAGTATCTGAAGCTATTTTAACAATGATTAAAAATGGTACGTTAAAACCTGGTGACAAACTACTTCCTGTACATCAATTAGCTGAGCAGTTTCAAGTTGGCAGATCTGCTGTTCGTGAAGCGTTAAGTGCGCTAAGAGCGATGGGCTTAATTGAGATGAAACAAGGAGAAGGTACATATGTGAAGAATTTCGATTCTTCTTCATTAACAAAATCATTAAACAATAGATTATTAATGAAGAAAGAAGATATTTTGAATTTATTAGAAGTACGAAAGGTGCTTGAAGTGGGGGCAGTTCGAGCAGCTGCGGCAAAACGTACGGAAGAGAATTTGAAAAATATGAAGCATTGGTTAGATGAAATGGCAAAGAGCATTGGAGATGAAAAAGCTGGTGAAAAAGCAGATTTTCAGTTCCATATGGGAATTGCGGAGTCTTCGCATAACAACATTTTGATTGAACTCATGAATCATGTTTCAGAGATGATTGCTGAAACAATTGGTGAATCAAGACGCATTATTTTATATGGTGAACAAACAACATCAGAACGACTTATAGAAGAGCATCAAGTTATATATGATGCAGTGTTAAAGCAAGATGTAGAATTAGCGCAGCAAGCGATGCTAGATCATTTAACAAATGTAGAACATATTGTCACAGGTAAAACGATATAAATTCGTAATTTAATCTTTTAAAAATCAAATTTTTTGATAAAATAGAGAGAGATTAAGTAAGCGTTTTCTTTAGAAGAGGGAGAGGATAGGCCATGGTTGAGCCTATTTCTTCTTTTCTTAGTCATCTGATGACCATATGTTTGTTGGTGGAGCTGTAAAAAGGGGGAGTAATAATTATGAAAGTTACTTTATTTGTTACTTGTTTAGTCGATATGTTTGAAACAAACGTCGGCAAAGCAACAGTTGAAGTGTTGGAGCGTTTAGGTTGTGAAATTGAATTTCCAGAAGCACAAGTTTGTTGTGGTCAGCCTGCTTATAATAGCGGCCATGTAGAAGCAGCAAAAGAAGCGATGAAACATATGATTGAAACTTTCGAAGATGCAGAATATATCGTTACGCCATCTGGTTCTTGTGCGACAATGTTTCATGAGTATCCGCATGTTTTTAAAGATGATCCGAAGTGGGCTAAACGTGCACAAAAGATTGCTGATAAAACATATGAATTCACACAATTTATTGTAGATGTTTTAAAAGTGACAGATGTTGGGGCAAGTTTACCAGGGATCGCTACTATTCATAAATCGTGTCATATGACACGCCTGCTTGGAGTAAAAGAGGCACCAGGAATTTTATTATCAAACGTAAAAGGATTAATTGTGAGAGAACTGCCAAACGCACAAAATTGTTGCGGGTTTGGGGGAACGTTTTCAGTGAAGATGACTCCAATTTCTGAGCAAATGGTAGATGAAAAGGTAGATAGTGCAATGGAAACAGGTGCGGATTATTTAATCGGTGCAGATTGTGGGTGTTTGTTAAACATTGGCGGACGTATTGAGCGTTTAGGAAAAGAAATAAAAGTAATGCATATTGCTGAGGTACTGAATAGTCGCTCATGAAGGGGGAACATAAGCTATGTCTATGAAAATCAGTGAGAAAAAATTTAATGATCGCGTTGGCGATGGAATTCAAGATTCGTTTATGCGCGGAGCAGTATCTTCTGCACAAACACGATTATATACGAATCGCTTAAAAGCGGCGGATGAATTAGGAAACTGGGAAGAATGGCGTGAACTCGGTGAAGAAATTCGTCAACATACGTTAGAAAATCTTGATTATTACTTAATGCAGTTAAGTGAAAATGTATCAAAAAGAGGCGGATATGTGTACTTTGCGAAAACGAAAGAGGAAGCAGCAAAGTATATTCAAGATGTTGCCAAAAAGAAGCAGGCAAAAAAAGTAGTAAAATCAAAGTCGATGGTAACAGAAGAAATTAGTATGAACCATGCGCTTGAAGAAATCGGTTGTGAAGTGTTAGAAAGTGACTTAGGAGAGTATATTCTGCAAGTAGATAACGATCCACCTTCACATATTATTGCGCCTGCACTTCATAAAAATAGAACGCAAATTCGTGATGTATTTAAAGAAAAGCTTGGTTATGAAAATTCTGACGATCCATACGAAATGACGAAGTTTGTTCGTAAACAACTTCGTGAGAAATTTATGGATGCGGAAATTGGTGTGACAGGTTGTAACTTCGCTGTTGCAAATACTGGTTCTCTTTGTTTAGTAACAAACGAGGGGAATGCCGATCTTGTCATGTCGATTCCGAAAACTCAAATTGCAGTAATGGGTATGGAACGTATGGTTCCGACAATGGAAGAATTAGATGTTTTAGTTGGTTTACTATGTCGTAGTGCAGTAGGGCAAAAATTAACCAGTTATGTAACTGTAGCGGGACCAATTCAAGAAGAGGAAGTAGATGGACCTGAAGAATTCCACTTAGTTGTTGTTGATAATGGCCGCTCTCAAATTCTTGGATCGGAATTCCGCTCAGTATTGCAATGTATTCGTTGTGCTGCTTGTGTGAACGTATGCCCTGTATATCGTCATGTTGGTGGACATTCATATGGCTCTATATACTCAGGGCCAATCGGTGCGGTATTAACACCACTTTTAGGCGGATATGATGATTACAAAGAGCTTCCTTATGCCTCTAGTTTATGCGGAGCGTGTACAGAAGCTTGTCCAGTAAAAATTCCATTACATGATTTATTATTAAAACATCGTCAAGTTATCGTTGAGCAAGAAGGGCGTGCTCCACTTGCCGAAAAATTAGCAATGAAAATGTTTAGTATGGGTGCATCTTCAGCCGCTTTATATAAAATGGGATCAAAAATGGCGCCAGCAGCAATGAGTCCATTTACATCTGGTAACCGTGTATCAAAAGGTGTTGGGCCACTTAAAAACTGGACAGATATTCGTGAATTCCCGGCTCCAAGTAAAGAAAGATTCCGTGATTGGTATAAAGATCATAAGAAAGGCGGGGACAAATAATGACAGGATTAATTCAAAACCGTGAGTCCTTTCTAGAGAATATTGCAAAAGAACTCGGACGCGCGCGTAAAACGGAAGGCGTAAAGCGTCCAGCATGGAAAAGTAATGTGAATGTAGAAACGCTAAAAGATTATTCACAAGAAGAATTGTTACAAGTATTTAAAAATCAATGTACAAACATTCATACAACTGTGGTGGAAACGACAAACGACCGTTTACGTGAAGATATTCAAAAAGTAATCATGGAGAACGGCGGGGGACCTATTATGTTATCGGCAGATGAACGTTTTGATTCTTATGGATTGACTTCTTTATTTAAAGAAGAGATTCCAAAGCAAAATGTTGAAGTGAATGTATGGGATCCTGAGAAAAAAGAAGAGAATATGCGTATCGCAGAAAGAGCGAATATTGGAATTGCCTTTAGTGATTATACTTTAGCTGAATCTGGTACGATCGTTGTACAAAGTCATAAAGGCCAAGGTCGTTCTTTACACTTTTTACCGACTGTATACTTTGCTATTATTCCACGTGAAACACTTGTACCTCGTATTACACAAGCAGTTCAGGATATGAACTCGCGTGTAGAAAATGGTGAGACAGTGGCATCTTGTATTAACTTTATTACAGGACCTAGTAACTCGGCAGATATTGAAATGAATCTTGTTGTCGGCGTACACGGACCATTAAAAGCAGTATATTTCATCGTATAAAAGAGGGGAAAGCAGGCCAGAAAATGGCCTGCTTTTTTAATAGAATAGAGATAATATGAAGTAGAAGTTCTCTCCTTTTTTTGTTATGTTCTTCTGGAAAGGAGAGGAAGGGATGTTCACTTATGTATATGCATTGTTAGTGGGGATGGTGTTTGGTTCCTTTTTTATGGTAATTGCGATGAGAGTTCCACTAGGTGAGTCTATCATTGTCCCTCGCTCACATTGTCATTATTGTAAGTATGTGTTAAAGCCAAAAGAATTGATTCCAATTATTTCTTTTTGTATACAAAGGGGACGTTGTACGAATTGTAAGAGGGAAATTTCAATTTTGTACGTAGTATTTGAACTTGTAACCGGAATGATATTTTTTCTTACGGTATATATAATCGGATTGGAACGAGAGCTTATTATCATTTTATCGCTTTTTTCATTACTTCTTATTATTTCAGTTACAGATTACATATATATGTTAATCCCAAATCGTATTTTAGCTTGGTTCTCTTGTTTACTCATTTTAGAATGTATTTTTGTACCGTTAGTTACTTGGGCAGATAGTATAGTTGGTAGTGGCGTTATATTCATTTTGTTATATTGCATGCAAAAGATATATCCAGAAGGGCTTGGGGGAGGTGATGTAAAATTACTTTCGCTACTTGGATTTATAGTGGGACTGAAAGGGATTTTTATGATTTTATTTTTAGCCTCTTGCTTTAGTCTTTGTTTCTTTGGAGCAGGTATAGTATTAAAACGTATGAAAATGAGGACTCAAATTCCATTTGGCCCCTTTATTAGCCTTGGGGCAATATGTTACATGTTGATCACGTATGCAAAATAGAGAGGGGATAGAACATGAATGTATATATGGATGATCAAAGAAGTTGTCCATATGGGTATGTGCCCGCAACTACAGTAGAATGTGCTTTGCAAATGGTTCGGGATTATGATGTAAATATTCTTTCCCTTGACTTTAACATGGGATGGGGAGAAAAAAGTGGATTAGATTTTGTAGATGCTTTTTGTAAAGAGGGTTTATATGTAAATGAAATGTACTTTCATACGAATGATGTCATCGGTATGCACAAGATGAAACAGAGGATTAATAAGGGGAAGGAAGG
This sequence comes from Bacillus cereus group sp. MYBK79-1, assembly GCF_051915365.1. Taxonomy (NCBI): domain Bacteria; kingdom Bacillati; phylum Bacillota; class Bacilli; order Caryophanales; family Bacillaceae; genus Bacillus; species Bacillus cereus group sp. MYBK79-1. The sequence goes on along the minus strand of NZ_JBQAEO010000014.1, from coordinate 67,323 downwards.
AGGGGAAATTAATCCGCACCTTGTTGTTAAATATGTGGGGAGCTAAAAACTCCAAAGTGCCCTTTGGAGTTTTTAGTGTTTCATATGAGCTTGCAGAGGAATAATCTCTTCTTGTTGAGCTGCTATTAATTCAGTTTCTTCTTGTTTCACGTCAGGTACTTTCTTTGTTAAGTAATGGTATACCATACCGACAAATACAGACCCGCCAATAATGTTACCGATTGTAACTGGAATTAAGTTATGGATAGCACCTGTAAAAGAAATTGTCTCTGGATGAGGTGAAACTAAAGATAAAGCAAATAGTGATAAGTTTGCAATGCTATGCTCGTAACCAGATAAAAAGAATGTGAAAACGAGTAGCATCATCATCATAATTTTTGCTGTATCACCTTTCACTTGAGAAGGTAAGAAACAAGCAAGACATACGAGCCAGTTACATAAAATCGCTTTAAAGAATAATTGCATTGTAGGTGTATTCATTTTTCCTTCTACTACTTTATTCATGAAATGACCGTGATCAATTGCTTCGAAAATTCCAGTTGCATAAAATAGTAAGGCAAAGAATAAAGCACCAGCTAAATTTCCTGCATAACAAGCGACCCAGTTACGAAGTGTATCAGAAATCGTTGTTTCTTTTCTTAAAGTCGCTACAGTGAAGTACATTGTATTTCCAGTAAACAATTCAGCACCGCCATATATAATAAGTACGAGGGCAATTCCGAAAAACATAGATGCAGCTAAATAAGTTGCTGGTGAATCTGCAATGTGGAAAAAGTTACCTAATTTAAAACATAGTACAATAATAAAACCGATATAAATACCCGCAAGTGCAGCACGAATGAAATATTGCATCGGGTTTGTATCTAGCATTTGTTTTTTGCTCTTAGCCAGTTTGACAACATATTCTAATCCTTGTTCTAGCATGAGTGATACGCTCCTTTAGTACATCGTCTATAAATACTCCTTATATGAATAAAGTACATGGAATTGTTCTCAGTTTCAATAAGTTTGTGCAATATTTCACAAAAAGGACATACATGCATCAAGAAAACGTTTACAAAAGGTAGTATAATAGAAATTTTTCTGGACATTGAGAGGGAGAAAGAAAAAAGAAAAAGCGCTGTAATTACAGCGCTTTTTCGTCTAAATTTTTGTCTACTTTTACTTCTACTTCTTTTGAGAAGAACCAACCGCCCACTGCGATTCCAACTAATACAATCCAGAATGTAAGTTTCCATGGCGTAGATTCTGGGAATGAATGCGGAATTACATTTAATGCAGGATGTGCTAATGTATAAATTGCTAATTTCACACCAACCCAACCTACAATTAAGAATGCTGCAGTTTCAAGTCCTGGTTTACGTTTTAAGATTTGCACGAAAGCAGTTGCTGCAAATCGCATAATGATTAATCCGATAAGTCCACCTACAAAGATAACAACAAATTGCCCAGTATCAAGACTACCAATTGTACCTAAGCCTGTTTTCGGTAAAGTCATTGCTAATGCAACAGCAGCTAAAATTGAATCAACTGCGAAGGCGATATCAGCAACCTCAACTTTAAATACAGTCCACCAAAAGTTCTCTTGTTTTTTCTTTGCTTCTTTTTCTTCTGTGTCTTCATCTGTATTCTTTTTAACATACGTTTTAAATAAGTGATTACCAGCGATAAACATAAGATAAATGGCACCGATTGCTTGCACTTGCCATACGTCGACTAGGAACGAAATCATAAATAACGATCCGAAACGGAAAACAAATGCCCCCGCTAATCCATAAAATAGTGCTTTCTTTCGTTTTTCTTCTGGTAAATGTTTTACCATAATTGCAAGAACAAGAGCGTTATCAGCAGCTAAAATTCCTTCAAGTGCAATTAGGATGAGTAATACCCAACCATACTCCAATAATAATGATACATCCATGTACATTCTCCTCTCATTTCTATAAGTACTAAATAAGTGAAGAATTTCCCCACTATTTAGTTTCCCCATACTCCTGCCTATTAACTTTGGAAGAATTTGGTAATTAATACAAAAAAGACCCCTGCCGTTAATAGGCAAAGGTCTTGCTAGACATATGTAATGAAAATGCCAACAAAGCCGGAAGAACTAAGTTCTACGTAATGACGACTTTGTTTCCAAGAAATATTCTTGGACGCTACTCCCCTTTGGAGATATGCTATTGTACTCTCATTATATGGATAATTTATACGGTTGTCAACCTGTTAAAATATCTTCATTCGGATATTTTATTTTTCGGTTCTTTTTACGTGCAAATGAAAAAGCCAATGTTAAAGGTCCCATTTTCCCAAAAAACATCATAAAGATGATAATAGCTTTTCCGATCATAGTTAAGTGTGGTGTGAAATTCATACTGAGACCGACAGTCCCAAATGCTGAAAATACTTCGAAAGCACTCATCAATAGAGGAACTCGCTCAGTAATACTTAAAATTAAAATAGCAAAAAAGATAAATGAAATGGAGATAATAGTGATGGTCAATGATTTGACAATGAGAGTATCTTTAATAGATTTTTTAAACACGACAATATCATCTTGTTCTTGTAAAAATTTAAATACCCCAAAAAACATGATTAAAAAGGTTGTTAACTTAATTCCACCACCGGTTGAAGCACTACCAGCTCCAATAAACATTAGAAGCATCATTAATAAAAGAGAAGGCTTTGATAATGCAGAAATATCAACTGTATTAAACCCGGCAGTACGCGTTGAAACCGCCTGGAAATAAGCGGCCATTCCTTCTTCAAATGGGGTAAATCCTCTCATAGAAAGAGAATTGTGGAACTCGAATATAAAAATAAAAACAGTTGCAATAATATTGACGATTAGAGTAGAAGAGAGCATAAGTTTTGAGTGTAATGTAAGGTTTTTAAAGTTTTTCTTTCTTTTTATGTCTATGATTACTGTAAAACCAATCCCACCTAAAATAATGAGGGAGGAAATAACGAGATTGACAAGAATGCTATGAGAATGGGACATTAAATTATCGCTCCACACAGAAAAACCAGCATTGTTAAAAGCGGAGATTGAATGAAAAAAACTATAATAGATCCCTTTAGCAATACCGTATTTTGGTACCCATTCAAAAGAAAGAATCAAAGTAGCGATACATTCGACTGTAAAAGAAAATAAAAATAATGCTTTGGCAAGTCGAATGACGCCTCCAATATTCGTTTGATTTAACGCTTGTTGCAGTAAAATTCGGTTTTGAAGACCAATTTTTCTGCCGAGCATAATCGCAATTAAAACGGCAAAGCTCATAATGCCAAGTCCGCCCACTTGTATAAGCGTTAAAATGACACATTGGCCAAATAAGGTAAATACTTTACCAGTGTCCACAACACCAAGCCCTGTAACCGTACAAGCAGAAACGGTTGTAAATAAAGCATCGAGCCATGAAATAGACGTTGTTGTAGCAATTGGTAGCTTTAATAAGCATGTACCGATAACTGATAACATAATAAAAGACAAAGTAAGAACACGGGGAGGACTCATGCGAATATTAATCCGTTTCATGTCACATATCGTTCCTTTCAGTTTGCTCTTACTAGTATGTGAAAAAGGACGATTATGTATGTTGAAAATAGAAAGAGGCAGAGAATATCTGCCTCTAAGCCATAGCTTATTGTATTATCCGCGTAATTGTTGTTGAGCTAAAGCAACAAGTCGTTTCGTTACTTCACCGCCAACTGAACCGTTAGAACGAGATGCTGTATTAGAACCTAAGCTAACACCGAATTCTTGTGCAATTTCATATTTAAATTGTTCAAGCGCTTGTTCTGCACCTGGAACTAGTAATTTGTTTGTTTTTACCATGTTGATACACATCCTTATGAGTAGTCCAGTTCAGCAAAGTACTTATCTAAACTGGTAACGTTATTTTATGTGGAAACGACGTACTCATACGCGGAAGTAATCGGTGTGATTAGAAGTTATTGGATAGAAAAAAGAGTAGCAAATCTGCTACTCTTTTTTCAGTATTGTCGCTGTACCTTCCACGACAATATCATCTGATTGATTATATATGTTTGTTTGCAACGTAATGATTTTTTTATCGTCACGTTTTTTGATGACTTCTGCCACAACGCGAAGGGTATCGCCAATTTTGACAGGAGCACGGAATGAAACGTTTTGAGATAAATAAATCGTGTTTTTTCCAGGGAGTTTCGTTCCAAGAATCGTCGAAATGAAACTGGAAACGAGCATACCATGAGCAATACGTTCTTTAAACATTGTCGTTTTTGCAAAAGCGTCTAATATATGAATAGGATTCACATCTCCAGTCAATTTTGCAAAATTGATAACGTCCTCATCCGTAATAGTTTTTGTAAGGGATGCTTGATCACCGACTTGAATCTCATCATAACGAAGCTCCGGAACAGTTTGTGCTTCTTGAAATGGATTCATTTTGGCCTCCTTCTTTTCCATATCGAAAAATGCTAGCCATCTTGATGTAGTAGGAGGAAGAAAGAGTTTTGTTTGTGCTGCAGTTAGCTCCCACATTTTTCTTACTTGATGGAAGTAAATAAATTTTTTGAGTTTTCCTCGAACTGCTTTGCGAGTTCTAGTTGTTTGGACTTGAACTCTCCCAAAAAAACGTCTAACTGTTTTTGAACCTCGTCACGTTGTAATTGTTGTTGTTCAATAAATTGTTTTGTTGTTTCTTCAAATTGACCGCTAGTTTGAGTAAGAATAGACAAAGATGTTTTCGTAGGAGAAACAGTAAGTTGGTGCATTTGAGTAGAAAGTTCATTCCATTTCCCTTGCCACTCGTTAATTTGATCATTTAAGGAGTTTCCAGTTAATTGCTTCACGTAATCTGTATATTGGTTATTGAACTGAGCAGTGAATTGTTGTAGTTCTTTTTCTAGTTCATCTACTCCTGATGTTAATTTATGCAAAGCGTCTTGTTGTTGTTTTAACGTTTCTAAAGTAAGTTGCTCTAATTGTTTCCCAGCTGAAGAGAATAGGGAAAGAGATTGAGACCAGTTTTTCCAAAATGCATCGACTAATTCGTATGGCTTAGTTTCCATTGTTTGACCTCCAAATATTTTTTTGCATATTGTGAACGCAGATTATTCTGCTGTACCACCAGGTGAAGATGAAGAATCCTTTTCATCCTTTTCTGGAGAAGTAGAAAATGGAAAGAATGCATTGGTGTATAACGTAAAAAACGTCCGCAACATATTTTGATAATGTTCAAAAGAAGTCGCACATGTTGTTAAATATTGCTCTCCATATTCTGTTAAAGAATAAATTCGTTTCGCTGGCCCGCCTTCGCTTGTATCCCAAGTAGAAGAAATAAGGTTTTCTTTTTCTAATTTGCGTAGTGTTCTATACACATTACCTTGGTCAACAGAAGAAAAGCCGATGTCCATTAGCATTTGAATGAGTTTGTAACCATGAAGACTCCAGTCTTTTAGACAGAGAAGTAAGAAAGGAACTAAGAAGTTTTTTGGCATGGAGTTTGGTTGTTTCGCTTGGTTTTTTTCCAAACTTTCTGGGTGTTCTGGTTCATTATGTAGCATGATTGTACATCACCTCATGAATCAGTTAGATGGAATTTTTTGCTTATAAGTGCAATTTACACCTATCTGTTTTTAATGTCAATACATTTATCGGAAAATAAAGAAAAATAAAATATATACTTGAAGTTTTATTCGGAATATTAGAAAATAGTGAATAGGTTGAATTGTTTCAAAAACGAAAAAGGGAGTGTAGGCGAAGTGATTGATCAAAAATTCGATCCATTGCAAGCATGGAAAAATGCTTATGAACAAACCGAAACATTTTGGGGAAAAGCGCTCAATGAAACAATTAAAACAGAAGAATATTCTGCTTGGATGGGCAGCGTTCTAGACTTGAATTTGTTTTATCAAAAAGCATTAAATGATACAACAAAAAGTTATTTAGAACAGGTGAATGTGCCGACGAGAGAGGATATTGCTAGAGTAGCTACGCTTGTTATCAACTTAGAAAATAAAGTTGATAATATCGAGGAAGTTCTAGAAGAGAAAGTGGATTCATTAGGACAAGCCCCTACATTAAAGCGTGATGTTACGAAAGTAAAACAAGATATGCGCACATTAGAAACGAAGGTTGATCAAATTTTGGAATTGCTAGAAAAGCAAAATGCAGTACTAGCGAAACTACAAGTACCTGCAAAAGAAGAAGTAAAGCCTGCGAATAAGCCGGAAAATAAAAAATGATAATCGCGTTTGTTTATAACGTGTAAAAGGGAAAGGGAGAATCTCTTTTTCATGTATAAACAACGAAACATAATTAATATATGGACTCTATTCATATGAGTACCAAAATGATTCATAACAATCGTTCACAAATTCATTTAAGGGGGAAAAGAAATGGTTCAATTAAATGGCAAAGTAGCAATCGTAACAGGTGGGGCAAAAGGAATTGGAAAAGCAATTACAGTAGCATTAGCACAAGAGGGAGCAAAAGTAGTTATTAACTATAACAGCAGTAAAGAAGCAGCTGAAAACTTAGTAAATGAATTAGGAAAAGAAGGCCATGACGTTTATGCAGTTCAAGCGGATGTTTCGAAAGTAGAAGATGCAAACAGACTTGTAGAAGAAGCTGTGAATCATTTTGGTAAAGTTGATATCCTTGTTAATAATGCTGGTATTACAAGAGATCGTACATTCAAAAAGTTAAATCGTGAAGATTGGGAGCGCGTAATTGACGTGAACTTAAGCAGCGTATTTAATACAACAAGTGCTGTACTTCCATACATAACGGAAGCGGAAGAAGGAAGAATCATTAGTATTTCTTCTATTATTGGTCAAGCTGGTGGATTTGGACAAACAAACTACTCAGCAGCAAAAGCAGGTATGTTAGGATTTACAAAATCATTAGCGTTAGAACTTGCAAGAACAAATGTAACTGTAAATGCAATTTGCCCAGGATTTATTGATACTGAAATGGTAGCAGAAGTACCAGAAGAAGTGCGTCAAAAAATCGTTGCTAAAATCCCGAAAAAACGTTTTGGTCAAGCTGATGAAATTGCAAAAGGTGTAGTATATCTATGCCGTGACGGTGCGTATATCACAGGTCAGCAATTAAACATTAACGGCGGATTATACATGTAATGAAGTAAGAAAAAAGTGCATATCCATAGCAGGAATGCACTTCTTTTTTTAGAAAGAAATCGACCAAAAAGGAGATAGAAAAATGACTACATTCGTAACGGAATGGGAAAAGCAATTGGAGTTGTACCCAGAAGAATATCGTAAAGCATATCGCCGTGTGAAAAGAGCGAGCGAAGTTTTATTACGCGAACCAGAACCACAAGTTGGTTTAACACCGAAAGAGGTTATTTGGACGAAGAATAAAACGAAGTTGTATCGTTACATTCCAAAACAAGAAAAAACACAGAGAGTTCCTATCCTATTGATATACGCGCTTATTAATAAACCGTATATTATGGATTTAACTCCAGGAAATAGTTTAGTGGAATATTTAGTAGATCGTGGTTTTGATGTGTATATGCTTGATTGGGGCACATTTGGTTTAGAAGATAGTCATTTGAAATTTGATGATTTCGTGTTCGACTATATTGCAAAAGCAGTGAAGAAAGTAATGCGAACTGCGAAATCGGACGAGATTTCTTTACTTGGTTATTGCATGGGTGGAACGCTAACTTCTATTTATGCGGCACTTCATCCGCACATGCCAATTCGTAACTTAATCTTTATGACAAGTCCTTTTGATTTCTCTGAAACAGGATTATACGGTCCTTTATTAGATGAAAAATACTTCAATTTAGATAAAGCGGTTGATACATTCGGAAATATTCCGCCAGAAATGATTGATTTCGGAAATAAGATGTTAAAACCAATCACAAACTTTGTAGGTCCATATGTCGCTTTACTCGATCGTTCAGAAAATGAGCGCTTCGTCGAAAGTTGGAAATTAGTTCAAAAGTGGGTTGGTGACGGTATTCCATTCCCGGGTGAATCTTATAGACAATGGATTCGTGATTTTTATCAAAATAATAAATTAGTGAAAGGTGAACTCGTTATTCGCGGACAAAAGGTAGACCTTGCAAATATTAAGGCGAATGTCTTAAATATTTCTGCGAAACGTGATCATATCGCTCTGCCATGCCAAGTAGAAGCGTTGCTAGATCATATTTCTAGCACAGATAAACAATATGTATGTTTACCGACGGGACATATGTCGATCGTTTACGGTGGAACAGCGGTAAAACAAACATATCCGACGGTTGGAAATTGGCTAGAAGAGCGTTCTAATTAAAAATAAAAAATCCAACTAGCACACGTTAGTTGGATTTTTTTATGGGAAATAACAAAACATAGAAAGGAGAAATTTAAATTTTAGGAGTATAATTATGAAACTTATGACTGGTAAATTGTTTTGGAATACAGGAGTTTCTGTACCTTGTTATCCACCATTAGAAAATGATATGATATGTGATGTGCTCGTAGTCGGAAGTGGAGAAGCAGGTGCTCATATAGCGTATTCGTTAGCGAAAATTGGAATGAGTGTTACGCTCATTGAAAAACGAGCAATCGCCTGCGGCAGTACAGCTGCTAATACAGGTTTACTACAATTTTCAAATGATAAATCGTTAACCTCACTTATCCATACATTTGGTGAAGAAAAAGGGATACGAGCATATAAGCTTTGTTATGAAGCGTTACGAACGATGGAGCAAGTTGTACCGACTCTTGATATTGATCCCCATTTTATTCCGCGAAGTAGTTTATATTATGCAAGTAGAAATGAGGACGCTTCATTTTTACAAGAAGAATATAATACGTTACGTCATTATGGATTCCCGGTTGAATATTTTACCGATTTAGATATAAAAAAGAAGTATTCATTTACAAAACAAGCAGCGTTATATACACACGGTGATGCCGAAGTGAACCCGTATTTATTAGCGCATAGCCTTTTGCATAAAGCAAATCAAATGGGAGCTACTATACTTGAGCATACAGAGGCCATACATATAAAAAAACGCCAAAATGATTTAATTTGTTACACGAAAAAAGGAAATCAAATTGTAGCAAAGAATATTATTATGGCGACAGGTTATGAAGCGCTTTTCGGGAAGAAAGAAAAAAATACAACAGTAGAAACATCTTATGCGATTGTGACAAATAAGATAGATTCATTTGAAGGTTGGCATGAACAATCATTAATTTGGGAAACGGCACGGCCTTACTTATATTTTCGAACGTATCAAAACCGTATTATTGTAGGTGGATTAGATGAAGCGATGCAAATTCAAACAATCGGTGATACGAAATTATTGCATAAGCGTGATATCCTTATTAACATTGTAAAAGAGATGTTCCCGCAGTATAAAAATATACAGGCAGAGTACTATTGGGCGGCAGCATTTGGTGGTAGTCATGATGGGCTCCCTATTTTAAAAGAAGACCAAAAGATACATAATTTATTTTACGCATTGCCGTATGGAGGTAATGGAACTGTGTATGGAATGGTATTTGCCAAATTATTTGAGCAGTTATTTACAAATAAAGAAAGTGAAGATTTTTCTTTATTTAATCGATAGAAAAAAGGTAGCGAAGTGATGGAATGAGAGATATAAAAAAGTTTTTACAAAAATTACGTCCTGTACAACTCATTGTTTTGTTTTATTTATTAGCAGTAGTTGTATCCGTGATATTGCTTAGTTTCCCGTTTGTTACGAAGGCTGGTGTGAAATGGACATTTATCGATGCCCTCTTTACATCTGTTAGTGCGGTAAGTGTTACGGGTCTGTCTGTTGTTACGATTTCAGATACATTTACTACGGCAGGAATTATTGTTTTAGCCCTTATTTTACAATTAGGCGGCTTAGGAATTATGGCGCTTGGTACGTTTGTTTGGATTATAACGGGGAAAAAGATCGGTTTGCAGAGAAGAAGACTCATTATGGCAGATCATAATCAAGGGAATTTATCAGGCCTTGTAGAATTGATGCGTTCTATTTTAATTGTAATTATTTCAATAGAACTTATTGGAGCAATACTATTAGGTACAAGATTTCTACTTTATTTTCCAACTTGGCAAGAAGCTTATTTTCACGGTTTCTTTGCCGCTGTTAGTGCAACTACGAACGGAGGATTTGATTTAACGGGACAATCACTAATTCCGTACAAAAAAGATTATATTGTGCAAATGATTCATATGTTACTTATTATTTTAGGGGCGATTGGCTTCCCGGTGTTAATGGAAGTAAAGCAATTCTTTAGTAAAAGACGACAGCAACTATTCCGCTTTTCGTTGTTTACAAAATTGACGACAACGACATTTTTTGCACTCGTTATCGTTGGAACAATTATGATTTTTCTACTAGAACGAAATCAGTTTTTAGCAGGGAAGTCATGGCATGAAACAGTTTTCTATACATTATTCCAATCTGTGACGACGCGAAGTGGTGGACTGGCTACAATGGATATACGTGAATTGTCACAACCGACGCTTTTATTTATGAGTATATTAATGTTTATAGGGGCATCTCCAAGTTCGGTTGGGGGCGGAATACGTACAACAACATTTGCTGTTAGTATATTATCGTTATACACTTTTGCAAGAGGCGGAAGAACGGTTAGAGTCTTCAAACGTCAGCTACATGAAGAGGACGTGCTGAAAGCATCTGTCGTTATGACGATGGGGATTTTATTATGTGCCACAGCACTCTTTATTTTATCTATTACGGAAAATGTACCGCTTATGAGTTTAATTGTTGAAGTGTGTTCTGCTTTCGGGACGACAGGGCTATCGACAGGTATTACGCCAGATTTAACAACTGTTGGTAAACTTGTACTCATTGTACTTATGTTTATCGGGCGTGTCGGTATTTTAACATTTATACTGGCTAGTGGGGGAAGGGAACAGCCACCTCGCTATAAATACCCGAAAGAGCGAATTATTATTGGATAGTATGAAACCATTCTACCTATGTGAGGTAGAATGGTTTTTTAGTCGTTAATGCCAAATTGGGGATGCATAAAAGCGTCATTCTTATTATACACTTCTTTTTTTAGCAACCCTTGATTTTCTTCTGAAATCCACCCAATATCATTTGTAGGATGAATCCATTCTTCTCCAGCCATAATGGCAGGATCTACTTCATCACTCCAATTGTGAAGTGGACTATTCTCGGAATCATATTTACTGTCTCCGATTACGACGTCATATTGATTTATGAAAGGTTGTTGCATCTTCTTTCCTGTTCCTTTAAAAGATGGAAAATTCATTTGATGCGGGAGCGTTTCATCTAAAATTGGTGACTGAATTTTATCTTTCTTCTTCAAAATAATCGCTCCTTTTCTAATGCTTTCTTCATAGGTAGTATTTCCATCTAGGGGCTCTTATGTACTTGTTAACACTTGCCAGTAATAATTATTTCAGCTTGCTTCAAACTAGAATAGAAAGTGAATTCTTGAGAGCAGGTGAATGTATTGGTAAAAAGAAAAGTGAAACAAAATGCGGCAATCAACAATAATAAAACTCCGAAAGAAAGCTTACCAGATGCAGAATTTGCATTAGAGTATGAAGGAGAAAATAGCGCGAAGTATGCAAATCGTAATTCAAAAAAAGGTAAACAAAAATGAGGCGTTTTTACAAACGCCTCATTTTTTTGTGGAATTATAAAGGTTTTTTTAATTATTTGTAAATTTAGCATTCATTATTAGCAGAAAAATGCGAAAAAACATAGAAGTAGCAACGTATTACACAAAAACAAACAACAAACAAAAGATTAATGTTGGTTTAATACTGCTTTTACACTAGTTGTTTATATTTGAGTTGTACATAAGATTTGTAAAAGGAGAGAGAGACAGTGAAAAAAACAATCTTTAAAGCTGTAGCAACTGGAATGGTATTTTCGTTATTAATGGGGTGTGGTGCACAGAAAGAAGAAAGTGCTGGGGCAAAAGTAAAAGATGATAAATTATCTGGATCATTAACTGTTTACACAGCGATTGAAGAAGAACTTGTACCAATTTATCTTGATTCTTTTAAACAGAAGTACCCAGATGTGAAACTGAACATTGTTCGTGATTCAACTGGAGTTATTACAGCGAAATTGCTAGCTGAAGGAAAAAATACACAAGCAGATGTTGTATGGGGAACAGCAGCGTCTAGTCTATTAGCTTTAGATAAAAAAGATATGTTAAAAGGATACTCTCCAAAAGGAGCAGATCGTGTTCTTCCGCAATTTAAAGATGATAAGCAACCAGAAAAATGGGTAGGTAATACGGCGTTTATGACGGGGATTGCTATAAATAAAGAAGAATTGAAGAAGAAAAATTTACCGATGCCAGAATCATACGAAGACTTAACAAAACCTGAATATAAAGGAACGCTTGTGATGCCACATCCGGCTTCTTCTGGAACAGGATTTTTAACAGTTTCTGCATGGTTACAAATTATGGGTGAAGATAAAGGCTGGGATTACATGAAGAAACTTCATGATAATATGGCAACTTATACTCATTCAGGTTCAAAACCAGCGAAATTAGCAGGCGCAGGTGAATATCCAGTTGGTGTATCAATGGTTTATAGTGCTTTAAAAGAGAAACAAAAAGGTGCACCAGTTGAAGTAGTATTGCCGAAAGAAGGATTAGGTTGGGAAGTAGAAGCGAACGCACTTATTAAAAAAGATAATGCAAAAAATGAAAAATTAGCGCAAGCATTTTTAGATTGGGCAATTACTGATGATGTAATGAAGTTATACTTCGAGAAAAATGGATTTGCAACAATTAAAAATGATTATAAACTTCCAGATGGATTCCCTAAAGATGTAACAGAAAAGTTATACAAAAATAATGACTTTAAATGGGCAGCAGAGAATCGTGACAAAATTTTAGAAAAATGGGAAAAAGAGTTTGGTCAAAAAGCAGAACCGAAAAAGTAAGTGAGTGGGAGAGAGAAAAAATGAGCGAATATTTATCAATTCAACACATTCAAAAACAGTTTGATGCATTTACAGCGTTAAAAGATATTTCTTTTACTGTGAAAAAAAATGAGTTTGTATGTTTATTAGGTCCAAGTGGTTGTGGGAAAACAACATTGCTTCGAATTTTAGCAGGGCTAGAAGAGGCAACAACAGGTAGTATAGCTGTGGGTGGAAAAGATATTACAGCATTACCTCCTGGAAAGAGAAATTTCGGAATGGTGTTTCAATCGTATGCATTATTTCCGAATTTAACAGCACTTGAAAATATTGAATACGGCTTAAAGACAAAAAAATATGGAAAAGCAGAAGTAAAAGAGAAAGCGCTAGAGGCGTTAGAACTTGTAGATTTGCTGAATGTAAAAGATAAATATCCTGCTCAAATGTCTGGTGGACAACAGCAGCGAGTAGCACTTGCACGTGCGCTCGCTCTGTCTCCGGATATTTTGTTACTCGATGAGCCATTATCTGCTTTAGATGCAAAAGTACGTGAAAAGTTACGTAGAGAAATGCGTGATTTGCAAGAAAAAGTAGGAGTAACAACTATTATGGTCACGCATGATCAAGAAGAGGCATTAACGATGGCTGATAAAATTGTTGTAATGAATCATGCGGAAATTATGCAGATTGGAACACCAGAGGAGATTTATCAAAGACCAGCCAATCCGTTTGTGGCAGATTTTATTGGTTCTATTAATTTCTTTTCCAAAAATAATGAAGAACATGCAATTCGTCCTGAGCATGTAACAGTTGTACAAAACGATGGTATTAAAACGGTTGTGGAAAGTATGGAATTTCGCGGATCGGTATATCGGACAGAAGTACGAGTCGTAGAAGAAAAAACACATCTTTATAACGAGAAAATTATAGTGGATATATTGGCATCAGAGGTAGAAAAAAATGCTATTAGAAAAGGAAAGCCGATTCACATCTCTTTCTCAGAAAATCATATGTTGTCATATGGAAAGAAGGTCATTGTATAGATGGAGATGTTAGAAAATTTCAAGGTAGAAAGTACGAAAAAAAAGATTAAGAGACGTATCGGTAAAGAAGAGTGGATACAAAGACTATTAATTATTGGTATGCTTCTCGCGTTTTTGATCATGCTTGTATTACCTCTATTACAATTGTTTACACAAGCTTTTTATGATAAAGATGGTGCTTTTATTGGTGTTGCGAATTTCAGTAAATATTTCACAACACCAACGCTAGTTCAATCATTGCAAAATACGATATGGATTTCGGGCGTGACAACAATTATTGCAGTGACACTTGCTTTCGCTTACGCTTATGCGATCGCTCGTACGAATGTGTTTGGGAAGCGTGTATTTCAATATGTTGCGTTGTTACCATTATTCGCACCAACGATGATGCACGGTATCGCACTTACATATTTATTTGGTAATCAAGGGTTAGTAACGAAAGGAATGTTTGGCTTGTTTGAAGGGATACAAATTCCTTTATATGGACCAGTAGGAATTGTAATGGCTGAAGTCATGTATACATTTCCGCAAGCATTTCTTATATTATTAATTGCTTTTCAAGGCTCTGATTATCGTTTATATGAAGCTTCTAATATGTTAGGAGCGAGTAAAACAAAGCAATTTTTCACTGTTACTTTACCTAGTGTAAAGTACGGATTAATTAGTGCGATGTTCGTTGTGTTTACACTTAGTTTCACTGATTTTGGGGCACCAAAAATTGTTGGTGGGCAATATAATGTACTTGCTACTGACGTATATAAGCAAGTAATTGGGCAGCAAAATATGCCGATGGGTGCAACTGTCGGAATGATTTTATTAATCCCAGCTATATTTGCATTTGTAGTTGATCGCATTACGCAAAGAAAGCAGGCGAATCTCTTATCTTCCAAATCAGTACCTTACAGAATAATAAATAATAAGAAAAGAGATGTTATTTCATTCTTATATTGTAGCGTAGTAACGCTTATGATCATTCTATTATTTGTGGCAGTTGGTATTGCTGCTAGTGTGAAAGTATGGCCATATAATATGAGCTTTACATTTGAGCATTTTAATTTTTCTAGTTTAACAGGAGATGGACTTGAAGCGTTTAAAAATAGCGTAATTGTTTCAGCAGTTACAGCGGTTATTGGAGCGGTTTTAACATTTATGTTCGCTTATGCGATTGAGAAAGTAGATCAGCTACAATTTTTCCGAAAAGCAGGTTACTTTTTCTCTATCGTTCCTTTAGCGATACCAGGTTTAGTACTTGGGTTAGGCTACGTCTTCTTCTTTAGTCAACCAACAATACAAATCTTTGGACTTTCCGTAACGAATCCGTTTCATTCTCTATACGGAACAATCGCTGTTCTAGTATTAGTCAATATCATTCATTTTTATTCTGTAACATTTGTTACGGCAACGACAGCTTTAAAGAAACTAGATCGAGAATTTGAACTTGTTTCACAGTCGATGGGCATTCCGTTTTATAAAACATTCTTCCGAGTAACAGTACCGATGTGCCTACCAGCCATTTTAGAAATGGTAATGTACTACTTCGTAAATTCAATGGTAACTGTCTCGGCAGTTGTATTCCTATATGCAGCTGATTTTAAACTAGCTGCCGTATCAATTGTAAATATGGATGATGCAGGAAATGTAGCACCAGCAGCTGCAATGAGTGTACTGATTGTTGTTACAAATATTGTAGTAAGAGTTGTATATGAATGGGGAACGAAAGCACTTCGTAACCGAACGTCACAATGGCAAAAAAGATAAAGTCAAACTTTAATCAGTGGGGGTTTTGTTCTTCCTCACTGATTATTAGCCCGCACCAAGCGGGCGTTTACGGGCAGCACGACTCCCACTTAACTTCTTTGCTCCAGCCGAATTTTGAGGGGAAGTCTTACTGCCCGGCGAATAGCGCGATAAATAAGAAGGGTGATGGATTGAATGAAAATAGAAGCAGTTATTTTTGATTGGGCAGGGACGACAGTTGATTATGGATGTTTTGCACCACTGGAAGTATTTATGGAGATTTTCCATAAACGCGGTGTTGAAATTACAGCAGAAGAAGCTCGTAAGCCAATGGGGTTATTAAAAATAGATCATGTAAGGGCACTTACAGAAATGCCTCGTATTACGAGTGAGTGGAATCGTGTTTTCGGACAATTACCAACAGAAGCAGACATTCATGAGATGTATGAAGAATTTGAAGAGATTCTCTTCGCTATCTTACCACGCTATGCGTCGCCAATTAATGGAGTAATAGAAGTGATTGCTTCTTTACGTGAAAGAGGAATTAAAGTTGGTTCAACGACTGGTTATACGAGAGAAATGATGGACATTGTTGCAAAAGAAGCAAAATTACAAGGGTATAAACCTGATTTTCTTATAACACCAGATGATGTTCCAGCCGGTCGTCCATATCCGTGGATGTGCTATAAAAATGCGATGGAACTTGGTGTATATCCAATGAATCGTATGATAAAAGTTGGGGACACAGTATCAGATATGAAAGAGGGAAGAAATGCTGGGATGTGGACAGTTGGTGTAATTCTTGGCAGTAGCGAGCTCGGCTTAACGGAAGAGGAAGTGGAGAATATGGATCCGTTAGAACTTCGTGAAAAAATAGAAGTAGTTCGCAATCGTTTCGTTGAAAATGGGGCGCACTTTACGATGGAAACGATGCAGGAACTTGAAAGCGTAATGGAACATATCGAAAAACAAGAACTTATTATTTCATAAAAGGGGAATAGGATCATGACTGAAAATCACTACTTATTATTAACGCCAGGGCCATTAACGACAACAAAAACAGTAAAAGAGGTTATGTTATACGATTGGTGTACGTGGGATGCTGAATATAACACAATGGTACAAGAGGTAAGAGCTAAACTTGTATCGTTAGCAACGAAGGAAGAAGAGAAATATACAACGGTTTTAATGCAAGGAAGCGGTACGTTTTCAGTTGAAGCAGTCATTGGTTCTGTCATTCCTAAAAATGGTAAGCTGCTCGTTTGTACAAATGGTGCGTACGGTAAACGAATTGTACAAATGGCAGAGATGTTACATATAGATGTGGTGGTCAGTCAAACAGAAGAGTGGGAGCCTACTAATATTGCAGAAGTAGAAAAGATATTGCAACGAGATAAAGAGATTACACATATTGCAGTTGTTCATTGTGAAACAACAACAGGTATTATCAATCCAATTGTAGATGTATGTAAATTAGGGAAGCAATACGGAAAAGTAACACTAGTTGATGCAATGAGTAGTTTTGGTGGTATTGAAATAGATATCGATGAGTTGCAAATTGACTTTTTAATTAGTAGTGCAAATAAATGTATTCAAGGTGTTCCTGGGTTCGGCTTTGTTATTGCAAAGCGCGCTGAATTGTTGAAATGTAAAGGACAGGCACGTTCATTATCACTAGATTTATACGATCAGTGGGAAACGATGGAAAATCAAAATGGGAAATGGCGTTTTACGTCACCTACACATGTTGTACACGCTTTTTATCAAGCGCTACTTGAATTAGAAAAAGAGGGCGGAGTAGAGGCACGTTACAATCGATATTATAACAATCAAAAACTATTAGTGAATAGAATGAGAGAAATCGGATTTAAGCCACTAGTAGATGAAAAATATCAGTCGCCTATTATCACATCCTTTATTTATCCAGAAGAGTGGTTCGATTTTGAGCAATTATATAATGAATTAAAGCGTGATGGATTTGTTATTTATCCAGGTAAAATTTCAAAAGTAGATACATTCCGCATTGGAAATATCGGTGATGTACATGAGGCAGATATTAATCGCTTAGTTAATAGTATTGCTAAAGGGGGTGTTATAGGATGAAGGTATTTTGCTTAGGTGGAGCAGG
This sequence comes from Bacillus cereus group sp. MYBK79-1, assembly GCF_051915365.1. Classification (NCBI taxonomy): domain Bacteria; kingdom Bacillati; phylum Bacillota; class Bacilli; order Caryophanales; family Bacillaceae; genus Bacillus; species Bacillus cereus group sp. MYBK79-1. The sequence goes on along the minus strand of NZ_JBQAEO010000014.1, from coordinate 49,504 downwards.
TAAAATTTGTCGTGAAGCAATTTTAGATTTAGTACAATTTTCATCTTTTGAGACGATTACAGTAGCGGATTTTAATGAAGAAGAGGGCCTGAAAGTAGTAGAATGGCTCAACGATCCTCGCGTAGATTTTGTGAAAGTAGACGTAACGAATCACGAGGATACGGTTGCAAAAATGAAAGGTTATGACATTGTAATGGACGGTACGACAATTAAGTTAAATGGCTTGTCTACTCGATGTATTGCAGAAGCAGGTTGTCACGGTGTGAATTTGAATGGATTTGGTGAAGAAAATGATTCACATTCTATATTTGTTCAAAATGGAAAAACGTGTTTACCTGGTTTTGGTATGACGCCAGGTGTAACGCAAATGATGGCAATGCATGCAGCAAATCAGCTTGATACTGTAGAGTCAGTTCGTGTCAGTCACGGTTCGTATCGTCCAATTGCTTTTTCTGCATCCATTACAGAAACAACGACATATGAATATGATCCACATTTACCATCGCGTACAGTGTATGAAGATGGTGAGTTTAAGCAAGTACCTCCGTTTGCGCGTCCGAGAGAAATTGAATTACCGGCGCCTTATGGTAAGGCAACGCAGTATATAATCCCGCATTCTGAAACGATTACGTTAGCGAAAGCACTAGAAAATAAAGGCGTCAAACTGATAGAGACGAGAGGAACTTGGCCAAAGCAAAATATGCAGCTCGTACGTGCTTTATATGATTATGGTATATTGCGTAATGATCAAGTTGAAATAAATGGGGAAGCGATCGGCATTATGGATTGTATCTCGAAGTATTTATTGCAATCGAAAGAAGGACAAGAAACGGAAGTTTACGGTTACGCACTTCATGTAGAAGTAATAGGTACGAAAAATAATGAGAAACAAAGGCACGTATTATATCATACCCACCCGTTATCTGATGGAACTGTTGTAGGGTGGGAAAAATTAAGAGCTTATACGAGAAACGTTGGTATTCCATTTGGGATTGCTACAGAGTTAATCGCAAATGGGAATGTAAATCAAGCTGGTGTTGTGACACCTGAGGAAGCTTTTGTAAATCCACAAATTATTTTTGATGAACTAAAAAAACGTGGTATTCATATTCATGAAGAAGTTTTTACTGAAAAAGAAAGTTATAACTTTGTATAAGTAAGGCAGTTTATGAGGTAGAAATCAATGGGGTGAGGCTATGTCTGTAGTAGGTGAAGAAAGAAAGCGAACCATTCTTGAGAAGGTAGAATTTAAAGGGAAAGTAAAAGTTTCAGAGTTAGCGAGAGAGTTTGCTGTATCAACAGAGACGATTCGCCGTTATTTAGAAGAATTGGATCGTGAAAAGAAGTTGAAAAAAGTGTATGGTGGAGCCGTCCAACTTCCGGGAGCTGGAATAGAGGCACCAATGTTAGAGCGAGAGATGCTGCATATAGAAGAGAAGAAGAGAATTGGGTATAAAGCAGCAACGTTTGTGGAAGATGGAGATGTTATTGCGATTGATGACGGAAGTACACCACTCCAAATGGTGCCATATCTTGTCCATCGTAAAAATTTAACGATTGTAACAAGTTCATTTCCAGTAGCGACACAATTAATTTCTTCTATTAATAAAAAAATGTTTCACGGTGAAGTTTTATTTATTGGCGGAAAAGTATCTCCAAAGCATTCACGTGTGTCAGGGTCTATTTCACAGCAAGTAATCCAGCAATTTCATTTTCATAAAGCATTCGTTTCGATTGATGGATTGTTACCTGGTTTTGGGGTTTCTAGTTTTGAATTAGAAAAGGCAAAACTGTCAGAAGCGATGATGAAATTAGCAGAGAAAACATATATTTTATGTGATCATACAAAAGTAGGGGTAAAAGGAAATTACCGAATAGCAGCGTTTTCGCGTATCCAACATGTAATTTGTGATAAGAAAATGCCATATAGTTTTGAAGAGGAAGTCAAAAAGCATAATATTCAATGGACAATTTGCTAAATACATGGAACTCCCACCTGATTGTGAGGTGGGAGTTTTACTGTCTGCAAATAGCGGGATAAAAGATTTGTATTTATGCAAAAAAAGTGGACACATTTTCTCATCTCTTTCATATAATTTACCAATACAAAAAAAGTTGGTCGAAGGAAAGAAGGGGAAGTATGTCAGAACGGGTATATAATAAACTCGTATTGTATGCAAATATTTTGCAAAAAATCGGTGTTATTAATGAAAAAGAAAAAAGTGAAATTCTGCATACGATAGGAAAAAAAGCCCTGTGAATAAAGGGCTTTTTATTTTTTATCTATGAAAATATAAACTTAATGTAATATTACCATTGACAATGATAATGAGATTCATTATCATTTATTTGTAGGTAATTGATAAGAATTATCAATTGTAAAAATTATATATGATAGGGGATATTATTTTGAAAAAAAGTTATATTAAGGCGCTAGTAGTAGCGACAACATTAGCAATTCCATTTGCTACATACTCTACTCCAGCATTAGCAGCACTAAAAGCTGAAGCAAACCAGTCGGTGGCAGCAGCTAGTGAACGTACATACGATACTGAGATTAAAATATATAAGGATCAAAAAGATGAGCCATCTATGGTTTCTCAGTACATAAAAAATCCTAAAGTGGCAATTGAAGATGGGAAAAAAATTGTTACTGTAACAATACAAGATAGCGATTATTTTCAATATCTTAGAATAGAGGATAAAAACCAACCTGGTGTATTTCAAGATGTGAAAGTTTTATCAGAAGATAAGAGGAAAAATGGAACGAAAGTAGTCCAATTTGAAATTGGCGAATTTGAGAAGAAACATAATATGCAAATGCATATACTTATTCCGGCCATCGGATATGATCACAAATATCAAGTTCAATTTGAAATTAAAGATCCAACTGTAGGTGACAAAGAAACAGAGAAACCAGATGATAACTCTAATTCAGGCAATACGGAAACGGATCATCCAGTTGATAGTCAAAATATGATAACAGATAACAAATTAAGAGAACTTGTTAATAAAAAAGTATTTAATAGAAAAGATTTAAATACACCGATTACGAAAGAAGAGTTATTACAAGTAAAGGATTTGTTTTTAAATACGAATGAGATTCTTGATTATAGTGCATTAAAATATATGCCGAATTTAAAATCTTTAACAGTTGCGAATGCGAAGATAACAGATCCGTCGTTCTTTGCGAACTTAAAGCAATTAAATCATTTAGCTTTGCGTGGTAATGAATTTTCAGATGTAACGCCACTTGTTAAGATGAATAATTTAGAATCTCTTGATTTAAGTAATAATAAAATTACAAACGTTGCACCATTAGTTGAAATGAAAAATGTAAAAAGTTTATATCTATCGGGCAACCAAATAGAAGATGTAACAGCATTAGCGAAAATGGAACAACTAGATTACTTGAATTTAGCAAATAATAAAATTACTAATGTTGCTCCATTAAGCGCGTTAAAAAATGTAACATACTTAACTTTAGCTGGTAATCAAATTGAAGATATTAAACCGTTATATTCATTACCTTTAAAAGACTTAGTATTAACACGTAATAAAGTTAAAGATTTATCGGGTATTGATCAAATGAATCAATTAAGTAAATTATTTATTGGGAAAAATCAAATAGAAGATGTGACACCACTTACTAAAATGACTCAACTTACAGAATTAGATTTACCTAACAATGAATTAAAAGATATTACTCCATTATCAAGTCTAGTAAACTTACAAAAACTTGATTTAGAAGCAAATTATATTTCAGACTTATCGCCAGTTAGTAAGTTGAATAAGCTAGTATATTTAAGTTTTGTTGCAAATGAAATCCGTGATGTTAGACCAGTAATAGAACTAAGTAAGAAAGCTTATATTAATGTTCAAAATCAAAAAGTATTTTTAGAGGATACAGAAGTAAATAAAGAAGTGAAAGTACCTGTATACGAAAAAGATGGTAAAATCTCTACAAAAATTCGTTTAAAGAGCGAAGGCGGGACATATAGTAACGATGCAGTTAAGTGGAGTACACCAGGTGAGAAAGTATATGAGTTTGGAGTGAAAGATCCATTTGCGGATACAGGAATCTTCTTTACAGGATCTGTAATTCAAAATGTAGTAGAAAGTAAAGGTGACAACACTTCTAAAGAAGATGAAAAAGTAGAAGTAGTAGAATTTAAAGATGTACCAAAAGGACATTGGTCAGAAGAAGCAATTCATTATTTAGCGAAAGAAAATATTTTCAAGGGATATGGAAATGGACAATTTGGATTTGGGGATAGTATTACTCGTGGACAAGTTGCGTCTTTAGTACAAAGGTACTTGAAATTAGAAAATAAAGTAGATCAGAACGAGAGATTTACAGATACGAAAGGGCATATGTTTGAGCAAGATATTGCTACAGTTGCGCAAGCTGGCATTATGCAAGGAGATGGTACTGGGGAGTTTCGTCCAGAGGGAGTATTAACTCGATACGAAATGTCTGTAGTATTGCATAAAGTATTTCAGTTAAAAGAAGATGGAAATAATAAAGTGAACTTTAAAGATGTACCAACTGGTCATTGGGCAGAAGGTTATGTGAAAACGTTAGCGGATAATAATATATCAAAAGGTGATGGAAAAGGAAACTTTTTAGGTGATGATTTCGTAACACGTGAACAATATGCACAGTTTTTATATAACGCAATAACGAAATAAAAGATGAGAAAATACGTTATTCTTTGATTTAAAAAGAATAACGTATTTTTTATGTATAAAATGAAATAGGCAATAGACAAGAGTATAGACATATGAATGGCCCATTTTAAAGAAGAGCTGTGAAACTATATTGACAAAAAGGCATTCTCATGTGATAATTCAATTAAATTTTTAGAATAATCAAAAAATAATCCTTTTACATAGAAAGGATTTGAACATTATATAAATATTACGCCGGGGGTGACGAAATGTTATTTTTTCTAAAAAAATGGAATGAATTAAAAGATGTGAAGTCTGAATTGGCACTTCGTGATTGGTTTTATGGTACAAAAATTAGTTTATCACTCTGTACGTCAAAAGAGCCGTTAACTTTTTTAGTAAACGTTGAGGGAAGAGATAAAGGGTTATTTTCAGAAGAAGATTTTATTGTTGTCAATTGTATGTGTGAGCCAGTATTTGAAAATGAAGAAAAACCAGCTGCGGAATCATTTATGCATGCGGATATTTATAAAAAAAGTAGTGCAGAATGTATTTTACAAGTGCAGACTGTAGATAGTCATTTAATATCAGAGTTATATGGAGAAGAAGGGGAAGTAACATTCGATAAACGTAGCGTGGAACGTGTTTTTGGAAAAGAAGGTATAACAGAAATGACAATTCCTATTGTAGAAGATGAGAAAAAATTCGCTGATTTATTAGAAAATAAAGTGCCGAATTTCGTTGAAGGTGGAGGAGTAGTTCTTGTTCATAATTATGGCATGATCGTGTGGGGGAAAACTCCAGAAGAAACAAAAAAATGGCTAGAGGGTATAGAATATTTAATGAATTACCATGTAAAGTTGTTAATGATAAAAGGTGCAAAGAGCTCTGTTATATAAAATGTTTGTGATGTTGTTACAAGTCAATAAATAAATGAAAGCGTTTTAAAAATAAATTTACTCATAAAATATAGGTCTCCTTATTATATATAGATTACATGTTGACATGTAAGGAGGAACATATTTTGCGAGTTAAATATCATTTTCTGCCAAAACAGCAAGTAACATTTTGCAAAATGAACGATTCAGGTGAAGAGGCTTTGCAAATTATGAATGAAACGGGATTTCGAGCAATCCCTGTATTAGCAGAAGATGAAAAGAAATTCATGGGGCTTATTTATAAAGTAGATCTTTTAGAAAAGAAGTGTAATAGCGGATTAGAGAAATTAAGTACGGAACATATGCTGGAAGATACCTCTGCATTTATTTTTGAAAAGGATTCTTTTTTCAGAGCATTTTATGTTATTCGTCGTCTTCCATTTTTAGCTGTGCTAAATGACTATAATGAATTTGTCGGTATCTTAACGCATTCCAATATATTTGATGTTATTGAAGATTCATTCGGTATGCGGACGGGTGGTTATATATTAACAATTGCAACACAAGATTGTAAGGGAACGATTAAAGAACTTGGGACATTGTTGAAAACATTTAATATCGGTGGACTATTTACGCTAGATAACGGCGATCAATATATTCGCCGCATTATCGTAAATATAACAGATGAATTAAATGAAAAAAGATTAAAGCAATTAATCGAAAAAATAGAGAAAAAAGGATTCAGGGTTAGTCATGTAGATTATATTTAAGGTGAAAAGGAAAGGGAGCAATTTGCTATATGCAGATTGTTCCCTTTCTTAGTTTGAGTAATGAATTTTATTTTGAAACAAGAGGCGGAGATAACGCTAAATCAGATAAAAAAATAAAATCTGCATGTTCGCGAATTTTAGGAATAGAAGTTTCTATAACATGAGATGTAATTTCACCTGGCGGCCCAACATGTCCAATAACTACCATAATCGGTTTTTCTTGAAGTTTTTTGATGAGTAATTGGGCTTGTTTTGAAATATGTGCCGCTGTATACACATCATCAAAAAATAATTGATTTTCAATAATCGGCACTCCTAATTCTTTCCCGATTTTTGGGACAACACTCTTAGGATTTGTTTTGCTATCTAAATAAAATAAACCGTGTTTTTTACAAGCTGCAAGTATAAGTCGTACAATTCTTTCATCCGCGGTCACTTTTGATCCCATATGATTGTTCATGCCAATTGCATGCGGTACTTCTTGAATCGCTTGTTCGAGTCGGTTATTTATTTCTTCGTCACTTAAATCAGTTGTAATTGCTTTTGGTCCAAGCCATTCTTTTTTTCCTTTAATGGGTTCCATTGGCATATGTATAATAACTTCGTGCCCTTTCTTATGAGCTGCTATCGCATCTTCCTTTGTGGAAGGGAGAAAAGGCATAACGGCAACAGTAAGTGGAATAGGAAGTGATAACATTTTATCAGTCCCTTTCATATTATTGCCGAAGTCATCGATGACAATAGCTACTTTGTTTGTATGTGCCTTTGCTTGAACAGGAAACAAGAAGGATGGTAAGAACATAGTAAACATAAGCAATGCAATCGTATATTTGCGCATATAAATATTTCCTTTCTATATTATCAATCATCATTATAGTTTGCGTTTTTATATAAATTAAACAAAAAATGTCGAAGAAAAGTATATGGAAAATAGAGAATCCGCTATTTAATTGGTATTTGTAAAAAAAGAAGATGAAAAAAATGTCTATTATTGCGAATGTATTTACAAAGATAGAATAATTTGTAATAATTCTCAAAGTGAGGGTAAAGATTTGTAAATTACAGGGAGAAAATGTTAAATTTTCTGATTCTTCAAATTCAAATGTGATTAAGTAGTTAAAAGGCCGATGGAGAAGTGAAGTTGAGAGCATGGAAGTATAATAAGGGGGATATGGATGTTTACTGTAAAAAGGAAGTACACATTAGAAAAGCTTTCACGTGATATTCATATGAAACGTGAAGAGATGATTCAATTAGGTTTAACGAGTGGGTTGAATAGTATGGAGACAATTCAAGTTAGTCAAGAATTGGACAAGCTTATTTTACAGTACCAGTGTTACAAAGAAAAACAAACACCAAAATGGTTATCAATTATAAAGGTACCTATTTTTCAAATTGGGTATGAAGGGAAATCGAGTAATTTTTGGCGAATGCTTGTGGCTGGTTTTATGAAATAAGTATAATTACCCTTTTGGGATAAGGATAATTATACTATGTGTGTAACGGAATTTCGATATGAACTGTCGTTCCTTCGTTTTCTATACTGTCAATAAAAATATGCCCATTGTACATCTCTACAATTCGTTTACATATGACAAGTCCAAGACCTGTTCCAGTATCTTTATTAGTAAAGAACGGATGAAAGAGGTGTTTTTGAATATGTTTTGGAATCCCTTTTCCAGTATCTATAATTTGCAATTGTGCGTGTGTTTCATTGTTTGTTACGAAAATAGTTAGTGTGTCACCAGAAGTCATGGCTTCAATTGCATTTTTTGTAATGTTTAAAACCACTTGTTTCATATGGTCTTTTGAGCAACGGATATGAACAGGATGGTCTGGCAAATGTAAATGGAATACAATGTTATGTAGATTCGCCTCAGATTTAATAATTAACGCTACCTCATTTAGAATGGTTCTCACATCATATGTTTGTTCAATGATAGCTGTTGGCTTTCCAAGAATAAGAAATTCGCTTACAATTTCATTAATCCGTTCTATTTCTTGTTCGATGACGGAAAAATAGAACTGGTCTTGTTCATCTTTATATTTCTCTTTTAATAGAGCGACGAGCCCTTTAATCCCGGTAAGAGGATTACGGATTTCGTGGGCTGTACTAGCTGCAAAAGTTCCAACTAATTCAATTTTTTGTAGTTCATTTTGTTGTCTTTCCAGTTTTGTTTGACGTTTTAACAACATATATTGAACAAGTAAAAATAAAATAGACATTAAAAATAAAGTAGCTATACACTCTATCGAAACCCACTGGTATAAAGTTTTTTGATGGATAGGCAATGGAGAAACAGAGACCTTCCAATCTAATCTTTGGAGTGGAGTAGTAAGCATATTAGAATGCGCATCACTTGTTTCGTTATTGTCATCGGTTAGAAATATTACATCATACTTATCAGTTATTTCAAAATGATATTGTGGCTTAATGGCATTTAAAGATGATGAAATGTAGTCAAAGCGTAAACTTGCTAACAATAAGCCTGAGAGCTCCTTCTGTTTATTGAAAATGGGAGAAGCAATCATAATAGCTTGATGGCCAAGAACACGATCTGTAATGACGGATGATACAGTTGTTTTCTTAGTTTGTAATGCGTTTTGAATATATTTACGATCTGAGACATCAACAGGTGGTCGGTCGCCTTCCGATGCGATTGTAATGATACCTTCTGGTGTAGCATAATATAAACCAGAAAAACGTGCATCGTTGCCATCTGTATCATGTACAATTTCTTTAACTCCATTTATATTTCCGGTCTCGGTTCCTACGACCTTTGAGAGCATTTCTAATGCAGAAATTGCTTCGCCAAGGTGGTGATCTAAATAGTCTCTATATAAAAAGAGAACCGTATGGGCAACTCGTTTGTTTTCCTGTTTCATTTTATACGAATGATATGAATAAAATGTAGCACCAATCCCTATCGTTGGTAGGATAACAAGCAATATATATAAAACTATGCTGTGGAATTTGACTTTCAAATTTGGTACTCCTTCTTTTTTATTATCATTATATATAAACTATGTTAAAATTGTCATGTTTTTATTCAAGAATCATTCATAATATATTTGGGGAGAGGAAATGAATGAGTGAATACTCATTCGGAATTTACATGAAGTACTAAGCTGTTTTTTCTTTTTATTACTGAGAATTTAAGTGAAGGGTTGAAAGTTGTATGACATCAAATAATGAACGAGAAGATATTTCTCAATCTCTAAAAGTATTTATTGCATTATCTCGTGTACATCGTTCTGTTATGGATACTACAAATAAATCTATACAAAGTAACGGGTTAAATCCAACTGAATTTGCTGTATTAGAACTGCTATATCATAAAGGCGGTCAACCACTTCAGCAAATTGGTGAGCGTATTTTGATCGCTAGTGGCAGCATTACATATGTTGTAGATAAGCTAGAGAAAAAGGGATTAGTAAAGAGAATTCCGTGCCCGAATGATAGACGTGTTATTTATGCACAATTAACTGAGTCTGGAGAGAACTTTATTGCTTCTATTTTTCCAGGGCATGAGCAAGTTATACATCAGTCTTTTGAAATGTTAACGAAAGAGGAAAAGGATGAATTACTTGATCTATTAAAAAAGATTGGAAAATATGAAAAATAATAGTATGTTCCAAAGGGGCTTTGGATAAAGAAATCCAAGGCTTTTTGTATACATGTAATTATGACAGCATTTGCCGTATTTTGCTGAAGAAATAAGAGGAGATTTGTAAGTAAGCATTGAATTATAGTAAGGATGCATATAATGGAGAGGAGGCTCGTTCATGTCATTTAAAGACTATGAATATAAACGGCCAAATATTGAAGAATTGAAAGAGAAGTTTACTGTTGCTTTAGAGAAGTTTGATAACGCAAAAACGGTAGAAGAACAAAAACAAGTTATTCATTCAATTAACGAGATTCGCAACGATTTTGGTACAATGGGGAATCTTTGTTACATTCGTCATTCTGTTGATACGACAGATGCTTTTTATAAGGAAGAGCAAGATTTCTTTGATGAATTCTCTCCAGTTGTACAAGGATATGGTACAAAGTATTATAATGCGTTAATCCATTCTCCATTCCGCGAAGAATTAGAAGCGTATTATGGAAAGCAATTATTTGCTTTAGCGGAGTGTGATTTGAAAACATATTCTGATGAAGTCGTGAAAGATTTACAATTAGAGAATAAATTGTCTTCACAGTATACGCAGTTATTAGCATCTGCAAAAATTGACTTTGCAGGAGAAGAAAGAACGTTATCACAGCTTATTCCATTTATGCAAGGGAAAGAAAGAAGTGAACGTAAAGTAGCAAGTGAAGCATATTACGGATTTTTAGCTGAGAATGAGGAAGAGTTAGATCGTATTTATGACGAGCTTGTTAAAGTGAGAACGAAAATCGCCAAATCTTTAGGTTTCAAAAACTTTGTTGAACTTGGATATGCAAGAATGTATCGTACAGATTATAATGCGGAAATGGTGGCGAATTATCGTCAGCAAGTACTTGATTATATCGTTCCGGTTACAACGGAATTAAGAAAACGACAACAAGCACGTATCGGTGTAGAGAAATTAGCGTATTACGATGAAAACTTTGAGTTTGCTACTGGTAATCCAACTCCAAAAGGAGATGCGGATTGGATTGTTAATCATGGGAAAACGATGTATAAAGAGTTATCGGCTGAAACGGACGAATTTTTCAATTTCATGCTAGATAATGATTTATTAGATTTAGTTGCGAAAAAAGGAAAAGCTGGTGGCGGATATTGTACATATATTGAGAATTATAAAGCGCCATTTATTTTCTCAAACTTCAACGGAACATCTGGCGACATTGATGTATTAACACATGAAGCTGGTCATGCTTTCCAAGTATATGAAAGCCGTAAGTTTGAAATTCCAGAATACAATTGGCCAACGTATGAAGCATGTGAAATTCATTCTATGAGTATGGAATTCTTTACATGGCCATGGATGAAGTCATTCTTTGAAGAAGATGCAGATAAATATTATTTCTCTCACTTAAGTTCTGCACTTCTATTTTTACCGTATGGTGTATCTGTTGACGAATATCAACATTATGTATATGAAAATCCAGAAGCATCACCAGAAGAGCGTAAGACAGCATGGCGTAATATAGAGAAAAAGTATTTACCACATCGTGATTATGAAGATAACGATTATTTAGAGCGCGGTGGATTCTGGCACCGTCAAGGACATATTTATAGCTCGCCGTTCTACTATATCGACTACACATTAGCACAAATTTGCGCACTGCAATTTTGGAAACGTGCAAGAGATAATAGACAAGAGGCGTGGGGAGATTATGTAAATCTGTGCCAACAAGGTGGAAGTAAATCATTCTTGGAATTAGTAGAAGTTGCAAATTTAACATCACCATTTGCTGAAGGCTGTGTGAAAAGTGTCATTACAGAAATTGAAGCGTGGCTACATGCGATTGACGACACAAAATTGTAAAAAACATGCGCTTTTTTTCACATGTTTAACATCGACATAACGAGAAAATGATGAGATAATAAAAGAAAATTCAGAATACTAAAGAGGTGTTTCTAATAAGGAGCACCTCTTTTCACCAACAAAAAGGGGGGAAAGAAGTATGCTTCAATCTAATATGGATGTGAGTTTAGAAAGTTTGGTGAACTCATTACAGTCTACTCGAAGCACGCTATTATCAGAAATTGAAATGTTAAATGATACAGAAGTGAATGTAAAGCCACGCCGTGATAAATGGAGTATTATTCAAATTTTGCATCACTTGCATTTAGTTGAACAATCAGTTACGTCTGCCCTTGTATATGCTTTACAAAAAAATGAAAGAAACACGACTCCATTTAAAGACCTCCAACTTACGCTTGATCGCACATATAAACGAGAAGCACCTCAGCAAATGCAACCAACAGAAACGTTAATGAAAAAACAGCAAGGAATTCAATTGCTAGAACATTCACGACAAGAACTATTACACGCGCTTCATAGTGTGATAGATGAAAAAGATCTATTTGAAAATGGATTAAAGCATCCTATTTTTAATGATTTGAATTTGTATCAGTGGGTTCAATTTCTTGATTTGCATGAACAAAGACATCTTACGCAGTTAAAAGAGGCGAAACACGCAATTTTGCAACGATAATTAGAAGGAAGTGGGAGACCACTTCTTTTTTGATACGTGCATAGTTTTCTTTCTTATTTTGGAATACTACATGGAGAAAGAAAAGAAGGAGTTGAAAAGTATGTCCAAGAAAAAGAAAGAAGAAGAGCGCGCGTGGAAAGCACGTAAAGAAAATCAAAAACCACATGGAAAAGTGAAAGCTTTTGCTGAATTAGTTGAAGGAACAGAAAAAACGTGATGAAATACTCATCACGTTTTTTGTATGAGTGGAAAAGTTAATAAGAAGGTTGTACCAGTCCCTTTTTCACTTATAATATCAATTTTTCCATTCATAGCTTGCACAACGCTGAATACGACCATCATTCCAAGACCAGTACCTTTGTCTTTTGTTGAGTAGAAAGGGGATCCAAGGCGTTTTACTTGTTCTTGATCCATGCCAACTCCTGTATCTTTTATATATAATTGAATATGCTTATGATCAGGAACTAATGTGAAATAAAGATCACCGCCTTTTGGCATGGCCTCAATGCAGTTTTTTAAAATATTTAACAAGCATTGATTTAGTTTTTGTTTTTCTCCCGCGATAAAAAAAGAAGTACTTTGCTTTATATAATGAGTACGCACATTTGCTAAATTAGCAAGCGGTGTAATTAGCGATAATGCATGTAATAGTTCGTCTTCTAACTGTAATCTTTGTTCTTTTTCAATACTTGGTTTTGCAAAGGTTAAATAATCTGTAAGAACGTGATTTGCTTGTTCGATTCCGTTGATGGCTATGTCAATATATAATTTTCGCTCTTGCTCAGTGCAGGTATCTGACTGCAAAAGTTGTAAAAATCCTTTCGTTGAAGTTAATGGGTTGCGAATTTCATGAGAGATGGATGCTGCCATTTCACCAATTAAATGAAATTTTTCAGCATTCATAAGTTCGTTTTGTAGACGAACTTGAGTTTGTAATATGTGTAATAAATATAAAATAAGGATGGTACCAAGTATCGTACATAACTCATATACAATAATATGTGGTATATAATCAGCCTTATTTGTAACCTTTGAAAGGAAGAAAGGTATCCAACTAAATCCGTATGTGAGACTGTAGATAATAGCAAGTATTATTTTTATACGATTAGAAGTTCGATTGAAAAATTTGTATGTAAATAGTAGAACAATAAATAGAAGGATAGAACCGATAAGCGATGGGAAAACACCTATTCCTCCTAATAAGAAGCGGTATATATTTAATACCACTAATATTGATCCACCGGCAATAGGACCTCCGGTTAATGTACCGACAACTAATACGATATGACGCATATCAAATTGAAATCCATAATCTGTTTTTGCTGCGAAAGTGATACATAGTATAGTAACGAGGCAACATAATACAATAAATATAGCTGAATTTAATTTAGGAGAGCGTTTCCCTTTTTGATTCCAAAATAAATGGTATACGAGCATTGTAACAAGGATGAATAATATATTTAAAAAGAGATAAATAATAAAGGATTTCAGTGGGATGCCTCCTCTCTTCTCATATTAAATTAATCATACTATAAAATGAAAGAAATGAAATGATAAATAGCGGAAAAATCAGAAATTTTTTCTGGTAGTATACAATATGTTACAATAAGCTTTGTCAATGAAAGAAGGAATTCCGTGCAATGCGCGGGAGAGGTTCGCGAACTCCCTCTATAAAAAACTATGGAAACAACAATATCTTTAGGTATTGTTTTGTTTTTTTATTGTGACAGTTCAAGAACGTTCTTTCTTCTTATTCGTAGTAGAGAAGGAGAATGAGTGAAATGAAAAAAGAGAAGGCAGTTGTTGTTTTTAGTGGAGGACAAGATAGTACGACATGTTTATTTTGGGCAATAGAGCAGTTTGCAGAAGTTGAAGCTGTAACGTTTAATTACAATCAACGTCATAAGTTAGAAATTGATTGTGCGGCGGAAATTGCAAATGAGCTAGGAGTTAAACATACGGTGCTAGATATGAGTCTATTAAATCAACTTGCTCCAAATGCGTTAACGAGAACGGATATGGAGATTACACATGAAGAAGGTGAATTGCCATCGACGTTTGTAGATGGACGAAATTTACTATTCTTATCATTTGCTGCTGTATTAGCAAAACAAGTTGGGGCACGTCATATTGTAACGGGTGTATGTGAAACTGATTTTAGTGGTTATCCAGATTGCCGTGACGTGTTTGTGAAATCGTTAAACGTTACTTTAAATTTATCCATGGATTATCCGTTCGTAATTCATACACCACTTATGTGGATTGATAAAGCGGAAACATGGAAATTATCAGATGAACTTGGAGCATTCGAGTTTGTTCGAGAAAAAACATTAACATGTTATAACGGAATCATTGGTGATGGTTGCGGTGAATGTCCAGCATGTCAGCTTCGTAAAGCAGGATTAGATACGTACCTACAAGAACGCGAAGGAGCGAGTAACTAATGGATAACTTCTTTGGATTTCGCATCGTAGAAAATTTGCAGAAAATGGACAAGGATATTCAGCGTAAACAGCTTAAATATCATAATAAAAGAGTAATGGTCAGCAAGGAATTTACATTTGATGCAGCACACCATTTACACTGTTATGAAGGGAAATGTAAAAACTTACATGGTCACACATATAAAGTTGTATTTGGGATTAGTGGATATGTAAATGAAATAGGTCTTGCGATTGACTTTGGAGATATAAAAGAAATTTGGAAGAATGAAATAGAAATTTATTTAGACCATCGTTATTTAAACGAAACGTTACCGGCGATGAATACGACTGCTGAAAATATGGTTGTTTGGATTTACGAGAAGATGGCAGAAGCATTAACAAAAGATAATCGTGCGAACGAATATAAAGGAGCTCGTGTTGAATTTGTTCGTCTTTTCGAGACGCCAACTAGTTATGCAGAAGTAAGACGGGAGTGGATGCTCGATGAGTAAAATCCCTGTCTTAGAAATATTTGGTCCGACTATTCAAGGTGAAGGAATGGTTGTGGGACAAAAGACAATGTTTATCCGTACAGCAGGTTGTGATTATAGCTGCGCATGGTGTGATTCTGCTTTTACGTGGGATGGATCGGCTAAAGATCAAATTAGACAAATGACAGCGGAAGCCGTTTGGAATGAGCTTGTTGAAATTGGAGGAGAAAATTTTTCTCATGTTACAATTTCAGGTGGAAATCCTGTTCTATTGAAAAATATCGAAGCGCTTCTTTCTATATTAAAAGAGAATGGAATGCGAACGGCGATAGAAACGCAAGGGAGTAAATGGCAAGATTGGTTACTTCAAATTGATGAGATAACGATTTCTCCAAAACCACCAAGTTCGGCAATGAATACTGATTTTCAGAAGTTAGATACTGTTATTCAGAAACTAGCAGGAAAAGATATTAGTTTAAAGGTAGTAGTATTTGACGATTATGACTTTGAGTATGCAGTTAAGATGCACGAACGTTATCCAAATGTACCATTTTTCTTACAAGTAGGGAATGATGATACAAAAACAGTGGATGACGCGATGTTGATTAAAAAATTATTAGATAAGTATGAGTGGCTTATTGAAAAAGCGGTTAACTGTAAAGAAATGAATAATGCAAAAGTATTGCCGCAGCTTCATGCGTTAGTATGGGGCAATAAACGCGGGGTATAATGAGAAGGGATGTTTAAAATGGCAGGAAGATTAGATGAAGATTTAAAAGATGTAACGTTATTAGGAAATCAAAATACAAAATATTTATTTGAATATAGCCCAGAAATTTTAGAGGTATTTGATAACAATCATCCAAACCGTGATTATTTTGTTAAATTCAATTGTCCTGAATTTACAAGCTTATGTCCGAAAACAGGCCAACCAGATTTTGCAACAATTTATATTAGCTACATTCCAGAACAAAGAATGGTAGAGAGTAAATCTTTAAAGCTATATTTATTTAGTTTCCGCAATCACGGTGACTTCCACGAAGATTGCATGAACGTTATTATGAATGACTTAATTAAATTAATGGATCCGCGCTATATTGAGGTATGGGGTAAATTCACGCCACGTGGAGGGATTTCAATTGATCCTTACTGTAACTACGGTCGCCCAGGAACGAAGTATGAACAAATGGCAGACTACCGCATGATGAACCATGATCTATATCCAGAAACAATTGATAATCGTTAATATATAACAGAAAGAAAGGATCTGTATGTCATACAGATCCTTTCTTTCTATTATATTATGCATTTTGATTAATGACAGTATAGTTTTTATGACTTACAACTGTAAGAGGTTCCATATCTAGTTCTCTAAAATTTTCCATAATTGTTATATCTACAATAACGGAGTTTTGATTTACTTTTTGAACACGGCCTTGCATTCCACCTTTAAATTCAATGATATCTCCAGTTTCTGCGATCTGCATAAGCAACTCTCCTTGTTACAGTTTTCCCAAAAAAGAATAATTTTGGTTTTTTTTATTTCTTCTTATTTTGAACCATATTGTCCATTTTGTAAATGTTTCCAAAGTAAAAATTCGAAAAATATTCACTTTTTGTAAGAAAATATGCAAGAACGCCAAGTTATTCGAAGAAAAGAACGGTTTAAATGTAAATATATTTATATATGGGTATAATGAATATTACAATAACCTACTAAAGTGGGAGAAATTAGAGGCGGTAAAATGATGTTTGAGTTTGTGGGGAGTGCTATAGCGTTAACTTTATTTGTATTTTCTTATATAAATTTAAAAAAGATTCGTCATCATGAAACGACTACATATTTTGATGGGATGGATGGTATACATGCTAGGGGCACATATGAGAGTGGCGGGGATATGTAAAGGTGTATAACTTTCTTTTTTTGCGTGGTATGATATGTAAAAATAGTACATAATAGAGTTCGTAAGTGATGAATGGAGAGTGGAAAGAATGAAGATTTCTTTTATTCGTCATGGTCGCTTAGATCGTACTATAGAACCAATGACGGTTACATCCTTTCAGGAATGGATGAAAGGATATGACTTACATACTATAACAGAAAAAGCACCTATACCAATGGAAACAATGGAAGCGATTGAAGCAGCAAAATTGATTGTAACGAGTGATCAAAGGTGTGCTATACAGTCAGCAGCTGAATTAATGGATTCTTTATCTTTTATGCAAAATTCCCTTTTTAGGGAAGCTGAAGTTCCGACGAGTTTTTATGCTCCAAAATGGTTGAAGTGTAAACCTAACATATGGATGTTTATCGGACGAACAGTGTGGATACTTGGTTACCATAAAAATGTTGAGTCTTATAAGGAAGTAAGGGAGAGGGCAAAGCAAGCCGCTTACTTATTACACCGTTACGCTCTCGTACATGGAAGTATTGCTCTTGTAGGACATAATTATGTGAATGTAATGATTGGTGCGGAACTGAGAGCGATGGGATGGTCTGGTACGCCTATTTTGCACAGAGAGCCATGGGGATGTACAACATATACGTTCCACGAAGCGATGAATGGAAATGTATTGAATACGAATTTAACATAAAAGCACACGATTTATATAAATCGTGTGCTTTCTTTTTAAGATATAGAAATTTTGATGTTTAATGGTTTTACGAGATGTGCATAAGGTTCGCCTACGAGCATAACGATTTGATCTTTTTTATAACCTAGTTTTTCGTATAGTGAATAGGCACGTTTGTTTTCTAAATTAACAAGTAATGCGATTTTTTCATGCTCCTTTTCAGTTGCATGGATTTCAGCAGCTTCAATTAATTTAGAACCGATTCCTTTTCCGCCATATGCACTTGAAACTGATAATGTATCAATGTAATATTCATCAAGCTCAGCTTCTTTTTCTAACGTAATCGATTCATCTTTATGTAATTCTCTTAAGTGATGTACAATTGGTGCATCAAGCGTTGTTGCTTCACTACCGTGATAAGCGACAATAACTCCAACTGCAACTCCGTCTTGCTCATATACAAAACAGTTTTCATAGCTCAGTCGATTTCTCTCTTTTGAGAACCATGTTTCAAGTCCTAGTAATACTTCTGTCTCAACTGTGCTACCTGTGATTTTTTCAGCAATTTCGTGCAGAGCGTTATACAATAAAGGCGCAATTGCCATCGCATCTGTCTTTTTTGCTTTCCGAATCATAGTATCCCTCCTAGTTCTATTTATATATTGTAGCATAGTGGTATGGAACTTTGCATAATTGAATGTCGAAATGTTTGATATAGAGAAGTAGCTATGTTAGTATATGATATTTAGTGGACATATAGTAAAGTGATATCGTTTGCGAATAATGAAAATGAAATGAAGGTATAGCACCTGGATAATTTTACAGTTGTTGACCTATAGAATATACGATAAAATAAAATATTGCATAGAGGTGAAATACATGGATGAACAATTAGCAAATACAATTTTAGACCAGCTTAAAAATGGTGAAATAAAGGAGTATGTTGCAACGAAAGATGTATTTTATACGTTTAGGAAAGTTGTAGTAGGGCGTGAAGATTTTAAACATATTATTGGGAACGCGCAGCGCGGCGGACAGGTAATTTATACATATTCAGAAACGCCACGTTCGTAACTAGAAGAATATAGGGGAGGAGAATTATGGGCGATTTTAAGCAAGGCATATTACCGCATTGGGATTATATGTGGAAAGATAGAGCTGGCAATAGGTTTATGGGGATGGTCATGTATCCAGAGAAACGAAAGTGTTCGGCAAAAATGCTTCAGAAAATAAAAAGAGCATATGAAGAGGCTGTAGAAATTAAAGTAACTGTACAGGTTCAACATACATATCAGTACGTAGAAGGAATGATTGTGTACTTTGATGAAGAAGCTCCTGTATGTACAATGATTGATAAAGATGAAAATCCACATCATATATTTGTAAAAGATATTTTGCGTATTGAGCACTCTGCATAATCTATTCATAAATAAGTTAAATTTCCATAATAATAATCTTTTTCTATAATAGTTATCTTTTAGTATGTAACGCGAACTGAAAGTATATGTATAATATTTAATAAAGTAAATTGATAAATGTAATCGTTTTTTAGAACAGATTATCGTTTCATGTCTGTTCTTTTTTGCGTGATGCTGGAGAAATATATTCCTCCAGCATTTGCCGTTTTATGACAAAATATATTGTTAACTTTTTTTAAAATAAGGTTAAATTCGTTGACAACTTTTTTGAAAAGCACTTTATTGACATGAGTTTTAGAATGTTGTTTCATAGTCATTGTATTGAAAAAAAACGACGGTCTTGTCGAAAAGTAAAAGTTAAAAAAAGAAAGAATTTATACATATATCTTGTGTCTTATTTTGAAACGTAATACAATATATAGAGAAATCAAGAAACAACATACAGAGAGTATAGATTGAAAAGGGAGGGTCGGAAATGTTAGTTGCATATGATTCTATGACAGGAAACGTGAAGCGTTTCATTCACAAATTAAATATGCCGGCCGTTCAAATCAATGAAGATCTAGTAATAGATGAAGAATTTATTCTTATTACGTATACAACAGGTTTTGGCAATGTACCAGAACGTGTTTTAGACTTTTTAGAGCGCAATAATGAAAAATTAAAAGGCGTATCTGCAAGCGGCAATCGTAACTGGGGAGACATGTTCGGTGCAAGTGCTGACAAAATTTCTGCTAAATATGAAGTGCCTATTGTATCAAAATTTGAGTTATCAGGAACAAATAACGATGTAGAATATTTTAAGGAAAGGGTGCGGGAGATTGCGACACATTGAACTGAATAATGAAATCACGCAAATGCAGGACGGTTTTTATCAGCTTCATAAAGATAAAGAGGCATTAGAAGTCTTTATGGAAGAAGCTAGAGAGAATACCGTTCCTTTTAATAGCGTGGCAGAGCGAATGGAGTATATGAAAGAACATGATTACTATTACAACGTTCTGGACGAGTATAACTTGGAGGAAGTAGAAGAGGTATATAACATCGCTTATGGTGAAAACTTCGAGTTCCAATCTTATATGGCAGCATCTAAGTTCTACAAAGATTATGCGTTAAAAACAAATGATCAAAAACAATACTTAGAAAGCTATGAAGATCGTGTAGCAATTGTGTCATTATACTTAGGACGCGGTGATGTTGCGAAGGCAAAACAATTCGCAAGCATGATTGTAAAACAAAACTACCAACCAGCGACACCAACCTTTTTAAATGCGGGAAGAAGCAGAAGAGGAGAAATGGTGTCTTGTTTCTTGTTAGAGATGGACGATAGCTTAAATTCAATCGGCTTTAACATTAATACTGCAATGCAATTATCGAAAATCGGCGGTGGAGTAGCCTTAAACTTATCTAAGCTACGCGCACGTGGTGAGCAAATTAAAGGTATCGATAATGCTGCAAGTGGTGTAGTACCTGTTATGAAATTACTTGAAGATTCGTTTTCATATGCGAATCAGCTTGGCCAACGAAAAGGTGCCGGTGCAGTATACTTAAACATTTTCCATTGGGATATTATTGAATTCTTGGATTAATTGGTAGTCCCTCTATACAGTAATGTGTATGAGAAAACCTTGTGAACCTAACCAATAGGGTGTCGCATTAGCGGCTAACGGTATCAGTTGAATAAGGGGTAAAAGAAAAAGAACCCGCGAAGAAGCTGACTAAGAGAGCCTACGGTCCATGTATGTGGATAGCAGGTAATACCGTGCCAAGCTTGAAAGAAATGCTATTTGGGTGAAGTGGAATCTTATATTCACCGGAGGCGAGATTCCATGAATTGTGGAATTTATTTGATAATTAATAAGGAAAATAGGAAGTTTTATATTGGCAGTTCTAATAATTTTAAAGTACGATTTAAAACTCATAGAAATCAATTAAATGCTAATCGGCATCATAGTAAACATTTACAAGCAGCCTGGAATTTATATGGTGAGAATAAATTTGAGTTTAAAGGGATAATCGATTTATCTGAGGATAAGCTTATTCTTCATAAGATTGAGCAAATTTTATTAAGTCAGTATTATGGAAAACCGTATTGCTATAATGGACATCCTATCGCTAGAGGTGGGGCGTTGAGTGGAGAAAAGAACCATATGTATGGGAAAACGCACTCAAAGGAAGTAAAAAAATTCCTTTCTGAAATTAATACTGGCCCTAATAATTATTGGTATGATAAACCTCAACATATGGAGAATATGAGATCTAAGATTACTAAACGATTTCATGGTAGAAAGCATACCGATGAAACAAAAGAAAAAATGTCTAAATCTCGTAAAGGTAAAAAACATACAAAAGAAACATGTATGAAGATAAGTAAAGCTCAAAAACACCAATATAACTCTGGAAGAGAAAAGCAAAAAAAGCCGATTGTTATAAATGACATTTACTATGAGTCTTTAGCGGAGGCAGGACGAGCATTTAATGTGCCTGCTAATACGATAAAATATAGAGTGCTATCAAATAACTTCCCTAATTATCAATACTTTCAAGAAGGTGTAGAGACTATCGAACGCACGTCATTAGACGAAAGCTAGTAGAGTAGGCTGGAAATAGGTACCAGTCGAAGTGCAAGGCAACCAGTTACAGGTTGATGATATAGTCCAACCTTCATAGAAATATGAAGACGAGTTGACCAAAAAAATAAATGCCGATGAGAAGAGCCGTATTCAGTCTCTATCAATCGGAATTATCGTTCCAAGTAAGTTCTTTGAGCTTGCTGAGAAAAACGAACCTTTCCATGTTTTCGCGCCTTATACGGTGTATAAAGAATATGGAAAGCATTTAGATGATATTGATATCGATGAAATGTACGATGAATTAATGAGCAATCCGAAGGTGAAGAAGAAGCCGCTAGATATTAGTGCGCGTGATATGCTTATTAAAATTGCTATGATTCAGCTTGAGTCAGGTTATCCGTACTTAATGTTTAAATCAAATGCAAATAACCAACATCCACTGAAGGATATTGGAACTGTGAAGATGTCGAACTTGTGTACAGAAATCTTCCAGCTTCAAGAAACTTCTGAAATAAATGATTACGGTACAGATGACATTATCCGTCGTGATATTAACTGTAACTTAGGATCATTAAATATTGTAAACGTAATGGAAAATAAAGAAATTCGTGAAGCAGTTCATGCGGGAATGGAAGCTTTAACAGCTGTTTCTGATATGACGATCATTCCGAATGCACCAACTGTGAAAAAAGCTAATGATGAGCTTCATTCAGTTGGACTTGGCGCAATGAACTTACATGGATATTTAGCAAAAAATAAAATCGCTTATGAAAGTGCAGAAGCGAAAGAGTTCGCTCGTACATTCTTTATGATGTTAAATTACTACTCTATTGAGAAGAGTATGGAAATCGCTAAAGAAAAAGGCGAAACATTTAAAGACTTCGATAAGTCTGATTATGCAAATGGCACATACTTTGAAAAATACGAAACGACAGATTACAGCCCAGTAACTGAAAAGGTTCAGCAATTATTTGAAGGAATTCATATTCCAACAAAAGAAGATTGGACAAGTTTAAAAGAGCTAGTGAAGAAGAATGGTTTATACAACTCATATCGTCTTGCCATCGCTCCTACGCAATCGATCAGTTACGTTCAAAATGCAACTTCAAGCGTGATGCCGATCGTAAGTCAAATCGAATCAAGAACGTATGCAAATGCGACAACCTATTATCCAATGCCGTATTTATCAAAAGATACGTTCTGGTACTATAAATCGTCTTACGATATGAATCAGTTTAAATTAATTGATTTGATCGCAGAAGTTCAAGAACATATTGACCAAGGAATTAGTACAATTCTTTACGTTAACAGTGATATTTCAACACGTGAGTTAGCACGTTACTATATCTATGCACATAAAAAAGGCTTAAAGAGTCTGTATTATACGAGAACACGTAAGTTAAGCGTGGAAGAGTGCGTGGCTTGTACCGTTTAATATAAAAAAGTAAGACATGATGAGCAGGGTTTTTTGAACCCTGCTCATGCTTAGTTATTAATTTTTCATGTTTATTTAGAGAAGGGGCGATTGAATGCGTGCGGTAAACTGGAACAAAAAAGAAGATGATTTTAGTTTAATGTTTTGGAAGCAAAACATCGCTCAGTTTTGGACAGAAGAAGAAATCGCGGTGTCTTCTGACAAAAATACTTGGGTGCAATTATCAAAAGAAGAGCAAATTGCGTATAAGCGTGTATTAGGTGGTTTAACACTTTTAGATACGAAACAAGGCGGCGAAGGGATGCCTCTTGTACTTGTTCATCTTGAAAATTTACAAGCAAAAAGTGTATTAGCTTTCATGGGTGCTATGGAAGAAGTACATGCGAAGAGTTACAGTCATATTTTCACAACGTTAGCTACTGAAGAAGAAATCGATGATATTTTTGACTGGGTAGACAATCATCCTTTACTTGAGAAAAAGGCTGGCATTATTACGGGTTACTATCGTCGTTTATTAAAGCCTGAAGTAACGAAAAAAGAATTATACATGGCAATGGTAGCCAGTGTATTCTTAGAAAGTTACCTATTCTATAGTGGATTCTTCTATCCACTTTACTTAGCAGGTCAAGGTAAATTGACGGCAAGTGGTGAGATTATTAACTTAATAATTCGTGATGAGTCAATTCACGGCGTATTCGTCGGTATTTTAGCACAGCAAATCTTCGCGGAACTTTCTGCAGAGGATCAACAAGAAGTGCAAAAAGAAACGCAAGAGTTATTAATGGAACTATATGAAATTGAAATGGCATACACAGAAGAAATTTACACTTCTATCGGTCTTGTAGAGGATGTAAATCGTTTCGTTCGTTACAATGCGAATAAAGGACTTATGAACTTAGGACTTGAGCCGAAGTTTGAAGAAGAAGAAATTAACCCAATCGTTTTAAATGGTTTACGTACAGATACGAAAAATCATGATTTCTTCTCTGTAAAAGGAAATGGTTACGTAAAAGCAACGAACGTTGAAAAGTTATCTGATGATGACTTCGTGTTTAATTTTTAATATATGATCATAAAGAAAAGCTGTCTTATTCATTGATAAGACAGCTTTTCTTTATGAGTTTGTTTACATAACACTATTATTTTTGTATAACGATTTCTATTGAAAAAGTTCTATTCGGCTAATGGATAGAACTTTTTTGTAATTAAATGGGTATTTACAATCCTTTTGTATCGGTGTATTATTTAACTAGTACACCGATACAAAAGGAGGGAAGAAATGAAAATAGAGTTTTCTCCAAATACACCAATTTACATTCAGGTAATGGAATACATAAAAAAAGAAATTGTAACAGGACATTTATTGCCTGGTGACAAAATTCCCTCTGTACGTGAATTAGCGAGTGAATTACAAGTAAATCCAAATACGATTCAGCGTACATTTCAAGAGCTAGAACGGGATGGGGTTGTTGTAACGCGTAGGGGAATGGGACGATATGTAACGAATGAAGGGGAGAAAATTATGGAGCTGCGAAAAGAGATGGCGAAAGAATTACTTCATTCTTTTATAGATGGAATGGACAATTTAGGTTTTTCAGAAGAAGAAATTCTTACAATCCTTCGTTCTTCATTACATGAGAAAAGGGAGGAGAGCGAATGACAGAGTTATTAAAAATAGAAAACTTATGGAAGAGATACGGGTTAAAAGCAGTGATCCGTGAATTAAACATAGAGGTTATGGAAGGGAAAATTATAGGGCTCGTTGGAGATAACGGAAGCGGGAAAACGACGTTATTGAAAATGATTGCCGGTCTGCAGCATCCTTCCGAAGGGAGTATTACAATCGCTGGTAAAAAGGTAGGATTAGAGACGAAAGAAATCGTTTCTTTTATGTCGGATAAACCAGTATTTGATGATTGGATGACGGTAAAAGATTCTTTATTTTTCTATCGAGATTTTTATAAAGACTTCGACATTCAAAAAGCGGTAGATACGATTGCGGAATTTAAAATACCGTTAGAAGAAAGAATTACAGCTTTATCAAAAGGTATGGTTGAAAAGCTACAAATTATTTTAACATTTTCGAGGAAAGCGAAGTTATACGTACTAGATGAACCCCTTGGCGGAATTGATCTCGTTTCTAGAGAGCACGTATTGAATCTCATTCTACAATTTTATAGAGAAGATTGTACGATACTAATCTCGACTCATTTAATAAATGAAGTTGAAAATATTTTTGATGAAGTAATCTTTTTAAAAGATGGAGAAATTGTATTGTATGAAAATGTAGAAGAGTTACGCTTCCAGCGAGGAAAAGCTGTTACAGATGTGTTTAAGGAGGTGTTTAGTAGATGAAGCCGAGCTTAATATATATGTACAATACGAATAAAAAGCAAATTATTATTTCGCTGCTTTTATTTATATTTGTTATCGCTGTAGCCTTCGTAAGTTTAGGGAATTATATTAAGCAAGAATCAGGAGAGGTAAGGCAAACAATTATAATTAGTTTCGTTCTTCTAGTATATATAACCTTTTTAGCGATGATATACATTCAGGCCGTTTCTGCATTTGGAAAAATGACTGATAGCACATTATTTCGTTTAACATCAATATCAGGTAAAAAGATTGTTTTAGCAACATTATTATATACTGCAATTGGTCTATTTATTTTTGAAGTAATCTGTTCTATTTTTTTATATAGTATTTCTATGAAAATAATAAAAGGTACAGAGCTCTACGAAGTGTTGTTTGACCAAAGTGTATTAAATCCATTAAAACACCTATTTAGTACTATTGTGTATATATTTAATTTTTCTAGTATATTGCTTATTTTGCTTTTTGTAGTAGCAAGCGTGAAAGTGTTTGCTTTAAAAAAGAAGAAGGTAGAATATCCAATTGTATTTTTCTTATTTTTACTAGTAACAAAATTATTAGGTACGATATATGACATGCTAGGCGGGCTTGCACCTACTGCGCCTTTAATAACAAAGTTAGTATATATAGATGATTCATCAGGAGCAAATGTGTTGCTCTATCCAGAAAAACTTATGAATGTATATAGTATTGCTTTTTCAATCGGTATATTTGTTTTACTTGTTTATATAACAGGTCGCATAATCGACAAAAAACTAGAAGTCTAAAGGAGGAATGAACATTGGGAAACGTAGTAGTAAAGTTAGAGAATGTTCGAAAAAAGATTGGTGGAACGGAAATTATCCGCGGTTTATCATTTGAAGTTCGCGAAGGGGAAGTGTACGGGTTTCTTGGACCGAACGGTAGTGGTAAAACGACGACAATTCGTATGATGACAGGTCTTATATCAATGACAGAGGGCGATATTACAATTTGCGGTCATAGTATTCGCACGGAGCGTGAAAAGGCGCTAGAGCAAATTGGGGCGATTGTAGAAAATCCTGAACTATATGATTATATGACAGGAATGCAAAACTTAAAGCATTTTGCGAACATGGCAATTACACCAATTAGTAAAGAGCGCATTGCTGAAATTGTAAAGTTAGTTGAATTAGAGCATGCGATTCATAAAAAAGTGAAAACATATTCACTTGGTATGAAACAACGTTTAGGAATTGCGCAGGCATTACTTCATCAGCCGAAAATTTTAATTTTAGATGAGCCGACAAATGGATTAGATCCAGCTGGTATTCGCCAAATTCGTGATTATTTACAACGTTTAGCGAAAGAAGAGAATATTGCTGTAATTGTATCAAGTCACTTATTAAGTGAAATTGAACTTATGTGTGATCGCGTCGTTATTATTAAGCAAGGTGAGTTTGTACAAGAGTACAACTTACATGAACAAGCGAAACATGATGAGACAGTCGTCGTAGCGTTTGAAGTAGATCAAGTACAGAAAGCAAATGAGATCATTAAAGGTAAGTCGCAAGGAAATGTAATTGCAGTATCTGTAACGAAAGAGGAAATCCCGCAACTTGTAAAAAGACTTGTGAATGACGATGTGCTTGTATACGGAGTTACTGTTCAAAATAAAACGTTAGAGGATGAGTTTTTAGCGATTACAGGGGGAGTGAAAGCGTAATGTTTAAATTAATTCAAAATGAATTTTTAAAGTTACATGCGAAAAAGGGTATG
Organism: Bacillus cereus group sp. MYBK79-1; assembly: GCF_051915365.1. Classification (NCBI taxonomy): domain Bacteria; kingdom Bacillati; phylum Bacillota; class Bacilli; order Caryophanales; family Bacillaceae; genus Bacillus; species Bacillus cereus group sp. MYBK79-1. Next base: position 22,007 of record NZ_JBQAEO010000014.1, on the reverse strand, counting down.
TATATTTTAATTGGGGTTATTGCAGTATTGGAGATTTTGGGAGTTTTAGCGATGCTGAAATGGGGAGACGGAAGCGAATTTAAAGGATCATATTTAGATTTTGCAAGTTCAGAGATTGGTTTAATTACTTTACTTGCAACAATTTTTGGTATTACGATTGCTACTCGTATGATTACTGATGAGTTCCAAAAAGGTACAATTAAGCAATTATTAATCCGTCCAAGAAAAAGAATTACCGTTTTATTCTCTAAATATATTACAGTATTACTTACTATAGTATTTATCATATTTGCTAACACGATCATTTCAATGATGATTGGCGGAATTGTAATGGATGGTAGTAAAACAGAATTAACGATAGGAATCGTAATGAAATCTACGTTATATCAAGTACTTTCACCGTTCTTCTTTGCGACGCTTGCATTTTTCTTAGCAAACGTATTTAGAAAGTCTGTATTACCATTAATTATTACGATGTTCCTCTTCTTTTTACAAGGACCAATTAATATGGTACTGATGATGTTTGCAAAAGGTGTAGCGAAGTTTGTAGTGTTTTTCCATTTAAATTTAAGTGTGTACGATAGCAATAAACTAGTAAGCGGCGGAGCGGAACCGACATTTTCAGAGTTTACATTTACAACTTCATTCTTACTTGTAGCTGCATACTTTGTTGTATTACTTGTAGCATCAAGTGCATTATTCCAAAAGCGTGACGTATTATAATAAAAGAAATCCCCGCTTGTAAAAACGGGGATTTCTTCTACATAACTTTCTCGTAGATTTCAATGGAAAGAAAAATGATTACTATGTGTTGTTCGGAATTATTTGAGAAAAATAGGAAGGATTTCAACTATATTCATATTATAATTTAATTATCACACCATTTATTTTACTATCTTTGGGGGTGTTCTATATGCACTATGCATTTTCACGTATAAGGCTACGCAGTTTTTTTGGATGGATGATTATAGGATTGTTCCTTACGATGATCCCATTAAGTCTAGCAAATGTTTCTGAGAATACGATGGAGGTTATTTCACAAATAACTGTATTTTTTGTATTTCCTTTATTTTGGTTATACGTAAAAACAAATAAAAATAATGTTGTATTCAATAGTTTTTTTGATAAACCAGGACGTTTACCGTGGGGATTAATTGTATTAGCAACGATAATGGGAATGATTTTTTCAGTTGGTATATCTCATATTCAATTTTACATATTAGCACATACGTTACCGAATTTCTTAGTTACTATGTTAGAAGACGGAAATGTTATTAACACGAGTAACGTATATATGACGATATTTACTTTCATTTCAGCATGTGTGTTAGCACCTATTATGGAAGAGGTTATTTTTAGGGGATTCTTTTTACAGCGAATGGCTTATAAATGGGGAATTAAAAAAGCTGTAATCATATCTTCACTGATTTTTGGTTTAGGACATTTTGATGTTATTGGCGCGTTCATGTTTGGCGTTGTTATGTGTCTTCTATACATAAAGACGAAAAATATATGGACGAATATCGCTGTACATGCTCTAAATAATTTGATTGCAACAAGTATGCAATTTGTCGGTGGAGAAGAGAGTAGCGCAATTTCAATTCCTGAATTACAAGCGCAAAGTAATTTATGGATTGGTATTGGTCTTACAGTTGTTGGGTTACTTTGGTTAATTCCTTACGTTTGGAAACAATGGCGCAAGGTAAAAGAAGTGGGTGTGCCATCAGTGCGCTTTATAAATGAGGAAAAAGTCGTGAGTGCATTACAAGAAAATGAAGAGTATAGTCAAGTGTTCGTAACAGATAGACTGATGGCTGTAGAGCTGCCAGATGAGGCTGTGAATAAGCTTCGGTTAGAAGAAAATGATTATGTAACAGTATCTCTAGAAGAAGATAAAATCGTTATAAAGAAAGCACATGATAGATAATTAAAAAGTAGCTCTTAGGAGCTACTTTTTAATTTGTAATAATTTCTACACGAAAATTATTACCGTTCTTTACATATTTAATATCTGTAACAGTACGGACTGTTTTTAAAATCTCAACTTTTTCACCAATTCGAGGGATAGTCGGAACATTATCCCAAATGCCAAGCAATTCATCTAATTGTGCCGTTTTTTCATAAAACCAGATTTTCAATGTAAAGCCCCTTTCTAGAACTTTATGTATTTTAATACATAATATATTATTTTTATTCTTATTGTAAGGGGTTTTTTTATATTTTATGAATAAAAATTAATTAATCTTCTGGGAAGATATGTTCAATATCAGGAGTAAGAGATACTTCTGATAATACGATATGAGAAACTGTCGTTGCATATGAAGAAACATCATTGATAAATTCTTCAAGTTCAACGAGTGAAGGAACAGAAATTTTTACAATGTAGCATAAGCTCCCTGTTACGCGGTAACAAAAACTTGCAGATGGATAAGACTGAATAAACTGTTGCATACGTGTTGTATCACCATTTTTTAAAGTGATTTCTAAAATACAATCTAAAACAAGTCCTGCTTTTTTATAATCGATATCAATTGTGTACTTTTGAATCACGCCTTCACTTTCCAGTTTACGAACACGTTCTGCAGTAGATGGAGCAGATAAGTTTACTCGCTTTGCCAATTCACGCATGGACAGGCGACTATCATTATATAATTCATTTAAAATTTTTCGATCAACACGGTCTAGTTGCATTTGTAAATATACCTCCAGTAAAATAATGATTTTTGTAAAGGAAAAACATAAATTAAGATTCATATGAAATGCAAAGTGAACTTTATTTATTTTACAATAAAACAGAAGAAAATAGGAGGGGAAATGATGGAGAGAATTTCATTATCAAATATAGGAGATACAAAGTTTCAAAAGTTATTAGGGCATAATCCAGAGTTATTACATTCATGGAGTATGGTAGAGAATACACTGTATAGTAAAGGAATTCTCTCGGCAGAGATGAAGGAACAAGTAAGAAGAACATTAGCGTACGGGAATGAATGTCCGTATTGTATGGCAAAAGGAAAGCCTGATGATATACAAAAGGTAGAAGAAATAAGTGTAGCTGTTACTTTTGCACATACGTTTGTTCATGATAAACAAGCGATAGATGACAATATGTTTCGTGTATTGAAACAATACTGGACGGAAAAAGAAATTGTAGAACTTTGTGCTTATATTTGTTTTATTACTGCGTCGCAACAACTTGGTTTTCTGTTTCAATTACAGCCGAATGAAGGAGAAAATGATGATGAATAAAATAGCACTTATTATAATTGATGTACAAAAAGCGTTTCAATTACCATACTGGGGTGAGAGAAATAATCTTTTTGCTGAAGAAAACATGAGAATTTTATTAGAACAATGGAGAAAAAGGAAGCGACCAGTTTTTCATATTCAACATGTAAATAAAGAAAATGCCCAGTCGATATTTTATGAGAGAGCGGAAATGGTAAAATTTAAAGAAGAAGTGCAACCACTACCTGGGGAAGTGGTTATTCAGAAATCTGTTAACAGCGCGTTCATTGGGACAAATTTAGAAGAGCAATTAAGAGAGAACAAATGTAATGCAGTAGTGGTTGTAGGATTAACGACAAATCATTGTGTGGAGACTACGACACGAATGGCAGGGAATTTAGGATTTACAACATATTTAGTGAGTGATGCAACGGCTACTTTTAACCGTAAAGGTCTAGATGGTAAAGAGTATAGTGCAGAAGATATTCACAATATGACACTTGTAAATTTACATGAAGAGTTTGCTACGATTTTGACGACAAAAGAAGCATTGAAATTATTTTAAGAAAATAATTGCGAATTATGTAGAAAAAAATAAGAATATTTCGTATAATCTAAGTACAATCATTTTGAAATAGGGGTGGCATCATATGGAGCAAATTCCGGTAAAGAGAATAGAAGAAGTACTTGTTGTAGCAGGGAACGATAAACAGAAGCAAAAGGAATTTTATGAATTGCTCTTATCTACTGAGTTTTATGTTGCTGGTTCACTAGAAGCAGAGGACGGGGCAACAGAAGGAATACTTCGTTTGCGTCATTTCCAAGGAGAGGATAGATGGATCGTTCCGTTCTTTACACAAATGGAATTTGTAAAAGATGTGTTGCCAGAAGGAACGCCCCTTATTACGATACGTGGGAAAGAGTTATTTGGTAGCATTGAGAAAGATGCTACAGCAGTATTAAATGTTGGAACTGATATAAGTAAAACATTTATTCCAGAAGAAATTGCAGATATCGCATCTGGACGAATTTTTAATTATTATAAATAAAAGGAAAAGCGGAATCGCTTTTCCTTTTTAATTTGAAAACTGAGTGGCTACGCCAGAGGAAATAGAGAGTGTTTTATTATTTGTATTTATTGTTGCTGTGGCTCCAAGAGGAATCCCGATGTTTGGGCTTATATGCCCAATCGGTAAACCGAATAGGACAGGTATATGATATGGTGCGAAATATTCATATAGTATTGTTTGCAATGATCGAGATGGTTTAGAAGGAGTGCAGTCGTGACAACTTGTAAAAATAACACCACTACATTTATTGAATTTTCCAGATAAAAGTAGCTGATTTAACATACGGTCAATGCGATACGGTTCTTCCCCAATGTCTTCAAGGAGCAAAAGTTTATTAGCCGTATTTAGCTCATAGGATGAGCCAATTATACTCGTTAATACAGTTAAATTCCCTCCCACCAATGTGCCTGTAACGGTACAGGAAGAGGTAGGTACGATACATTCTGAAGCAGATAAGATGGTGGAATACGGATGGAATAGTTGATTGAAAGAAGATAAAGAAAGAGAATCTACCCCTTTACCTAACTCTTCCACCATTGGGCCATGAAAAGTAACGAGCTTTGCATAACGTGAAAAGGCAGTATGTAAAGCTGTAATATCGCTATATCCCCAAAAGATTTTTGGATTTTGCCGAATGATTTCATATTGAATGTGAGGGAGGAGACGGGCACTTCCGTAACCACCTCGTGCACAGAAAATGGCCGTTATTTTATGATTTGAAAAAGCTTCATGTATATCATCGAGACGAACTTGATCACTTCCAGCTAAATATCCATATTTCTCATAAACACTCTTCCCGATTACGACAGATAATCCCATTTCTTGTAGTACGTTTACACCTTTTAATACATTTTCAATTGTTGGTGGGCCAGACGGTGCAATAATCATTACTGTATCACCTTGTTGTAACGCTTTTGGATTTATCATTGTTTTCAGCCTCCTTCACTTTCAATATATTCGCTTCATAGGAAGTTCAACCCTTGTAAAAGAAGGGGAAAGTTTGTCAAATAAAGAAGATATAAGGGGAATAGGAGGAGAAATAATGTTTACAAGTCGAGTGTTAGATATATTACAAATTAAGTATCCAATCATTCAAGCAGGTATGGCAGGTGCGATTACGACGCCAGAACTTGTTGCAGCTGTAAGTAATAGCGGAGGATTAGGAACGCTTGGAGCAGGCTATATGAGCCCTGAACAGATTCGTGACGCAATTTATAAAATAAGGGAACGAACGGATAAGCCTTTCGGTGTTAACTTACTGTTAACGAAAGAGATACAGATAGAAGAAGAGAAGATAACCTTGGCAAAGGGATTACTTAGCGGAGTGAATAGAGAATTCGGTATAGAGGAAGAAGAGCAGTTAAAGCTTCCGAAAAGTTATAAAGAACAATTACAAGTGTTAGTAGAAGAAAACGTGCCAGTCGTTAGCTTTGCATTTCAAACGTTAGAAAAAGAAGAAATAGATGACTTAAAAAAAAGAGGAATAAAAGTCATCGGAACAGCTACTCATGTGGCAGAGGCGAAAGTGCTTGCTGAATTAGGAGTAGACATTATTGTCGGTCAAGGTAGCGAAGCTGGAGGGCATAGAGGGACATTTATCGGAAAAGAACAGGACGCTATGATTGGGACGTTCGCATTAATTCCGCAGTTAGTAGCAGCAGTCCCGCATATCCCAATTGTTGCAGCAGGTGGTGTAATGAAAGGACAAGGACTTGTTGCGGCATTTACACTGGGGGCAGAAGCTGTTCAAATGGGATCAGCTTTTTTAACGAGTGAAGAAAGTATTACCCATGATGTATATAAGCAAGCGGTTTTACGTAGTACAGATACGAGTACAACTGTGACTCGTGCGTTTTCCGGGAAATATGCACGGGGTATTCGTAATGAATTTATAGAGAAGCATGAAGGGAAAGAAGAAGGGCTTCCGATGTATCCAGTGCAAAATGTATTAACCTCTAAAATACGTCAAGAGGCAGCAAAACATAATAAAGGAGAATATATGTCGCTTTGGGCAGGACAAGCGTCATCATTAGCACGAATAGAATCAGCTCAGAATGTTGTGGAGCGAGTGATGAAAGAAGCAGATAACGTAATCGAACAATTGCAAAATGTATATAGAAAAAGACCACTTGAATAATTCAAGCGGTCTTTTCATTAGTTTGCTTTATAAAATTGTTGGACGGCCTCATCGATATAAACCCAGCCTTTCCAACCTAAGTGCATATGATCTTTTAAGAAGTATTTATCATACTCATGATTTGAGAAGTCGGCAATTGGATATCCAGCTTTCTCAATTTGCTCATGAACTTTCTTATAGTATAATTCGCGGCGTTCTTTCGGGAAGCCAGCGTAATCGTACCAAGGACCTTTTACAGGAACAGAAATGAAGAGTGGTTTTGCACCAGATTGTTTTAATAAATCAAGTACAATTTGTAAATCTTCATATTCTGGCGATTGATCATAAGCATCATTTTTTAAGTAGCCTTCACGTTGCTTTAATTTCTTCTTGATTTTGCTGTTGAAGTAACCATCTTCGATACCATATTCATTAGATCCAGATTCTGCTGCACCTGTTTGATCTGCATGTTTACGAGTTTCATCCCAGTTCATTTGTTTTAATGAAGGGTCAAGTTTTTCTTTATGCGGTTTAATATCAAACATTGCTGTAAATAAATCTTTGCGATCTAAAATGTTACGATAAATATAAGCAAAAGGTTTAGCAGCAAGTGCTTTTACTTTATGCTTTGTATCATCGTAAACGATACCTTCAAGCGAAATTTTAAGTAAAGTTTCTTTCTTAACAATCTCAAAGTTTAATAAACGCTTTGCAATTTGCTTTTTCATTTCAGGTTTTACATCATCGTTGAAAATGAAGTGGTAACCTTGTTGTTTTGAAAAGTTAGGTGCAAAGTGTGTTTCATCAATACCTTGTGGCACAAACCATTGCGGAGAAAGAACGAATACCATTTTCTTATCCTTCAATTGATCCATTGTAGATGCAAAGTTTAATACATGTACAAGGTCTTGTGTTCCACCGCGTCCAAGTAGGAATGGTGTGAATCCTTCAGGCTTTACTTTGAAATAATTTGATGGATGGTAAGCATCCATACGTGCGAATTCCGATGATCCATACATCGGAAGGTATTTTGAGTCTGCTAACATCTTTTGCTGTAAAATCATACTTTGAATCTTTTCTTCTTTTAAAGAAGTGGCAGCTTGTTCTACTTTTTCATCACTTAAAAGTGGAAGTAGGAAGCGCGTTGGAATAAGTAAGAATACAGCAAAAAGGGCCAATGCTAAAAGCATCGGACCAAATTTTGCTTTGTTCATCGGATTTCTTCCAACTTCTTAATAACCATGTTTGGAGTAGCCCACTCGTCACGGTCAAAATCAGAAATAGAAACTTCAATATCTAAACGCTCTTGGAATTCAACTAATAAAGATACTACAGCGAAAGAATCAAGAATACCTTCTTCAAATAATTGAACATCTAAGTTTTCTTTCACAATATCGTTTTCACATACTTCTTCTAAAATATCTAATACTTGCTCTTTGAATTCTGCCATTTTTAAAATCTCCTTTATATCCGAAATATATTATATGTGCAACTTCTTACTAGTTATAAGAAGGGTGCATTAAAAGTATCTGTTAAGGTGTCCAGAGAAAATTAGGAAACCGAAACATACAACGTGGAACGTAATTACAATCGCAAGGACGTGTGTAAATTTATTGTTTGGCCAAAACTTATGCTTCTTGTTTTTTCGTTCGAAAATGTCGAATAAAATGAACAGCGCGGCATGATATAGACCATAAATAATGTATTGATACACATGCTCACCAGTAATATGCCAAATTCCCATGATGAAAAAGTTTAAAAATGCACCGATATACGAAATTGTGTAACGGTTTTTAATTAACTTTTTCTTCGTTGCAAAAAAGACGAAACGCATGTAAATAAAATCACGGAACCAGAATGATAAACTCATGTGCCAGCGGTTCCAGAAGTCTTTAATGTTACGACTAATGAACGGTTTATTAAAGTTTTCTGGTGTTTTAATACCCATCATATAACTTACACCAATTACAAATGAGCTATAACCAGCAAAGTCGAAGAATAAATATAAGCTATAGCTATACATGTAAACCATATTGGATAGGATTGTATCTTGCTGAGCAAATGCCGGGTCCATAAAATATTGCTTTATTAAGTAAGCGATAATAAATTTATACAAGAAACCTTGGAAAATACGGTTTAATCCTGTATATAGTAAATTTTGATATTCTTCGGCGCTAGGTGGCTTTTGAATATCTTTTTGGAATCTGCGGTAGCGATCGATAGGTCCCGTTGAAATCGCAGGGAAGAATAAAACGAATTCCCAAAAATTAAAGAAGGAAAGTTCTTTAATTAAGCCATCACGAACTTCAAATACCATTTGCACTGCTCTAAATGTTACATAGGACATTCCTAAAAAGACAACAAATTTTAGTTCAGGAACAAATGGTGCGACTTTCGCCAAAATAAGTGGCAAAATCGATAAAATAACAGCTATACAAAATGTGAATGTACTATTCTTTTGTTTTCTTAAAAGTAAATAGCCTTTAATTAGGGCATATTGCCAAATAATAAATGCGGCTAACATAATCGCTTGCTTCGGTTTATCCGAGAAGATAATAGCAAGCATGACTAATGTTAAAACGGCATTATATTTACGCAACATTTTACCTTTTAATCCAGCTATGATAGTAGGTATTAATAAAATGCCCACTATAGCGAAAAAATAAAATGATCCATATGCGGTCATGCTGTAACCTCACTCAATAATTTTTTGCGATCTACCTTTCCATTTGGTGTCATTGGAATAGAAGATTGATACATGAATTTACGTGGAATCATGTAGTTTGGTAATCGCTCATTGAGTTCTTTTTTGATTGCAGATGTTAATTTGAATTCTTTTTCAAATGAATGTTCTCCAGGAACAACAACCGCTAATAAATAATCGTATTTCTCACCTTTTTTAATTGGAACGATAACTGCTCCTTCTACGTAAGAACACGCACGAAGGTGATGCTCAATTTCTTCTAATTCCATTCGATAACCATGCAGCTTAATTTGGAAATCAAGACGACCATTATAGAATAGAAGACCATTTTCAACATAGCCAGCATCGCCTGTTTTATAGGCGCGCTCACCGTCAATCATAGTAAATGCTTTTTCTGTTAATTCAGGGCTTCCTAAATATCCAACGCTTACGCTTGGACCGACAATTACGATTTCACCTTTTTCACCATCAGGTGCAATCGTGCCATCTTCTTTCATAATAAGAAGGCGACAGTCTGATTTACAGTATCCAACTGGAAGTGATTTGTATTGATCAAGTACTTCTTCTGTAATGTGAATACCTGTTACAGCGACAGTAGCTTCTGTTGGACCGTACGTATTCATAATTGTTGCTCTCGGGAAACGCTCAATTAATTTTCTAGCTATTTCATTTGGTAATACTTCACCACAGAATAAGAATGTTTTCATGTTTGGAAGCATACTTTCAGAGAAAGATGCTTCCATTAAACACATCTCTGCGAAAGATGGTGTTGAAGTCCATACTTGTATATCCGATTGCTCTAAAGAAGCAAACAAGTCTTTTGGACGTGCAATCATATCTTTATCGATTGCCCAAAGTGTACCACCTGTTACTAATGATGGGTAAATATCCATGACAGATAAATCGAATGAGAAAGGTGCTTGGTTTAAGAATACTTGCCCTGTTTGTAAGTTGAAATCTTCTACAGCCCATTGTGTAAAGCTTACAAGGCAGTTATAAGTAATCTGAACCCCTTTCGGATTACCTGTACTTCCTGATGTGTAAATAATGTAGAAGTTCTCATCACCTTTTACCGCATGTTCAGGATTTGGAATGTTCCCTTTATGAGTAAAGAAAATATCTTTTAAGTTGTTTTCACTTACAATGCGAACTGGTAAATCAGTTACAGTTACTTCTGCTGCTGCTGATAAAAGTAGTTTCGCACCAGAATTTTCAGCGATACGTTGTACACGATCAGCTGGGATAGATAAATCTACAGGAATATAAGCATGTCCAGCTTTTACACAACCTAAAAAGTTAATAATCATGTCAGGTTGCATATGGCCATACACCATAATTGGTGAACGATCATCTGGATACGCAGAAGAAATCCAATGTGCTAACGCATCAGAATCTTCCTTTAATTGTTTGTACGTAATTTTCGCATCTCGCCAAACAAAAGCGGTTTGATCAGGCGTTTCTGCAGCCCACTTTTCAATTTGTTCTAATAACTTCATAACGTTCCCACCCTAGAATTCATTGTAAATAAATGTACTTGTGTTTGTATCATGGAATCCATACAACCAAAGTAATGCAAATAAAATTGCAAGGTAATAAACCGTCTTTGCAACCCATTGTGTGAGTGGTCGAGACCATATCTCTTTTAATCTTTCCATGTCTTTCCCTCTCTTAATGAAATAATAGCTCTTTGTAGGTATCATGTCCTACATTATTGTGAAAAAAACAAAATTCCACATTTTAGGTAAAAATAAGTCAAAAGGCTCTTTTCTGATATTAGCACTAAATACTAAAAAAGAAAATCCCTAACTTAGCAATTATATTACATTCAGCATGAATTTGTAATGGGTTTGATATGTAAATAGGAAGTGGATTGTATGAATGTATAAAATTGGCCTGGAACAATGTATAGAAATGCAATATTTGTTTGTGTTTTTCATAGTCAATGTATGAATTCTTAAAGTTTCTTAAAAGGAGGAATCTCTAATGAAGAGGGTGTGGAAGGATTTTATTTCAGAAGACAACATTATGAAATGGAGACGGTATTTTCATAAACATCCGGAATTATCATTTCATGAAAAAGAAACTTCGCAATTTATATATGATACATTATGCTCATTTTCTTCTTTTGAAGTAACGAGACCGACGAAGTATAGTGTACTAGCAATTAAAAGAGGAACGGAACGAGGGAAAGTAGTTGCGATTCGGGCCGATATAGATGCTTTGCCAATTCAAGAAGAGACAAGGAAATCTTATACGTCTGTGAATAAGGGAGTGATGCATGCATGTGGGCATGATGCTCACGCAGCTATTTTACTAAGTACAGCAGAGGTACTATCAAATATAAAGGAAGATTTTGCAGGTGAGATTCGTCTATTCTTTCAGCACGCAGAAGAAGTGTATCCTGGCGGCGGACAAGAAATGGTTGAGGCAGGCGTGATGGATGGTGTTGATTATGTAATAGGTTTACATGTTATGTCAGGACTTGAGAGCGGGAAGATTGGAATTGCGTATGGGCCGATGATGGCGGCACCAGACGTATTTACAGTTGAAATTCAAGGGAAAGGAGGGCATGCAGCGAGGCCAGAAGAAACGATAGACCCTATTGCTATCGGAGCGCAGATTATTACAAATCTACAACATATCGTATCAAGAAATACAAGTGCTTTCATGCAAAGGGTCGTTTCAGTTACGCAGTTTCATGGGGGAATGGCTGATAATATCATTCCTAGTGTAGCAACTTTAATGGGAACTGTACGTTCATTTAATCAAGAGTTAAGAGTGGAAGCAGAAGAGAAAATTGAGAAAATCGTGAAAGGAATTACAAAAGCACATGGAGCAAATTATACATATACGTATCGATATGGATATGATCCGGTTATTAATGATGAATATATTACAAAAGTAGTAGAAGAAAGTGCACTACATTTGTTTGGGAATGAGTGTGTTGTGAAGCTGGAACCTTCTATGGGAGGAGAAGATTTTTCAGCATATTTAAGAAAAGCACCTGGTTGTTTCATTAAACTAGGAACAGGTAATGAAACGATAAATACTTGCTACCCGCATCATCATCCAAAATTTGATGTAGATGAATCCTCTCTAATTTATGGAGTGGAATTATTTCTAGAGACAGCGATAAGACTACTAAAATCATAAAAAAGTATAAAAAAAGGCAACTGCGCTCTATCGCAGTTGCTTTTATTTCTTTCCGTCAGAGAGGGCTGAGAAAGAACTATGCTCATTTATAGTATATGAATAGCTAACGGACAAGCTTGTACATTTTAATCATTTTTTTTAAAATAGTTATTGACATTGATAATCAATGTCAATTAATCTAAATGTAGTTGAAATTGATAATTATTATCAATAGGATGGATGCGACATGTTAATGAGAAAAAAATTTCACCTTCTGCGGAGGGGATTAAAAGATAAAAATAAAGATGTTGATCAGCATATGGAATGGCAACGAAATGTAATTCGTTCTGAATATGTAGATGAGAAGAAGAGCATTCAAACAGAAAAAGAGATACAAAGTAAAGGGAGAGGTTCAATTGAGTAAGTTAGTAATGATTTTTGCAAGTATGAGTGGAAATACAGAGGAAATGGCTGATCATATTGCCGGTGCAATTCGTGAAACAGAAAATGAAATTGAAGTTATCGATATTATGGATTCACCAGAAGCTTCTATATTAGAACAGTATGATGGAATTATTTTAGGTGCTTACACTTGGGGAGACGGTGACCTTCCTGATGATTTCTTAGATTTTTATGATGCAATGGATTCTATTGATTTAACTGGGAAAAAAGCGGTAGTATTCGGGTCATGTGATTCAGCTTATCCGAAATACGGTTTGGCGGTTGACATTTTAATAGAAAAGCTACAAGAGCGCGGAGCGGCAGTTGTGTTAGAAGGACTAAAAGTAGAATTAACGCCAGAAGATGAAGATGTAGAAAAATGTTTACAGTTTGGAGCTGAATTTGTAAAACACCTTTCTTAATGGCAGAAGGGAGATGAAGAGCAAGTGCACGAGAAAATCGCAATCAAAACGATGACAGATTATCATTTGTATGATTTTATGCGTTGTCCGCATAAATTTTATTTTCGTCATATAAAAAGAAGAGAACCTTCTTCGTTTGAATGGCAACAAATCGCACAAATGATTGTGAATCGAATTATTAACGAATATTACACACTACCTGCGGGCCAACAAACGAAAATCGTACTTTTAATATTAATAGAAAAGTATTGGAAAAAAGTAAGGATTAATATGTTTGCTTCGAAGACGGAGTATTATATTGTGTTAGCAAAGTTAACGGATCACTTATTACAGTTTGTTGAAAGAGATGATAGTCAGACACCGCCGTTATTTTTATATGAAAAATTTCAAACATATATGGAAGAGTTAGGTGTCCACATGTCATTGACATTAGAAGTTGGTGAGTGGAGTACTGAGTCGTTTGTAATTAAAAAGTATGTTGTCGATGCGGATGAGGAAATGCTTGCTCTTTGTCAGAAGCTAATGACAGTATTCAGTTATAAAGCTTTCGGCATTCTTCCAGGCAAAATTGAAGTTATTAATTTAATAGAAGGAACTAAGTATGAGTACATTTCGAAACAGGAAGATATTATAACTGGAATGGCTGATTTATCTAGAATGAAAGAAATGTTGCAGCAACCTGAACACTATACAGAGCGTCATTTTCGTTCTGAGTGTATAAGTTGTGCGTTTCGTAGTGAATGCCAAGGGGAAGAAGCAAAGAAAGAAGCGAAGCAAAAGAAAAATATCGTACATTAAAGGATGCAACTTTGCATCCTTTTTTATTATTGACATGAAAAGCTTTTCATCATTTACCGTATATTTGTAGCAGATTTTTATAAAGGGAGGAATAATCAATGAGAGATGAAACGAAAGTATTTCAATGGTTAAAAGAACAGAATGCTCCTTTTGAGATTCAACTGCAAATTTTACAAGCATTTCAACTGTATCAAGTCATTGTTGAAATGGATAAAAAGTTAATGATGTATGAGGAGAGAGAGTATAGGGAGAGAATGTAATCTCATCCCTGTAGTATTACTTTCAATTGTCCTGTACCCGCTAGGAATGCAAGTTCATTCTTTGTTTCAAAGCTATAAATAATATTATGTAGTAAAGGACTGTACTGATAAAAACTCGTGATGCGGTGAATGAGTAGTGGATCATCGTGTGAAATAAGCGTACTGTATTGTTCATATACAGATGTAGTAAATTCACGTCCGAAATCATAATATAGCCCAGCAAAATCAAAAGCAGGATCGCCAATTTGAGCATCACCAAAATCGATAATCCCTGAAATGTTTTTGTTCTGCTTATTAAATAAAATGTGATGATGTGTAAAATCAGCGTGAATAATTGTATTTTGAAAATTGGTTGTATCGATAAAAGTAAAGAAATTTTCGAATAAACGATTTAAAGATGATTTCTGTAACGAAGTAAGACTATTAGTAACATACTGATTTAACTTAGTTTGTAGCTCTTTCCAGTAGGTAAGTGTTTTTTCAACAGGGAATCCTAACGCTTTCACACGTTTTAAAGGAATACTATGTAGAGCCGCAAGGAAGGTGGCTAATTGTGTAATAAGTACTTTCCGTTCTTGTTTTTCTAGTGTAGTAACTATTTCTGTTTTTAACGGTTCACCATGAATGAGAGTATAGTAACTGCAAAGTGGAATAGTATCAGTATCCTTTTTATAGAATAGGTGATACTTTGGAACCTCAATTTCATGTAGTGAATAAGAGAGCAGTGTGCATAATTCGTTTTCTAACGGAATTCGCATTGCATATTCCTGTTTTCTAGGGAAACGAAACAGTAGCTCATCATTTACTATAACCGCTACATTATCCCATCCTTCTTCATTTTGTTTATATGAATGTATAGAAAGATTAGGCAAAGCATCTTTTATATACTGTTTGTAAGAGTCCATAATTGTTCCTCATTTCTAAGTTCATTTATTCCATTTTATGATATCAGAATTTTCTTTCTATATGTTAAAATATAACTATCATTATGAAGAAGGGCGGGAGTATTACGAAGAAAAGACTATTCATCATTTCTCTATGTATCGCTTTTGGATTGTTTTGGTCATATAAAGAAGAGGTTTTTGCTAGCTTTAAACCGATTGATCAGTACGGATTAAATAATGAATTAAAGAACAAAAGTATAGAAGCTTTAACTCATAATGAAATGAAAAAGGTAGGAGAACATTTTGTGACAGAGCAATTATCAGTGTTTGAGCTTAATAATAAAGAAGATGTGAAACGAAAAGGTGAAGAACTATTTGTAAATAGAGGATATGAACAATTAATAGGAAATTATTATCCAAATCGGTTTCGGGATTTAGAGTATAAATTTATAAACGAGGACATACGTGAAGTGACGGATGAAAGTTTTCGTTATCAAACTGCAGCGTACGTTGCGGGTACTGAAAATGGTAAGAGAAGCGAAATGAAATTGAATTATGAAATGAAAATTGTAAAGGTTAATAATATATTTAAGGTGTTAGAACAAAAGCAGTATGTACAATAAAGTGCCACAAATAGCCGATAAAAAAATCCCCCAGTTCTTTGAGGGATTTTAAAGATTTTCATTTTGTTGACCAAGTTCTTTTTGAGCAATATATAAATTTCCTTGCTCGACTTGTTTCTGCGTAAGAACAGAATCACCTGCATATCCTTTTTCTGTTTTTACAGTTCTTTTTGAACGATTGGAATCTTGTTTCTTCATATAATAAATCACCTTCCATCAAAAATAAACGAAAATGATAAGCACAAGTAATACAGCAGCGAAAATGGTAATACCCATTAAAAACGAAGTGTTTTTATATTTAGGTGGCTTATGTACATCTTGCCGATATCCAGGTGAAATTTCAGGGGCGAATTCTTCATCGAATGATTGCTTTTTTTCTTTTTCGTCCATATGTATCCACCTTTCTTTTTCATTATGTTATACGTTCATAGAAAAAATATGCATAAAGAAAACCACCCTCTATCGTGAGCGGTGGTTTTCTGTTGTATATTGTCTTTGCACTTGAAAGAGACGGACAAGAAGGAAGATAGCGCCAAATGCTAGACCGATAATAAGGCCAATCCAATATCCTTTTGCTGCCCAGTCCGTATACGTTGCTAATATGTAACCGAGAGGGAGACCTATTACCCAATAAGCGATTAATGTCATAATTAAGGCAACATTTACGTCTTTATAACCACGTAGTGCCCCTTGTACAGGCGTTGCAATTGCATCTGAAATTTGAAATAAAATCGCAAATATAAGAAATTCTTTTGCTAAATGATGAACTTGTACATCTGTTGTATAAATAGAAGCAATTTCATCATCAAAGAAGTAAAGAAGAATGGAATATAATAGGGCGAATGCAAGCGCTAAGCCAATCCCGATAAATCCATATTGTTTTGCGTTATCATATCGCTTTGCTCCCACTTCAAATCCAACAGCGATGGTCATTGCCATTGCTAAACTTAAAGGAGTCATATATAACAAGGAAGCGAAGTTCATAGCTGCTTGATGAGCTGCAATTGTTGTCGTGCTAAAATTACTCATCATAAGTGTTACAGCAGCGAAAATACTCGTTTCAAAAAAGATAGCAAATCCGATAGGGACGCCAAGTTTTAAGAATTCTTTCCAACTCGAAAGAGAAGGACGATATAATTGTTTAAAGATATGGAAAGATGCGAAAGGCTCTTTCGTACGAATAATGATAACTGTAATAATTAAAATGCACCAATAGGTTGCTGCAGAAGCAATTGCTGCTCCGACACCACCGAGTTTTGGAAAACCGAAATGACCGAAAATTAATACATAATTTAATACTACGTTAATTGGTAATGATAGTAATGTAATGATCATCGTTGTACGAGTTTTTCCTAATGCATCAATAAATCCGCGTAAAACAGTGTAAGTAAATAAGGGAATAATTCCAATTGCAATAATACTTAAAAACTGTGCTGCAATACGTTCCACAGGTTCTTCTAATCGCATGCCGTTTAAAATAGGTGTAACAGCGAAGAATCCGATAAGGATAACAACAAAACTAGCACAAATTGCTAAATATACTGCTTGTATAACAACGTGAGGAACATCCTCTTTTTTCTTAGATCCAACAAGTTGTGCAACAATTGGAGTAGTGGCCATCAAAATTCCAGTTAATCCCGTACTAACTGGAATCCATATACTCGTTCCGATTGCAACACCTGCTAAATCAATGGGGCTTGCATGTCCTGACATTGTCGTATCGAAAAAACTCATTGCAAATAATGACATTTGCGTAACGAAAATCGGGAAAAATAGCAATACAAATTGCTTTAATTTTTGTGAGAATGAATTAGTTTCTTTCATAAAATCCCCTTTCCGCTAAAAAAACAAACTCTTACTATCATACAATTTAATCAAAAAATAGAAAAGAAATACGCGTATACAACATGTACAATCAATAAAAAAAAGATGCACTTTAAAAGGGGATAAGGTATTATGATAAGGTGTGAAAAATTACATATTCGTTATTAAGGAGGCACTACTTGTGGCTGATTGGTTAATTGGTTTAATCATGGGTGCTGTTGAAGGGTTAACAGAGTTTTTACCAGTATCATCAACAGGGCATATGATTTTAACAGGACATTTACTTGGATTTGACGACGAGAGAGCGAAAGTTTTTGAAGTTGTTATTCAATTGGGATCGATTTTAGCAGTTGTCGTTATATTTTGGAAGAGACTATGGTCTTTAGTCGGTATAGGGAAAGTAACTGACGGACCATCGTTAAATTTATTACATATTATTATCGGGATGATTCCTGCCGGCGTACTTGGCGTATTGTTCCATAGTACAATTAAAGAAGTTTTATTTGGACCAGGACCAGTTGTCATTAGCTTAGTAGCTGGCGGTATTTTAATGATTGTTGCTGAGAAGTTTTCAAAACCAAGTACAGCAAGAACATTAGATGAAATCACATATAAACAAGCATTTACAATCGGAATGTTCCAATGTTTAGCGCTTTGGCCAGGATTTTCTCGTTCTGGTTCTACAATAAGTGGTGGTTTATTAGCTCGCGTGTCACATACAGCGGCGGCTGAATATACATTCATTTTAGCGGTACCAATGATGGTAGCTGCAAGTGGCTTAGATTTAATTAAAAGCTGGGATATATTAAGTGCGGCTGATATACCATTATTTGCAACAGGATTTATTACAGCATTCGTTGTTGCGATGCTTGCAATTGTTTCATTCTTAAAATTATTATCTCGTGTAAAACTAACACCGTTTGCTTATTACCGTTTCATTTTAGCTGCGGTATTCTATTTCTTCATTATGTAATAAAAAAACTGCCGAACTCGGCAGTTTTTTATTTTACTACTTTTTCCATCATATTTTCCATTACATGTTCCCAAAGAGAAGTATCATCAGCTAATGTAGCACGGAAATTAGCGTACATTTCTTTTTGTTTCTCTTCGAATGTTGGATCTTCTTTTTCAGGTAATGTAGCGCGCATTGAAGTTACTAACTCTTGTACTTTTGGAGCGCGTGGTCCCCAAACGGCTTGTTCATTTCCATCTTTATCAATGAAAATAAAGATTGGAATGGCACGTGCTGTTCCATTTGTTAAATATTGATCCATTAATTCTAAGTTTTCATCGCGAATTAATAATGACATTTCAATATTTGCAACTTCAGAAATTCGTTTCATAACAGGTACGCATAAAAGAGCATCACCACACCAATCAGCTGTTAATACGATAACACGCCATCCGTCATTTTGGCGTTCTTCTAATACAGGAAGTAATTCATTTGGAATTAAAAAGTTATTGTAAATGTGCAGTAGCTCGTATTGATTTACTTTCATTTCATTCACATATGTATCAAAGGACATACCTTTATCAGCCCATTGTTGTAAGTTCATAAATAACACCTCTTTAGTATAATTTATTTTCATTGTACCAATTTTTATATAGAAAAGCTTGTATTCTTACTCTTTCTTGTCACTTAATAATTTACTTAATAGGAAAAGGAATAGTACGACACATAATTCAGCAATGTTGGATAGTTGTACGCTCTCTATCCAATCGTCGGCAGTATGAATGACGAACCAATCTAGCGTAATTTCAATGATTGAGAGCAGAGCGATTGAGAGCCAATTGGGTATGCTTGTCATTATTGGATGTAGAAGCACTTTAAAGAAAATGAATATAAAATATGTAATGCCATCTAATAAAAGAATAAGTAAAAAAAAGAGTAGTAGAGCTGTTCTTGATGAATATTCTATACCTGTAATTTGAAAGATCCCTACATATACAAAGAATATAAAGGCAAAAATTATAATGAGAAACAGAATAACAAAACCAATAATCAAAGTCTTATCTTTTAGATTGAGATTAGAAAATTTTTCTTCTTCACTCACTACTCCAACTCCTTTTTCTGGAAAATCAACTTTATTGTACCATGAAATATCTATTAAAAAACTACGAATTATGGGAAAATAAGGTGACAAAAAGTAAGATTTCATGTAAGATTATTAATAAGGTTTTTATTTAACTAAATGAAATAAAAGGGGCTGTCAAAGTTGTCTCAAAATCGAGAGCAATTAATGGAAGAACTATCGACAAATGTTTTTGCTATGTTCCGCACGTTGCGTAATGATATTGGAAAAATATTTGGTGGTTACATACCGTGGAATGAGTTCATCGTCCTTAGAATATTGAATCGTACGAATAAAGAAATGGTATCACGTGTAGCGAATGAGTTAAATGTGTCGAATAGTCATATTACAGCTGTTACAGAAAAATTAATTAATAAAGGTTTTGTAACTCGTTCACGTTCTACGTCAGATCGACGAGTTGTATATTTGGAGATTACAGAACAAGGAAAAGATTTAGTTGCGAAAATGGAAGGTGCGAAAAAACAATATTTACAAGAAAGATTTTCTACGCTTTCAGAAGAAGAAATGAATATAATGATATCTATTTCTAAAAAACTTATTTAAGTCATTATTAGTAAGAAAACGCTTACGAAATAAAGGTGAAGACTTTCCTTATATGAGGAAGGTCTTCTTTCGTATGTAAAAGATTATAAAAAAGAAAATCTGTAACATACTACTAGTAAAGAAAGGGGGCAGAAATATGACAAATCGAAATGGTAGTAAAGGGAGCGGAAATCAAGGCTCACCGAAATCAGGGCAATTTCAGCAAGAGTTTAGTTCTGAATTTGAGACTGGTAATGATAATAAAGGAAAAGAATATCGTTCGAAAAAAGGAAGTAAATCAAAAAAGGAGTGAAATAATTCACTCCTTTTTTGATTTAAGATGCTGCAGATTGATCCGTATTATATTTTTCTTCTGATTTTGCGACAATCATTGCGCAAATTGCATCACCAGAAATATTTACAGCTGTTCTTGACATATCTAGAATGCGGTCAATACCGATAATTAAGGCAATACCTTCTACTGGTAGATTTACTTGATTTAAAACCATTGTCAGCATTACAAGTCCAACACCTGGTACACCAGCAGTGCCGATACTAGCTAGTACAGCAGTTAATACGACCATAGCTAGCTGGGGGAGTGTAAGTTCAACTCCGTATACTTGAGCGATAAATACAGTTGCTACGCCTTGCATAATGGCAGTACCGTCCATATTAATTGTTGCACCTAGTGGTTGTACAAAAGAACTTATCGCTTTTGGAACACCAAGTTTTTCTTGTGCGGTTTTCATTGCAAATGGAAGAGATGCATTAGAGCTAGATGTACTAAACCCAATTGCCATTACTGGCCCGAAATGTTTAAAGAAACGGACAATACTTTCTTTTGCTAATACCTTTAATAATCCGCCATATACGAAGATGCCGTGAATAATAAGTACTAGCATAACGACAATCATATACTTGAACATCGCAGCGACGCCTGCAAGACCCATTTTCCCAACGGATGAAGCGAGCAAGCCAAATGTTCCAATTGGAGCTAATTTCATAACGAGATTAACGAGATACATCATTAATTCGTTGCCCTGTTCAAGTAATGAATGAATACCTTGAACTCGTTTTCCTAAAACAGCTAAACCGAGTCCGATTAATGCGGCAAAGGCAATGATTTGTAACATGTTACCATCAGCCATCGCTTTTGCTGGATTATCTGGCACGATGTTAAGTAGCGTGTCGACGAAAGAAGTTTCAGTTTTTGCACCTTCATAAGTAAGACCTTCTGTTTTGAAATTACCTCCAGTCCCTGGTTTTACAATAAGTGCAAATGTAATTGCAATTGAAATTGCAATTGCTGTTGTTGTAAGAAAGAATGAAATAGATTTTAAACCAATTCTTCCAAGTTGTTTTGGATCGCCAAGACCAGCAGCCCCAAGTACGATGGAAATAAATACAACAGGAACAACTAGCATTTTAATGAGGCGAATAAACAACTGACCGAGTGGATTGAACACATACTCATTTAATGGTTCAAAAATAGACGGTGCAGTTAAATTTAAAGTGAGTCCAACAACTAGGCCAAGAAACAATGCGATTAGGATAGCTTTTGTTTGCTTCAATAAAAATCCCCCTTATCCTTATAAAGTTACTTTATAAGGTGATTATACTGAAAATATAAAGGGATGACAATATATTCTGAAAATTTATAATGGAAAAATATTTTTCTGGAATAGAAATAGGGATGAATAATGTTGTTTTTATAGATTGGTGAAACAAGTATGTATGTTGAAAAATAGCGGCAAGAAATAAAAAATAAGGCCATCATATATGATGGCCTAGGGAAGGGGACAATTTATGTCAATTTAATTAGGGATGGAAAGCTGTTCAAGACACTGGGGAATGTCTTATAAATTAGGGAGGAACAGCTTCGATATATAT